>JAUZOE010000001.1 GCA_030706605.1 Bacteroidota bacterium
AGAAGTTGACTGATATCGGATTTAATATGGTTTTTCCTGGATTGGGAAATGGTTCTTTTCAATGGATTTGGATTTTTGATTAATGTTTGTTGAACATCAATCAACTTCTGGAACAAAGATATAAACAGCAGTAACCCTGCGCAAGAGCAGTACTGCCTAATTTTACAACTAATGTATTTACTGTCCGGATAGTAAATTAACGATGAAGTGTAATCGTAAAACTACCTCTTCTGCATATTGATTACATATGACATGGCTTAAAATAAAAAGCTTCTGCAATTAAATGCAGAAGCTTTTTAAATGATTTAATCCTCGGGTTTTGTGGTTTTTCAGGTTTAAACTTTGGCGGTTATTTTCATAACCTGGTTTTCATCGGGATTAATATTTTTCTAAGGCATTGAATTCAAAAAAAAAGAAGTTGACTGATATCGGATTTAATTTGGCTTTTCCTGGATTGGGAAATGGTTCTTTTCAATGGATTTGGATTTTTGATTAATGTTTGTTGAACATCAATCAACTTCTGGAACAAAGATAGGGAGAGCAGCTACCCTGCGCAAGAGCAGTACTGCCTAATTTTACAACTACTGTATTTACTGTCTGGATAGTAAATTAACGATGAAGTGTAATCGTAAAAATACTTTTATAAATCGAAATGATTAGTACAAATACCCTGGTTACATATATTTTACAATAAAGCAGAGCTTCATTAAACCCTGTGTTCATCAGACTTCCAGTTAATAATGGCTTTTTTAATATCAACAGGAGACATGTTGTTGTCAGCTGCTTTTTGAGCCAGTAAAATAAATTCAGCATCTTCCGCAAAACGTAAAGCTATCAACTGTTTTAATGTTAATCTGCTGTCAGGTAATTTACCGGTTAGTACAAAATGTCTAAATTTTTCTTCAGCCCGAATAGCGCGATCCTGTGCTGCAAGTGCAAAAGACCTGGTGTACCAGGCAAGCAACAATGCTGAAATGGTTAGCCCAAAAATTGCTACTGCTACAAGCCTACCTGACTGGTGATTACAGGCCCTGAAAATATTCCAGGTAGAAATGACAAGACACACAAAGAGAATTAGAAATAAAAGATAATGGTAACCGGGAACTATGCGGGCATGATTTTTTAAATTTTGGTTTGACATGTTATTGATTTAAATGATAAAAGTTTAGGGTAATGGTCTATGATAAATGTTGAATGAAAGATACAACTATAATAATTCGTGCAATAAATCAATTATTTCAATAAATCAAGTAATTGCCACATTTTGGTTCTTACTAAATGACTGTCACCGTCATAATTATTAATGACAAAAGCGAAAGTATATTGCTCACCGGATTTACTTTTAATAAACCCGGTATAAGATAAGACACCTCCGATAGATCCGCTTTTCATTTTGATACCATTAATTACGGGCAAGGCATTATAAAATGAAGGAAACCATTTTTGTTTTTTTGCATATTCCATCACGGTTACTAATGTTTGCGTTGTAATACGATTTGCAGGAGAGAGGCCGCTTCCGTCAATAATGTTCATAGCGGAAGGCTCGATCCCCTTATCTTTCCAAAATCTTTTTATCACATTAACACCGCTGTCCGTGGCACCTATTTTAGTCATTTCATAACCCAAAGTTTTTATTAAAGACTCTCCATATAAATTGATACTCCGCCTTAAAAAATGAAAAACAATACTGTCCAGCACCGGCGAAGTATAGGTATAAAAGATATGTACCGGCATCTTAGCCTTGTGAAACCCCGGGTAATCAGCCGCAATTTTTTCTATAGGTAATTTTTTTAAAGCGGCTTCCAGTGTTAATGCAAGCTGAACAGCAGGATGTGGCATGGCTCCTGAGACGGAAAAGTGATTTTCATTTACAGGTATGGTTCCTCTTACATAACTGAATTGATCATTGAGCGGCATAAAAATATAGGTATTATCTCCTGTCCCTTTTCCTGCAGATGTAGCCATTATTTTTAAATTCAATCCACTTACATACGATGGCTTTGTGCCCACGCTTTCAACAGCATCTCCTATATTTTTACCGGATTTTAAAAATAAATCATATTGATTTTCGCGCCAGTTAATTGCCCTGGCACCTGCTCCGTAATAATTACCGATATCTTCCCATATCCACCCACGCGGGGTAGCCTCCTCATTCCACAAGCTCTCATCAGCATATACATTTCCTTTAATTTCTTTTATCCCTTGCTTTGATATGTCATCCTGAAATGTTGCAATAATCTTATCTTCCCTGGTCTGTTGATAACGCCAACTACCTAAAGTAGGATCGCCGCTGCCTTTTATTATAATGTCGCCATTTAATATTCCATCTACAATTTTACCTGTGTAGCCAATGGTAGTTTTATAAGTATAATCATGTCCTAATAATTCGAAAGCAGTTGACGCAGTAATTACTTTTTGACAACTGGCAGGAGCCACCCCGATATTGGTATTTACATCAGTCACAGTTTTGCCGGTTGTAGTATTGATTACATAAAGACTTATCGTAGAATGCGTAAATAAGGAATTGCCAGCAAATTCTTTAAATGCAGAATTAAATGATTCATTGATGTGTTGTCCCTGTACATTAAATACCAATAATAAAAGGAAGGGTACGAGTAATTTCTTCAAGATTAATTATTTAAAGTGTAAGATGCTGAAAGGTAAAATAAAATAGATTCCGATCCGATTAAAAATACCCGGAATTCGAAGCAGATAAAAATGGAAAAACAGAAACCGGAAACATTTAATTTTACGCCATGAAAAATATTTATGCTACTATCATTACTATTGGTGATGAGCTATTGATTGGCCAGGTTATAGATACCAACAGTTCATGGATGGCCCAACAATTAAATCAAATTGGTATTGCCGTAAAAAAACGGGTATCCATTGGCGATAATGCCGAAGATATGCGGCGTGCGTTGGATATTGAAAGTAAGGAGGCAGACGTTATTTTAATCACTGGTGGCCTGGGGCCCACTGCTGATGATATTACCAAAGAAGTCTTATGTGAATATTTTGAAGGAAAAATGGTTCTTAATGAAGGCGCATTGGAAAATGTAAAATATTTATTCGAGACTATTTATAAAAAACCTGTGAGCAAAGTAAACCTTGCACAGGCAGAAGTGCCTGATGTGTGTGAAGTGATACAAAATAAAAGAGGATCTGCGCCTGGGATGATTTTTAAAAGGGGAGGAAAAATATTTATAAGCATGCCGGGAGTGCCTTATGAAATGCAGGGAATATTGAATGAGGTACTTCCTTATTTGAAAGAACAATTTTCTTTGCCTGCTATTATTCATAAAACCATACTCACTGCAGGTATCGGAGAATCGGCACTTGCAGAAATGATCGCCGGTTTTGAGAAAAATTTACCAGAGAAAATCAAGTTGGCGTATCTGCCCAATTATGGAATGGTACGACTACGCTTAACTACTTCAGGGTTTGATCGAATTGCTACGCAAAAAGTCATAGACGGGCAATTCAATGAATTAAAAGAATTAGTAAAGAAATACACGGTTACCAATGAAGATGAAACTATGCAGGTGGTTTTGGGCAAACTATTATTGAATAAAAATAAAACGATCTCAACAGCGGAAAGTTGCACGGGAGGAGCCATAGCAAGTCTCATTACTTCTGTCCCAGGTTCATCGTCTTATTTTGAAGGAAGCATAATTAGTTATTCTTATGCTGTAAAAGAAAATTTGCTGGGTGTAAAAAATGAAACACTCAATAAATTTGGAGCCGTTAGTGAAGAAACGGTTTTGGAAATGTTAAATGGGCTTTTGAATAAATTAAATACCGATTATGGAATAGCGGTTTCGGGAATCATGGGGCCTGATGGGGGGACACCTGATAGGCCTGTAGGTACAGTATGGATAGCGGTTGGCAGTAAAGAAAAAATGATTGCTCAAAAAATACAGCAACGTTTTAGCCGCCACAAAAATATTGAGGTTACGTCAACAATGGCACTTAACCTGATGAGAAAATTCATTTTGGAACAATAGCGGTTTATTTAGAGGTCAGTCCAATCCGAAACGTTTAATTCCATCACATAATCATTCATAAAATATCCCTCATCAATATCAATATCTTCTTCACGAATTATTTTAAACCCCTGTTTTTGATAAAAAAACAGGGCCTTATTATTCCGGTTCACATTAAGTTGAAGTGATGTGGCACCGGCTATTTTTATCTGATCAATAACATAGTCGAGTATTCGTTTGCCAATGTTTTTCCCTTGTTGTTGCGGAAGCACATATATTTTGTATAAATAGTACACCGAAGCAATTTCTTTATGAGGTGAAAAAGAAGCAAATCCAATTGCCGTATCATTTTCAGTAACAAGTATAAATTGATGTCCTAAAAAAGTAACCTGGTGCTGAAGCGAAGAAAGTGAATAAAACTTCTCGAGCATATATTCTAATTGCTCTATCGATAAAATTTCACTGTAAGCAGATGGCCATATTTCATAGGCCAGTTGATTAATTATTTCCAGATCACTGATGCCTGCAGGTTTTATTGAAATCATTTACTTAATGGCTATTTTTAATTCGGGTGCAAAAAATAATCTTCCTTCTTTATCTTTTACAACTATATCAAAAAAATACAATTCCTCACCCGGCTGAAAAGTATTTTTTAGACTATTGACCCAAATATCGGGAAGAGGGGTAACTTTAAACCGATCTGATTTGATAGTAAATACAATCTCATTTTTGCCGGTTTCTTCGTCCTGCCGAAAACCTTTCTGCCGGTACAGGAATTGGTAAGAGTTTACAGCATAAAGATTATTTTTTACATCTTTTATTTGCAATGGAAGTGCAATCAGGCGGGAGGCTTCCTCCTGTGTGACCGAAGGACCATTTTGATTTTCCCCTAAGAAAGTTTTTACTACCGGGGGCTTAAATTTGGGAACCTTAGTAATCACCGGTTTTTCCTGGGCCGAAGAAATCAATACACTTGTTGACAAAGTGAGAATTAAAACCAGGTACTTTACTATTTTCATAATTGGATTTTTAATCGCTTGAATCTATTCCAAAGAAGAAAGACTTTGGCGGATAATATCAATTTTTATTTCGGCATCCTGTTTCTTTTTCCTTTCCAGTTCAATTACCTCGGGTTTTGCATTCTTTACAAATTTATCATTACTTAATTTCCTGTCAACCGTAATTAGGAAACCTTTAAGATAATCAAGGTCTTTGAGTAATTTTTCTTTTTGAGCATCCTTATCAATTTCTGTATCCGATTCTATATAAATTTTTTCTTTCCCGGCTACCAGCATAATGGAGTGTGACTCCGGTTTTTGATTAAATAAAATATTTTGCGCATTTACCTGTTTCAATAAAATACTTTTGATGGGTAAATAAGAAGTTTCGTCCTCTGTTTCGACAAATAAAGTAATAGTATCTTTTGGCTTTATTTTGTTTTTTTGCTTTGCATCACGGATGGCACTGATCACTTCTTTCAATTTGGTGCCAGGGTGCAATATTTCCTTTTTAGCTTCCTGCTTTACAGAAAATTGTTTTACCATTAAATCATCATTTCTTTCTTTTAATAAATGATAAATTTCTTCAGTAATAAAGGGCATATAAGGATGCAATATCTGTAGTAATTCTTCAAAAAAATGAACTGCTTTATCATATATTTTTTGGTGAATAGCCTGTCCGAATTCCGGCTTGATCCATTCCAGAAACCAGCTACAGTAGTCGTCCCAGATAACAGAATAAATGGTTTTCAATGCTTCGCTCAACCGGAATTGATTCATTAAAATATCTACTTCATTTCTTACTTCATTCAGCCGGTTGGCAAACCATTCGATGGCAAACTGCTCACCAGCAATAGCGATTTGATCACTGCTGGCCTCTATTCTTTCTTCCCACATCTTCACCAGCTTCAGTGCATTCCATAATTTATTATTGAAATACTTCCCCTGTTCCAAACTACTTTCGTCAAATAGCAGGTCATTTCCCGCCGGCGAAGAAATCATAATGCCAAAGCGAACAGCGTCTGCACCATATTCATGAATGAGCAGGAGCAGATCAGGGCTGTTTCCCAAACTTTTGCTCATCTTTCTTCCTAATTTATCACGCACCATTCCGGTGAAATAAACATCGCCGAAAGGTTTTTCATGCATATATTCTTTCCCTGCCATAATCATACGTGCGACCCAGAAAAAAATAATGTCCTGACCGGTAACCAAAACTGAAGTAGGATAATAATAATTGATATCCTCATTGCCGGGTTGGGTAATGCCATTAAAAACTTCTATCGGCCAGAGCCATGATGAAAACCAGGTATCCAATACATCCTCATCCTGCTTCAGAGGCCGGTTGTCAGATGCAGCTTGTCCTATTCTTGCTTCCTCTTCACTTTCTCCCACATACACATTTCCATCTTCATCATACCATGCAGGGATTTGCTGTCCCCACCAAAGCTGGCGGCTGATGCACCAGTCTTTCACATTCTCTAACCAATATTTGTAGGTTGCCGTAAATTTATCTTTCGGATGAATATTAATACTTCCGGATGTTACTTCTTCCAGCGCCGGTTGAGCAAGATCCTGCATCTTAACAAACCATTGAGTAGATATTTTCGGTTCTGCCACCACGTTAGTACGCTGGCTATAGCCTAACCTTGTTGCATACTCTTCTTCTTTTATCAATAGCCCTTTATCTCTCAACGCATCTAAAATTTTTTCCCGCGCAACAAAGCGGTCTTCACCGATAAAAATCTGTGCGGCTTCGCTTAAAGTTCCATCATCAGATAAAGTATCCACTACCGGGAGGTTATATTTTAAGCCGATATTAAAATCGTTGATATCATGTGCAGGAGTAATTTTTAAAGCGCCGGTACCAAAATCTTTATCCACATAGTCATCGAAAATGACAGGCACTTCTTTATTGATCAAAGGAACAATCACTTTTTTATCTTTTAAATGCGTATAACGGTCATCGGTAGGGTTTACACATACGGCTACATCGCCCATAATAGTTTCAGGCCGTTGTGTGGCAACCACAATGAAAGACTCGTCCTGGTCACCATCTTTGGAACTATCCGGAACAGCCATATATTTTATATAATACAATTTCCCCGTTACATCCTTATATTCCACTTCTTCATCGCTTAATGCTGTTTTTGCAGCCGGATCCCAATTGATCATTCTTGCTCCACGGTAAATCAGTCCTTTTTTATAGAGATCAACAAATACTTTGATCACTGCTTTATAATAATGATCGTCCATGGTGAACGAAACACGATCCCAATCAACGCTGCATCCTAATTTTTCAATCTGGTTGTAAATGATATTTCCATATTTCTCTTTCCATTCAAAGGCGTACTTCAAAAATTCTTCTCTTGATAAATTATTTTTATCAATTCCTTTTTCTCTTTTCAGCATATCCACCACTTTGGCTTCTGTGGCAATAGAAGCATGGTCGCTGCCGGGAACCCAGCACGCATTAAAACCGCTCATCCTGGCCTTCCTTACCAAAATATCCTGCACCGTTTCATTAAGTGTGTGCCCCATGTGCAATACACCCGTTACGTTTGGCGGAGGAATCACTACTGTAAAAGACGGCCTCTCATCCGGTTCACTTTTAAAATAGTTTTTTGACTTCCAGTAATTGTACCATTTTTCTTCTACTGTTCCAGGTATATAATTCTTACTTAATTCCATATTTTTTATAAAAAATTAATAGCCTGCAAATGTAATACAAACATGGTTTAGTATCTTGCTAACTTTATTAGTAAGTTTGTCTTTTCTAAAACTCCTATTTTGCTATACGCTATTATTGATATTGAAACTACCGGCGGCTTTGCAGCAGCCAATGGCATTACAGAAATAGCGGTTTTTATAACGGATGGAAAGAAAGTAACCCGTGAGTTTCATACATTGCTCAATCCTGTTTATACAATCCCAAAGTATATAGAAACATTAACAGGCATTACCAATGAAATGGTAGAATATGAACGGGATTTTAAAAGTATTGCCGATGAACTTTACGAATTACTGCAGGATAAAATTTTTGTTGCCCATAATGTAAATTTCGATTATTCTTTTGTAAAGTACCATTTGGCACAATCGGGCTATGAACTGAATTGTAAAAAATTATGCACCATCCGGCTGGGACGCCAAATAATACCGGGGTTAAAAGGATATGGGTTAGAAAAAATATGCCGTCATCTCGGAATTAAAATCGAGGACAGGCACCGTGCCAAAGGCGATGCTGCGGCAACGGTAAAATTGTTTCATCACCTTTTACAAAGTGATACCGATGGCCATGTAAAAATGATGCTGAAAGCGAAAAGTAAAGAACAATTTCTTCCTCCCAATATTCCGGCTTCCGAAATCAAAAAAATCCCTTCAAATCCAGGTGTTTATTATTTTCATGATAAAAAGGGAAAAGTAATTTATGTAGGCAAAGCAAAAAACCTGGCTAAAAGAGTCAACAGCCATTTTTCCAATAATAAAAGCAATAAACAAAAACAGGAATTCCTGAAGAAAATTTATCATATCACTTACCAGGAGACAGCTACTGAATTGATGGCTTTTATTTTGGAGAGCATCGAAATAAAAAAATTATGGCCGGAGCAAAACCGCAGCCAGAAAAGATTTGAACCGGTATATGGAATGTATTCTTTTGAAGATAGCAGGGGTTATTTGCGCCTATGTATCGAAAAAAAGAAAAAAAATCTAAAAGCGCTTTATACTTTTAACCAGCTTACGGAAGGGTTTACCATGCTTCGACAACTCATGCACACTTTTGAACTTTGCCCCAAACTCTGCTTCCTGCAGGCTGAGAAAGTTGAGTGCCAGCAATTATTAGAAAACAAATGTAAAGGCGCTTGCGTGCAAAAAGAATCTGCCGGTGAATACAATGCCAGGGTCCAAAAATGTATTCAACATCTTGAAAATGAACTGCCCTCTTTTGCACTCGTTGATGACGGTTTGGAACCAGGTGAACAAAGTTGTGTTTTGATTGAAAAAGGAAGATTTTATGGTATGGGATATTTGTCGGCTCATACAGATTTCGAGGGAATGGAAAATATCAAATACAGCCTGACACCTTATGCAGAAAATGAATATATCAGGGGCATGGTATTCCAATACGCGGAACGGTATCCTTATAAAAAAATCATGCTAAACAATTAATTTTCCCAGTAACAAGGTAAATGCTTTCCTGGAAATAAGTTCAGCGCCCAGGCTTTCCAGGTGATCGGAATATACCTGGCAATCTATTAATTCAATTCCATTCTTTTTTAAGACTTCGCACCATTTTATAAAAGCGAATTTACTCGCATTGCTTTTTTTAGAAAACATGCTTTCCCCAAAAAATACTTTTCCAATTAACACACCATAAAGTCCGCCAACCAATTCATTATTTTGCCAGGCTTCGGCACTGTGCGCATAACCCTGTAAAAATAAATTGTTATATGCATTTTCAAATGAATCGGTAATCCATGAGCCGGGATCGTCCTTCCGTTTAGCCATCCTGCAATTTTTGATTACCAGCGGGAAAGCTTTGTCCATACTAAATTTAAAGAGATTTTTATTAAAAACATTCCTCATGCTGTGGCTTACTTTTAATTTTTCCGGGAATAATACAAACCGCGGGTCGGGGCTATACCAGTAAATTAGTTCTCCTTCTTTAAACCATGGAAAAATTCCCCTGGAATACGCTTTTAGCAATGTTTCTATCTTAAAATTACTGCCAAAAGCTAATAACCCATCTTCGTCTGCAGAGTCAACAGGAGGGAAATCATTATTATTTTTCGGTAAGAATTGCGGCATTGTTGTCTAACGAAAATAAAATTTAAAAGAGGAATAAAAAATAAGGAAACCCCGGGATGGGTAAATAGGTACCGGGTATTTTTATCTTGAAGAAAATTCTTCCACAGTAGCTCCAATGCCTCTTTCTGTGATAGCATCGCACATTGGTTTTAATGTGTCGTAAGCGCCCTCTTTTACGGCATATTTGCCTTTGGTATGAATGATCATGGCGCTTTGCTCGGCCTGTTCTGCCGAATGGCCGCACACTTCTACCAGGGTAGCAATTACCCAGTCAAAAGAATTCACTTCGTCATTCCAAACTACGAGTTGACAATCATTTCCCTCGTCAACTAACTGGTCAGTCTGTTTTTCTTCCTGGCTATATGGTTGGGTTGTATTCATAAAATCGGTACAAAATTACAATATAAAAATTTTAAACGTCCTTACGAGACCATAAAAATTTAAAGAAGGGGTTAATTTTAGATAGTGTTTCCATTGTTACATCTTAAAATCAAAACAGTATCTTTAAAATCAAGAAGCACTCCCTAAGAAACAGGGCACTTTGATTTGACTACATACCAACCTTTTTTATTTAGATTATGAAAAAATATTTAAAACTAACGGCTCTCTTCATCTTCCTTTCAGGCAACCTGCTTTTTGCACAGCAAACACAGGTATTGCTGCTGCCGACGATCCATAATGCGCATGAGACAAACCCGAGATATTCCTTTCAGAACCTTCTGAAAATTATTGACAATTTTAAGCCGGACCTCATCGCCATTGAAATCCGCCAGGAGGATATGCACCAGCACGACACCCTTTATTTGAATACATTTTACCGCCCGGACATGATCCTTGTTAAAGATCAATTCCCGGCTATACCGAAGGTGGGAATTGATTTCGAGGGAAACGATATGGTCGGGAAAACCTTGCCGATGAATTACCGGAAGGATACCACAACCATAAACGGGAAAGCAGGTTTGATTAACCGTGCGATAAAGAGTGATCCGGGATTTATGAGCGCTTACAAAGGCTCGGGAATTGCTGAGCTTGAGAATAAACGACTTGCCTTAATCGCTTCAGCAAGTGCACAGGAACTAATTGACGGGCCGTTTGATTCCTATTCCAATTTGATGGCGGCGAAGCTGGATTCATTAAGGGCGCTTAACCCTGAATATGCTCAATTTCAAATATCATCTTCCTACCGGGATCAGAGGTTAGCAGATAATGTTAAAGAAGTCATCCTTAAAAATCCCGGGAAAAGAATTATCGTACTTTCCGGAGTTAACCACCACGGTTTGTATGTGCAGGTGATGAGTAAAATGACAGGGGTCCATTTTATTACCAGGGTTAACGACCGATAGAAAATAATTAAAACAGGGATGCTTTCGTGCGTTTCCCTACCATGGTGCAAGTATGAGGCTTAGCCTTAGCCCGGCCTACTTGTGCCACTCCTTCTTAGCAACGTCTCACGCAGTGGACGTTGCGTTTGTAATCGGAACGTCCCGTGCCGGAGACGTTCCTGAGAAAAAAATAAATGTCTCGTCCTAAAATAAGTTTACACTTTGTGATTAATAATCCTGCTATAAAAGTACACTTAAAGGTTAATACTAAAATAGCTTTACATTTGATTTGAAGATAGAAACATAAGCAGGCTCTGCTGAGGAGCAACCTGCCAGGGATATATCTTCAGGCGATGAAGTAATTCTCTTCCATGGCGCAAGTATGAGGCTTAGCCCTAGCTCAGCCTACTTGTGCCACTGTATAATAACTCAAGCTTAATAGAATCAATCCTTCCAAAATGGCACAAGTATAGCTAACACTCATAGCCAGGCTACCAAACTTTCGCCAACAGCGCTTGCGCCAAGGCAACCTTGCGGGTCAACATATTAAAGCTATTACTTCTGTTGCGATAAAACCTTTTATGAAACAAAAACGGAAACGTTACAATGGTTAGCCGTTGGTCATAGACCAGGCTGCGGCTCTTACCGGCGGTTGGTTTGGGATAGCGAAAGAAAGGGAACACCCACGGAGGCTGAATTTGCCACTATTAAACCAGGGTGGTTGCCGTCCATGGCGCAAGTATGAGGCTTAGCCTTGGCCCGGCCTACTTGTGCTACTGCATAATAACTCAAGCCTAATAAAACCAATCTCTTCAATATAGCACAAGTATAGCCAACACACAAAGCCAGGCTACCAAAATGCGCTAAGGTTACTTTTTTATAATCGGGATAAGATGGAACATACTCGCGCCAACAGAGGGATGAGTAAAATGACGGGGGTTCATTTTATTACCAGGGTTAACGACCGATAGAAAATAATTAAAACAGGGATGCTTTCGTGCGTTTCCCTACCATGGCGCAGTATGAGACTTAGCCTTAGCCCGGCCTACTTGTGCCACTGCATAATAATTCAAGCCCAGACATCAAAGAGATTCCGGTTGGTTTGGGATTGCGAAAGAAAGGAAACCTCTTCCATGGCGCAAGTATGAGGCTTAGCCTTGGCCCGGCCTACTTGCGTCACTGCATAATAACTCAAGCCTGATAAAACCAATCTTTCCGATATAGCACAAGTATAGCCAACACACAAAGCCATGCTACCAAACTTGCGCTAACGTTACGAAACATGCTCGCGCCAACAGAGGGAAGTTTCATTGTGAAATTTAATTGAAAATAAAATCGAAAAGTTACTTCTGCTTTTTTTCTATAATCGCTTGCCGAACTGTCCACAAAAGCGTATTTTTATAAATTTCTTCGGAACATTTTTCTTTTAGTTCTGTTGCTGCCTTAACTCCTTCTAAATAAAATTCTTTCACTTCAGCATTAGTTTTTGCATTTTGCCTGGCTATGCTTTCAACAAATTGAAACTCTTCAGGAACATTTTCAAGTGCTTCAAATTCTATTCTTTTATTTGTAATTTTTAGATTCCGCATAAATTTTATCAGTTGTATATCTCTTTAAAACTTTCCGCTCTGGCAATTACTTTATTAATATATTCCTCTCGCTTTATTTTTCTTTGTGCCGGGTGACGTGTATTTATAAACAATTGTTTTCCTTTAAAAAAATGACCAAACTCTAATTCATTTTCTGCTTTGATTTCTAAATCTTCCTTAATCATATTTAAAGTGCCACCTCCAATAATTATATCTGGTCGATATATTGAAATCTGTTTCAACAAAATTTCTTTATGCTCCTCATAGCTTTTCTTTAAAGATTTGTCAGAGGTTGTTGTTTTTGCAGGTAGTTTCTGCACATTTACAAAAGCTATCTGTTTTAGAATTAAGCTAACCTTAGAGTTGTTCTTAATTTTAGGGATTTCTTTAAATTTCATATAATTATTGAGAATGCCATGTGAGCAATAAATAATTGGATGCCATGTGCCGGATGAATCTTTCTTTTTTCCTGATGCCCTTATTAAGAGCCCATCTGTCATGCTCCAACCACCACCGCCATTTTCTTTATCGCAATAAGGTTCTTTTAAAAGCCACATGATTTTAATTTTAGAATTGTAGTACTCCTGGATATCTACAATTCCATCAGTAATTAATTGCCTTTTATGCGTTTCAAATTTTTCAAAATGCTTCTTTACCTCATTATTGACTGCAGAAACTTCTTTTTGGAATTGTTCTAATGTAATATTCACTTTATTTTGGTTTTAGTTTTTTACAATTTCATTCTAGTTCATCATTCGTTCATAAATAAATGTTCGGTATTCAACTATCCTCTCACCACGGTTCGTTCCATCACGAAACGGAATTGTTGAAGTGATTCGTGAGGGCACGAACCACGGTTGTGGGAGACTCTATAATGTGTTACTTAATTTTGCGCTAATTTAATCAAATCGTTTACTTCCTTGATTAAATCAATATTGGGTGAGTATGGATAACTCATGTTATAGATACTTCCATATTGATGTTGCTCATTTTTATCATCGTACAAGTCTTCAATTTTTTTGAGAAGTTTCTTATTGCTTAGCTTAAGATTTTTTATACTTTTGACTTCAACACGCAGGTCAATATTTCTCTCTATTCTATCTGCATTGCTATCTAAGCAGGCAACGCAGGCGCATCCATTAACCCTATATATATTTATCTCTTCTAAAAAAGCCAAATAGAAATCGGTTAATGAGTTAATCCAAATTTCACTGATTAATGTTGAGTTGGAATAAAATTTTATCCGAGGATTATAGCAAAAATGCTGGGGAATAATTTCATGTTTTTTATAATAAAATTCTTTTTTCGTAACTGCTGAAAATGAAATTCCGTTAAAGTTGTTTTCGATATAGTTTAAGTCAAAGTTCAACTTTTTAAAATAACCATTTTGAATTTTACATAAATCATGAGTACCATTATTTAAAGGCTCCCCGGGCTTTAAATATTCAAAAATTATCTCGCTTCCAATGAGCCTTTCAATTTCCGTTGAAGGCAACCGGGTAAGGGTATAAAAAAATGTTTGGTTTACTTTTAGGTAATATGGGTATTTATTGATAAACAACCCAATAAAGGGATTGAAATCATTGTACTTATATTCTGTATTTAATATTGTAGCTTCCATTAGTCTATATTCCAAAGATTAGAAGGATCTCCTTCAAATGCATCATTAATAATATCATCACGGGTATATCTGGGTTCGGAAGGTTCAGGTAAACTATTTAAGTAAAGATTATAGTGTTGTTTTCGGAATTCTTCATGCCTATAAGGATTATTCATGTCTGTAAAAAAAACATTTTCATAAAAAGATCGATTATGACGAAATAAAAAAATATTTCCATTTTTTAATAAAATAAAACTACCGGGTGAAAGGCAATATAAATCTAATGCCGTAGTCCATTTTACTCTAATTGGAGAACTAGAATCAGAACTTATAATCAAATAAGGAGGTTTTTTATATTTTGTTTCGGAAGTAATCGATTTGATCTGTTTAAACTCAAAACATTTATTCAGTATGTAACTTTGCGAGTAAACTATATTTCGTATTGAAGCATAAATAAAATCATCTTTACGTTCGCTCAAAAATGGATGTGCTGAATCTTTGGAATTTAGCAGTGTCCATTCGATTTCAGAATTTAAAAGTTTTTCAATTTCATTGGAATCGCCTTGAAAAATATTCATAAAGTCGAAAAAAGGGGTAATTATTGGTGTAAACCCTTTGTTGATATATATTCTTAACCACATATGACTTAAATATTTATATTCTTCCATCATATATGTTTCGATCTTTATGATCTTACCTGTTGAATACATTTCTTAAAAATTTATTTTCACAATTACTCTTAGACTTTGCTTACTGTTTTCCTGCCAACTTACATTGAATGTCCCAGCAAAAGGCCCATTAAGTTGATTAGCGGTTATGATTTCAGGAATAAAATCATTTATGTGATTATTAAAAAATTCCCCGATATAGTTTTGATTTTCTAACCTTAAAATAAATGTTCCAAATACTTCAGCCATAGTATTATTTCATTTTATTTCATTAACATCATTTATTCAAAGCCGCAATAACCGCCTTAAAACTTTCCAACCCTGCTTCCAGGTTCTCAACAATATCCAACGCCAATACATCAGGATCGGGAAGGTTATCCAAATCAGCCAACGATTTATCTTTAAGCCAGGTTATGTCTAAAGATGTTTTATCTCTTGCGATGATTTCATCATAAGTAAATTTTCTCCAGCGGCCTTCGGGTCCTGAGCCTGTCGAAGGATCTGCATTAAATGTTTCTTTGCGTTTATGCCTGTTCGTTGGGTTGTAACATTCTATAAAATCTTTAAGGTCATCAAGCTTTAAAGGATTCTTTTTTAAGGTATGATGAATGTTGGTGCGGTAGTCATATATCCATACTTCTTTTGTCCATGGATTTTTGCTTGATGGTTTACCATCCCAGAATAACACATTTGCTTTTACCCCATTGGCATAAAAGATTCCTGTGGGTAAACGAAGGATGGTGTGCAAGTCAGTTGTCTCCAGTAATTTCTTTCTAACGGTTTCGCCTGCGCCACCTTCAAACAAAACATTATCCGGTAAAACAACTGCGGCTAAGCCTGTTGTCTTGAGCATTGATTTTATGTGCTGTACAAAGTTCAATTGCTTGTTGCTGGTAGTAACCCAAAAATCCTGTCTATTATAAGTAAGGTCTTCTTTTTCCTGCTCGCCTTCTTCATTGGTAAAGGTCATGCTGCTTTTTTTACCAAAGGGCGGATTGGCCAATACATAATCATATCTTGTTTCTGATGCAGCAATTAATGAATCGTTAGGAGATATCATTACATGGTCGCTATCAATATCCCCGATATTATGCAGGAACAAATTCATTAACGCAAGCCTTCTTGTACCTGCTACAATTTCGTTACCGAAGAAGGTATCGTACTTAAGAATTTTCTTTTGCTCCTGGTCGAGGGTATAATTATTTTCATCGGTAATAAAATCATAAGCGGCTAAAAAGAAACCACCGGTACCACATGCAGGGTCGGCAATGGTTTTCATTGGCTCGGGACGTAAACATTCTACCATGCATTTAATTAATGCCCTTGGCGTAAAGTACTGTCCGGCGCCACTCTTGGTATCTTCTGCATTTTTCTCCAGCAGCCCTTCATAAATATCGCCTTTGTCTTTTACACCCATCAATACCCATTGCTCTGCATTGATGAGGGCAATCAATTTATACAACTTTGCAGGGTCTGTTATTTTATTCTGGCTCTTGGTAAATATCTGCCCGAGTATGCCTTTTTCTTTTGCCAGTTCGCGCAGCAGATTATTGTAATGAACCTCTAACTCATCGCCGCTTTTATTGGTCAATGTTTCCCATGAATAAGCTTTTGGAATTGGCATGGTACGGTTATAGGGTGGCTTATTATATTCATCTGCCATTTTTAAAAACAACAGGTACGTAAGCTGCTCTAAATAATCACCATAGCCTACCCCATCATCACGAAGTGTGTTGCAGAAGGCCCAGATTTTGGAGACTATGGAGGAGGTAGAATTGTTGTTCATTTATACGCTATTGAAAGTTGGATTAATTCATTTTCACTGATGGAAGTAAGAGGATTGAGTCTTTGGTATAGCAAATCCCTAGATCTGATATTAGACATAATCGGATCATCTAATATTAATGAAACTATTGTGTCTCGAGCTCTTTGGCTACAAGATAGCCAATCAAAAAGTACCTTATCTTCATCTTGATATATAAGTTGGGCATCAATATCGTCTAAATATGGATGAAGTATTGAAAACATGCATTGGTCGTATCTATTATTGTAAATTAAAATCGTATTAAGTATTCCTTTCCTATCTGTAGAATTGCAAAAATGACATGAATAAAAAATATTTATTGGATTAAATGAAAATCGAGCATATAAAGCTTTATTGGCAAAATGTTCCAGCTCAGGACTTTGACCATAGAGATACCGCTGGCAGAAAACACATTTAAATCCCTGATTTTTCAAAGATTTTTTAGAGATGTCATTCTTAACTCTATTATTTATTGAATTCCACGAGTGGGCATCTAAAACCCCACGTCTATTTCTCCAATATTTTTTGATAATTTTCTTAGAATTTTTTGAAAGACAAATACGATGGGTAATATTAAGCATTGTTTTCTATTAGGTATTTTTGAACTTTTTCAATAATGATTTTTAAGGGGTCAGAGTCGTTTAAAACTAGATTTTCAACTTTTAAAAGTATTCTCCTAATTTCATCAAATTCAGCAGAGCTTTTATTTACCATTGAAATAAGTTTTGTTAAGTCATACTCTAAAAATGAATTTCTAGTTGTCCTCACTTTAAAGACTTCATACAACACTTCTTCTGCTGACCATCCATACGTTTTTGCCTTCAGCAGTTTAGCTGAAACATTTTCTGTACTTCTTAAAGCTAATACGGATGATGAGGTATTTTCTAAATCGGAGATTATAAAATGCGAATGACTTGCTAATATAAAGTGGCAATCAGCATATTTCTTAAACATTTTCTTTAGTTCATTAATATACCTCATTTGCCAATTCGGATGTAAGCTTGTTTCAGGTTCATCAATAAGGACTATACTATTGGATTGAATCCTTGAAAAAATTCCTAATAAAGATATTAGTAGATGGTATTCTCCTGAACTACTATTTTGTACACCAAAAGAATCTGTTTCCTTCTTTTTTATTTTAATTCCTTCCAATCTTAAAAGATCAAGAAATATCAATTCTTCAATCAAAGAATAACTTTCAAAAATTTGCTTATCGTCAAAAACATCAATTACAAACTCTTTAGCTCTTTTGGATTCCTTTTTAAGAATAAGTCCTTCACTTATTTTATTCAATAATTCTAAAAGATTTGTAATTTTCGTTTTATCATTCTTGATTTTTTCATAGTACCATAAACCCCATGGTTTATTTTCTTTATTTCTTTTACCCTTTGTCACCTCCCACCACGTATTAAAAAATAAATGGAAGTTCTCAACACTGGGCTTTTGTTTTTCAAAGAGGTTCTTATATTTGATGGAATAGCTTATGGTCAACTTTTCTTCTAACCCCATAAAATTTAAAATTTCTAAGAGATTATTTTTGAATTCTTTAGTTCTAGCAGCGTCAAACAAATATTTTATAGTCTTCTTTTCAAATGTTTGGGTACTCGATGTGCTTCGATTCCTTCTTACACCTAAATACTGATAAAAATCATCTGGATTACTATCGCGAAATATGAAACGATCAGTTAACATTACTGACGAAACTAAAATTCTTTCCGGCAATAGGATCTCTGTAGCATTTTCTATAAAAAAATCTTTTTTCTCCTGGGGTAAATCTTCAAAATCTGCCGGTTTATTTATTAGACATTCCACTTTCCTATGCTCGCCACGCTTATTAAAAATCTTAAACCTACCCGTTCGAATTTCAAATAGATCTTTATCGATTTTAAATTCTAAACTAAAACCATACTTGTTTAACCAGAATATATTCGGATCTTTTTGAAAATCTTTAAAGTAAGTAAATATTTCTGCAATAGTTTTTAGAATATAACTTTTGCCTGTTCCATTTGGTCCTATTATAACGGTCGTATAAGGTAGCGTTTCATTGTCGATCTCGCTTTTGCTGACAAATTCTAATTTTAAATTTTTTAGAATTGGATGATTATCAAATTCAACTTTTAAAAGTTTAAACATATTTAAATTTAAAAATTTATATTAATTTTCACTCAAACGCCTTCTTTAAAATACTTTGACCTGGTACCTCTAAAGCCTTCCCATAGCCTACACCATCATCAAGAACGGTGTTGCAAAAAGACCATACTTTGGAGACGATGCTGGAGGGGGCATTGTTGTTAGTCATTATTAAATAATTTATTTTTTCAGTCAAATTTCCTCTCCAGTTTCTTTCCTAAATGTTGAAATTCGAATTCCCTTTTTTTCAAAATCAAATTTAGAAATGTAATTTCTCGAGTTTAAAACTTCAATAAGCTTCCGATTATACTCTAAATTAGGGAATAAGGGTCGCTTCCCTTTAATCGTTATATCTGAATATGGCTCTCCTAAAGCCTTTAAAAAATCATCAATGTATTCCATAGAAACTTGATTCTGTTTCCAATAAAATATTCGAATTCTCTGTTCGATGCTCAAGGCACTATTAACAATCACAAGATTGAGAACAGAATCACTAACCCTGAAACTATTATCTTTTAAAATTAATTCACCAATTCCCCTTAATGAATTTAAGTCTGTGGAAAACAGGCTCTCATCAGCATTTTCTATTATTTTATTTTTTTCAGGCCCTGATAATTCGTTTGAGAATAGTATTAGAGAAATATCTTTACCATCTAATTCATAATCAGAAATATTTTTGATAAAATCACCCTTATGAATTTCCAGAAATATTATGTGTAAATCTGTAAAAGTGTCCTTCAGAAGTTTGTAGTTCGTTAGATTAAAAACTAAAATGTTATTTAATAATAACCTTACTTTCTCCTCTGATAACTGACTAAAATCTAAATTTGAAAATCTATACGGTATGGACTTTAAGAGTAGTTGGTAAATTTCATTCCTAATATCATCATTAGTTAATAATTTTGTTATAAATCCTATGTATTTTTTTTCTCCTTCAACATCTTTCTCAATTTTCTTTTTAGATAATTCTAATGCAACCCCATCTTTTTCAAGGAAAGCAATTATTACCGGATCAAATTCGTTTTCAACATTCTGATAATAATTAAAAACATTTTCCCATGTAGCAGCAATTTTTGATTTTTGTACAAGGAGCTTTTTAATTTCCAATTCATCTATAGTGGAAAGCACACTTACTACAGTTTGGATTTGAGCTATAATTTTTGATTTATTCTCTACAGTTAGGCCTTCGTTATTCAGTAACTCAATTAACGATTCTTCATTTTCATTAACATTAGCATCAATGCGGAGATAAACATTATCAACATAAGTATTGATATCTGAATTTATATAATCCTCTAGATTATCACATCCAGAATTTTTGATTGCAAAATAATTTCGAGTACCAAAATCAATTTCATTAAACTTATCTTTTAATTGCAACAAAAATCTAAGCATTGAAATATTGATCTCGTACCAATTTTTTTCATAGATAAAGTCAACGAGTTCCTTTGGCGTTTGATTAATATCTAAATCGACAAATTTTATCTTTAATGATTCAACTATCTGTTTAAGTCTTGGCCGATTAGGAATAATGTTTAAAAAATCCCTTTGTTGGAGTAGCCTTTTCTTAAAAAAGGGGTTTTCATATAATTTTACTAGATCGTCTACTTTTGCAAATTCTATAATTAAATTAAAATAGTCATCTTTCCGCTCCTCGGTAAAATTTGATTTATTTTCTAAAAATTGCCAAACCTGAGGCCAGTTCTCAATAAGGTTGACTATAAAAAGTTCAATATTTTCTCCAATATCAATAAAGCCGTCAATAAATCTCATCGATGACTCAGATTCATCTTTTAATTTCTTAAATATTTTGTCTCTTGTATTAACATTCTTGGGTTGATTTAATACATAATCTAATAAACTGTAGTTTAATGCATACTCTTTTTCAAATTCAAATGGATTGATTTTTTGAATTAGTTTATCAATTTTGTTAAGTTTGAAATTGTAATCTGTTGCAATTTGACTTTTTACATTAATGAGAAATTGATGATCATCTTTTGTAATACTGCCTTCATAAAAAATTGAAATATAATCAAGGTAATCTTCATCAATAAATCCGTTCCTCAGCAAGATGTTTACTAAATTTTTTTGCTTTGAATCTTCAATCTGAATTAATTCAATCTGCTTATCTATTAATTCTCGGACTCTTAAATTCCTTATGTGAGATTTTTCTTTCTCTAAATCTTTTAATTCATTTTTTAATAAATCTATTTTATTATTTTGAAGATCTTCAATTTCTTGTTTTCGTTCAACATAACTGCGATTTCTATCCAGCTGTTTTTCTACTTTAATGAACTGAATCGGTAAAGCCTTATTTTGTTGACTGTAGCTTTGAAAGAAATTGTACGTTGCCTTATTATTAATGATGTATTCAAAATTCTCATCATTAGCCATATCATCAATAGTTTTTGCACCATAATTTATGCTAAATGAAACAAAGCCTGGTAGATGAGGTATATATGACAATAAATAAAGAAAACGTAATTCTTTAATATCCTTTATTATTATATTTTCTAAATTCTTAATTTCCTCTTTCACCCCATTGATTTTTTCATTAGTCTTTGAAATATTTTCAAGGATGTAATTATTTTTATTATTGATTGATTTGAACAACTCTCCTTTACTATTACTTAACAAGGTAAAATCAGAAGGGAAAATATTCTTATATACAATCATTGCCAATAAATTATCCTGGCTAAGTCCTTTGTTTAGTTTCTGACGATAGAGATAAAACTCGTTGGAAATATTATTCAGAAGTCTCATGTCATCTATAAATAGAGAAATACTATCTATAAGATTTTCTGAAAGGTCATAATTATACTTTGATTGCTTTTCAAGTAATTTCTGGCTTGAATTTGAAGAATTAATAATTGGAATAACTGGAATTATGAAGTCAAAGAATTTAGTGCGTTCATTTTCTGTTTTAAACATATCGTCTCTTACCGCATAAATAAAAACAACTTCTTTTTTTATTTTTTTGGAGTTATTAATTAGAAGGTTGATTTCTCTTAATTTGGTAAAGATTTCTGTTTGCTTAAATCTGTCCAAGTCTTCTATAATAACAACATTGTAATCGGTAACTTCAAAAAAATAAAGTATCTCATCAAGGTGATTATTAAGTATTGATTTATTCACATTTTCATTAATACTGATTTCAGCGTTTTGGATATTAAGCTTATTAATTTTAATTCCATTAATCATCCTAATTGACCTAAAAATAATTACAAGAAAAGAGATAACTACAACAAAAAACGATAAATACCGCAAATATTTCCAAACTTCCATCTTGAACTCAAAGTTCAAAAGATGTTCATATAATTGAGGGTAGATAAGATTAACCAGTGCAGCAGTTACAAGAAAAAAAATAGCCGTTGTGATTAATAAATTCTTTCTTGTATAGTTCTTAATTTTTCTAAATCGAGAGTCAGGAATTTTCTTGTCCTCTTCAAAATAGAAGATTTGCTGCAAAATGCTTAGTTCAATCAATCTTAATAAATCTCCCTTCACTGGCTCATCACTTGTTTCTATTTCTTCCTTAAAAGTTGCCAACGAAATATGTAAAAAATGTAAATCCTTCCCAGAATACTCTTTAATATAAGTTTTTAAAATGCTGCTTTTCCCTGAACCATAAGGTCCTGTTAAGGCAATATTTTTTATATCATTCTCTTTCCTATTTTCCAGTGCCCAATCCAATGCTTTTTTATAATCATTACTAATATCTGCATTGCTAACCGGTGAAAGGGAAACATAAGGGAGCTGGGGTTCGCCACCCTCATTATATTTATTATAAATTTTCTGTAATTGCTCAATCAGAAACTTCAAATACTTCAAAAAAAAATGTTTCATAATCTTGATTTCAAGGATCAAATTAGGCGCCCCTCAAACGCCTTTTTTAAAATACTTTGTCTCAAAGCCTCTGCCTGTCGCAGGCTTTGGGTTATGCTTTCTTCCATTTTATCGGCAACGCTTAGGCGGCTTTCGATTTCTTGAACAATGTTGTTTTGTTCTTTTAGTGAACAAAGTGGTAACGGAAGATTTGATAAGATTGTAAGATTTATTGAAGCAAGGTTTGTTGTTTGTTTTCCGTTTTTAAAAAAATAGTTTTTAGCAGACCTGGTTTGTGAAAAATAGGCGATGTATTTTGGGTCAACTTCTCTCGAAAGTGGTCTCGCTCTGAATATGTGATTTTGATGAATGCAATCATCAACTTCATTTCTCCAAATTGTTCCTCGTCCTAATTTATCTTTATCACCTCCTTCAGTATATAAAATATCTCCAAATAAAAGTTTGTACTTGTCTTTATCGGAGGGCAATACTTCAATGGTTTTCATTTCTTCTAAATCCAAATAACCGTCTTGAACATTAGCAACACGTAAATAAGGTAAATGAATAGTTTCTTTCCTCTTAAAGTCTCTGCCCTTTGTTACCCCACCAATAATTTTACAGACATCTTTTAGCAGTACTTCTTTCCATCCCTTCGGCAATTCCCCTTTATCTGAACTATGATTTATTTGATTATTTTGATTACCCTGATTTTTCTTAGTTTGATATTCAGCTTCATCTTCCGCTGCAATATTTAAATCATAGTCTTCATGTAAATCATTAGAATCATAGTTCAGACTATTTGTCAACTTTCCTTCAAATGCCCATTTTAATACACTCTGCCGGTAGGTTTTTAATTGCTGCTGGGCAGTAAACAAACTTTCTATGCCTTTTTCTAATTCACTAAACAGTTCTTCTATTTTGGAAACAATTGCTTCTTGGGTAGGTTTGGGAGGAAAGGGAATTTCGGTAGCTTCAAATTTCCCTTTTGTAACATGAACCATTCCTGAACCATGTGCTTTAGCATAAAGTTCCTGCACAATTTTTTCAAGTAAGTAAAATAAGTAAGTTTTATCAGTAAAGTTTTTAGGAACAACTTTAAAAATATGTTGATTTAACCAGGCCTCATCACCCTTCCAGATATAAGCGCCTAAAGAAGCTGACCAAGCAAACAACAAATCCCCTTTTACAACTTTATACCTTTCTTCGAATTGCTCCTTAGTATAATTGTATTTGGCTTCAGGTTTATTTAAATTTTGAATTCTTATTATTGGCTTCCCAATATCTTTCCATTCTGTAGGCTTAAATGCTCTACCATTTAAATAAGTTGCGACCTCTCCCAACTTCACCCGCTTCCATTCTTTTGGTAATTGATATAACTCTTTCATTTTACTTTCGGATTATATTATCTACAATATTCCCCGGCATTGTTGGGCCTGCATCATCTTTTAATAAACCCGTATCTGCTCTACTAAAAAGACTTTGCATAATTAAATGTCTTTCTGTTTCATCTATCCCTTTTTCTTTTTGAAGCGCCAGATAAACGTAAGTCAATTGTTCGCGTTCTTCAGCATCTCTAACTAAATGAAATGAGCTGAAAGTTAATTTTGAAAATATCCTTATGGCAAAAGCGATAAATGAAATAAGGGTAATAAAGACTACAGACCACTTTATGGCCGTGCCGCTATTTTGGAATATCCTTGCCAAAGTTCCATTTGAAATTTCACTCAAGCTCCAAATTAACATTCCAATTCCAACTAAAACCATCAGAATAAGGGCACCTAACCACCAATATCCCTCTGTTCGCAACTTCTTAGCCCTATCACTCCAGTATTTCGCAGGTGCTTCTAATTTTAGTTTCTCTCTATATAACTCTTCTAGTTCTTTTATTTTATTATCGGAATCAGCTTTAAATTGGTCAAAGCTCTTTGATGTATTTTCAAACCAGGTACTATAAGTGCTTTCTTTTTCTTTTTTAAATTCATCAATTTTACCTGAGTAATCAATATATTTTTGATTAGCCTGAGATAAATAATCTGTCATCTGGTTTTCTGAGTCTCCTAATATTTTTTGAAAATCATTTCGAATAGTGGAGATGGATTTTTTTTCCGAATCTATTCTTTCAGCTAACTCTGTGGTATCTTTCGAAGTAAATTCATAAGCTAACAAATACCCAATTAGATGTTGTTTGCTATTTGGATGTTGTGTGCTCCCGGATAAATATTCGTAAGCACCCAAATAATATCCTGCATTTTCTTTACTCAATCTTATCAGAAATTCCGTCTCTGGAAAGTCGAAGAGAAATTTCGGTGGAGAATTAACTATAATCCTCTGCAAGTCGTTATTCCATTGGCCAGCATTAATATTATTATTTACGAGTGAATTCAATATTCTGTCCCTGCCAAATATGAATGAATTTTTTATAGACTCAAGTTCACTGGGTAGTTTTTCAAAGGTGGCAAACCCTTCAATTTGTTTCAAAATAAACTCATATATAGAAACGACGCCCTTCAATGTTAACTTGAAATTAATATGAGAATAATTTAAGTTTAGCTCATAATTCTGAAGCCATTCACGATTTGGTGATGTAGCTACCTTTTCTTTTAACTCCGTTAATGTCATTTTTTAAATTTTACGCTGCCAACACTTCATTTAATTCATTTATAATTTCATCCGTTTTCTCTCCAAACAATTGCCACATCATTACTTCTTTATCCACTCACAGTTTTTAAATAACCATTTTTATTTTGAACCTGCGAAAGTCAAACTTTCTATATGTTGTTATTTGCATTTAATTTTTCATATACATTTGCATTTAAGTCTGCTCTGCATGAATGTCGACTCCATGTCGTCGTTTTGGAAAACCGAAACTTAGTGCAGTTGTGGGCTTTTTTATTTTCCGCCGTTAATGGATTTTTGGGACCATAATAATTTTAAAAATCCTGATTCTAACAATTACGCCGCTAATACTTCATTTAATTCCTCAATAATTTCATCCGTCTTGTCTCCAAATAATTGCCACATCTTACCAAGTCCTCCATTTTTATTAAAAGGGTCCAGTTCAAAATCTTCTTTCTCTACATGAAAACTATTGGCTACATAATCTTTTATCATGCGCAGCCATTGCATCTGCTCTTCGGTAAATTTTATCGCAGCTCCTGCCTGTTTTTTAAATACCCAATCCTGGAAGTTCTTATCAACCGTTTTATCATAAGGCGCCAATGTATTGTCTATGCCACTTACTTTACGTATCAAACTGACCAACGCAATTAGCTCATTTTTTGGCGAGCCATTTACTTCTTTCAGTTGCTCGTAGGACTTCCATACCCGCACCGGGGCAAGTAAAGGCTGTTCCGTTTTTATTATTTCATACAGGTCTTTAATCATTTTGTAAGTCAATTCTCTCCGGCGAAAAGGTTGCCCGTAAAAGATTTGCAAGGCAGTAATTTCATCTTTATGCGCTTCTATCCATGCGGTAAAGTTGCTGATGGTGAGGGAGGCTGCGGCCTGTTGGTCTTTTACCCAGCCAATATTAGTTACTTCATCTATGTTAATACCATCCATTACCTGGTCGTATTTTTTTCTTACATCAACGATGTAATCCCGCAATTCAGGATTATGAAAAACAGCCACCGCATCTTCTATTAATTTTGAATGTTCATTATTAATAGCTGTACCAATTTCAGCAGGCGATGCTCCCATTTTTTCACTTTCAATATTGAACTTGATACCTTCTAATGTATCCGGGTCATACGCATTTAATAATTGTTTTACCACGTGCTGAATAGAATAGCCGTTTGCCTGCTCTTCAAAATTTTCTTTTTCTTTTTGATTGATTTGTTTGTCGAGCCTGAGTAAACGATTGGCAAGTGAGCTGAGAATATCTTCGTTCCGGTTGCCCATGGCTACATTCTGCAGCAGGTCTTTCAAACTCATGCCGGGCTTTTTCTCCAGCGGGCGGCTATCTGTTTTTTGGGAACTCTCTACTCCTATTGCATCAATAATTACAAAATGATCTTTAGTGAATTTGGCTGTAGGTGTGCCCGTGGCTTTTAATTGTTCCAGCGAGCAGGTGCGGGTGCCACGGCCTTTCATTTGCTCATAATAACTGCGGCTTTTTACATCACGCATAAAAACCAAAACTTCCAGCGGCCTGATGTCCGTTCCGGTAGCTATCATGTCAACTGTAACGGCTATACGCGGATAATAATCATTACGAAACTGGCTGAGTACGCTCTTGGGATCTTCCTCACTTTTGTAGGTTATCTTTTTACAGAATTTATTTTCTTCTGCAAATTCTTCCCGTACTATTTCAATAATGTCTTCAGCATGTGAATCTGTCTTGGCGAAGATGAGTGTCTTTGGTATTTCAAAGGCAGCCTCACCCCGTTCCTCTCCCGGGGGAGAGGGGGAAGAAAACCTATCCGGGAACATCATTGGTAAATTTTCCTTTATAGCTCTTATTACGGTTCTTATAGTACTGAGGTTTACAATATCCCTGTCTAATTGTTTGCCACTGTATTCAATATCTTCATCTACGCTCTCCCAAAATTTAATTCTTGTTTGCCTTTGTCTTTTGTCAACTTTTTCACCCATTGCAATCCTGCCTCCATCTTTAGTAATCTTTGTATCTATCGTAAATACATTGTAAGGAACCAGTACACCATCTATCACTGCTTTTTCATAACCATAATCACTAACTATATTCTTATCGAAATAACCAAACGTCCTGTTGTCAGGAGTTGCAGTAAGTCCTACCTGGAAAATATCAAAATAATCCAGTACCTGTTTCCATAAATTATAAATGCTGCGGTGGCATTCATCAATTACGATAAAATCGAAAAACTCTATCGGTACTTTTTTATTATAAACAACCGGGGCAGGCTCTTTTTCTTTATATTCATTTGGATTTATTTCCTCGGCACTTTCATCCATCTCCTTGTCCTGCAAAATAGAGTACATGCGCTGAATCGTAGAAATATACACCTGGTTATCATCAGGAATGAAACTGCTCTTCAACCTGGTGACTGCATATAACTCTGTAAACTTCCTGTTATCATCATTAGGTACATAAGCCATGAATTCCTGTTCAGCCTGTTCGCCTAAGTTCTTGGTATCTACCAAAAACAAAATGCGTTTTGCCTTTGCATATTTTAGCAAACGATAAATAAATGTAATCGCAGTATATGTCTTACCGGCACCTGTTGCCATTTGTATGAGCGCTTTTGTCCGGTAATCTTTAAATGATTTTTCTAAATTATTAATAGCAATAACCTGGCAGTCTCTCAATCCATCTTCAGGCAAAGCAGGTATATCATGTAATCTTGCTCTTAATGGTTTTTCCTGTTTCACCCATTCCTGCAATGTTTCAGGCCGGAAGAAAGTAAATACAGTTCTCGACCTGGGCTTGGGGTCACGGTAATCGGTGAACTTGGTTACTTCGCCGGTACTTTCATACACGAAGGGGAGCTTTTCGTTATCTAAATATTTAAGCTTTGCAGACGCATACCCTTCAGACTGTGTTTCATGTTCACTAAAGTGTATGGCCTCTTCTATTCTTTTTGCTTCTATAATGCCAACGGGTTTTTTATCAACGAACAAAACATAATCGGCAGGGCCTACCTCTGTTTGATATTCGGTAACTGCAACACCTAAACCCGCATTCAGATTGATTTTATTTTTTGGTTGCACAATCCACCCGGATGCAACGAGCATTGCGTCAATTTTATCACGGGCAATCTGTTCAGGGTTTTGGTTCAAAGCCTGGTTAAAAGGTTTATTTATAAATTAAAAATTCCGAAACAATATGTCCTTGCGTATTATTATAGGTTGTGCAACTGCTCTTTATTAAAACTAATCGAGTTTAAACAAGGGGTGACATCTAAACTTTCCAATAAGTCTTTCTATTAGATATTCAAATATATCGAAACTGATTGATATACCTGTCAGATTATCATCATTTTATATATGCTCTGTACCACTTCTGAACATTATAAAACACGATTTGTATACCTTATAATCACGATTCTTATACCATAGAATCCGATTCTTATACCATACAATCACGATTCTTATACCATATAATCACGATTTTTATACCATATAATCACGATTCTTATACCATACAATCGCGATTTTTATACCATATAATCACGATTCCTATACCCCCTTCCCGGCGGGTGTTCCCATCCTACATTCCCAAATGCTCCCTGTTTACACAATCTAGTTTACACTCTTAAGGGCCACCATACGCTGTACTTTCATTAAAATACGCTGTACAAGAGTCATCATACGCTGTACAAGAGTCATCATACGCCGTACTATGGTCGTCATACGCCGTACTTTGATCAAAGTACGCAGGACAAGAGCCATCATACGCTGTATGATGGTCATCATACGCCGTACTTTGATCAAAGTACGCAGGACAAGAGCTATCATACGCCGTATGATGGTCATCATACGCCGTACTTTAATCAAAGTACGCAGGACAAGAGTCATCATACGCCGTATGATGGTCATCATACGCCGTACTATGGTCATCATACGGCGTACTTTAATCAAAGTACGCCGTACGAAAACGCCTGTTTTCCGGATTTTTCTTCTCGGAAACCTCTCACGCAATGGACGTTGTGTTTCTAATCGGAACGTCGCGTACCGGAGACGTTCCTGAGAAAAAGGCTGTATTTCACACCATGCTTTTGGCAATTATTGGGGTACATAAGGGCCGCATTCTGTAGGCAACAGCCTCAATGCCCCGGTGCGTAGCCCTAAGTATATTTATTGTTTCGTGAGCCACGAAGCAAGGCTGAGTTCAATCATAACACACTGATTTTAAAAGAAAAAAGGCTGCTCATAGTGGAGCAGCCTGAAGATTTTTTGAAAGGAAATGAAGTAAGTACCCGGGATGGGAGTTGAACCCACACTTGCATTGCTGCAAACAGGATTTTAAGTCCTGCGTGTCTACCAGTTCCACCACCCGGGTAAACATCTAATGTCTAAAAAAAAAGCAGATAACTTTGGTATCTACTTTAATTGTGAGCGGAAGACCGGGCTCGAACCGGCCACCCCGACCTTGGCAAGGTCGTGCTCTACCAAATGAGCTACTTCCGCATTGTCTTAAGAACTAAAAATGGAGTGCAAAAATAGGGTTTGTAGCCTTGAGAGCAAAATTTATTTGTATTGTGGATTGTACAAAGTATTACCCGGAACTTCTACATTAGGCTTGCCCGTATAGCGATGCTCATACATGGTATAACAACCCCCGGCTACAAGTGCCATAATTATGACTACCTGGCAATAAAACAAAAACCGTGACGTAGATACCCAACTGTATCCAAGATCTTTCCCGTTGTTATCAATTATTTCTTCTTCCATATTTTATAATTTGCTGGGCAAAAATAACAGATTGAATTCAAATATCATTTTTTGTCCCCAATAATTTCAGAAAATGTTTTCTTTTTGTTGATAAAATGTGCCCAAACGATGCTTCCATCATAGACTCCTTTCATCCTTTTCATTTTTATTTTAGGAAGTTTTTTTCCTCTTTTCCCGGTAAAAATCCATTTGATAAAATGAAGGTGGGCCGATTCTATAGAAATAAAAATGCTTCCTTTTCCTTTTAACAATGCCTGGAAGGCAACCACATTATCTAAAATAATTCGTACCGGTATCTTCCATACCAATTCATAAAAGGGTAAATTTTTTGAAAGCATTACCAGGTTATTTCTAAAATTCAAATACACTTTTTTCCGGTTACCGACAGGCAATGTTCCCCCGCCTACATGGTACACCATGGAAGCTGGTGCTGCATAAATTTTATACCCCGCTCTGTGCGCTCTCCAGCAGAGATCTATTTCTTCCTGGTGAGCAAAAAAATATTCATCAAAGCCATTTAATTCATGAAAGACTTTCGACTTAATAAACAATGCCGCCCCGGTGGCCCAGAATATTTCTGAGGAATGATCATATTGTCCCGTATCTTTTTCACAAGAGTCAAACACACGTCCCCGCGCAAAAGGATACCCCAGCCTATCTATCCAGCCGCCGCAGGCGCCTGCATATTCAAATTGATCTTTCTGCGTAAAGGACAATATTTTCGGCTGGCAAATGGCTGTTTTTTCATCTTTTTCCATCAATGAAATAACAGGCGATATCCAACCGGGTACCACTTCTACATCGCTGTTGAGCAAAATATAATAATCGGCTAATACACTTTTCAATGCACTATTATACCCTTTTGCAAATCCTTCATTAGCGGGATGCAGTACTATTTTTATAGTAGGGTAATTTTGCTGTAAAAAAGAAACCGAATCATCTGTGGAAGCATTATCCGCAACAATCACTGAAAGGTTTTCATAGGCAGATGCCATTACCGATGGAAGAAATTTTTCCAGAAAATTTTTCCCATTCCAGTTAAGAATTACAATAGCAACAGATGGCGGTAATGTCAATAAAAATGGTATTAATTATTTACAAACATAAAAGATTTTAGTTTTCAGAATATAGATTTTAGATTTGATGATAATCTTTTGTAATGTTAAGGCAACTTCTCAATTTCAGGATGGGACTGGCAGTCATTGCCGTGGCCATTGTTTCGGGCACTATTTTTTATTCTAATTTCCTGGCTAAAAAGATAGAAAAAGAAGAAAGGCAAAAAATAAGACAATGGGTAGAAGCTAATAAATTTATTGCCACAGCGCCGCAAAACGTTGACCTTACCTTAGCAAGCAGCATTCAACAACAAAATACGGATATTCCCATAATCTGGACCAATGAAAATGACAGTATTATTGATTCGAGAAATTTAGACTCATCGCAAATTTCTTCTAAGAGTTATCTTGAAAAAAAACTAAAGCAATTTAAATCCGGTCACCAACCGGTAATCTTGGTACTGAATAAAGCGCCTTATGTTGCCGATAAATATTATTATGGCGATTCTAAATTATTAATACAAGTCAGGTACTTTCCTATCATCCAGTTAATGATAGTAGCGCTGTTTATTTTCATCACTTTTTACGCGATATCTGCCAGGAACAAATCTACTCAAAACCAGGTGTGGGCGGGCATGGCAAAGGAAACGGCTCACCAGTTGGGAACGCCCATTTCCTCATTAGAAGGCTGGATCGAAATGCTAAAAGAACAAAAAACTGATTCTTCTATTTCATCTGAAATGGAGAAAGATGTAAGCCGGCTAAAACTGATCAGCGACCGCTTTGGGAAAATAGGGAGCACTCCCAAACTGGAACAAAAAGACATAGCCGAGCAGGTAGAAAAAATGGTAGCTTATATAAAAAGAAGATCCACCGAGAAAGTAAATTTTATCATAAACCAACCTGGTCACCCCATAATGGCCAATATATCTGAACCATTGTTTGACTGGGTGATCGAAAATCTTTTAAAAAATGCTTTGGACGCCATCAATGGTAAAGGATTGATTACAATAAAAATACAACAACAAACGGGGCACGTAACGGTAGATATTTCGGACAGTGGCAAAGGAATCAGCAAACAAAATTTAGGAAAAGTGTTTAAACCGGGGTTCACCACGAAGAAAAGAGGCTGGGGACTTGGTCTCTCGCTGGCCAAACGAATTATTGACCAATATCACAAGGGACAATTATATATTAAATCATCAGAACCGGGTAAAGGAACTACTTTCAGGATTATATTAAACACTTAGGTTTTAATGGCAGGGTTTTATTAAATTTGCACCCCAAACTAAAAGTCAATTGCGGAGGTGGCGAAATTGGTAGACGCACTACTTTGAGGTGGTAGCGCCCATAACCGGGCGTGGGAGTTCGAATCTCCTCTTCCGCACAAAATCCTTCATCTGAACAAGATGGAGGATTTTTTTTATTGTAAAATTTTAAATTACTTGTATCTTAATTCAAAATAAAAATATGCCTACTTTAATTACATGTCCTAATTGTAAACATGAATTTGCTCCTGAAGATGCTATTGCCCAATCGCTGGAAAAAGAATACCAGGAAAAATTTAATAATGACCGGCAAAAACTAATGAAACAATTTTCTGATCAGCAGAAAACACTGGAAGAACAACAAAAAGAATTTGAAAAAAAGAAAGAAATACAGAACCAGTTGTTTGCTGACAGGATGGAAAAAGAAAAGCTGAAAATGGAAACCGAACTACAGGGGAAATTAAGAAAATCGATCAGCAGTGATTTTGAAAACCAGCTCAAATTACTGCAACAATCTAATAATGATAATGAAGAAAAACTGAAACTGGCACGACAAAAAGAACTGGATTTCCTGAAAAAAGAAAAAGAACTGAAAACAAAAGCCGAGGAAATGGAAATTGAGTTGGAAAAAAAGCTCGCTGCCGAAAGAGCGCTTTTGACCGAACAGATAAGGAAGCAGGAAAAAGAAAAAAATGAAATAAAAGAAACTCAATACTCCCTCAAATTAAGAGAACTGGAAAAACAACTGGACGACCAGAAAAAATTAGCGGATGAAATGAAACGTAAGCATGAGCAGGGTTCCATGCAATTACAGGGTGAAGTGCAGGAAATGGCTTTGGAAGAGATATTAAAAAACAGTTTCCCCTTTGATATTATTGCAGAAGTAGGAAAAGGGATCAGGGGCGCCGATTGTACACAATTGATCAGGAATAATTTTGGACAGGAATGTGGCACCATCATTTATGAAAGCAAACGAACAGAAAATTTTGGTGGCGACTGGATAGAAAAATTCAAAAAAGATATGCGTAGTACCGGGGCCGATATTGCCGTATTGGTTACCAAAACAATGCCGAAAGATATGGACTGTTTTGGTCTGAAAGATGGCATATGGGTTTGCACTTTCTCTGAAGTAAAAGCGCTGGCCCATGTTTTGCGTGATGGCATTATCCGCTTGTACAATTCAACAAAAAACCAGGAAAATAAAGGCGATAAAATGCACCTGCTTTACGATTATCTCACCAGCCACGAATTTAGTGAGCAATGGAAAGCTATCCGCGAAGGCTTTGTAGCTATGAAAATGAGTATTACGAATGAAAGAAATGCCATGGAAAAATTATGGAAAGCAAGAGAAAAGCAATTAGAAAAAGTATTATTGAATGCAGCACATGTAAAAGGTTCTATAGAAGGGATTTCCGGGATGGACGCTATTGACTTAAGCCTGATGGATGAACAAAATTTGTTGGAAGACGAGTAAAATTTTCTATATCCGAATCAAATATTTTCATTTTTCCCTGATGACAAAAAATAAATTATTTCACCACCCAGGCAAGCACAAGGGCATGAAAGATGAAGAACTGAAAATTAATTTTCAAATCAATTCTTTCGTCTTTTATAAAGTGTGCCTCAATATGCCCTTGTTCATTTTCTAAAAATAAGCGGTCAATAATCATATTTTTTTTAAAGTCAACTGCGCCTTTTCCATACCATTTAAAAATAGCCTCCTTGGTGCTCCATAAGAGAGTTAGCAATGAGGTATGAGCATTGGATAATTGAGCATCGGTAATGGATAAAAGATTGATTTCATCTTCATCCAGGAATTTCTTTTTGATCAATTCAATTTTTTCAGTAATTAATTCCACATCAATACCAACCAGCGTGGTATCGCTTATGATTACCGCAGCATAATCACCACAATGAGAAATTGAAAAATGAAATGCTCCGTTACCCAGAAAAGGCTTCCGGGATTCGGATATCTCTATTAAATGCAAGGGAAATCCGGGATGCAAAAGTTGTAAAAGGTAACGGCCGGCAAGGTGTTGCAATCTTTTATGAGGATGGCTTATACCATTTTGCCATATCACTTTTTCTAAAAAAAAATCTTCGGGCTCTGTAATGTGCCAAACTGCCAGTTTGGTTGAATCGTTGATATTATGTTGATAAAACAGGGGCATTAAAATAAAATTACTTGTCTTTTTGGTTTTTGATGAATTATTTTGCAACTGTAAAAATAACCGCAATTAAATGATTTTATCTGATAAGAGAATTCTGGAAGAAATTGACAAGAAAACCATCGTAATCAATCCATACAGTCGTGAACAATTAGGAAGCAATAGCTATGATGTGCATTTGGGAAACGACCTGGCCATATATAAAGATGATATTCTCGATGCCAAAAAACATAATGAAATTGAGCATTTTGAAATTCCCGCTGAAGGATTTGTTTTAGAGCCCGGACAACTGTACTTAGGGGTTACCCAGGAATATACAGAAACTCATGCGCACGTTCCTTTTTTAGAAGGAAAATCTTCTACAGGCCGTCTTGGAATTGACATTCACGCTACTGCAGGAAAAGGAGATATTGGATTTTGCGGCCACTGGACGTTAGAAATTTCCTGTAAAATACCGGTAAGGATTTACGGTGGAATGCCGATTGGGCAACTCATTTATTTCCCTCTTGAAGGAGAAGTAAGTGTGAAATACGATTCAAAAAAGAATGCGAAGTATAGCCACCAACCCAACAAGCCGGTAGAAAGTATGATGTGGAAGAATAAATTTTAGTTCCTCTTTTCAGAAGGATTTGAACACTTTAAACAGTTGTTGAGGAAGAGCGGCTTAATTCTATCACCGTAATTTCAGGCATTATCCCTACCCTACCCGGGTAACCAATAAATCCATAACCAGGATTTACATATAATTTTTGTTTACCTTCTTCATATAATCCACTCCATTCTTTATACATATATTGTACGGGACTCCATTTAAAGCCCGGTATTTCAACCCCAAACTGCATTCCATGCGTATGGCCGCTAAGGGTAAGATCCACATCATTGTAATCGGCCTTTACCTGTGCCTCCCAATGGCTGGGATCATGACTAATCAATATTTTGAAAGGATACTTTTCTGATCCTGCATAGGCTTTTTCCATATTGCCATATTTTGGAAAACGGGCTTTAGCGCCCCAGTTTTGTATGCCAATCAATGCAATACTTTCCCCGTTTTTCTCCAATGCTACATGCTCATCCATCATTAACCGCCATCCCAAATCTTTATGAACATTCGCAAGGTTTATTAAATTCTGTTCTTTGGTAACGCCGTTATGGGGCCAGCTTACATAATCCCCGTAATCATGGTTTCCAAAAGTGGAATACACGCCCATAGGTGCTTTTATGCTACTAAAAACATCCATATAATTTTCCATTTCGGTAGCCCTGTCATTTACAAGATCACCACTAAAAATAACCAGGTCAGCATTTTCTGCAATGATTTTTTCAACACCACGGATTACCGCTTTCTTATTCATAAAGCTTCCCGAATGTACATCACTGAAATGTACTATTTTCAATCCTATGAAGGACTCGGGTAAATTATCAAATGATAATTTCACCTTTTTTACCCTGTAATTATATTTATTAGTATAGCCATAAATAAAACTGACAAAAAGAATGGCTCCTGCTGCCAGTCCAATCCAGCTAAGCAATACAGATCTGCTGATTGCTTCATTATTGGAGAATAAAAATTTCCACGAACCCCACTCGATCACCCGCCTGATATCATCTATTAAAAAAAACAGAACTGCTACCGATTGTGCCAGAAACAATCCAATTACAGTTGCAAAAAGATAGGTTCTCAACTTCTTGGGTAAAAATTCAGGGCCGGTAAAAACAAAAACTAAAAATCCAATTACTGCTAATATTGAAACGATCCAGTAAATAGAAAAGATGATCATGCGTGTTCCTGGCAATGCGGATAGGCTCAGTGTTTTTATGACAATAAAAACATAGACATCTAGTAAAAGCATGATCAGTACAACAAAAAAAGCGCCTAAAGGTGTTCGCATAAATTATAAATATTTTTTAGTGCTCATATTAAAAACGGATAAACTCATCCAGCTGTTCATTTACAGCTTTGGCTGTTTCACTATTGAACAGGCCTTCTGCATCAATCATTTTATCAATAAGCGATATGGGTAATTTATTATAGTGCACATTCACTTTTAAATAATGTAATGTATCTGCCAGGTGGTCCATCCCTCTCAGGTTGCCAGCCCTACCGCTGGCAATACCGGTTAATAATGCTTTCTTAAAAAACCAAACATTTTTGATATCACTATTATCAATCATCGTCTTAAGCACCCCGGGATATGAACCATTATATTCAGGAATAATAAAAATGAATTTTTGGGTTGGAATCAATATTTCATTTTCTATTTGTATAATTTCGGGCGACCTTTCCAGGAAATTTAAGTTTTCCAGGGTAAGGATTTTTGCTGCAATATTTTTTTGGGATAATATTCTCTGGTATTCCTCCGCCACTTTTTCAGTAAAACTTCCAATGCGATTGGTTCCGCTTATAATCGTGTACATTGTATAAAATTAAAAACTTTTTTCTTTTTCATATTTTTGAAAAATAATTATTTAAAATAAGGCTGAGGGCTAATAAATAGCTTTTACCAATAGATTATGCGTAAATATTATGCCTAATAATTAGATTTGCCAAACTGGCTGAATCTATTTCAGGGTTAAAATAAAGATTTAAGGCTTTATAAACAGTTTTTAATAACCAGCTTATTAAAAAGAAAAACAGGAAAGAGGAAAAAATTATGGGAAAAATTATAGGAATTGCGAATCAAAAAGGCGGGGTTGGAAAAACAACCACTGCCATTAACCTGGCAGCAAGCCTTGCTGTGCTGGAATTTAAAACATTGCTGGTAGATGCTGACCCTCAGGCCAACAGTACCACCGGCGTGGGTTTCGACCTCCATAATATTACCACGGGCGTTTACGATTGCATGGTTAATGAAACTTCGCCTAAAGATGTGATCTTAAAAACAGAAATCCCTTATCTTGACCTGATGCCTTCGCATATTGACCTGGTAGGCGCCGAAATTGAGATGATCAATTATCCTGACAGGGAAAGTGTTTTGAAAAATATTTTAAATCAAATAAAGGATCAATATGATTTTATTATTATTGATTGTTCGCCATCATTAGGATTAATCACGGTAAATGCCCTCGTGGCTGCCGACAGCGTGATAGTTCCGGTGCAGGCAGAGTTTTTTGCTCTGGAAGGCCTTGGGAAATTATTAAATACTATTAAAATAGTACAAAACAGGCTTAATACCGAATTACAGATAGAGGGCCTTTTAATGACCATGTACGATGGAAGGCTGCGCCTCTGCAACCAGGTGGTTAATGAAGTGCGCCATCATTTTGAGGATCTGGTTTTTAACAGTATCATTCATCGAAATACCCGGCTAAGCGAAGCGCCCAGTTTCGGTAAACCCGCAATTTTATATGATGCTGATAGTAAGGGTGCTATCAATTATCTGAATCTTGCAAAAGAAATTCTCCAAAAAAATAATATGACTAAGATGTCACAAAATCAAAAAATACTGGAACATCCTTAATAACAATTAAACCTTTAAAATCATATCAGAAGAAATAGATAAAATGAGTACTCCCAATAAAAAAGAAGCTTTAGGAAAAGGAATTCGTTCCCTTTTACAGAATATAAACACGGACCTGTCTGCTACAGAAAAGAGTTTAATGAATGAATCACCGGAAAAAGGGCAGGTAGTGAATACACGCATCAAGCTCAGTTTAATTGAAGCCAACCCGGAACAACCCCGCCACGATTTTGATGAAAATGCTCTAAGTGAATTAGCGGCTTCTATAAAAATGCATGATATCATTCAGCCCCTTACGGTTTCTAAAATATCTAATGGGAAATATAGAATTATAGCCGGAGAGAGAAGATTCAGGGCTGCAAAAATTGCAGGTCTCAGTGAGGTACCGGTTTATATAAGAGAGACAAAAGATTCTAAAATTCTGGAACTTGCCCTGCTCGAAAATTTGCAAAGAGAAGATCTCAATGCTATTGAAATAGCACTTAGCTACCAACAACTGATACAAGAACTTGAATATTCACAGGAACAGCTTGCAGAGCGAATGGGCAAAGAAAGAAGTACGGTCACCAATTATCTCAGGCTTTTAAAATTGCCACCCGATATCCAGGCTGCAGTTAGAAATGGAAAAATCAGCATGGGGCATGCAAGAGCGCTTATTAATGTAGACGTGATAGACAAACAACTTTATATTTTTAATGAAATAAAAGAAAAACAACTTTCGGTAAGGCAGACAGAAGACCTTGTAAGAAAATTGTACCTACCCGGAAAAAATGCTGTTAATAATTCGGTAAAAAGCACGCTGCCACCCTCTTTGAAAAAAATTGAAGATAATTTAGCATCTCATTTCAGCACCAAAGTGAAAATGACTCAAAATAAAAAAGGAACCGGCAGTATCACCTTTGACTATTATTCAATTGAAGAGTTAAGTTCTTTGTTAGATAAGATGCAGGTTTCTGTAGAATAAAATTATGCTATCACGTTCACTATATTTTACAGCAATCGCATTCCTGTTTTTATTACCGGCAACAAAATTATTGGCGCAGCAAAGGACAGATACCATGCTTTTAAAAAGCAAAGTTGACAGCTCAGGAAATGGGGAAAATATATTGGCCCAGGATGTAGTAAAAAAGAAAAAATATAATCCCAGGGTAGCCACTTTCCGTTCTGCCGTTTTGCCCGGATGGGGGCAGGCATATAATAAAAAGTATTGGAAAATTCCTATTATCTATGGCGCATTAGGAACAGCAGTCGGTGTTTTTTTCTACAATTTAAAAACATACAAACTTCTACGGCAGGCAGTGATATATCGTTTGTCAGGCGACACTTCCCAATATCATTTAGTTGACCCCCAATTCCAGCCATTTTCGACAGAAGCACTTCGGGGTTACAGGAATGTTTTAAGGCAAAATATAGATTACTCTGTATTGGCAGTTCTTATTTTATGGGGGCTCAATGTGGCAGATGCTACTGTAGATGCACATCTGAAAGCTTTCGACGTGAGTCCTGATGTTGGCTTAAGAATTCACCCTGGATTTGATTTTGCAACCAACAGCGCAGGGCTTTCTCTTGTTTTCTTTTTGAAGGATACGCATTCTAAATCTTTATTACCACTTCCATAATAAGGATAACACTTATAAAAAATAAATTGTATTAATTTTAATTTTCTATTTCTAAATATTATTTTTTTATGAACATCGCTTTATTAGGTTATGGTAAAATGGGCAAAGCCATTGAAGAAATTGCTATACAGAAAGGACATCAGATAGTATTACGCATCAATGATCTCAACTTAGAAGATCTTACAAAAGAAAATATCACGAAAGCTGATGTGGCAATTGAGTTTACTAACCCGGAAAGTGCTGCTTCCAATATTTTATTTTGCCTTGATAACAAAGTGGCTGTAGTGTCAGGAACTACCGGCTGGCTGGCTGAATTAAAAACTGTTGAAGAAAAATGCAGGGCAACAAACGGTGCTTTTTTATATGCCAGTAATTTCAGCATCGGGGTAAATATTTTTTTTGAATTGAATAAAAAATTAGCCTCACTTATGAAATCTCATACTGTTTATGAAATTAATTTAGAAGAAATTCATCATACGCAAAAAAAAGATGCACCCAGCGGAACGGCCATAACCCTTGCCCAGGAAATCATTCAACAATCATCACAAAAAAATACATGGGTCAATAATATAACAAATAATGAATCTGAACTTTCTATCATCAGCAAAAGAATTGATGAAGTGCCGGGTACACATTCTGTAAAATATTCTTCTCCAATTGATGATATTGAAATTATTCATACTGCTCACAACAGGCAGGGATTTGCACAAGGCGCTGTATTAGCAGCAGAATATATTGCCGATAAAAAAGGAATTTTTTCTATGAAAAATGTTTTGAATTTCTAACTATTTTTAAGCCGCTCTATTCAAATATCAATTCATCCGGCGATGTGACTATTGTTAACCTGTCAGCAATTTTATGGTACAAAAAATTGTGTTCTTCCATTTGGTAAAGAAAACGAATCAAATGATCATAAAACCCGCTTGTGTTAAGAATAAATATTTTTTTATCATGAATCTTTAATTGATTCCAGGTAAGCATTTCAAAAAATTCATCCATAGTTCCAAACCCGCCGGGCATAATCAATGCTGCATCACATTTTTCATAAAGCATTTTCTTACGTGTATGCATATCAGGTACTTCTATCAGTTCCGTAATCCCATGATGTTGATGTTCGCGCCCGGTTAATAACTTAGGTATAATTCCAATTACCTTCCCGTTTTTTCCAAGAACAGCATTGGCAACTGCAGACATCATTCCTTTATTTCCGCCACCATATATAAGTGCGATATTTTTTTCCGCCAGGAGAAAACCTAATTGCTTTGCATGCTCAAGAAACAGAGGATCGTCGCCACTTTGAGATCCGCAAAAAACAGCTAAAGATGAAATTGTCATATTTTTATTTATCTTGAAAAAAATTAAATTCTAAATTGCAGCTATCCTGGTGTACTTCATTTTATTCACTAACCTAAATCTATGTCACCAACCGTATTACTTTCTTTTATTATAGGCTATTTTTTAATGCTTATTGTAGTTTCATACCTAACCTCAAAAAAATCTTCAGACAATGATACCTTTTTTATTGCCAACCGCTCATCCAAATGGTATATAGTTGCGTTTGGCATGATTGGTACCGCTCTTAGCGGAATTACCTTTATTTCTGTCCCGGGAGAAGTAGGCAATCTTGCCGGATCACAATTTCGTTATTTCCAGTTTGTATTAGGCAACGCAGCCGGTTATTTTATAGTGGCCGGAATATTGCTCCCGTTATATTATAAAATGCACCTGATTTCCATTTATGAAGTGATAGGTCGCACATTGGGGAAAGTAAGCCATAAAACAGCGGCGGCTTTTTTCCTGCTCTCCAGAACGATTGGATCGGCATTTCGGTTATACTTAGTTGCTATCGTTTTGCAACGTTTCATTTTTGATGAAATGGGAGTACCTTTTTGGCTCACCATTGTCATCTGTTTGTTACTTATCTGGGGTTATACTTTCAGGGGAGGCCTCAAAACCATCATTATTACTGATACCTTACAAACTGTTTTCCTGGTGGCATCGGTTTTTCTTTCTATCTATTTTATTTGTCATAGCTTGAATTTTAATATCAGCCAGGCTTTTCATGCGATCAAAGACAGCCATTATTCAAAAATATTTTTTACTAACAATTTTGTTACCAATAAATTTCATTTTACCAAGCAATTTTTAGGAGGCATATTTGTCACCATCGGCATGTTTGGCCTTGACCAGGACCTGATGCAAAAAAATCTGAGTTGCAAAAATCTAAAAGATGCACAAAAAAACATGCTCAGTTTTACCGTAATTTTTGTCATCATCAACCTGTTTTTTTTAAGTGTAGGAGCATTACTTTATATTTATGCCAATAGAGAAGGAATTGCTATTCCTCTCGACGCTACTACACACCTCCCAAGAACAGATTACCTGTTTCCTGAAATTGCATTAAATCATTTCAAAGGAGTTCCGGCAGTTGTTTTTATGCTTGGCCTTACTGCTGCCACGTTTGCCACTACTGATTCAGGCCTCACTGCTCTTACCACTTCTTTCTGTATTGATTTTTTAAAATTTGATAAAAATAAAACTGCTTCAGAACCACAAATGGTAAGAAAGAGAACTTTGGTACATATAGGTTTTTCGGTGCTCATACTTCTCGTTATCTTATTATTCAATGCAGTAAATAATGCCTCGGTAGTATCGGCTATTTTTAAAGTAGCTACTTACACTTATGGGCCGCTCATTGGCTTATTCGCCTTTTCATTATATGCAAAAAAGAGGAACGTGCTTGATAAAGCCACGCCGATAATTTGTATTTTAGCGCCAATACTATGTTTTTTTATTGATAAATATTCAACTGTTTTATTTGACGGTTATGTATTTGCAGAAGAATTGATTATTGTAAACGGTCTTCTTACTTTTATCGGATTATTAATAGTTTCGAAAAAGAAACCCATTGAAGGAATAAATTAATCTTATGAACAATGAAATAATAAATGATAAAACTGCTGAATATGCAGCTTTATTTTCTGATCCAACAGACACTTTGTTACAGGAAATAGAAAAATTTACCATGGAGGAGCATCCGCATGCTAACATGCTTAGCGGCCCCCTGCAGGGAAAAGTACTCGAAATGATCAGTAAAATACTCATGCCTGAAAACATTTTAGAAATCGGCACATTTACAGGCTACAGCGGGTTATGCCTTGCCCAAGGACTTTTACCCAATGGTCATCTTCATACTTTGGAATTAAGAAGTGAAGATGCAGCTACTGCAAAAAATTATTTCGCAAGATCTCCCCAACACAATCAAATTATTTTACATGAAGGAAATGCTTTAGATATTATCCCAACACTTTCACAAACCTGGGATCTTATTTTTATTGACGCTGATAAAACCAATTATATTAATTATTACGAATTAACTTTACCCCATTTAAGAAAAGGTGGTGTAATTCTGGCCGACAATGTATTATATCATGGAGAAGTCCTTGAAGAAAATATAAAAGGTAAAAACGCAAAAGCCATTCATGCTTTTAACAAGCATGTAGCCGACGACCCCAGAGTGCAACAGGTAATCCTTACCGTTAGAGACGGCTTAATGATGATAAGAAAGAATTAAAATTATTTTTTCTTTCAATAAATGCTAAATCTTCTTTCAATAATGAACAAAATTTGGGTCATTGTGATTTTGTCTGTTGGTTGCTTTTTAGAATCTTCTGCACAAAATATGACCGCTGAACAATATGTCCAGAAATATAAAGACCTTGCTATTCGCGAAATGAAAAGAATGGGAGTGCCTGCGGCTATCACACTTGCACAGGGGCTTTTAGAAACTGAAAACGGCAACAGCGATTTGCTAAAAAAATCAAATAATCATTTTGGAATTAAATGCAAAAGTAGTTGGAATGCAGGTACCGTAAGCCATGACGATGATGCACAGGGCGAATGCTTCAGGGTATATAAAAATGCAGAGGAATCCTACCGGGATCATTCCAATTTTTTAAGGGGAAACGATCGCTATGCATTCCTGTTTAAACTAGATCCTACGGATTATAAAGGATGGGCTTATGGGCTGCAAAAAGCCGGCTATGCCACTAACCCAAAATATCCTGAAATTTTAATAAAAAATATTGAAACTAATAATTTAGAGCAATATACTCTTGAAGCAGTAGATGAGGTTCCGGTTTTTGATGGATCAAAATATAAAAGTGAATCTCCGGAAAAGTCTGCAGATGTGGTACAGGATACAGACTCGGAAACCGCTCCTCAACCAGCCGCCAGGCTTTCTGTGAATGGATCACGTGCTCTATTTGCTTCCAAAGGAACTTCATTGCTGGCCATAGCAACAGAGAATAATATTAACCTTGCCAGGCTATTAAATATTAATGACCTGACTAAAGATGGATTACTTGAAAAAGATCAATTTATTTTCCTTGAAAAAAAGCAAAAGACCGGAAACAGGGATTTTTGTATTGCCCAACCCAATGAAACACTTTATGACATAGCCCAAAATAATGGCGTCATTTTACAAAACCTACTTGATTACAATAACCTTTCTGCTGATGATCACATTGAAGCCGGCACTAAAATTTTCCTGAGGCCTCAATTAATTACGGATTCAGTTCAAAGTTCCGATGCACAAACACTAATTGCTAATACCCAATCAACTAATTCTAACATCCATGAAGTACAAACTAAAGAAAGTCTTTATTCTATTTCAAAAAAATATGGTGTTTCAATTGAGCAAATAAAAGAGTGGAATCATTTACAAAACAATCATTTACAAATCGGGCAAAAGCTCATCATATCTCAATAGTTTATGGCTATCATAAAAGTTCATGATAAAGAATTTACTCCTTACTTAACGGAGGAAGAAATTAATGAACAGGTTACCAGGATAGCTTTTGAAATTAACAGAGATTACCAAGGCAGAAAACCATTATTCATAGCCATACTCAATGGTTCTTTTATTTTTGCAGCGGATCTTTTTAAAAAATTGAACATAGAAGCAGAAATAGCCTTTATCAAACTGGCTTCATACAAAGGCGTAAAATCCACAGGGAAAGTAATCACTGCCATAGGCCTGGATGCTGAATTGTATGGAAGAGATGTAATCATCATAGAAGATATTGTAGATACCGGCAAAACACTTTCGCAGTTTTTACCGCAACTTGAGCATCATAATCCCTCTTCATTAAAAATTGCCGCCCTGTTGCATAAACCAGATGCAATTGTACATCCAATAAAGATTGATTATTTAGGGTTTACGATTCCCAATAAATTTGTAATCGGGTATGGGCTGGATTATGATGGACTTGGCAGAAATATCAAGGAAATCTATCAATTAGTTTAGAATACCCATTATTTTCAAAAGGAAAATTCTAATAACTATCAGCTATTAAAAATTGCTTTGTAACTTTCATAAGATGCGTTACCTTTCATTCTAAACGGCTGCCTTGAAAAGGATATTTTTTATAATCATCATTTCATTCCTTTTAAATCCTGTATCTGCCCAATATTATATCAGGGGTGATGTAAAAGATGAAAAAAACGAGCCTTTACAGAATGTAAAAATTTACATGCCCGCTACACGTTCTCTTTATTATAGCGGGCATACCGGTGGATTCGGGATTCCATCTTCTAATCAATATGATTCACTTATTTTTAGCCTGGATGGATATACTACACAATCATTAAAAATTAAAACGGATGTTTACCAGGGTATCGTTTTAAAAATGATTCCTGCCACGATGACCACGCATAAGCCTCAACTCGTCTCAATTACTTCCGGCAAAAGCGGGCAAATACTTCCTTCAGAATATTTTCAATCTGAAAGCTACAGCAACCTTGCAGAAAACGATTTTATAAAAGCTGATGATCATTATGTGACCGGATTTTCAATGCGGATTGATAAAGCCTCTTACAGTAATATAAGGAGGTTCATTAACCTGGAAATGAAAGTACCTCCCGATGCAGTAAGAATTGATGAAATGCTCAATTATTTTAACTTTAGCTATAAAGAACCTCCCGATAATAAAGTATTCAGTCTTGAATCCCAGGTTTCTGATTGTCCTTGGGACAAAGACCATCTCCTTTTATTTCTTAATTTATCTGCCAGGAAATTAAATCTTGAGCATGTCCCTAAGTCTAATCTTGTTTTCCTGATTGATGTTTCGGGCAGCATGGATCAGCCAAACAGGTTACCACTATTAAAAGAAGCCTTCCAGTTATTAGTAAAAAATCTCAGGCAAAAAGATACTGTTTCTATAGTAACTTATGGCGGAGATGTAGGCATCAGATTAAAACCAACCAGTGGCGCGGATAAGAAAACAATATCTAAGGCTATAGAAGAACTAACAGCATATGGAGATACACCCGGAGAAGCAGCCATCAGGACCGCTTATAAATTAGCGGAAAGCACTTTCATGAAGAACGGGAACAACCGCATTATACTTGCTACTGATGGAGATTTTAATATTGGGCAGACTACTGAAAAAGACCTGGAAGAATTAATTACAAAGGAAAAACAAAGCGGGGTATACCTTACCTGCCTGGGAGTAGGAATGGGCAATTATAAAGATTCAAAAATTGAAATTCTTTCAAAGAAAGGGAATGGAAATTTTGCTTATATAGATGATATCAGGGAAGCAGAAAAAGTGTTGGTTACAGAATTTACACAAACTCTTTATTCCGTCGCAAATGATGTTTTTTTAAATATAAAATTTAATCCTGAATTAATAAAAAACTACCGGCTGATCGGGTACGACAATAAAAAAAATATACTCGCAGAAAATGGCAATGAACTGGAAGGAGGAGAAATAGGATCAGCTTCAGGCAATACGGTATTGTTTGAAATAACCCCTCTCAATAAAGATAGTTTGGCCAATAAAAACAGGAATATTGCTGATATTTCTCTTCACTATCGTATGCCCGGAGATACACTGGGAAAAAACATAAAATTTAGTTGCCCTGGAAATTATATTTCTTTTGACAAACTAAATAATAAACTGAGATTTGCTACAGCAGTGGCCATGTTCGGGCTAAAATTGCGTCAATCAAAATATTTCCCGGTAGATACAGATTGGAATGTGATAAAAGATATAGCGGTTTCTTCATTAACGCCGGATGATTATCTTGAAACAGAACTAATAGGACTGATCGATAAATCAATCCCCATCTATTACGAAAAGAAAAAAAGAAAACGAAGGCAGAAAAAATAGTTTACATCTATAATCGCTCAATAATCATCTTCTAAATCAACTAAAAGTTTCTCTTATTTTTTCCCAGAAAGATTTATCGTTTTTATCGGGCCGTGGTGCAAAATTTTCGCTATCCCGCATTTTCTCCAGTGTTTCTTTTTCATCGTCAGAAACATGTTGTGGAGTCCAGACATTAATATGTATTAGTTGATCTCCTTTTTCATAAGAGTTAACAGAAGGAAATCCTTTCCCTTTTAACCTGAAAATTTTCCCGCTTTGTGTTCCGGCCGGAATTTTAATTTTTGCCCTGCCATCTATTGTAGGCACTTCAGTTTGCGTGCCAAAAACTGCATCCGGGAAAGAAATAAAAAGATCAAAAGCTACGTTCAGTCCTTCTCTGTGCAAATGAGGATGAGCTTCTTCCTGTATCAAAATAATTAAATCGCCGGGGCCTCCGCCGCGTTCTCCCATATTCCCTTTTCCGCTCATACTCAGTTGCATTCCATCCTGAACACCAGCAGGAATTTCAAGTGTTACATTTTCTTCACCATACACTCTTCCCTCTCCTTTGCACTGGCCGCATTTATTGGTAATCACAGTTCCTTCACCATTACAATCGGGGCAAGTGGTTACTGTTTGCATTTGGCCTAAAAATGTATTTTGTACTCTGCGTACCTGCCCATTTCCGCCACAAGTTCTGCAAGTTTGAGTACTGTTTTTATCTTTAGCCCCTGTACCATTACACGTATTACACGAAATATATTTTTTTACTTTTATGGTTTTGGAAGTGCCTTTGGCAATTTCTTCATAATTCAATTTTATTTTTACACGCAAATTACTCCCCCTTACTCCCCTGCTCCGCCTGGAACCACCGCTGTTTCTACCTCCGCTAAAAAAACTACCAAACATGTCATCTCCAAAAATATCCCCAAACTGGCTAAAAATATCTTCCATATTCATACCATGCCCGGAAAAACCTCCACCACCCCTGCCGGGGCCAAAAGCATTATGACCAAACCTGTCATATTGAGACCGTTTATCTGGGTCACTCAAAATTTCATATGCTTCGGCAGCTTCTTTAAATTTTTCTTCGGCAGTATGATCTCCGGGGTTTCTATCTGGATGAAATTGCATAGCTACTTTCCGATATGCTTTTTTTATTTCATCTGCAGTTGAGCTTTTTCCTACACCCAGAATTTCATAAAAATCTCTTTTTGACATTGTACTCGCCATACTATTTTATTGTTAACTGCCTAAAATAAACATGAACCGATGGCAGTTGCGGTTCAATTTGAATTAAATTTTCAATGTAAATTACTTACCAACTACAACTTTGGCAAACCGGATTAGTTTATCATTCAATAAGTAACCTTTTTGAATTTCAGCTACTACTTTCCCTTTTAGTTTTTCATCATTTACCTCAATTTCAGAAATTGCTTCATCTTTTTCTACATCAAAGTCAGAATGAAGCGTTTCAAAAGCCTTCAGTCCTTTTGACACCATGGCCTTCCTGAATTTATTAAATACAAGTTGAATCCCTTCTTTTAAATTGTCTTCCACCTCACTTTCCTGTAATTGCTTTTCCGCACGATCCATATCATCCAATACATCCAGAAGAGAAATAATCACTTCTTTACCAGCCGTTTGCCTTAATTCAATATTCTCTTTTGAGGTACGTCTCCTATAATTATCAAATTCTGCAAAAAGACGGACATATTTATCTTTTTGCTCGTCTAATTGAGCTTGAAGTTTGACAATTTCATCGTCTGGCAATCCTGACGCTGACTCCTGCTTTTCAGTAACATTGTCATTTTCATCAACTGGAAAATCTTCGGCTTCTATACGATCGTTTGAATCTTTTTCGAACATTTCTTTTTTATTATTTTTCATACTATAAAATTGGCTGCAAAGGTAGTATAGTCAAACTTTTTGCCAATAACAAATATTAGACAAAATGACACAATAATTAATTGAGGAAAATAGAAGGAATTATTTAACTATCTGAAATTTACCGGATTCTACTATATTTCCCTGCTTATCTCTAAGCTGAAAAATATATACACCCCGGTAATAGTCTGAAAGGGAAACGGTGATTTTTTGTTCTGTTACTTTAATATCAGTAACTTTTTTGCCAAGAAAATTGAAAATTATAAGGCTATATGAATTATCATAAGATTTTTCAAACTCAAAATTAATATAACTGACAGCAGGATTGGGATAATATTTTACTGTTTTTACACCATCATTTGAGACAAAATTCGACCTCACCTGTGCTTCAGTTTTAAAGTTAAGGCCGGCAATAAATATAAGTATGTATAAAATTTTTTTCAATAATACAAAGCTATTAATATTATTTAGAATAACAACAATTATGTTGCCTTTCAATTTTAATTTTATTATTATAGTTTCTTACCACAGATAATAAAACTAATAAACGTATAAACGTGGAACAAAATTGTATTTATCGATATTTTACTTCTGATTATCAACACAAATGAAATCAATTTTGAATAACTTTCAGGCAGACTCATCAATCATTGATGCCGGAGAAAGCACTTATTATACAGGTTAACCAGGCTGAGTTTCATTATACTTTAAACACGAATGAATCCTCTCAACAAAATGTTCCTAATTGGTGGTTTGTATGGAATCCCAAAAAATATTTTAGAAAATGAAGGCAATTATTTTAATTGTTACCATACTTCATAAGAAAGTAACTCGTTCTCAATTTTTATCCGGTTGCCTTCTTTAACTGTTATTAATACAGCCACGGTAGTAACTGCTGCTGCTGCCAAAAAATAAAATAACGGGCATTTTTTTTTATTCTTTTTTTTGCTGGTTGATTTACTCATTTCAATTCCTTTTCAACTTGATATTAATAGTTGCAATTTAATAAAAGTATCAATTTTAAAAAGAATTGATTTGCTACTAAAATAATAAATTTTATGGCTAACAGTTGGCCATCAATTTCTTTATTAATAGAAACTCATATCGGAGGAACCCCAATAAATAAAATTTTATTTATTAAAAATATTAACCGGTAAAATAATTTCCCATCGGTTGTGGCCGCTGTTTCCAAACAAATCAGGGTCTAATAAATAACTGTATCGGACTCCAAAGGAAACATTTACCTGGTTCCACCACTTTGTATCAAAATTAAGTTCTGTACCCAAAGAACGAAAATGAGCCAGAAAGGTATCCCCATTTGAATAGAAATCCTTTACATGAGTGTTATCATAAAAAAAATTGGCTCTTACTCTCAACAAATAAAGGATATCTCCAAATCCTGCATCAGGATAAAATAATGGCAAATGATAATTGATGCCCCACTTATTCATTTCGTAAAAATTCACCGATCCATAACCGCGTGAAAAAGGAAATCCACTGGCAAAACTTATTTGCCCCAGGCTGTCTTTGCGCAGGTAGGCGCCATTCAATACAATACTATGAGTTTCAAAAAATCCAGGGAAATATAAATTTCCTGTTGTTAAAAACTGGTACCCTTTATATTTTGAGAAAGGAATTTTGTATGAAACGGAGAAGGATTGTGCAAAACGGGGAAATATCTGCTGCTTTGTCTGTTGAACCTGGTTGCTGAAAGTTAAAAAACTACTATTGTAACTATAGGAAATGCTACCCAAAGTATCTTTGTAATTCCCTTGAAAAAGACTTTCATTGTAAACATATTGTGATCCAAAATTCAGGTAAGTAAAAGAACGTCCTTTGCTTAAATTAAGAGGAATATTAAAGCCGGCATAAGGCTCCATTTGATCAAAATAAACGCGGTTCCCATGAAAAAGAGCGCTTCTTTCAAAGCTATAGTTGAACCCGGCAGATAAATAGGGAAACAAAGCCGAATAAGTTGCGTCAAAACCAATTTGCTTAAATTTTTCTGAACGATCGTACGTAAATGAAAAATTGGATTGAAGTGTATTTAAAATATTTTCACTCAGAAGCGATAAAGTATATTGCGGGTCATTTACAGATGGCTCTATGCTATGAAAATTAAATAGCTTGAAGCTCTTGTGATATTTAGTAAAAGCTAACTTTTGGGAAGGGACCTGGTCCAATAAATTGGCATTCGTTTTATTAAGGGCATTAATCCCAAAAACGGAAGTATTTTTTTGCAATTGCGACACATTCATTTCTTCAAATTGCAAATTGATTTTGGATGTTTTTTGCAAACGGAAGCCCTCAGCAGTAAAAATGCTCCATACGATATTAGAATCATTTACAGAAGGATAGTATTTACCATAGCCTTTATTAATTCCAACCTGGATTTGCCATAATTTTTTATCAGTAAAAGTATAAGCAAAGAGTTCGGTATTTTTTTTATACGAATAAGAAAAATAAAGCGTGTCTTTAAAAATGGAAGAATACCCGATTACATTGTATGTAAAAGGGACCAGGTATTGGGTTTTACCATCCGGCAAATCAATTTCAGCTATTGACATTTCGCCTTCAGCATTTCTGACTGCAGAAATAATTTTTTTGTCAGTATAAAATTTCGGATATGTATAAAAAAGATGATCCACATTAGAAATTGAAGTAATTAATTTCCCATTTTCAGCATCTAGTAAATCGAGATTGCAGTTGCCGGAAGCAGGTTCATTTACTGCAATTATTTTTTTGCCATCATCACTAATATCCGGCGAAAAATATTTGGTGCGGTGAGTCAGCGTTTTCTGATTCCCGGTAGTAACATCAAGTATTTTCAAATCGCTGAAATCACGATAACCCCATCTTATATCCGGGAGATAGGTAGCATACACTATTTTTCTATTTCTATAACTAAAATATTTATCTATAGAATAATCCTGCGTTCTTATTTTGAATTCTTTATTTCCATTTTGTAGTACAAACTCAGGAATTTGTTTATAACCGCTTTTTACAAAAATGAGAGAACCATCATTATCAAAAACAGGATATTGCTCATCAGTATAGGTTTTTAGCTTTTCTTCCCCATGGATATTCCCGGATGAACTCCATTTTTTGATATCAAATTCTTTTTTAAAAAAATGTAATGCCTCATTTCTGAATGTAACATAATCTACCCCGGAATACTTTTTTATAGCCTGTTGAAAAGGATAAAACAAACTTTTATAGGCAGCGGCATACTGTGTTACTTTTTCCCAAAAATGATCGCCATATTTTTCCCGTCCATATGCTACCAGCATATAACCCAATGGATAATGGTCAGGAACAAAATTTTTAAGAGATCCATTTCTCAATTTCATCCATTTATAGTTTTTGCCTTCCAGCCAGAGGGCGCGATAGCCATCAAAAAAAGACGGCAGACTTCCTCGTCCCTGCATACTAAGATTGGTTTCATTAAAAACAGCATCACCTTCATAAAACCAATTAGGAACAGCCGCATTGACAGCAACTGCCTGTCCTTCTTCTCCAAAAAGAGTGCGCATCAATTTCGAAAGACCCACCTCATAATTATTAAATTGCTCTACATGCCTGTATTCATGTATGGTAAGCTGATCTGGCCATGGCAGGCTTCCTAATTCAAAACTATTCTGATCAGGAGTTATAAAAAATTCGCTCCTGAACGGGCCTAGACCAACATAACCATTGGAAATGGTTGTTTGATTCTGAAGAACAAGATTTATTTTCCTGGACTTTTCACCAATCGTATTTTCTGTAGGTTTTTTTATATAAGAAATAATATTGCTAACCCTTGTAGCCACAGAATCAAGCCCCGCGGGAAATATAATACGTGATGCCGGCGTATTAATTTGTTTCCATTTTATAGAAGGTGGATTGCCTCCAAAAATTTGTGCGAATCCGGTAAAAGAAAACATCACAGGTAAAATGAATAAAAAACATTTACTTTTTTGGAACATGCTTATTTTTTCAGAAATAAAGTTAAGAGAAATGTTTTCTGCAAAGCTGACACATTCTGCTTTAATTTAAAAGGCAAAAAGGTTTTAAAGAAAATAGTCTTCTGAATCTTTACATTTTAAAATTATACTTTTAGTATCCAAATTCCGTTAACTATTTTGAATAAAATTCACCCTGATCACAATCATAATAATTATTTCTAATTAAATTTCATTTGCAATGAAGGGTATTTGTTTAATAATACTTTCTTTTTTACTGGTTTGCACTTCTTGCAAAAAAACAAATCCTAATAACAATCCATTACTTGAACAGTATTTTGAGACCAATATACTCAACAGGAACATCATTGTAACGCTTGCAAAAGATAATACTACTGACCTTACAGCAGATTATAATGGATACGTTTTTGTGCTTCTAAAAACTGATTTATACCATGGGCCGCTCAAGGCCACCAATGATACCTCAATCTATGAAGGTTCCTGGAGCTGTAATTCTGATTATAGCAAAATAACTATTATCTTACCTGACCCTCCCTCAGAATTTTCTTTCCTTTCAAGGGAATGGAGATTTACCAGTAAAAATTTGCCCACTCTTAAACTCGCTCCCTGGGGATCTTCAGATCCAATACAACTCAACATGCAAATACAATAAGAAACAGGCCCTATTTAAATTAGCCCAAGCTAATAGATTAAATAAAATAATATTAATATACAATTAATAAGTAATTGTTTATTAATTGATTTAATGTACCAATTGAAATTTATCCACAATAGAAAATAAACAGGCACTTTTCAGCAAAATCCTGCGTTAATATCATAGTTAAACAGAATTCAGAAATTCCAACACATAATCCTTGAAGAACTTACATCTATCTATCCCCCTAAATAGTAAGATCAATAAATCATTGGTTTTAATTGCATTCGTTTTATTCAAAAGTATTTTAGTTAATGCACAAATTAAAGCCGACTTTAATTCCGATATCAAGGCAGGCTGCGCCCCGCTTGTAGTACAGTTTAAAGATAGTTCCTCCGGCAACCCAACATCATGGCTTTGGGACCTGGGCAACAATACGACATCTACTTTTCAAAATCCGTCCGTTGCTTATTTTGATCCTGGCACTTACACGGTTACGCTAGTTATAAAAAATACACTGGGCACAGATTCAATAACAAAAGTTCAATATATCACCGTATATTCTTCACCTACCATCAATTTTAGTGGTTCTCCATTAAGTGGATGTTTTCCTTTAACGCCTCAATTTACTGATTTAAGTTTCCCCGGAAGTGGCACCATTTCCAACTGGCAATGGGATTTTGGCGATGGCAATCTTTCAGGTTTAAAAAATCCAACTCATACTTATACATCCGTTGGGGATTTTAATGTTTCCCTAAAAATCAGTAATAATTTTGGATGTGTAACTTCTAAAACCACTACTGCATATGTTCATATTCATTCAGGTGTAAAAGCCGGTTTTACAAATTCAAATCCTAACTCATGTAATGCACCAGCAGCTATTGATTTTACTAACCAGTCTACAGGTACTGATTCGCTTACTTATCAATGGGATTTTGGGGATGGCCAGACTTCTGTTTTGGCAAATCCGTCTCATGCTTATACTATTTCCGGGACCTTTTCTGTGAAATTGATTGTAACTAATGCTACTGGTTGTACAGATACCATAATAAAGGCTAATTTAATTACTATTGGCGGTGCGAAAGCAAATTTTACAGCACCTGCTACTGTCTGCCAGGGAACTTCATTTAATTTAAATAATACAGCCGGTTCTACTCCAGGCAGTGTATCCTGGGACTTTGGAGATGGAACTTTTTCCAATTCAACTAATCCGGCTAAAGTTTATACTACACCAGGGAATTATACAATAAAAATGGTAGCGGATTTTGGCGCTTGTAAAGATTCTACCAGTAAACTAATACAGGTAAATGCCAACCCGGAAGTCAATTTTTCAGCACCGGTCACAGCCTCCTGCCAGGCTCCCTTCACTGTCAATTTTACAAATAGCTCATCGGGAGGGGCTTCTTATCTCTGGAACTTTGGTGATGGCTCTATTTCTACTATTCAGAATGCATCTCACACTTATTTGTCAGAAGGAAGTTATACAGTAAAACTTATAGTTACCAATGCTTCCGGTTGCAAAGACAGTTTAGTAAAAAATAATTTTATACAAATAAAATCGCCCACTGTTTCTCTCAACAATTTACCCCAAAAAGGATGTGCGCCTCTTGAACATACTTTTACAGCAAATGTAAATTCTGTGGATGCCATCACTAATTATCAATGGAATTTTGGGGATGGCAATATTTCAAATTCTATATCCCCAACTTATATATACAATTCTCCCGGAAGTTATACAGTTACTCTAATTTATACTACAGCAGGTGGCTGTACCGATTCAGTAAAAGCAATAAACGGAATTTTAGTTGGATCAAAACCAAATTCCGGCTTTTCTGCTGACCCAAGAGATGCCTGTGCTTATAAAAGTATTCAATTCACTGATAGTTCTGCCGGGAAGCCTGACCAGTGGCTTTGGTATTTTGGTGATGGAGGCAGTTCTGAAATTCAAAATCCCAAACATCAATATAATGATACCGGATATTTTTCGGTAACCTTAATTGCTATTAATAATGGCTGCCCTGATACGATTACTTTTCCAAAAGAAATTCATATTAACCCACCGGTAGCCCGTTTTATTTATTCGAAAACATGTACCATTCCCCTTCAAATCATTTTTAAAGACCAATCCATTGGCGCTGATACCTGGTATTGGGATTTTGGAGATGGAACTGCTTCTACTGAAAAGAATCCAACACACAATTATTCATCTGCTGGTGTTTACCAAGTAGCATTAACAGTTTCCAACCAAAAGACAGGCTGTTCAATGACAAAAACACAAACTGTGCAGGTAATAAGAGAGATTGCCAATTTCACTTCAAGTGATTCTGTAATATGCAGGAATGCCACAGTAAAATTTAATGCTTTAAATAATATCCCCTCCAACGTTAATTCTTATACCTGGAGATTTGGTGATGGGGCTTCCCTTTCAAATTCTAACAATTCGGTCAACCACCAATATATAAAGGCATCTGCCTACAATGTGACCTTAATTGTAAAAGATATCAATGGCTGTTTTGATTCTATTACAAAACCATTATCAATACAGGTTGATGGACCAACTTCAGTTTTTCGATCTACCACTCCAGGCACCTGCCTTAATAATGATGTCAGTTTTTTTGACAGTTCTTATTCAGACGGGGTACATCCGGTCACACAATGGGAATGGAATTGGGGAGATGGCAATTCTCAAACTTATACAACGCCTCCTTTTAGTCACAGTTATGTTAATGCCGGCAATTACTCTGTTTCCTTAAAAGTAACAGACAGCAAAGGTTGTACAGATATTAGTAGTAAAACAAATGCCATTATAGTTTCAAAACCTGTGGCTATTTTTTCGGGAGATACACTTTCCTGCACCACACACCCAGTCAATTTTTACAATTCATCTACCGGCCCGGGACTAGTTTATTTATGGGATTTTGGTGATGGCACTACTTCTGATAAAAAAAATCCGGTTCACACCTATAATACAGAAGGCACTTATTCAATAACCCTTACCATCAAAGATATCTACGGATGTAGCAGTTTTAGTTCAAAACCCGGTTATGTAAGAATAGCCAACCCCATTGCGAATTTTAACTTAAGTGATTCTATAGGTACATGTCCGCCATTGGTGGTTAATTTTACCAATACATCAGCAAATTATTCAAAATGGTCCTGGGATTTTGGAGATGGCACTACCTCCTCAGAACGCAATCCATCTCATTTTTATTCTGCTGTCGGAACATTTAAAGCAGTGCTTACTATCACCGGACCGGGAGGTTGTACTTCTCAAAAAATAAAGCAAATCAGAGTGGATGGCCCTTCCGGCTCATTCTCTTATACAAATTTAACCGGTTGTGATCCTGTACAAACTAATTTTAAAGCCCATACCGGAAAAAATATTTCATTTATCTGGGACTTTAATGATGGCACTACGATTCCCACATCAGATTCAATTATCACTCATACTTTTACTACTCCCGGGCAATATTTACCCAAGATGATATTGGTCAATGCAAGTGGATGTAATGTGCCCGTGACCGGGAAAGATACTATAAAGGTTTTCGGAGTAGTTGCCTCATTTAAGCACACAGGCGCCCTGATCTGCGATTCAGGGAATGTACAGTTCACCAACTCAAGTGTTCACAATGATGCTATTATCAATTACCTGTGGAATTTTGGAGATGGTTCTACATCAGTAAAGGAGAACCCATTGCATGGGTACAACCACCCTGGAATTTATCATACCACCTTATCGGTAACTACCCAGAGAGGCTGTAAAGATTCTGTTTACAATATCAATCCTATAACAGTGAACACTAGCCCTAAAGCATCTGTATCCGGGAAGACGGGTGCCTGCGTTCCGGCAGTTTTAAATTTCTCAGGAATCATTTCCCAACCTGACACATCCTCTGTTTCCTGGAAATGGGATTTTGCAAACGGTAATACCTCTACGCAAAAAAATCCTGTAAGCCAAAATTATCCCAAAGATGGCTTTTATAATGTGAAAGCAATAGCCTTCAGCAGTAACGGTTGTAATGATACCATTATCAAACCTATAGAAATATATCCTTTACCGGGCCTGATCAAATCATCAAATGCAGTTGTATGCTTTGGCACCACTGCACCTTTGCAAGTCAGTGGAGCAAAAAACTATTCATGGAGTCCTTCAACATATCTTTCCTGTACCAACTGTGCCAACCCGGTTTCCAAACCAGACTCAGCAATTAAATACCAGGTAAAGGGAACCAGCGATAAAGGTTGTATTTCTAAAGATTCGGTTTCTCTGATAGTAAAATATCCTTTTAAAATTTCCGTGAGTAAAGAAGATACGTTATGTCTTGGCAAATCAGTACAATTGAATGCAGGTGGCACAGAAGTATATCAATGGTCGCCCTCTGCAGGATTGAATAATCCGTTAATCGCCTCCCCTGAGGCTGCCCCGCCTACAACTATTACTTACCGTGTTATTGGTTCTGATTCTGCAGGTTGTTTTAAAGACACCGGGTATATTCCTGTAAAAGTCTTTCCGGTTCCGGTTGTAAGTGCAGGTTCAGATAAAACGATTAATGTAGGTCAGCAATTTGATATTGCCCCGCAAATATCAAAAGATGTTACCGACGTAACATGGACACCATCAACCGGAATTGTATCCAATCATTATCCGGGAATTACTGTAATGCCCAGGGAATCGATAGAATACACCATTGATGTAAAAAATGCAGGAGGATGCAGAGCGCGTGATAAAATATCCATCTATGTTTTGTGCAACAATGCCAATGTTTTTGTTCCCAATACTTTTTCACCGAATGGTGATGGTGCGAATGATATTTTTTATCCAAGAGGAAGCGGGGTTTTTAAAATTAAAAATTTCAGGGTCTTTAATCGGTGGGGAGAAGTAGTGTTTGAGAAATCAAACTTCAATGCTAATGACGCCTCTTACGGGTGGGATGGCACTTACAAAGGACGAAAACTCTCTGCGGATGTATTTGTTTATACTCTTGAAGTAGTTTGTGACAACAATACCAGCCTCGTTTTTAAAGGAAATATTGCTTTAATCAACTAGATCAGTTCAATATGAAATTTATCAAAATGAAAAAAACGATTTTAAAATATAGTGTACTCATGGCCTTTATTTTTATAATAAAAGATAGCGGTAATGCACAGGATATACATTTTTCACAATTTTCGGAAACGCCTATTCTGAGAAATCCGGCACTTGCCGGCATCTTTAGCGGCGATTTACGCATACAGGGAGTTTATCGCAATCAGTGGAATAGTGTCACAGTACCCTTTCAATCTTCTACTTTGAATGCTGAATATAAACTACCGGTAGGGCATGGCGATGATTTTCTCACGCTGGGTGGAGTCATTCTATATGATAAAGCAGGCACAATTGCACTCACAGCTACCCATGTTCTTCCTGTGCTTAATTATCATAAATCTTTGAGCGCTGAAAGAAATATGTATTTATCTGCAGGTTTCGCAGCCGGCTTCGTACAAAGAAAACTCGATTGGTCTAAAGTAACCACCAACAGCCAATACAATGGCTCGGCCTATGACCCCTCACTTGGCACCGGCGAAAATTTTGCCAATGATAGTTACTTATATTTTGACGGCAGCGCCGGTATTAGTTTTAATACACAAATAGGAGAAGACCCTGACGATAATATTTTTCTCGGAGTAGCTTATCACCATTTTAATCAATCTGCAAAGGTTTCCTTTTATAACAATCCTGATGTAACATTAACTCCTAAACTGGTTTTGTCTGCCGGTTTAAAAATGAGCGCCAGCGATGACGCCTATATTACTTTTCATGGAGATTATTCCAAACAGGGGCCATATACTGAAATCATCGGCGGCATGCTTTATAGCTTTAAATTAGATGACCCAACCAACCCGCATTATGTTATTTCCGGCGGCGGCTTTTTAAGATGGAAAGATGCCTTTATTCCGGTTGTAAAATTAGAAGTATCTCCCCTGACTTTTGCCCTCAGCTACGACGTAAATGTATCTTCATTAAAGGCTTCCAGCCAATCACAGGGAGGCTTTGAATTATCAATTGCTTACCAAAAATTTGTCAACACAAATATTTCTTCACGCGAAGCGCTGAGGTGTCCAAGGTTTTAAAAAACAACGATATAGTAAAAGGCAATAATTTTCTACTTTATTTTTTACGCCTATCTTTAATTTTGGTTTTGGTTTCAAATACAAAACATAAAAATAATCCATGAAAATAAATGAAGTCATTAACGTTCTTGAAAATATTGCCCCGGTTAGTTTGCAGGAAAATTATGACAATGCAGGACTTATCATCGGAAATCGTGAAGACGATTGCACAGGAATAATTGCATCACTTGATGTAACTGAAGCAATAATAGAAGAAGCCATACAGAAAAAATGCAACCTGATTGTTGCCCACCACCCTATCATTTTTAAAGGATTAAAAAAAATCACTGGTAAAAATTATGTAGAAAGAACTGTAATTACTGCTATTAAAAATAATATTGCCATTTATGCCATACATACCAATCTCGATAATATAATCGGAGGGGTTAATAAAAAATTAGCGGAAAAATTAAACCTTCAAAATTGCAAAGTCCTTTTACCAAAAGAAGGAACTTTAAAAAAATTGGTTACATTTTCTCCTATCAAAAATGCGGACGAAGTAAGAAATGCTTTGTTTAAGGCTGGAGGAGGCACTATTGGCCAATATGATGAATGCAGTTTTAACATCGAAGGAAAAGGCACTTTTAAAGCCGGGGAAGATACCAGCCCATATATTGGCAAAATTGGAGAAAGGCACTCGGAACAAGAAGCCAGGATCGAGATCATTTTCCCAGGTTTTCTACAAAATCAAATCATACAATCTTTAAAAAAGGTACATCCTTATGAAGAGGTAGCCTATGACATTTATTTACTTGAAAACCAGAGAGAAGATGTAGGAAGTGGCTTAATTGGCAGTTTGCCCGAAGCGATGACTGAGATTGAATTGTTAAATCTGTTAAAAAAATCATTTGGGCTTTCAGTAATAAAACATACCCCAATCCTAAATAATAAAATCTCAAAAGTAGCTTTATGCGGGGGAGCCGGAATCTTCTTATTACCACAGGCTATCGCAGCATCAGCAGAGGTTTACATCACTTCCGACATTAAATATCATGAATTTTTTGATGCCGATAACAAAATTTTACTGGCAGATATCGGGCATTACGAAAGCGAACAGTTTACTATAGAACTTATAGCTGAAATATTACAGCAAAAATTCCCTAACTTTGCCGTCCAAAAAACAGAAATTACGACTAATCCTGTTCATTATTATATATAACAGAAAAGGTCAAAATATCTGAAAAAACAAAATCATATAATTATTTATGGCACAGGTAAAAGATTATTCGGTAGAAGAAAAATTAACTTCTCTTGTAAAACTTCAAAAAGTTGACAGCAAATTGGATGGGCTCCAGGTACTGAAAGGTGAATTACCGATTGAAGTAAGTGATCTTGAAGATGAAATTGCAGGATTAAATGCACGTCACAACCGCATTGAAGAAGAAATGAATGGTATGCAACAATTCATCGAGGACAAAAAAACTTTAATTAAAGATGCCCAGGACCTCATCAAAAAATATGAGAAACAAAGCGATAATGTAAAGAACAACCGGGAGTTTGAAGCTATTAATAAAGAAATGGAAATGCAATCGCTTGAGATAAAGCTTGCCGAAAAGCATATTAAAGATGCCACCGAGGAATTGGCCGAAAAAGCCAAACATCTTGAATTGGCCAAAAAAGCAGTTGCTACCAAAGAAACCAATTTAAAAGGTAAAAAAAGCGAACTCGAAAAGATCATAGCAGAAACAGACAAAGAAGAAAAGCATTATAAAAAACTGGAAGACGCAGCAAGAACCGGCGTAGATGAAAGGTTGCTGGCCAGCTACGACAGAATCCGTAATAATTACCGTAACGGACTAGCCGTAGTGCCTGTGGAAAGAGATTCATGTGGTGGTTGCTTCAATGCCATTCCTCCTCAAAAGCAAAGCGAAATCAAACAAAGGAAAAAGATTATTGTTTGCGAAAACTGTGGTCGCATATTAATTGACGATGAATTGAATGATTCCATTGAAGTTAAATAAACCATCATTATTGCTTTAAAATATTAATAAGGCGCTTTCAAAAGCGTCTTTTTTCATGAATACATTTTTTAAATCAATTTCCTTATAAATCGTTGAATATTGTAATTTGCCACCACAAAATGCTACAGCAATTACACATACATAATTATGCAATTATCGATTCCCTGGAAATTAATTTTTCTAACGGATTAAACATTATTACGGGTGAAACGGGAGCTGGTAAAAGCATCCTGATGGGAGCGCTAAGTTTAATTTTAGGAGAAAGAGCAGATACCACCGTTTTGCTAAACAAGGAAAAGAAATGTTTCATTGAAGGAAGTTTCAACACCAGCCATACTGCTGTCAAAGATTTTTTTCAAAAAAATGATTTCGATTTTGAAGAAGAAATACTTATAAGACGTGAAATTTCTTCTAATGGCAAATCACGTGCTTTTATTAATGATACGCCGGTAACATTGAGCCAGTTGAAACAATTGTCTTCATTGCTGGTAGATCTTCATCAGCAATTTGATACCCTGGAATTAAATAATAATGACTTTCAGCGTGAAGTAATAGATGCACTGGCAGGAAACGGGAAATTGATAGATCAATACCAATCCGTTTTTAAGAATTACAGGTCCACTCAGAAAGAATTGGAAAAACTAAGTGTTGAGCAGGCCAATGCCAACAAAGAATTTGACTATAACCAGTTTTTGTTTGATGAGCTGGAGGAAGCAAATTTTTCAGCAAATGAAATTGAAGATATTGATGCCGAGATAAAACTGATGAGCAATGCAGAAAATATTAAATCCATTCTTTCTGAAATTTATTATCAGCTGGAAGAAAGCGACCAGCCACTTGTACAGCAATTGAAATCATTTGGTCATAAATTACAAGCGCTGGAAAATATTTATCCCCAGATTGAAGCGTTGAACAAAAGATTGCATTCCCTGCAAATTGAATTACAGGATATTTCAGGAGAAATTGACAATATCAATAATAAAGTAAATTATGATGCCGAAAAAATAAATGCTTTCAATGATAGAATAAGCGTGGGTTACAGCCTTTTAAAGAAACATAATGTACAAACTACAGAACAATTACTTGAGATAAAAGATCAGCTTGCAGCCGAGCTGGAAAAAATAACCAATCTTACCGAATCAATCGTTGAAAAAGAAAAACAATGCAAGGCATATTTCCAGGAAGCATTGACAATTGCAAAAAATATTTCAGAAAAAAGGCAAAAAGAAGCGGCACCTTTTGAAGAAAAAGTAAACCAGCTTTTAACACAGGTAGGTATGCCCAATGCTAAAATAAAAGTAGAAATAAAAGATGCCGAAGCATTAAATTCTTTTGGAAATAATACAATAGAATTTTTATTCAATGCTAATCTTTCTTCAATGCAAACTACTCAATCTGCACGATTTGAACCTTTGCGTAAAGTGGCCAGTGGCGGAGAACTAAGCCGGGTAATGCTCAGTATAAAATCCTTAGTTGCCAAAAGTGTACAATTGCCAACATTAATATTTGATGAAATAGATTCCGGCATAAGTGGCGAAGCAGCAAAACAAGTAGGTCTTATCATCAAAGAACTTTCAGCAGCCCACCAGGTAATTTCCATCACACACCAGCCCCAGATAGCCGCTAAAGCAAAAACACATTTTTTTGTGTATAAAGAAATAAAAGGCGATACCATTATCACGTCTGTAAAAACTTTGAATGCTGATGAGAGAATTACGGCAATAGCAACCATGCTAAGCGGGAAAAAGCCGACTGCCGCTGCCTTTGAAAATGCCAGGGAAATGATAGGGAATTAGATTTTAGAAGTTAAACACAGAAAAGTTAACTGGTTAGAAAGTTAATTAGTTAATTTGTAGAAAATACATTTGAAGAAACACGAAGAAACAATAAAAGATAAAAACAATTAATCAATGTCGAACAACTTACTGAAAGGGAAAAAGGGAATTATATTTGGAGCCCTTGATGAAAAATCAATAGCCTGGAAAACTGCCATCAGTTGCCATGAAGAAGGCGCCGATATTTTGCTTACCAATGCCCCGATTGCCATGCGTATGGGAGAAATTAACAAACTTGCCGAAAAAATAAATGCACCAATAGTTCCTTGCGATGTAACCAGTGATGAGGATATGTTGAGTTTACTCACTAAGGCTAAGGAACATTTTGGAGGTGGCGTAGATTTTATTTTGCATTCTGTAGGAATGAGTTTGAATATGCGAAAAGGAAAACCATATACAGAAATCAATTACGGATTCAATCAAAAAACGCTGGATATTTCTGCCACCAGTCTACATCGCCTGTTGGCAACAGCCTATAAGTTAGATGCCATTAATGAGTGGGGAAGCGTATTAGCCCTGACATACATTGCTGCCCAGCGGGTATTTCCGGATTATAGTGAAATGGCTGATGCGAAAGCATTATTAGAAAGTATTGCCCGAAGTTTCGGATACCATTATGCGCTAAAAAATAAAGTAAGAGTCAACACCGTTTCCCAATCCCCTACCCGCACTACTGCAGGAAGTGGTGTAAAAGGGTTTGATGGCTTTATTGATTATGCTGAAAAAATGAGTCCATTAGGAAATGCCACTGGCGAAGATTGCGCTAAATATTTAGTAACACTTTTCAGTGATTTTACAAAGTATGTTACTATGCAAAACCTTTTTCATGATGGTGGGTTTTCATTTACTGGTGTAACACAAAGTGTAATAGAGCAAATGGAAAAGTAAAACAAACCTGGCATTTTTCATTCAACTTATGAAAAATAGCTGCCGAAAAATTGGTTTACATAAATAAAAAAACCGTCTGAGTTCAGACGGTTTTTTCAACTATTTTATCAGAGACTTGACTTTTTCTTAATTCCTGCTAATTAATTGGTTTTTAGACTTAAGAATTATAACCAAACTAATACTCATCTTCATTAAAGAAAAAATCTTCCTGGCTTGGGTAGTCAGGCCAAATATCTTCGAGACTCTCGTATATTTCACCACCTTCATCTTCAAGTTCCTGCAGGTTCTCAACTACTTCAATAGGCGCTCCGCTACGAATAGCATAATCAATTAATTCATCTTTAGTGGCAGGCCATGGTGCTTCTTCAAGGTGTGAGGCAAGTTCTAATGTCCAAAACATATATTTATTTCGTTTTATTTTTGGTTATAAAATTAAAAAAGCGGTTTTCTAATTTTCCGCAAATGTAAAAGTTAAATCGGGAAAACCAAATATTGTTTTTTTGTCTTTCACTTTTTGTTACTGATTTTTATGAAAAGTAGATTGCATATGACATTTTTTATTTTATTTTATCCTTGAAATTATTTTTTACCCTTACATTTAATCATGTTAAAAGCTACCGGTATTTACAAAAATTATGGCGTTCTCCCCGTATTGAAAGGAGTAGATATAGAAATTAAAAAGGGTGAAATTGTCAGCATTGCCGGATCTTCAGGAGCAGGAAAAAGTACGTTACTACACATTTTAGGCACATTGGATCAATCTGATAAAGGAGAAATTGTGATTGATAACACAAATGTAAGTTTGCTAAAAGGGAAAAAACTGGCCGCATTTAGAAATGAGCACATTGGTTTTGTTTTCCAGTTTCATCATTTGTTACCTGAATTTTCTGCTTTGGAAAATGTTTGTATCCCAGGCTGGATTGCAGGGAGAAAAAATAAGGAAGTAGAACAAAGAGCTATTGAACTCTTAGAATTGCTCAATTTAAAAGACCGGGAAGATCATAAACCCGGAGAACTTTCAGGTGGTGAGCAACAACGCGTAGCAGTAGCAAGAGCACTGATTAACAACCCGTCTATTGTAATGGCAGATGAACCTACCGGGAACCTGGATTCTGCTCACGCCAAAGAACTACATAATTTATTCATTGATCTGCGAAATCGTTTTCAACAAACTTTTTTGATTGTAACTCACAATGAAGAACTGGCGCAATTGAGCGACAGGATTTTGCACATGAAAGACGGAAAAATAATCAGTTAATATTATACTTTTACAAATACATAAAAATGAAAAAAGCTATTCTTACGATAGTATTACTCATTTGCTCCAACACATTTATGACCCTCGCGTGGTATGGCCATTTGAAAATGAAACAAATGAATAAATTGGTTGGCATAAGTGTATTCACGGTAATTTTGATTAGCTGGGGTATTGCCTTTTTCGAATATCTTTTCCAGGTGCCAGCCAACAGGATAGGATTTAATGAAAATGGCGGTCCATTTTCATTATGGCAATTAAAAGTGATACAGGAAGTTATTACACTTTCAGTTTTTACTTTTTTTATGATATTCTTCTTTAAAGACCAACCTTTGCGTTGGAATCATCTTATTGGATTTGGATTATTGATACTCGCAGTATTTTTTATTTTTAAAAAATAAACAGGAAAACTGCATCGCCTGAATTCCACTGCCAAAAAAGGAGTTAACGATTATTTTTGCCAATCCCCTTTTTACAATTTACTTTGTTCATTAATACAATTTTTATGACGAAAGACAGAATATTGGTGATAGGTGCTTGTGGACAAATAGGAGTAGAATTGACTCTTGAGCTTCGTAAAATATATGGAGATGCCAATGTAGTAGCCTCTGACCTGCGAGAAGAAAATCCTCTATTAAAAGGTACCGGCCCCTATGTTAGCCTTGATGTAATGAACAAAGAAATGCTGCATGTACAAGTGATCAGGCAAAATATTACCCAGATCTATTTATTAGCAGCAATCTTATCTGCAACAGGTGAAAAAAATCCTCACCTGGCCTGGAGCCTGAACACGCAAAGCCTCTTAAATGTACTAGAGATTGCCAAAGATGAAAATATTCAAAAGGTTTACTGGCCAAGTAGTATAGCAGTTTTTGGACCTACTTCACCTAAAATAAATTGTCCGCAACAAACTATTATCGAGCCTATTACAGTATATGGCATTAGCAAGTATGCAGGTGAATTCTGGTGCAATTATTTTTACCATCGTTACCAGGTAGATGTACGCAGCTTACGCTATCCGGGATTGATTAGCTACAAAAGTGAGCCGGGAGGCGGCACCACAGATTATGCAGTAGAAATTTTTCACGATGCATTGGAAGAAAATAGCTATACCTGTTTTTTGAAGGAAGACACTTATATCCCCATGATGTATATGCCAGATGCTATCCGTGCCACTATAGAGTTAATGGAAACCAATGCTGATAAAATTTCCGTACGTACTTCCTACAATATTTCTGGAATGAGTTTTTCGCCAAAAGAAATAGCCGCAGAAATAAAAAAACACCTGCCGGAATTTACCATTAATTATCAACCCGATTACAGGCTGGCAATAGCAGAAAGTTGGCCTCAAAGCATTGATGATAGCGTAGCTAATAAAGATTGGCAATGGAAACCAAAATTTGACCTTTCCGAGGTAACAATTGATATGATAGCGAATTTAAAGAAAAAATTAAAAAATAATTTTATATAAAAACCTATATACCAAGGATTTTTGTTAGGTACCCAGGGGAATCTTAATTTTCAAAAGGCATTGCCTGTCGCAAAAACTCAGTAGAACAAAACGACTTTATAATATTTTAATCTCCATATTTTATAGGATACTTTTGTTTTAGCTTAATTTAGTTTCAAAATACAAATATTTATTGCGTACCTGATGAAGAAATTTCTGCTGATATTTATTCTTTCGCTTTCCTGTTTTGTTTCTTTTGCAAACCATACCAAGGGCGGGTGGATGTATTATGAATACCTGGGGCCAGGCATCAACGACCCCACTAAACTTCGATACAAAATTGTACTCAAGTTCTACATGATTTGCAATCCAACACCACAGCAACTGGATCCTCAAATTAATTTTAGTTATTTCGATGGTGGAGGCACCCACGCTTTTATTGAAAATGAAAGTGTGGGATTAACTGAAAACCCCAATATCAGTAATTGTTCAACTGCTCAATGTAATCCATGCATATTAAACGTCCCTTCTATTTGCTATAAAATAGCTACTTACTCGACAATCAGGGAACTGGCACCCAGCCCAGACGGCTATATTATTGCTGCCCAAAGGTGTTGCAGAATCACTGGTATAGTAAACATTATCAATTCAAATACAGTAGGTGATACCTGGACGATTTCTATTCCCGGCACTAATATTTCTCCCACTGCTCCAATCAATTCAAGCCCTCAATTTATTCCAAATGATACTGCAATTGTATGTGCAGATAATTATTTTAAATTCAATTTTACGGCCGTCGATCCTGACAATGATTCATTGGTTTATTCTTTTGCACCAGCTTATGATGGCGGATCTTCAGGTAATCCAAGTCCTATAACTGCAATACTTCCCTTTGCTTCCGTTCCCTACGCTAATCCATTTTCAGCATCACAGCCACTTGGCGCCGGAGTTACTATTGACCCTAAATCGGGGATTGTAAGTGGAATCGCACCTTCAAGCGGCATTTATGTGCTTACGGCTGTAGCAAAAGAATATAGAAATGGAGTTTATATAGGAGAAGCAAGGAAATCTTTACACCTCCAGGTTGCAGATTGCTTTCCAATCAGGGCTACATTAAATCCACAATACATTACCTGCGACGGGTTTTCACTCACATTTAGTAATGAAACTCCTAATAGCAGTATTCAAACTTATAACTGGTCATTTGGTGATACCGCTTCAGGAGCATCCAATGTTTCATCTGCTGCTAATCCAACCCATACATTTTCTGATACGGGTACTTATAAAATAAAGTTAGTAGTTAATAAAGGTTTGGCTTGTGCTGATTCTACAATTTCATTGGTAAAAGTTTACCCCGGTTTTTTCCCAGGCTTTAAATTTATCGGAAATTGCATCAATTCACCCATTCAATTTATTGATACTTCAAAAACCAATTATGGAACTATCAATAGCTGGAGTTGGAATTTTGGAGACGGAACTACTATCAGCGACACATCACATTTGCAAAACCCGACATATACTTATGCGGCAACAGGAAATTTTAATGTTATCCTGACAGTAAGCAACAGCAAAGGATGCACGAAAACTGTAAGCACGACTAATGTTCCAATCATTAGCAACCCGGTGATTACAACTTTATTTAAGGATTCTGCTTATTGTGGAAAAGATACCATCCAACTTCTTAGCTCAACAAATGTAACTGGCAGTTACAACTGGACTCCTAATAACAATATTATTAATCCAAATTCAGCCAATCCATTAGTATTCCCTAGTGTACCCACAAAGTATGTCGTAACTTTTGATGCAGGCGGTTGCCATAATTCTGATTCAATCACTGTAACTCCAAAATTTGACCTGGCAGCCGGTATTTCTGTTTCAAATGCCAATATTTGTGAAGAAGATACCATTACGCTTTCGGCAACAGGTAATCATACTCCTTTAAATTATACATGGAGTCCTGCCAATACAGTGTCTTCACCCAATTCATCAATTACAAAAGCATTTCCTGCAAATAACACCAATTACAGTGTACAGGTATTATGGGGTAATCATTGTGTAACCAGCGCCAATACAAATATTACAGTAAAAAAATTAGCCATCCCGAATGCTGGTCCAGATACCTTTGTTTGTAAAAACAGTAGTGGAGTATTATTAAATGCTACAGGAGGTGACAATTATGTGTGGAGGCCTTCGACAGGCTTAAGCAACCCCAATATTGCCAACCCGATTGCCAATCCATCTATCACTACTTCTTATATTGTTTCAGCAGGTGTTAACGGTTGTTCAAAACGCAGGGAAGATACTGTAGTAGTTATCAACAGGGATTTACCGGTAATTTCTTTAACAAATGATACATTGATCTGCGCCATTGACACATTGCAACTTTATTCTGCTTCACCAGGAGCAACACAATTTCTATGGACTCCCAATTACAGGATCAATAATCAAAATATTGCTTCGCCAAAAGTAAGTCCACAAATTCCAACTACTTATTTTATTCAAATTACTGACGGGTACCAGTGTGTAAATAAAGATTCAGTCAAGGTGGATGTAAAACAATTTGTAAGTATTAATGCAGGCAATGACACCACTATTTGTCAGGGAGACGCCGTGCAACTGCAACCAATAAGTGATGCTTTGCATTATAAATGGTCGCCGACCGCAACCCTTGACTATGATACATTAAAAAGTCCGACTGCAACGCCACTCAACAACACTACTTACCAAGTAATTGGTAATATCGGGAAATGCCAGAACAGCGACAATATAACCATCCAGGTGGCCCCTTATCCAAAGGCATATGCCGGGAAAGATGTTACTATTTGTTTTGATTCAAGTACCGTATTAAATGCCTCCGGAGGAAGTATATATTTGTGGACTCCGTCTTTTTATTTATCAGACCCTAATATTGCTAACCCCATTGCTAATCCCCCCAGCACTATACGATATATAGTAAGCGTGTCGGATACGCTTGGCTGTACTAAAAGTGCCAATGACACTGTTTTGGTAATCGTATCCCCAAAACTAATTGCGAATGCAGGCAACGATACCTCAATAGTGGTTAATCAACCATTACAATTAAATGCATCGGGTGGTCAAACTTATTTATGGTCTCCTGCTACCGGACTTAATAATATAAATATTGCTAACCCTGTCGCCATTTTACAAAATAATCAGCAATACGTTTTAAAAGTAAGCAATGATGCCGGATGCTCTGAAAAAGATACAATAAACATTACTGTATATAAAGTAGATGCAGGTTTATACATCCCCAATGCCTTCACTCCAAATGGAGATGGAATAAATGACGTTTTCAAACCAGTTACACTGGGCATTAAATCATTAACGTATTTTAGAATCTTTAATCGCTTTGGCGAAAAGGTTTTTTCTACTTCTCAACAAAATGTAGGATGGGATGGCACCTACAAAGGAAAACCAATGGACCAGGATGTTTTTGTATGGATAGCCGAAGGAATAGATTATCAAAATAATAAAATTTCTAAACGAGGTACTGTAATGCTGATTCGCTAATTTTATTGAGTAAAATTGACATTTGAAAAATGAATGTCAGGATTTAATTTATCGATAGACTAAGCGATACAAAATGACAACACTAAAAAACAGGAGTCAGTACCCAAAAAATAAAAGAATATGAAACGAACTGTTTTTATAACCGGCGCAACCTCAGGAATTGGCAAGGCATGTGCTCAAACGTTTGCAGCCAACGGAGATCGCATCATCCTTAATGGAAGAAGAAAAGAAAGATTGGTAGAATTAAAAGAGATCCTTGAAGAAGAATATAATATAGAAATTTTATTAGCACCGTTTGATGTTCAGCAAAAAGAAGAAGTATTTAAAACCATAAATAGCTTCCCTAAAGAATGGCAGTCAATTGATATTTTAATCAATAATGCAGGGCTGGCGATAGGTCGCGACTTATTTGACCAGGCAGATATCACTGATTGGGAAACGATGCTTCAAACCAATGTAAACGGACTGATTTACGTAAGCAAAGCTGTGTTACCGTTTATGATAAAAAAGAATTCCGGTCATATTATTAATCTCGGTTCTACTGCAGGAAACGAAGTATATGAACGGGGCAATATCTATTGCGCTTCCAAAAGTGCTGTAGATGCTATCAGCCAATCCATGCGCATCGATCTTTTACCACACCAGATAAAAGTAACCAATGTAAAGCCCGGTGCTGTTGAAACTGAATTTTCATTGGTCAGATTTAAAGGAAACGAAGAAAAAGCGTTAAATACTTACGAAGGATTTACTCCATTAACCGCAGAAGATATTGCAGGAGCAATATTTTATTGTGCATCCCTTCCTCCCAATGTTTGTATTAATGACCTAACCATTACCTGCACAGCCCAGGCAAATGGAATTTATTTTTACAAGAGATAATCACTATGGGGATTTTTTTTGTTAACTTGACCACATTAAAGAGCAAATAAGCAATATACTGTACCTTAAAACGTTTTAATTGTAGATTTAATCGATAATAACAGCAATTATTGATTAAAAAGAACCTATAGAAAACACATAAATAAGCCCGGAAAACAAGTGAGTTTGTTTGTCAGGTTGCCTTACAGTCAAAATGAAAAACCCTTTGAAAAATCATTTGTTGATTTTAATCATATTAATGTCTTTTAGTATTAATGCCAGTGTATACGGGCAGGACAGAATAAGACAAGTTTCATGTTTCGATTCCACATTAAAAAGGCAGACAGATAGTTTAAAAACAAGCTTAGCAGAGATGGGTTATATAGTAATAAGAGAAGCTACCATGACGATGGAAAGTGAATATGAAATGCCTGTAATCGTTCCATTAACCCAGGGAAGTAAATATGTATTTGCATTTATTGGAGATATGTCATCCAAACTATATGAAGTACGAATGTATGACCAGAATGAAAAACAGGTTGTATATGAAAAACACTATGGAGATGGAATGCAAAGTAATATTATAAGTTATTCTTATGTGTCAAAATTTACAGAATACCACCTAATTAAACCAGTCCAGGTAAATAAAAAGAAAAAGAAAAATTTATGTGGATATATTATTATGTTTAAAAAGGTGCGATAAAAAACAGTATCCTATTTAACAACAAAAATCATTAGTGCCAGGCAACACAATGAATACTTAATCCTTTCATAAAAAAATTTAATAAAAAATTTTTCAGCAATTTATCTTACCTTTGCACCCTTTAAAAATCATGCCGTAACATGATAAGTGGCCTTTTAATGAGGTACGTATCTCTGTCGAAAACAGTAAATGGCATGTAACAATTAACTTTAAAATTATAATTGTACATGAAATTAAGTCAATTTAAATTTGACCTTCCCCTTAATCTTATTGCACAAAATCCTACTAAGCGCCGCGATGACAGCAGGCTGATGGTTATAGAAAGAGCAACAGGAAAAATCGAAAATAAGCATTTCAAAGATGTTCTTGAATACTTTGATGACAAAGATGTTTTCGTGGTCAATAATACAAAAGTATTTCCGGCACGCATGTATGGGCGTAAAGAAAAAACAGGTGCCAAGATTGAGGTTTTTCTTTTAAGAGAATTACACAAACAAAACCGCCTATGGGATGTTATAGTTGATCCTGCCCGTAAAATTCGTGTTGGCAACAAATTGTATTTTGGCGAAAATGATGAACTGGTAGCTGAAGTAATTGATAACACAACCAGCCGGGGAAGAACTATTCGATTTCTTTGGGATGGCAGTGAAGAAGAATTCAGGAAAATGCTGTATCTGATGGGGGAAACTCCGTTGCCAAAATACATAAAACGTAAACCTGATGAAGAAGATACAGAAAGATACCAAACCGTATATGCGAAGCATGAAGGAGCTGTAGCTGCCCCGACTGCAGGTTTGCACTTTAGCCCTGAGCTAATAAAACGCTTAGAGATAAAGGGTATCCGGTTTGCCGAAGTAACTTTGCATACCGGACTCGGCACTTTTCGCCCAATTGAAGTAGAAGATTTAAGCAAGCATAAAATGGATGCTGAGTATTACCGTATTGAAGAAGAAGCATGCAAAATTGTAAATAAAGCAAAAGAATCCGGCCATAGAATTTGCTCTGTTGGTACTACTACAATGCGGGCTATGGAAACATCATTTACAGCACAAAAACTATTAAAACCATCAGAAGGCTGGACTAATCATTTTGTACATCCTCCTTATAATTTTAATATAGCCGATTCACTGATTACTAATTTCCATTTGCCAAAAACGAGTTTGTTAATTATGGCCTGTGCATTTGCAGGTTACGATTTAATGATGGAAGCTTACAAAAAAGCGATTAAAGATAAATATCGCTTCTTCAGTTATGGTGATGCCATGCTAATAATTTAATGTTACCATGTTTAACAAATTGAATACTGGCCGGCGAATCGCCGGCCAGTATTGGTATAGGGCCTATCTTTTCCTAATATAATTTATCTGTCAAATAAAAGGAACCGTCCATCCAATTGTAAAAGAAAAAATGAATAAAACCTCCTACTTTTAGCTTCAACTAAATTTAAACGTCAGGAAGCCAGAATTGTATTTCTACAATTAAATTTAATAACTACTTCTATTTAATTGCATTATACACTTTCCTGATAATAAAAAGGAATATAGCGCGATGGAAACCGATAAGAAAAAAAAGCTGGTTAATTATACTTCAACCCATTCAGATCTGGTCGAATGGGTTCATGATTTTTCGACTCATTTAAAAGTTGATCCTTACAAAAATGAAATCATTTATCCTGAAAATTTCGGAACCGGATTTGCCAAAGTTGGATGCATAGAATCAGGGCTCACTTACCGGGTTGTAGATTACCGGCTCAATACCGATTTTATTTTTTCCCGTGAACCTGCAGATCAATTTTATTTAATTCTTTATTTCTATTTGTTTACAGAGTGCCCGAAGCTTACTTTATCTATTAATAATGATACCATAATTGATTGCAAAGAAGAAAATTATAGTACTTTATTAATGACTAATAGTTTTACTTCACAAAAGCTTCAATTATCAAAAGGAACTTGCGTTAAAGGATTAACCATCCAACTTGAAGAAAAATGGCTTAAGGATAAAATGGTACATTCTGGCAATGCCAATTATATCCTTTTTAAACAAAAAAAAGTCTTTCAGGCATTTATTGATTCAAAATCAAAAAAACTATTGAATGAACTATTCAGAGACAATACTCATATTGCATTTCCCGAGCTTTATTTTAACAATCGTATTTTAAGATTATTGGAAGGATTTTTAGAAAATATTCTTGCAAATGGTATTGCCAGAAATACTTTTCCTGCTTCGGCAAAAGATGTTCATAATATTTTAAAAATAGAATCCATTTTACTGGAAGCCTATAATTCAGAGTTTCCCAGCATTGAAAAACTGGCGCGGCTAGGATTAATGAGTGCTACCCGGTTAAAGCAATCTTTTAAAAAGGCATTTGGAATGGGGCTTTATGAATATTATCAGCGAAATAGAATGCATAAAGCAAAGGAATTGTTATGTACCGGGAAATATTCTGTTTCCCAGGTAGGTATAATAATTGGCTATCGAAACCTGAGTAATTTTTCTAAGGCTTTTAAAAAAGAATTTAATTATTTGCCGAAGGACTTTAATCAAATTGGATAAATTTTTTAATCGGAATATTGGCATTCAATTTTATCTCTAAAATGTTTCTTTGTCGATAGAATCTTCTTTGAGTTTAGAATTTAATTTTCAAGAAATGTCCTTTGCAGTCATTTGTATAACTGCTGCAACCAAATTATATATATTGTGATCAATACTTTTGTCACATTCCAATATACGAAGAAAATCACCCGCTTTAAAATACAGATAGAAAAACACTAAAACTAAATATCCTGGGAAAGAACTACACATTTCTGATCATTTGAATAAGTAGATCTAAATCCATTTGACCGTCAAACTAATGAAGCCTCCTTTTAGGAGGCTTTTTTATATATAAACACGGCATGGTTATATACATTCATTCACTTAACTTTGCCACCCGTAAATAAAATCAATATGAGTGGTGCATTAAAAGAAGTCAGAAACCGCATAAAAAGCGTTCAAAGTACTCAGCAAATTACCAAAGCCATGAAGATGGTTAGTGCGGCTAAATTAAGAAGAGCCCAGGATGCTATTATACAAATGCGGCCATATGCTACAAAACTCCAGGAGATGCTGGGCAATATAGTGAGCAATGCCGATGGTGATCTCAATGTGGGACTTACCAAAGTAAGGCCGGTAGAAAAAGCACTATTAATAGTAATTACCAGCGACAGGGGTTTATGTGGAGGATATAACAGTAATATAATTAAACTGGCCAAACAGGTAATTAATGAAAAATATCCTGATCAGTTTGCTAAGGGGAATGTAGAAATACTTCCTTTGGGTAAAAAAGCTTACGAACATTTTTCCAAAAATAAATTTAAAGTTGTAGATCAATATTGGAATATTTTTTCTAACCTGAATTTTGACAATGTCGTTAACGCTGCTAAATATGCCACAATTGCATTTGCTAAGAAAGAGATAGATGCGGTGGAAATTATTTACAGCGAATTTAAAAATGCGGCTACCCAAATATTTACTGCCGAGCAATTTTTGCCTGTAAAGAAAACTGAAAATAAAAAGGGCGAAACCAAAGCCGATTTTATTTTTGAACCCGATGTAAATGTTTTGATTGAAGAGTTGATGCCTAAAATATTAAATACTCAATTGTATAAAGCTGTATTGGATGCCCATGCAAGTGAGCATGGAGCCCGTATGACTGCGATGGATAAAGCTACTGAAAATGCAAATGAACTTTTGAAGGCATTAAAAATTAATTACAATAGTGCAAGACAGGCGGCTATTACTACTGAATTAACAGAAATTGTAAGCGGTGCGGCGGCATTGCAGGGATAAAAACCTAATTCTTCACCGGGAAATTTGGGAGAATTTTACATTTAAAATCAATAAAACTCCTTTCAGGCTTTGGGTATGGAACTATCAGTAATAATCCCACATATTGAAGCGCTTATTTTTGCCAGTGAAAAGCCTTTGGCAGTAAATGACCTCGTTGAACTGGTGAATAATTCTCTCGGATTTATTGAAGACCGTGCTTCTGCTGAGCAGGTAGAAGCAGCCATTAATGCTATCAATGAAAAGTATGCTTCTGAGTTTTATTCTTTTGAAATGGTGGAAAGCGGTGGTGGATGGCAGTTTTTGACAAAAAAGGAATATCATAAAACTATAGCCCAACTTAATGGAGACAAGTTTCTGAAAAAATTATCTGTGGCAGCCATAGAAACACTTTCTATAATTGCCTACAAACAACCAGTGACAAAATCAGAAATTGAAGTGATAAGAGGTGTCAACTGCGATTATGCTGTTCAAAAACTTTTAGAAAAAGATTTAATTATCATTTCCGGCAGAAAAGAAGATGCTGTAGGCAAGCCGCTTATCTATGCTACTTCCAAATCTTTCATGGATTATTTTGGAATCAATTCACCTGAGGATCTTCCTAAAATAAGAGAGATATTGAACCAGGAAATAATTGAAGCCACAAAAATTGAAAGAGAAGAAAATATAGAAGACTTAATACCTGCTGATGATGAAATCAATAATGTTGTCATTATTGAAAAGGAAATTAACACGGATACCATTATTGATTTTATAGAAACTGAAAATGTCACAGATGAAGAAAAAGGCGATATCGAAGATGGTATTTCAGTTTAGCTAATATAGTTTCATTTTTTGGGTATTTTCAATCTTAAACTTTATCAAAGTATTTATTTTTCACAATTCTAATTAAAAAGAATGTCTGAGGTTTTATCTCATAACCAGCTAACTGCTATTGCCAATGAATTTGGCACTCCTGTTTATATTTATCATGCTGAAAAAATAGCAGAACAATACAACAAGCTGGCTACTGCATTTAAAAAAACGGATACCCGGTTTTTTTATGCCTGCAAAGCACTCTCCAATATTAATGTTTTAAAACTCGTACAATCGCTTGGAGCTTCATTGGATTGCGTGAGTATTAATGAAGTAAAGCTTGGGTTTATGGCCGGGTTTAAAAAAGAAAATATTTTATTCACGCCTAACTGTGTTGATTTTACTGAAATTATAGAAGCTAAAGAACTTGGTGTTATTATCAACATTGATAACATACCGACTTTGGAACAATTTGGGAACAAATTCGGAAGTTCATATCCTGTTTGTGTACGTCTCAATCCACATATTATGGCAGGCGGGAATCTCAAAATTTCTACCGGGCATATCGACAGCAAATTTGGGATAAGCATTCATCAAATGCGCCATATAGAAAGAGTGGTAAAAAGTACGGGGATCATCGTAAATGGGATTCACATGCATACTGGCAGTGAGATAAAAGATGTGAACATTTTTTTACAAGGGTTAGACATCATGTTCCTGGCTACTTCCCATTTTCCTAATTTGGAATTCATTGATCTTGGCGGCGGATTCAAAGTTCCCTACAAAGAAGACGAAATAGAAATAGATATTAATTTACTGGCTAATAAAGTAGCTGAAGCATTTAAGAAATTTGAAAAAGAAAGTGGAAAAAAATTACAGATATGGTTTGAACCAGGAAAATTTTTAGTAAGTGAGGCAGGATATTTGGTAGTAAAAACCAATGTGATAAAACAAACACCGGCCACTGTTTTTGCTTGTGTTAACAGCGGTTTTAATCATTTAATACGCCCAATGTTTTACGATGCTTATCACCGCATCGAGAACATAAGTAATAAAAAAGATATTCAAAGAATTTATACCGTTGTCGGCAATATTTGTGAAACAGATACTTTTGCATTAGACAGAAAATTAACCGAAATTAAAGAAGGCGATTTACTGGTTTTTTATAATGCCGGCGCTTATGGTTTTGAAATGTCATCCAATTTTAATTCACGCCTAAAACCCGCCGAAGTACTGGTAAAAAACGGCAAACCCATACTTATCAGAAAGAGAGATGTATTTGAAGACCTTTTGCGAAACCAGGTTGAGGCGTAGTTTTAATTCTTAAATTTCTCATTATTTTTTGTCAAATAAATTTTTCAAAAAAACTGATGAATAATAATTTAAGATAGAACGGGTTAATCAAAAGTATATTACCAGGATATTAATACACAAATTATTACTCCGATTATAAGCCCATAACTTATAATCTTACTTACCTTAGATTACATAGGTTTTTCTGTTTTTTTTATTATAAATGATGTTACTTAGCAAGTATAGGGAACCTTATAATGATAAGAACCTGTGTAATCTGCCTCTAAACTTCAATTGCTTGTAAAATAAATGGAATGGAAAATCTCAACTCAATTGAACGCAATGAAATATTCGACCTCGCTTATCGCTTTGTAACCGAAACGAGCGAGAATATTTTCCTAACCGGTAAAGCCGGTACAGGGAAAACTACGTTTTTGAAATATTTAAAAAATAATTGTTCAAAAAACATTGTTGTAGCAGCCCCTACAGGCGTTGCTGCTATTAATGCCGGAGGAGTTACTCTGCATAGTTTATTTCAATTACCTTTTCATCCATTTTTACCTACCACTAATCATAAAAATGATTTCCTGGCAAAATTGAAATTTAATAAACAACGCCAGGAACTTTTGCGCAAAATGGAATTACTGGTAATTGATGAAATAAGCATGGTGCGCTGCGATACCATGGATGCTATTGATACTATTTTGAAATCTGTACGCAGAAAGCATGATCTTCCTTTTGGCGGTATACAGATATTATGCATTGGAGATCTCTATCAGTTGCCACCCGTAGCACAACGGCATGAATGGAATATTTTACAGGAATATTATTCTTCACCATTCTTTTTTGACAGCTATGTCATAAAAGAACAAATGCCGATGCTGATAGAATTAAATAAAATTTACCGGCAAAATGAGGATTCATTTGTGGCACTCTTAAATAAAGTGCGTAATAATAATATGGAAGCCGACGATTTTGAAGATCTGCACACCAGGTATTACCCAGGATTCCGGCCCCAAATGGAAGAAAAATACATAACCCTCACTTCTCATAATAACCAGGCAGACCAGATAAATTACCGGGAATTACAAAAATTATTATCTCCATCATATTCTTACAATGCCATTATAGAAGAAGATTTCCCCGAAAATATGTATCCCGTTGAAGGTACTTTAGTTCTAAAAGAAGGAGCCCAGGTAATGTTTCTGAAAAATGATGTAATTCAAAAAAGATATTTTAATGGGAAAATAGGAATCATTAAATCTTTGGAAGAAGAAGAAATAATTGTAGAATGTGATGGTACAGATATCTCCGTTTCCAGGGAAACCTGGGAAAACTCGCGTTATACTTTAAACAGGAATGATGGAAAATTAGAACAGGAAACACTTGGAACCTTTACCCAATTTCCTTTAAGGCTTGCATGGGCTATTACTATTCACAAAAGCCAGGGCCTTACATTTGAAAAAGTAATGATAGATGCCGGCGCCGCGTTTAGCAGCGGCCAGGTATATGTGGCATTAAGCCGCTGTACCAGTATTGAAGGAATTGTGCTTTTATCAAAAATTCCACCGGCAGCTATTTACAGTAATGAAAATGTAATAATAGGTCAGAAAAACCTTACTCCTAAAGGCTCATTAGCAGAAAGATTTGAGGGAGCAAGGCAAATATTTACCCAACAATTATTGGAAGACATATTTTCATTCAATGATATTGCTAACCTGGTAGATACATTGCATTTCAGGGTAAATGAACACCGGGAAAAATTAAATAGTGAAGGATTGCTATGGGCAAATAAATTAAAAAATAATTTTTCAGCAGATAAGGCGGTAGGTTTAAAATTTATCAGCCATATTTCATTTTTGATGAAACAGGAACCTGTGATTGAAAACAATATTGGTTTACAAAAAAGGATTAATGACGCGGCAAATCATTTCGAATCAAAGTTTTTAGAGTATCAATATGCTGTCAAAAATCATCCTTTAGTAACGGAACATCGCGAAACTGCCAATATTATCAATGAATATTTGAATCAATTATTATTGGCATTACACGTTGAAAATTATTTTTTAGAATATTGTAAAGCGCCTTTTTCGGTAACCACTTTCTTACAACATAAATTAAAATTTGCTCAGCCGCGGTTTAATGTTTCCAGCTATGCAAGCGGTAAAAAGCAATCCTATTCTGATATTTCAAATGCTGAGTTGTATGGTGCGCTTAAAACCTGGAGGGATAAAATTGTCGAAGAAACCGGGTTGCCTATTTATATGGTAGCCAACCAAAATGCACTAAAGGAAATTGCAATGTACCTGCCATTTACAAAAAAGGATTTGATGAAACTAAGTGGCTTTGGAAAAGCGAAGGCGGAAAAATATGGTGATGATATTTTAGATATGGTTCAGGATTATTGCCGAAGCCATAATCTTGAAAGTAATATGGCTGCAAAGGAACCAACGCCAAAAAAGCTACGAAAAGAAAAAGACGTTGAAGGAAAAACAAATACCAAAACCATTTCTTTCAATTTATTTAAAGAAGGAAAAACGATTGAAGAAATTGCTAAAGAAAGAAAATTTTCTGTAACCACTATTGAAAGCCATTTAGCTGCATTTGTGGCAAGTGGGGAAATTCATATAGATAAAATGGTTTCTAAAGAAAAACAAGAGCTGATAAAAGAAGCGATCAAAATTCATGGTACATCTGGCACTAAAAATCTAAAAGAGGTTCTGCCTGAAAATGTTAGTTATGGTGAAATAAGAATGGTGATCGCTACGGAAAAAAAAAATGACAGCGCGTAGATTAGATCTTTTGAAAATAAGAATCTGAATTTTTATTTGTTTTTTGGATAGCGCTATAAGTAAAAGCGAAGTACACACAGAAAATGCCTCAGATATTAAACACTTCAGTTTTTTATTTAAACTCAGTACAATTTTTTAAATTTATTAAAACGGATTGCTTATGCCAGGTGTTCAAAATATTGATCTTCCGAAAATTATAAAAAGACTAGAGTTAATAAAAAGCTTGATTTCATTAGAGGAAGAAGATGAAATTGATCCACATCTAGAATCAATAATTATTTAAAAGAAAAATGAGTGAGGCTTAAATTTGTGGATGGAAAGTAAGTAAGCGGATTCGTAGCTATTTTTTGCCCCCTAAATTGATATACTTGATGAAATGATGCTTGTATATTTACAAAAACGAATAAATATGAAAGCAGAAATTATTAAAAAGTTAAATCTTACAAGAGCAAATTTTTGTTTAAAAGAACCTAATCAACACCTGACCTTATACCATTATAAAAAAGATATTTTTATAGCGGAAAGTGATTTAAGTGATGGTGTGGCGACTTTGAATCTTGTTTACAGAAAAAGTTCACCGAATTATTATTACTCTCCTCTTCCTAGTGATTATCTCTTAAGTATGCCAAATTCTGAAATCGACCGCGGTTTAAACAGAAATAATCAAATAGCTGATAATTTGATTATTACATCACCATTGGTGAATAATGGTCCTGCCGAGATAGATAATAGATAAATAATCAATCAAATGATTTTTCATATATCATAATTTGATTTTACTAAAATGCAAACTACCTTTTGTAATTAAATTAACTAATTATGCCCGAAACTAACGATAGCAATATTGATATTATAAAAGGTATGACTTATGAAGAATTTACCAAAGGAGTTCAGTATGATAAAACACTACAGTTCCACTTTGATGTATCATTTACTGATGAACGTAAATTCTTAAAAGGGTTTGGAAAAATAGCTTTTTATTTCTTTATGCTAGGCTATATGTATGGCCCTTTAATATTAATTCCTATTACAGCTTATGAATATCACAACTGGTATTTACTTTTTGGAATTTTATTTTCATACTGGGGTACGTACATCGCATTTTCCAGAAAAAGGGGAGTATTGATTATACCTATAATTCTATTATGTTGGTTCTGGTTTAAGTATGGATTTCACCTTGATGATTATGGTATTCTTTTCTGCTTAAGTTTTATTGCGGGTCATATATTTTGTGGAATTGCAATTCAAACAGAAACCGAGTATGCAAAGATTGAGATTATGAAAGATCCCTTATTTTTCAACAAATTATCAAAAGAAGGAATTATCTATTTTCTCAAAAAAAATTCAGAAGAAAAAGTAAGCATGAATTCAGAAGCGTTTATGCTAACTGGGGAAGAAAAAGTTTGAAAACCGTGATTTTGAAAATGCTATAGCAGATTTTGATAGAGCAATAGAACTGTCTCCACATTACAAATTAGCTTTAATAAGTAGGGGAATAGCAAAGGGCGAAATAAACGATAAGAATGGAGCTTTAGATGATTTTCAAAAAGCAATAGAATTACCGCCTAAAAATGGTGATGCATATTTTAGCCGGGGAGTATTTTATTATCAGGAAGGAAACATAATGAATGCAAAATCTGACATCCAAAAAGCTAGGGACTTAGGTTCCAAATTGGCAGCAGATTTTATTAAGGATTTAGATTTGAACTAAATAAATGCGTTTAACCTAACCTCCTTTACTTAGTTTTCAACTGAGTACATTTCAATAACCATAGTTGCAAACTAAGGATAGGGATGTTGAACATCTGGAATAAGTAGATGTAGTTGTATCCCTAGGATTAATTATTTCAATTTTTTGGAAGTTTCGAAATGTGACAAAAAACTAAAAGCCTTCCCACGCCAATTTTTTATTTTTTATTTGTTTTAATTCACCTACTTTTGCAATCCCAAAAAAGTTCTTTATTAGAAATCATTAGCTGGGAGTTTCGGTAAATGCCGGAACGTTAACACCAAAAATTAATTATGGCAAAAGAAATTACAGGCTATGTCAAGCTCCAATGTAAAGGAGGACAAGCCAATCCTGCACCCCCTATCGGGCCTGCACTCGGTTCAAAAGGTATCAATATCATGGAGTTCTGCAAGCAGTTTAATGCCAGGACACAGGATAAACAAGGGAAAGTACTTCCCGTTCTCATTACAGTTTATGGCGATAAATCATTCGATTTTATCATTAAAACCCCTCCTGCTGCTGTTCAGTTAAAAGATGCTGCTAAAATTCAAAGTGGCAGTAAAGAACCTAACAGGAACAAAGTAGGCAAAGTTTCCTGGGGACAGGTAGAAGAAATTGCTAAAGATAAAATGGCAGATTTAAATGCTTTTAGTCTTAACAGCGCAATGAAAATGATTGCCGGTACTGCCCGCAGTATGGGTTTAACCGTTGATGGAAAAGCCCCCTGGGAAAATTAAATTGTAAATGAGCTGCATACTCATGCAGAATTTAAACTTTTGAAAAAATGATTACTAAAAAAAGAAAAGAAGCTAACGCTAAAATAGAGGCTGATAAAGCCTACTCGCTCAAAGAAGCATCTGCGTTAGTTAAAGAAATAAATACTACCAAATTTGATAGTTCTGTTGATCTCCATATCCGTCTTGGTGTAGATCCTAAAAAAGCTGACCAGGCTGTGCGTGGTACTGTTTCACTACCGCATGGTACTGGTAAAACAAAAAAAGTATTGGTACTTTGCACACCTGATAAAGAAGAAGCAGCGAAGACAGCCGGAGCAGATTTTGTAGGTCTTGATGAATTTATTACTAAAATTGAAGGCGGTTGGACAGATATTGATGTGATTATTGCTACTCCTTCGGTAATGCCAAAAATCGGACGCCTCGGTAAAGTATTAGGACCAAGAAATTTAATGCCCAATCCCAAAACAGGTACTGTTACCAATGATGTTGTAGCTGCTATCAACGATGTAAAAGGTGGTAAAATTGCTTTTAAAGTTGATAAGGTAGGGATTGTTCATGCATCTATAGGAAGAGTAAGTTTTTCTTCTGAAAAAATAGAAGCTAACAGCCGGGAGTTAATTAATGCAATTATTAAATTGAAACCAGCTACATCAAAAGGAATTTATTTAAAAGCATTGAGCATGGCAAGTACTATGAGTCCCGGCATTGCAATAGATACTAAATCTGTACAGAATTAATTAAATTTATTTGCTTCGGATTATAACTTATAATTCAATAGCGACAAAACAAATAGCATGAACAAAGAACAAAAACAAGAAGTGATAGAAGCTTTGAAAACTAAATTTTCTCAGTATTCTAACTTCTATATTACCGATACAGAAAGCCTTTCTGTAGCACAAATCACTAATTTACGCCGCCATTGTTTTGATAAACAGGTGGAAATGAAAGTAGCTAAGAACACACTTATTAAAAAAGCTTTGGAAAGCCTTGATAATGAAAAATATTCAGGTGTTTATGATTCTTTACATAAAGTTACCGCTTTAATGTTTAGCGAAAGTCCTAAAGACCCGGCTGTTATTATCAGCAGTTTTCGTAAATCATTGAACGGAGAAAAACCTACTTTAAAAGCTGCTTTCTTAAATGGAGATATTTTTGTAGGAGATAATCAACTAATAAATCTCACCAAAATCAAGACTAAGAATGAATTGATAGGTGAAGTAATCGGATTGTTAATGTCGCCTATTCAACGTGTTATTGGCGCATTGCAAAACAGGCCTGAAACTACAGAAGCAACAGAAGTAAAAGCAGAAGTGGTAGCCGAAATGGAAGTGAAAACCCCGGAAGCAGAAGCACCTAAAGCAGAAGCACCTAAAGCAGAAGCACCTAAAGCAGAAGATACGAAAGCTGCCGAAGAAGCGCCAAAAGCTGATGAAGCTGGATCTACTCCGGCAGAGTAAGTGTAGATTTATAAAAATGGAATTATTAATTCAAATAAATTAAAATCAATAATCTCAATAAGAGATTTACGAAACAAATTTTTTTAAAACCCTCCACCGGATCAGTTTAAATCTGAAAAGAAGGTGGAAAAAATTAAACTTAAAAATCATGGCAGACGTAAAAGCATTAGCCGAAAACTTAGTAGGCTTAACAGTAAAAGAAGTTCAGGAATTAGCTGAATTCTTAAAATCAGAATATGGTATTGAACCTGCAGCAGCAGCAGTTGTTGTTAGTGCAGAAGGTGCCGGAGCCAGCGCAGTTGAAGAAAAGACATCATTCGATGTAATTCTGAAATCGCCCGGAGCTAATAAACTGGGAATTGTAAAAATCGTTAAAGAAATTACAGGCCTGGGATTGAAAGAAGCGAAAGATTTGGTAGATGGTGCACCAAAAGCCATTAAAGAAGGTGTAGATAAAGCAACTTCTGAAGAAATTAAAAACAAATTGGCAGAAGCTGGTGCTGATGTTGAAGTAGTTTAATTTTCTGAATTCAATATTTAAAAAGGCCGGAGTTTTAAAACTCCGGCCTTTTTGTGTATTTGGATGTAATGTTTCAGGATTCCCTCAATCTTACTATAGCTTAATTGGGAGATAGTTATAAAAACAAAAAAGGCGGTCAATAAATTGACTGCCTTTTAAAAATATTATTTGAAAATATTTTATGGTTCTACAACAATTTTACCATGCATAGTCCCAAAGTGGCCGGGAAAAGAACAAATAAAATCATATACTCCCGCATCTGGAATTTTAAAAGAAATAGTCTCACTTTCTCCTGGTCCTAACAATTTAGTATGTGCAATGATATCCGAAGCCATAGCTGCAGGAATATGATCCGGCGCTGTAACGGCAGCCTCTCCAAAAGCCTGAACATCTGTACCCTGAGCTAAAATAACCACATTATGAGACATAGCTTCTTTTGGAAGTTTACCTACATTTTTCATGGTTAATTTTACTTCCTGACCTGCCTTTATTTTAAATAAAGTCTTGTCAAATTGCATGTTATCCATTCCGTCAATATGAATATCATCAGTGACATTTACTGAATCAATACCTGGAATATCAGCCCCCGGAGCTTCCACTGCAGGTGTCTGAGCTGTGGTTGTATCAGCAGTTGTCGCGGCGCTATCAGAAGATCCATTTCCTCCGCAGGAAGCTAAAAATAAAATTGATGCCATTGCAGGCAATAAGAATAATCTTTTCATGTCTATTTGTTTATATATTTTTTAGAAAATGCAAAATTAAGGTTTATGGGGTACAATAAAATTTCTCATCCCATATTATGACTGTTAAATGATCAATTTAAATAAATATTTAATAATTTTAGCATATATTTTATTATAGGTACATAAAGTATATATAAATATTTAGCCAAAAAAATAATTTCTTTGATTAAAGAAATTATAAGATTATTTTTACTTACATTCAATTTCAAAAAAATGCTTACTTTTGCAATCCTTTAAATTTTGGTAAGTATTAAATTGCGTTTAAATTTCCATTTTAAGGGCTCTCTCATTTTAAAATATTTTAATTAAAATATGCCTTCAACTAAAGTAGCTCCAGCACAAAGAATCAGTTTTGGGAAAATTGAACATTTGGCGGAAACCCCCGATTTATTAGGGATACAAATACAGTCATTTAAAGACTTCTTTCAGTTAGAAACCACACCCGACAAACGTAATGTGGAAGGGTTGTTTCGTGTGTTTAAGGAAAATTTTCCTATAAACGATACACGGAATATTTTCATGCTGGAATTTCTTGACTATTTTGTCGATCCTCCCCGTTATACTATTGAAGAATGTATAGAAAGAGGACTTACTTATGCGGTTCCTCTTAAAGCTAAACTACGTTTAAGCTGTAATGATGAAGAGCATGTAGATTTTCAAACTATTGTTCAGGATGTTTTCCTGGGTAATATTCCTTACATGACTCCCAGAGGTACCTTTGTAATTAATGGTGCTGAAAGGGTTGTGGTTAGCCAGCTACATCGTTCGCCAGGCGTTTTCTTCGGCCAATCAGTACATCCCAATGGTACAAAGATTTATTCCGCAAGAGTAATTCCTTTTAAAGGAGCCTGGATGGAATTTGCTACAGACATTAATAATGTAATGTATGCTTATATTGATCGTAAGAAAAAATTCCCCGTAACTACCTTACTTCGTTCAATTGGGTATGAAACCGATAAAGATATTCTTGAACTTTTCGGAATGGCAGTAGAAGTAAAGGCTGATAAAAAAACATTGAATGCCAATCTTGGAAAACGTTTGGCTGCAAGAGTATTACGTACCTGGGTTGAAGATTTTGTAGATGAAGATACCGGTGAAGTAGTGAGTCTTGAAAGAAATGAAATAGTACTGGAAAGAGATACTATCCTGGATGAAGACAATATTGCAATGATTCTTGAGCTGGATGTAAAGAGTGTATTTATTCAGCGTGAAGAAGTAAGTGGTGATTATGCAATCATATACAATACCTTAAATAAGGATACCTCAAATAGTGAAATTGAAGCAGTTCAGCATATTTATCGTCAATTGCGAGGTGCAGATGCTCCTGATGATGAAACAGCAAGAGGTATTATTGATAAATTGTTTTTTAGTGATAAGCGCTATGATCTGGGTGAAGTTGGCCGTTATAAGATTAATAAAAAATTAGGGCTGGATTATCCTATTACCAAAAAGGTATTAACAAAAGAAGATATTATCTCTATTATTAAATACCTGGTATTGTTAACCAATGCCAAAAGTGAAATTGATGATATTGATCACTTAAGCAATCGTCGTGTTCGTACCGTTGGAGAGCAATTATATGCGCAATTTGGAGTAGGTCTGGCACGTATGGCACGTACTATCCGCGAACGGATGAATGTAAGAGATAATGAAGTATTTACACCTGTAGATCTTATTAATGCAAGAACATTATCTTCAGTTATTAACTCATTTTTTGGGACATCGCAATTATCGCAGTTTCTTGATCAAACCAATCCTCTGAGTGAGATTACGCATAAACGTCGTATCTCTGCACTCGGGCCCGGTGGTTTAAGCAGGGAGCGTGCAGGATTTGAAGTACGTGACGTACACTATTCTCACTATGGACGTCTTTGTACTATTGAAACTCCCGAAGGACCGAATATTGGTTTGATTTCAACTCTTTGTGTACATGCCAAAATAAATGAAATGGGTTTCATCGAAACACCCTATCATAAGGTTACAGAGGGCAAAGTGGATATGAAAAAAGTATATTTCCTGAGTGCAGAAGAAGAAGATTCTGCTAAAATTGCTCAGGCGAATGCACCACTTGATGAAAAATCCAATTTCATATTAGATAAAGTTAAATCACGTGAAACGGGTGATTTTCCTATTCTTGATAAAAATGAAGTAGAATATATGGATGTGGCACCTAACCAGATTGTTGGTTTAAGTGCTTCTTTAATTCCGTTTCTTGAGCATGATGATGCCAACCGTGCATTAATGGGTTCAAATATGCAACGCCAGGCAGTTCCATTGATTTTGCCACAGGCGCCAATCGTAGGGACAGGTCTTGAAGGAAAAGCGGCACGTGACGCAAGAATTCAGATACACGCAGATGGCGATGGTGTAGTAGAATATGTAGATGCCAATGAAATTCATGTTCGGTATAGCAGGAGCCATTCTCAAAAAATTGTTAGTTTTGAGAATGATCTTATCATATATAAATTAACCAAGTTTGTAAAAACAAACCAAAGCACTTCTATCAATCTTAGGCCCGCTGTGAAGAAAGGCCAAACTGTAAAATCAGGAGATTTCTTAACTGAAGGATATGCTACCAAAGATGGTGAATTAGCACTCGGGCGTAATCTGAAAGTGGCCTTTATGCCATGGAAAGGTTACAATTTTGAAGATGCCATCGTAATCAGTGAAAAAGTAGTAAAAGAAGATTTGTTTACCTCCATTCATATTGATGAATTTGAACTTGAAGTACGTGACACCAAATTGGGCGAAGAAGAATTAACACCTGATATACCTAATATTAGTGAAGAAGCTACTAAAGATCTTGATCAGAATGGTGTAATAAGAGTTGGAGCGCACGTAAAAGAAGGAGATATTATTATTGGAAAAATCACTCCTAAAGGTGAAAGTGACCCTACCCCGGAAGAAAAACTGTTAAGAGCAATTTTCGGTGATAAAGCAGGCGATGCCAAAGATGCTTCTTTAAAAGCTCCGAGTGGAACCGAAGGCGTGGTAATAGATAAAAAATTATTCCAACGGGCAAAGAAAGATAAGAATGGTAAAGTAAAAGAAAAAGCTACTATAGAAAAGATTGATAAAACTCATGAAAAGAATGTAGCTGACCTAATGGAATTATTGTTAGATAAGCTTCTTACTTTGTTAAAAGATAAAAGTTCAGCCGGCGTAAGCAATAATTTTGGAGAAATGCTGATTGGTAAAAATGCCAAATTCACATTAAAAAATCTTGGGAATATTGACTATCAAAATGTAAATCCTTTAGGATGGACAGGCGATGCAAAAACAGATGATCATATCAATATTTTGTTACACAATTACAATATTAAATACAACGAGGAGCTAGGAAGGTACAAGAGAGAAAAATTTAATATTTCAATTGGTGATGAATTGCCGGCAGGTGTATTAAAACTTGCAAAGGTTTATCTCGGTGTGAAACGCAAACTGAAAGTTGGAGATAAAATGGCAGGACGTCATGGTAATAAGGGAATTGTTGCCAAGATTGTAAGGCAGGAAGACATGCCTTTCCTTGAAGATGGAACTCCGGTAGATATTGTTCTGAACCCACTTGGCGTACCGAGCAGGATGAACCTTGGACAGATTTATGAAACAGTACTTGGCTGGGCCGGAGAGAAATTAAATAAAAATTATGCTACTCCAATCTTCGACGGTGCTTCTGTAGATGAAATTGCTGAGGAAGTAGCGAAAGCAGGACTTCCATTATTTGGTCATACTTATTTATATGATGGTGAAACCGGAGATCGTTTTGATCAAAAAGCAACTGTAGGTATTATCTATATCATCAAATTACATCACATGGTTGACGACAAAATGCATGCACGTTCTATCGGGCCATATAGTTTGATAACTCAACAGCCTTTAGGTGGTAAAGCACAATTCGGTGGTCAGCGTTTTGGAGAAATGGAAGTTTGGGCACTTGAAGCCTATGGAGCTTCTAATATCTTACAGGAATTATTGACTTTGAAATCTGATGATATTATCGGAAGAGCAAAAACATATGAGGCAATAGTAAAAGGTGATAATATTCCAAGGCCAGGTGTTCCGGAATCATTCAATGTTTTGGTACATGAATTGAGAGGCTTAGGGTTGGATTTACAATTCGAGTAATTTCTGGTTCCCGGTACATGGGAGCGAGTATAAAAATAATTTAGAACAAAAATACAAAGCCCTTTTAGGAGGGTTTAGGGTAAATAAAAATTATATGCAAAGAAAAGAAAATCGTCCACGTTCAACGTTTTCTCAAATTACAATCGGGCTTACTTCTCCGGATACCATCTTAGAAAGAAGCTATGGTGAAGTACTTAAGCCTGAAACCATTAATTACCGGACCTATAAGCCCGAAAGAGATGGTTTATTCTGCGAAAGAATTTTTGGACCTGTAAAAGATTATGAATGTGCCTGTGGAAAATATAAACGTATTCGTTATAAAGGTATTGTGTGTGACAGGTGTGGTGTAGAAGTAACAGAAAAGAAAGTTAGGCGTGAGAGAATGGGACACATCAAATTAGTAGTGCCTGTTGTTCATATCTGGTATTTCAAATCACTTCCCAATAAAATAGGTTACCTGCTTGGAATGAGTTCTAAGAAATTAGAAACTATAGTTTATTACGAAAGATACGTGGTAATCCAGTCAGGAATTCGTACAGATAAAGGTCAGAATTACGGAGATCTGTTAACTGAAGAAGAATACCTGGATATTTTGGATACACTTCCAAAAGGAAATCAACAATTATCAGATGAAGATCCGGATAAATTTATTGCAAAAATGGGAGCTGAAGCAGTTCATGATATGTTGCAAAGAATTGATCTTGACCAATTGTCATTTGACCTTCGGAATTCTGCAGCCAATGAAACCTCTCAGCAACGTAAAGCAGATGCATTAAAACGCCTCAGCGTTGTAGAAGGTTTCCGTGATGCCAATACAAGAATTAATAACCGTCCCGAATGGATGGTAATGCAATATATTCCGGTAATACCACCTGAACTTCGTCCATTAGTTCCTTTAGATGGAGGACGTTTTGCTTCATCAGATTTGAATGATTTATACAGGCGTGTTATAATTCGTAATAACCGTTTAAAAAGATTATTAGAAATTAAAGCTCCTGAAGTAATTCTCAGAAATGAGAAACGTATGCTCCAGGAAGCCATAGATTCATTATTTGATAATTCACGTAAATCCAATGCAGTTAAGGCAGAAGGCGGACGTGCATTAAAATCACTGAGTGATGTATTAAAAGGTAAACAAGGACGTTTCCGTCAAAACCTTTTGGGAAAACGGGTTGATTACTCCGGACGTTCTGTAATTGTAGTAGGACCCGAATTAAAAATGCATGAATGCGGTTTACCTAAAGATATGGGGGCCGAATTATTCAAACCATTTATCATTCGCAAATTAATCGAAAGAGGAATCGTAAAAACTGTTAAAAGCGCAAGAAAATTAGTTGATAAAAAAGAAGCGATCATTTGGGATATTCTCGAAAATATATTGAAAGGCCATCCGATAATGCTGAATCGTGCCCCAACATTGCACAGGCTATCTATCCAGGCATTTCAACCAAAATTAATTGAAGGGAAAGCCATTCAACTGCATCCATTGGTTACCTCAGCATTCAATGCGGATTTCGATGGTGATCAGATGGCAGTTCACGTTCCATTGAGCAATGCAGCCGTTTTAGAAGCGCAGATGCTGATGCTGTCCTCTCATAATATTTTAAATCCTCAGAATGGTACAGCTATTTCTCTTCCGTCCCAGGATATGGTTTTAGGTTTATATTATATTACCAAAGGAAGGAAATCAACTCCCGAATTGAAAGTAAGGGGTGAGGGAAAAGCTTTCTATTCTCCGGAAGAAGTAATTATAGCCTATAATGAACAAAGAATTGATCTTCATGCTCACATTAAGGTAAAAGTAGACATTCGTAATAATGATGGCACTTTAACCAAAAAATTATTAGATACTACTGTAGGTCGTGTAATATTTAACCTACATGTTCCAAAAGAAGTTGGTTTTATAAACGCGTTACTTACCAAAAAGGCATTGCGTGATATCATTGGCGATATTATTAAATGGACCAACATTCCTACTACAGCAAAATTCCTTGATGATATTAAATTCCTTGGTTTCCGTATGGCCTTCAAAGGTGGATTATCATTTAATATAAATGATCTTATTATCCCCGAAACCAAGCAGTCCATGATCGATAATGCTACTGTAGAAGTAGATGATGTATGGGATAACTATAATGCAGGGTTAATTACTAATAATGAAAGATACAATGGTATCATTGATATCTGGAGTCGTGTTGATACCCGTTTAACAGAAACATTAATACAGGAATTAGCAGCAGACAAACAAGGATTCAACTCAGTTTATATGATGCTTGACTCCGGAGCAAGGGGATCTAAACAACAGATCAAACAGCTCGCAGGAATCAGGGGATTAATGGCTAAACCACGTAAATCAGGAAGTAGCGGAAGTGAAATTATTGAAAATCCTATTCTGTCTAATTTCAAAGACGGATTGAATGTATTGGAATATTTTATATCTACTCACGGTGCCCGTAAAGGTCTTGCTGATACCGCTCTAAAGACAGCCGATGCCGGATATTTAACCAGGAGGCTTGTAGATGTGGCACAGGACGTTGTAATTAATGAAGAGGATTGCGGTACCTTAAGAGGCATTGCTACTTCAGCTTTAAAAGATAATGAAGATATTATTGAGCCATTATATGATAGAATTTTAGGAAGAACCTCTTTACACAACATTCACAATCCGGTAACTGATGAATTAATTATAGAAGCCGGTGGAGTTATTAGTGAAGATATTGCCCATGCAATAGATGAAGCCGGTATTGAAAATGTTGAAATACGTTCTGTTTTAACCTGCGAAAGTCGCCGTGGTGTTTGTGTAAAATGTTATGGTAAGAACCTGGCATCTGGCTATACAGCACAAAAAGGTGATGCAGTAGGCATCATTGCTGCCCAGTCAATTGGGGAGCCTGGTACACAGCTTACACTTCGAACGTTCCACGTGGGTGGTGTGGCTGGTTCCGCATCTGTAGAATCTACCTTAAATGCAAAATTTGACGGAACTATTCAATTTGATGGTTTACGTACTGTAGATGTAATAGACAAAACCGGAGAAAAAGCAAAAGTCGTTATTGGTCGTACTGGTGAAGTAAGAATAATGGATGTAAAAAATGATCGTCTTCTGATCACAAACAACGTTCCTTACGGATCTACAATTAATGTAAAAGACGGGCAAAAAGTGGTGAAAGGTGATGTTATCTGCACATGGGATCCATTTAATAATGTAATTGTTTCAGAAATTGATGGTACCGTTAAGTTTGAAAATATCATCGAAGGAGTCACATATCGCGAAGAAGCAGATGAACAAACGGGTCATAGAGAAAAGGTGGTTATTGAAACTAAAGATAAAACCCGGATGCCTTCACTTTTAATTGAAGGTAAAAAAGAAACAAAAGGTTATAATCTTCCTGCAGGTTCTCATGTTACAATGAACGAAGGAGAAGAAGTTAAAGCAGGACAGATTGTTGTAAAAATACCGCGCGTTCTAGGAAAGTTAAGAGATATCACGGGAGGTTTACCACGTGTAACTGAATTATTTGAAGCAAGAAATCCAGGTAATCCTGCAGTCGTTTCTGAAATTGACGGTGTTGTTTCTTTTGGTAATATCAAGAGGGGTAACCGTGAAGTGATTGTAGAAGCAAAAGATGGTGTAGTAAGGAAATATTTGGTTCCACTTACCCGGCAGATTCTTGCACAGGAAGGTGATTTTATAAAAGCCGGTGTGGCATTATCTGATGGTCAGATTGCCCCTGCAGATATTCTTTCAATAAAAGGACCTTTCGCTGTTCAGGAATATGTAGTGAATGAGATTCAGGAAGTTTATCGTTTGCAAGGTGTAAAAATAAATGACAAACATATTGAAGTTATTGTGCGCCAGATGATGCGTAAAATAACCATTGAAGATGCCGGAGATACTAAATTCCTTGAAGGAGACACTGAAGACAGGTACGACTTTAATGTTGAAAACGATTGGATATTCGATAAAAAAGTAGTTACAGATTCCGGGGAAAGCACTAAAATGCGTCCTGGTAAAATAGTTACTCTGCGGGAAGTGAGAGAAGAAAATTCTATTCTTCGCCGTGCAGATAAAAAAATAGTCGAATATAGAGATGCAAGTCCTGCAACGTCTTCTCCATTATTGTTAGGTATTACAAAAGCCTCATTGGGCACTCAGAGCTGGATTTCAGCGGCATCATTCCAGGAAACAACCAAAGTATTGTCATCTGCAGCCATCCAGGGCAAAACAGATACTATGCTCGGATTGAAAGAAAATGTGATTACCGGTCATCCAATACCTGCCGGTACCGGATTAAGGGAATTTCAAAACATGATTGTAGGCAGTAAAGAAGAATATGAATTATTGATGACTACTAAAGAAGCAATGGCATTCGACGAAGAAGAATAAAAAATATAGATGTCTGATATTATTAAGGAGTAAGAGTTAATCTTGCTCCTTTTTTTATTGATGGAATAACTTAGATTCATGAATCTTTAAGATATTGCTTATTGGAGCAAAATAATAGTTCACTTTGAAGAAAAAATATATGCTACCAATGCCGTCGGAAGCTATTGCCAACAAAATAATATCATCGCTAACTTTATTCCAAAGAGCAAATGAAAAATACAGCACATAGAAACAAGGGCTGTCTTAAGCAAATAACTCAATATACAAAAAGGCACTTTTTTAGAAGAAAGTTTTGAAAATGAAAGAACCATTACCTGCTTAATAAAATAGCAGCCCGAAATGAAACCACCTAAACTTATTGGATATTTTTTAGCATATTAAATGAACCCCAATTGAATGAATTAACTCAAAACGGAGTTTCTAACATTTAAAGGGAGATATGAAGTAGAAGCAAGTATTGTACAAAAAAATCCCCCCATCCGATAAAGTCAGGGGAGAAGAAAATATAAATCAACCAGGAAAACAAAAGGAATTAAAAACTCCTTTTTCTCCTGAATTTTATTTTATCAATTTACCAAAATAATGAACTGTCCTTACCAATTGAGATACATAGCTCATTTCATTATCATACCAGCTTACTGTTTTTACTAATTGATGTTCACCTACAGTTAATACTTTAGTCTGTGTAGAATCAAATAATGAACCGAAATGCATGCCTACAATATCAGAACTTACAATGTCGTCTTCGTTGTAACCAAAACTTTCATCAGCAGCAGCTTTCATCGCAGCATTCACTTCTTCAGCAGTTACTTTTTTATTTAAAATACAGGTCAGATCCGTAAGTGATCCTGTAATGACAGGAACTCTTTGTGCCACACCATCCAGTTTGCCATTTATTTCAGGCAATACCAATCCGATGGCTTTTGCAGCACCTGTGCTGTTAGGAACAATATTAGCAGCAGCAGCTCTAGCTCTGCGTAAATCTCCTTTTGGATGTGGGGCGTCAAGTGTATTTTGGTCGTTTGTATATGCATGAATTGTAGTCATGAAACCTGATGCAATACCAAAAGAATCATTCAACACTTTTGCCATAGGTGCAAGACAATTGGTAGTGCATGATGCTCCTGAGATAATGGTTTCGCTTCCATCAAGAATTTCGTGATTTACATTAAAAACAATTGTTTTAACACCGCCGGTGGCTGGTGCAGATATTACTACACGTTTGGCCCCTGCAGTGATATGTGCCTGGGCCTTATCTTTATCTGCAAAAAAACCAGTGCTTTCTATCACTACATCTACATCGTGTGCTGCCCATGGAATTTGTGATGGATCTCTTTGTGCATAAATTTTTATTTCTTCCCCATTAACTATAATAGAATTATCAGTGCTTTTTACCTCAGTGTCAAATCTTCCTTGTGAACTATCGTATTTTAATAAGTGAGCCAATTGTTTTGGACTGGTTAAATCATTAATAGCTACTATATCAATGCCTTCCATATTATAGATCTGTCTGAATAATAAACGGCCAATTCTGCCAAAACCATTAATAGCAACTTTTACTGTACTCATAATAAATATATTTTGTGTTTTAAATTAAGTTTGCAAATTTAAGCTTTTATGAAATAAACTTTCCTATTTGAGTAAAATAGATTTTTTGAATAAAGACATCCCTGGCTCAGGAATTTCTTCCACTTACATATTTGTTTCCTATTATGTAAAACCGATATGGGAGTAAGCTATCTTCGCCTGCACTTTCTATTCCGATTCTTTTGCTAGTCCCAATTTTTTCATCCGGGATGACATAGTGATCATCTAATAAATAAATTTTGTTACCAAGGAGAGATAAACCTGAATGATATTTAAAAATACCAAGCGCTTTACCTACATTTCCCGGACCACGGGTAAGTGTCTTGTCGGGAATTCTCTTTCCGGTTCTTTGGAGCATCATATCAATTCCTTTCAGTGGATCTACCGCTCTTATTAAGACAGCATCTGGTATTTCTTTTTCATTAGTTACAATATTAAACATATGATGAAGACCGTAACAGATGTAAACATAAGATCTGCCTGGTGGCGAATACATATGCTCATTGCGGACGGTCCTTCTCCCGCCAAATGTATGGGAAGCTTTATCAGTAATTCCAACATAGGCTTCTGTTTCTACAATTCTTCCGGAAGTGATGGTATTCTCAAAATTGGTAACTATAATTTTTCCCAGCAACTCTTTGGCAATCACCACCACATCTTTTCGGCTATAAAATGATAAAGGAATTTTCTTCATAGTCAAATTAATAAAACATCTTTTAAAGGCAAAGTAAATTATATTTGTTTGATCGCTTATAATAAGATCCTCTAATCAGAAACCTTGCTTGAAAAAATTATCATAGCTATTTCGGCATATTTTAAAGCACACCAGTTTATTGTTAAAAATAAATTATGGAAATGGATTTTGATCTCCGGAATTTTTTATGCCATCCTGTTTGTGGCAGGCATTTATTTTTTCTGGCAATCTTCTTCCAATATTATAGAATATCTTCTGGCAAAAGTTGAATTAAAAAATTGGCTGCAAAAGGAAAATACAGGCTGGCTTAGTTTCATTTTTATTTTCGGGCATATTGTGCTGCATCTCATTTTGATGTTATTTTATTTTTCATTGTTCAAGTACTTATTCCTGATAATCGGCTCGCCCTTATTTGCTTATTTAAGCGAAAAAACAGAAGCCATTCTTTTAAATGAAGCCTACCCTTTTTCTTTTAAAAAATTTGTGGCTGATGCAATAAGAGGAATACGAATTGCTATCAGAAATGCTCTCTGGCAAACAGTTTATATGGTTGGTATTTTGTTTTTGGCATTAATTCCTATATTGGGTTGGATAACCCCTTTACTCGGTTTATTTATTGAATGTTTTTATTTAGGATTTTCTATGCTCGATTATACCAGCGAACGAAAAGGGCTTTCTTCCCCGCAAAGTATAGATTTTATCAACAGGCACAAAGGACTTGCCATTGGAAATGGAATGGCATTTTATTTAATGCATGTAATCCCGGTCATTGGGTGGATATTTGCACCGGGTTATGCTGTTATAGCGGCCACTTTAAGTCTGCAAATGACCGTGGATAAGGCGGCATAAAAGAAATTTTATTTACAAAAAAAATTATCATGGTTTATTTAATTCCTTCTTTTTTATCGGAAGATGCCATTAAAACAATCCCTCCTTATGTTTTAAGCGCTGTAAAAGATTGCCAGGTAATTTTTGCAGAGAATGAAAGAACAGCACGTCGTTTTTTAAAAGCGCTGGATAAAGAAATTGTAATTGATAATTTTGAATGGCACACGATTCATAAAGCTGAGCAAGAGCAAATAAACTCGTTCAAACAAAAAATAAAAGAAGGAAAAAATATAGCCATCATTAGTGAAGCAGGGTGCCCGGGAGTAGCAGATCCAGGGCAAATATTGGTTTATGAGGCACAAAAGTTAAATGTGGATATAAAACCACTGGTAGGCCCCAATTCTATTTTATTGGCTTTGATGGCCAGTGGATTAAATGGCCAGCATTTTTCATTTTTGGGATATTTGCCTATTGATAATATGGAAAGAATCCAGAAAATAAAACAAATTGAAGAAGAATCGGCAAAAAGAAAATCTACCCAGATTTTTATAGAAACTCCTTTCCGCAATAATAAAATGATAGAAACAATTTTACAAAATTGTAAATTATCCACTCAACTTTGCATAGCTGCCGAACTAACTTCTTCCAATGAATGGGTAAAAACAAAAACTATTGCAGAATGGAAAAATGAAACAATCGATTTGCACAAAAAACCGGTTATTTATTTGTTGATGGCCAAATAAAAAGATACAATCAGGTAAATAATTCCGGTCCCTTTCTTTGGCTATAAGGAACTTTTCCAAGATGCGTATATGCTTTAGCAGTAACTTCTCTACCACGCGGAGTGCGCATAATAAAACCTTCCTGTATTAAAAATGGTTCGTAGACTTCTTCCAATGTGCCGGTTTCTTCACCAACTGCTGTGGCAATAGTAGTGATACCAACTGGACCTCCTTTAAATTTATCAATAATTACACTTAAAATTCTATTATCCATTTCATCTAAACCATATTCATCTACATTCAAAGCTTTTAAGGCATGTTGCGTTATTTTCAGATCAATAACCCCATTGGAAAGTACTTGTGCAAAATCACGCACTCTTCTTAATAATCCGTTAGCAATTCTTGGCGTACCGCGGCTTCTTCCCGCAATTTCTTTTGCAGCGTCAGAAGTGATTTTTGTATTAAGAATCGAAGAAGAACGTAAAACTATTTTTTGTAAGGTAATTGAATCGTAATATTCCAATCTCGATTTTATACCAAACCTTGATAATAAAGGAGAAGTAAGTAACCCGCTTCGGGTAGTAGCTCCAATTAATGTAAATGGGTTTAAATTAATTTGCACGCTTCTTGCGTTGGGACCACTGTCAATCATTATATCTATACGGTAATCTTCCATCGCGGCATACAAATATTCTTCTACAACATTACTCAGCCTGTGTATTTCATCAATAAATAAAACATCATTAGGTTCAAGATTAGTAAGTAGCCCGGCCAGGTCGCCTGGCTTTTCGATAACCGGTCCACTGGTTTCTTTAATATTCACCCCCAGTTCGTTGGCAACAATCCGGCTCAGTGTAGTTTTTCCTAGTCCGGGTGGACCATGAAAAAGAATATGATCCAGTGCTTCCTCTCTTTGGCGTGCTGCTTTTATAAATATTCGTAAATTCTCTATTATTTGTGACTGGCCGCTGAATTCTTCTATGATTGCCGGACGGATATTATTTTCAAATTCCCTATCCGCAGGAGTTAAAATTTCTTTTTCTTTATTCAGATTTTGATTTGTCATTGATTTTCTTTCAGCATTGTAAAACTAAAGTTTTTAATGGTTAATATAAAAAATGCTTAGTGTATTAAAGTCAAAATATTTTAATTCGTATATTTCATGAAAATTTGAATTGTAAATGCTGAAACACCTTTCAAAAGCGGATTTCGCCTTTAATCAAATGTCACTGAAAATGCGGAATATTTCCAGTTAAATTTGTATAATGTTTAAAACGACTAAAAGATATTGGGTATGCCAGGTTTTGGGTTGGGGTGGATGGACTTTATTGAATCTTTCTTTTTATTATTTTTTCCTTCAGGATTATTATTGGAAAGTTAATGAGAGAAGAAATCTTCTTTTTTCGGTACTTTTAATACAGTTTTTCTGGTATATATTATCTACACATTTATTAAGGCTTTTTTTAAAAAAAACAAAATGGGTAAAATTTTCAATTAAAAAAGTAATTGCCCTGGCCGTGGTAAGCGTAATGCTTACAGGATTATTAAGTTATTATGGTGCAAAATCTACTGCTTTAATAACCGGAAGATCTCTGGTTCAATATGAGAAAAACGAAAACCTTAAGCAAGCCATTTCAAAAGAAAAAGAAAATGGTCTGTCAGGGACTCAATATTATTTAGCAGCTAAGGATAATCCCAAAGATTCTTCCTACTACCATTTAATAGTAAATATCAAAAAAAATACCGGCTGGTATAGAGATACACATGGAAACTGGCAATATGAAGATCAGCATAAAGGAAGATTCTGGTGGGATATTATTTTTACTTTTATATTAATTGCGTTATGGTTATTGCTTTATATGATTTGGCATTATCTGGAACGAAACCGGAAAGATGAAGTGGACAGGCTAAACCTGGAAAAAACAGTAAAAGAACTAGAACTAAAAACCATAAAATCACACATTAATCCTCATTTTATTTTTAATTCTTTAAATAGCATCAGGGCTTTGGTTGATGAAAACCCAAAGCGTGCCAGAACTGCGATAACAGAACTTTCCAATATCTTGCGAAGTAGTCTCCAGGTAGAAAAAATGGAAACAGTTTCTTTGAAAAAAGAACTTGATATTGTCAGTGATTACTTAGCGCTGGAACAAATGCGTTTTGAAGAAAGGTTAAAAGTGGAAATGGAAATTGGGGAGGATACACTTGAGCAACCTGTTCCACCTATGATGTTGCAGACTTTGGTTGAAAATGCCATAAAGCATGGTATCACCAAGAGGATAAATGGTGGCACCATCAAAATAATTTCAAGATATACGGGTAATAATTTTGAATTAATTGTGCAAAATACCGGCAATCTTGATGATCCGTCCAATGAAGGTTTTGGGTTTAAAAGTACACGTGACCGGCTGAAAATTTTATTCAATGGCGTAGCCCATTTTAATATAGAAGAAATTGAAAAAAATAAAGTTCAGTCGAAGATTGTAATGCCGGTTAGATAGTAATTAAAAATGTAATAATATATTTGAGCAATAACAGTTTTATCACAATTACAAATATTTCCAATCATGCTTAAAGTAGTCCTAATAGATGATGAGCGACTTGCCAGGAGCGAGCTTAAGAGGCTGTTGCAGGAATTTTCTGATATAGAAATAATAGGTGAAGCCGCTAATGCAACTGAAGGTTTGGAAAAAATTGAAAGCCTGAATCCCGACCTTATTTTTTTGGATATTCAAATGCCGGGAAATACAGGTTTTGATATGCTGACGCATCTGGAAAAAGCACCTCATGTAATTTTTGTTACTGCTTATGATGAATATGCTTTAAAAGCATTTGAGGTAAATGCGCTTGATTACCTGATGAAACCAGTAGAACCTAAACGCCTTTCTGAAGCACTTTCAAAAGTGCGCCAGTTGGATGAAGAAGAATTACTTTCTTATAATAACCGGGGATTACTCAGCGAACACGACCAGGTTTTTGTGAAAGATGGCGAGAGGTGCTGGTTTGTTAAGCTTTCTGAGGTACGCCTGTTTGAAAGCGTAGGTAATTATGCAAAAGTTTTTTTTGGACCGAATAAACCTCTTATCCTAAAATCCCTCAATGCGTTGGAAGAAAGATTAGATGAAAAAGTTTTTTTCAGGGCAAACAGGAAACATATCATTAATCTGCGAATGATCGAAAAAATAGAGCCTTATTTTAATGGAGGTCTTTTGGTGGATTTGATTGGTGGAGAAAAAATAGAAGTTAGTCGCAGGCAGGCTGTCAAATTTAAAGAAATGATGAGTCTTTAATGTATGAATTTTCCATATTATTGCTATTATAAGGATACCTACAAGAGATTATTGATCGAAAAGAAGATGGACCTTTACCTACTTTAAAAAATAGCAAACGGTTATGGAAGAGTTAGTATGCACAAAACCCGGAGAATTTGAATATAGAAAACGAGAAGCACCTTTATTACGACCCGGTCAGGCAATTCTAAAAATAAAACGCATCGGAATTTGCGGTACTGATTTCCATGGTTATGAAGGCACACAACCTTTTTTCGCCTACCCGAGAATACTAGGGCATGAGCTGGCTGCTGATTTGGTTGAAGCCGACGGAGCAGATGATTTTATTCCCGGCGAACCTGTTACCTTAATCCCCTATTTTAATTGTGGTAAATGTATTGCATGCAGAAATGGCAAACCCAATTGTTGCACAGATATTAAGGTGTGCGGTGTTCATATTGATGGAGGCATGGCAGAATATTTTTCCGTTCCTTCATACTCTTTAGTTAAAAGCCAGGGATTGAGTTATGATGAGTTGGCTTTGGTAGAACCGCTGGCTATCGGGGCACATGGTGTACGTCGTGCCGGGATACAGAAAGATGAATTTGTATTGATAATAGGTGCCGGTCCAATTGGATTGGGCACTATGGAATTTGCCAGGATAGCAGGCGCGAAAGTAATTGCTATGGATATAAATGATCAACGATTACAATTTTGTAAAGAAAAACTGAAAGTAGAGTATACAATCAACGCTTCAGATGAAGACGTATTTGCAAGGTTAAAAAATATAACCAATGGAGATATGCCCATTGTTGTAATTGACGCTACAGGCAGCAGGAAAGCAATTAATAATGCGTTTCAATACCTGGCCCATGGAGGGAGGTTTGTATTAATTGGCTTGCAAAAGGAAGACATTAATTTTAGTCATCCGGAATTTCATAAACGGGAACTAACGTTGATGAGTAGCCGTAATGCAACACGTGAAGATTTTAACCATGTAATCACCTCAATGAAAAAAGGATTGCTTAATCCGGCTAATTATATTTCTCACAGGGCAAAATTTGAAAGCTTGAAAGAAGTCTTTGAATCATGGCTTAATCCTGCAACAGGTGTGATAAAAGCCCTGGTAGAACTGGACTGATTAATTATGGCACTTGGTTGCATTTTTCATTTACCTCTAAAAGACTAATTTTAATTAATCGATTAAAAAAATGCAATAACTGTAAAAATTACATTTGTTTCACACTACATTTATGTTCAAATTGATTACTGCAAAAAAATGTAGTTGACTTAACGATTGACAATATTGATTTCTGCACATATAATAAGGGGTGAATAATAGATATTATCCTATCAGTAAAGGAAGATTATATTGTATACAAACCATTATGACTAATAATTTAAAAACCATTAAACTATCAGATTTTATGATAAAATTTTTCCTATCTGTAAGTATTATTTTTTGGGCAAATATGGCTTCCGCTCAAACATCTATTTTAGTGAAAGCAGATTCTGCAAAACAAATCATCAATAAAAATATTTATGGCAATTTTGCTGAGCATCTTGGCCGTTGCATTTATGATGGTTTTTATGTTGGAGACTCTAACAAAATAATTCCCAATACTGAAGGCGTGCGAAATGATGTAATTGCTGCATTGCGTAAAATGAAAATTCCTGTATTGCGCTGGCCGGGTGGTTGTTTTGCAGACACTTATCACTGGAAAGACGGTGTAGGCCCCAAAGATAAAAGGCCAACAATGGTTAATAAGTGGTGGGGCGGCGTTACAGAAGACAACAGTTTCGGCACTCACGATTTTTTAAATATGTGTGAACGGCTGGGTGCTGATCCATACGTATCCGGTAATGTAGGAAGTGGAACCGTACAGGAATTATCTGATTGGATACAATATGTAAATTTTGATGGCAAAAGTCCAATGTCTGACTGGAGAAAAAAGAACGGGCGTGATAAGCCCTGGAATGTAAAATATTGGGGAGTAGGTAATGAAGCCTGGGGATGCGGTGGAAATATGACAGCAGAATATTATGCCAATATTTACAGAAAGTATGCAACGTTTATGACAGGATGGAATAACAGTAATAAAATATTCCGCGTTGCATCGGGAGCTAATTCTTCTGATTATCATTGGACAGAAGTGATGATGCGCGATATTCCACACAATATGCTCGAAGGAATTGGCCTTCATCATTATTCCATTATTGACTGGGGTAATAAAGGATCTGCAACAGATTTTACTGAACAACAGTATTTTGCTACTATGAAGTCAGCTTTGTTTATGGAAGAACTGGTGACAAAGCATTCTGCCATTATGGATAAGTATGATCCTCAAAAGAAAATTGCCCTGGTAGTAGATGAATGGGGTGGATGGTATAATGTAGAACCCGGGACCAACCCCGGTTTCCTTTACCAGCAAAATACAATGCGTGATGCTATGATAGCAGGTGTAACGTTAAACATATTCAACAATCACTCTGACCGGGTTCGGATGGCCAACCTTGCACAAACCATCAATGTATTACAGGCAGTCATTTTAACTAATAAAGAAAAGATAATACTGACGCCTACCTATCACGTAATGGAAATGTACAATGTACACCAGGATGCAAGGCTGATACCGGTCAATGTGAAAACCGATAGTTATAATCTTGGTAACGAAAAATTACCATCTGTTTCTGCGTCAGCATCGAAAGATTCTGCCGGACTTATTCATATTTCCCTTACTAATATTAATCCTAAAAAGGCCGAAACTATTTCTTTAACTATTGAAGGAGAAAAATACACAAGTGTTACAGGGCGAATTCTGACTTCTCCAAAATTGCAGGACCACAATACTTTCGAAGATCCCGAAAAAATAAAGCCAAAAGTATTTAAAGGGGCTTCACTTAAAGGAAACCTGTTAAGTGTAAAACTTCCTCCTTTTTCAGTAATCGTTTTAGAATTGAAATAAAGAATATGAAGAAAATTATTTTAATACTGCTTTTATCAACTCCCCTAATTGGAGAGTGTCAGAATTCTTTAAAACTTTGGTATCGACAACCGGCTAAGATATGGCAGGAGTGTGTCCCTTTAGGCAATGGTCGGCTTGGCGCTATGCCTGATGGAAATGTGTTTAATGAAAATATAGTACTGAATGATATCACCCTGTGGTCTGGAGGGCCGCAAGATGCAGATCGCCAGGGAGCGGCCAAATATCTTCCCGAAATCCGTAAATTATTATTTGAAGGAAAAAATGACCAGGCTGAAATCCTGATCAATAAATCATTTATTTGTAAAGGCGCTGGTTCCGGCTCCGGAAACGGAGCTAATGTACCCTACGGCTGTTACCAGGTACTCGGGAACCTTCGATTACAATATGATTACGGAAGCGATACTGCTGACATAAAGCCATCTGATTATGTCCGGGAACTATTCTTAGATAGTGCACTTGCAAAATGTAGTTTCCGGATTGGAAATGTTACCTATCAGCGCGAATATCTTACCAGTTTTTCAGATGATGTAATCATCATTCGTATTTCTGCAGATCATTCCAAAAAGATAAACCTGACCTTATCTTTAAATCGGCCTGAAAGATATCATACTGTAGTGCATGATCAGGAACTGGACATGTACGGGCAATTAAATAACGGAACAGATGGAAAAGGAATGCATTACCTGGCACGGGTAAGAATGAAATCGGAAGGAGGAAGCCTTACGGCTGGCGATAGCACGCTCCGGCTGCAAAATGCCAACGCAGTAACCCTCTATATTTCTGCTGCTACTGACTTTCGTAACCAATCCTATAAACAAACTTCATTGTCCTTATTAAATAAGGCAATGAATAAATCTTTTCAAAAAGAAAAAGCAAATCACATAAAATCATTTCAGCAGCTTTTTAACCGGGCATCTTTTTCATTGAATACAGATCATCCGGAAGTAGAGGCATTGCCTACTGATGAAAGACTGAGGGCATTTGCAAACGACCCTACTGATAATGGGTTACCCGTTCTTTATTTCCAATATGGAAGATATTTACTGATCAGCAGCACCCGGCCGGGGTTATTACCTCCCAACCTGCAGGGTCTATGGGCTAATACAATCCAGACTCCCTGGAATGGCGATTACCACTTAGATATTAATATCCAGATGAATCACTGGCCGCTTGAAGTGACCAATCTTCCTATGTTGAACGAGCCATTTTATACCCTTGTAAAAAGCCTCGTAAAACCCGGAGAAAAAACTGCCAAAGCTTATTATAATGGTAAAGGCTGGATAGCCCATGTAATTACCAATGTATGGGGATACACATCTCCGGGAGAATCTGCTTCATGGGGCGCCACCAATTCCGGGTCAGGGTGGCTTTGCCAGGTGTTGTGGAATCATTATGCTTTTACATTAGATACTAATTACCTCCGGAAAATATATCCTATTATTAAAGGCTCTGCAGAATTTTATTTGAGCACAATGGTCAAAGATCCGAATAACGGATGGCTGGTAACCGCGCCTTCCAATTCTCCTGAAAATGCATTTCTGCTACCCAATGGAAAGGCAGCACATGTATGTGTATCACCTACTATAGATAACCAGATCATAAGAGCATTATTTACGCATGTAATTGAAGCAGGTATTCAATTAAAGTTGGATGAGCCATTTAGGAAAAAGCTGTTACTGGCTAAGAGCCAGTTGCCTCCCAACCAGGTTGGGAAAGATGGGCGTTTAATGGAATGGCTACAGGAATATGAAGAACCGGAGCCTCATCACAGGCATGTTTCTCCAATGTGGGGTTTATACCCGGCTGATGAGATTACGTTAACCCGAACACCAAAGATTGCAAAAGCCGCTATAGCGTTTCTTGATAAACGCGGTGACATGGGTACAGGTTGGTCGCTTGCCTGGAAAATAAATTTATGGGCCCGCCTTCGAGATGGCAATCATGCCTTCAGGCTGCTGAAAGATCTGCTAAAACCTACTGATGCTACAGGATTTAATATGGTAGATGGTGGTGGCACTTATCCTAACCTTTTTGATGCACATCCGCCTTTCCAGATTGATGGAAATTTCGGGGGTACTGCGGGCATAGCAGAAATGTTATTACAAAGCCAGTCTGGAGAGATTTCTTTATTGCCCGCCCTCCCCGATGAGTGGAAAGCAGGCGATGTAAAAGGATTAAAAGCAAGAGGCAACTTTGAAGTAAATATGAAATGGGAAAATCACTTATTGGTTAATGCTTCAATTCAATCTTTAAACGGTGGACTATGTACAATAAGAACGAATCATCCGGTAAAAGTTACAGGTATTGATACAACATCACAAAAAACAGCATTGGGTTACCTGACTTCTTTTGAAACGCAGAAAGGGAAAATATATCAGATTTCTGCAATTCAGTAAGTTTCTGTAATTTGTTTAAAAAATCAATTCAATAATCGAAACGAGGCTAAAGCAATTTTAAATGCAAACAAAAAAGCTTGCAAACATTCAAGGAAAGTTGAGCAGGACGGAAATGAAAAACATTATGGCTGGTAGTGATAGTACTTGTCAATACGGCCATCTATCATCTAGCTCGGATTCGGATTGAGCGGGCATCAATGCTGGTGTATGTTGCAACCAGTCCGATGAAAATTCTTGTTGTTGGTCTAAGTGTGCATAGTAAAATTAACAACAAAGGGATACTATATTTAGAATTCCCTTTGTTTCAAACCTTGAAAATTGAAAGATGTTAACAACAAATATGAAATATAAAATAATTGTATTTTCTTTTATATTTATTACAATTCCAATTTATTCAATTTGCCAGGAACATCACTTTATTTTAAAAGTAAATTTTGATGATTCTACTATAAAAACTCTTTTTATTGGTGAAGCCTATTATTATAAGTTTGAATCCTACCATGCCGCAAAAATAAAATCAGATTCTTCTAAGGTTTATCAAAACAGCTACTTGTTCGAAGGAACTACATTATACCCAACAGCTATTAGAATATTTCCTTTGCATAGTTCTCAACATTTTAATAAACTCATCTTTATTGATACAGGGTACCAGGAAATAACGATTATTAAAAAAGACAGCGATTATGTAATCCAATCAAATACCGCCGTTGAAAAAGAACATAGGAAATTCCTAAACGAAATGGATATTAAAACGATAGATGACAAAATAAATGGTAAAAAATTATTGTCGTATGTACAAAAGAATCCTAATTCTTATGTGGCCTTATTTGGAATAATTAATCAGGCATTCAGATATTCTTATCTCCCTATTTTTAAAAAAATAAATGATGAATTTATTGAAAAAATAAAGGGAACTATAGCGTTTCAATATTATCTGAATAATTACAGCCCTAAAACCGTTAGTTCTCTCGCCCCCGATTTTTTAGGAGTAAGTTTGGATCATAAAATAGTTACTTTATCACCATTTATAGGTAAGAGTTTTGTCTTATTGGATTTTTGGGCAAGCTGGTGTGGGCCTTGTCGAGAAATGATGCCCGACTTAAAACATTTATATCAAAAATATCATTTAAAAGGTTTGCAAATTATCAGTATATCTTTTGATACAGATAGTACAGATTGGAAGAAAGCTGTAAGAGAAGAGGGTATTCAATCCTGGATTAATGTGATTAGCAGAGAATATTATTCGCTTCAAAATCCTAATGGTTTACACGTAAAATATGGTATTAAGGCAATTCCGACGACTATCTTAATTGACAAAAAAGGAAGTATTATCGGGCATTATGAAGGATATTCAAAAAATGATTCAGAATCGGATCTGGATAGGAAATTGGATGAAATATTTCGATATATATCTCTTTAATTATAGGTTTTAAGTATTTACATTATTTTCTTTTGGAATAGTTCCCCAAAGGAAAAGTTCTGCGGAACTACACGGCAATTGCAAAACCGTGGCAGAACAGCCAGAGCCTCTGATGCTAAAAGTTATAGGCATAACCAAATTTTATTAAATTTAAAAATTTTAAAAATGCAAATTAAAAAAATGAGCCTTGCCAACATAAAAGGAAAGTTGAGTAGGGCTGAGATGAAGAACATTATGGCGGGTAGTGGAGACACCAACTGTGTAAAAGATGGTGAAAGCTGCCCTTTTTGGGCAAATTGCTGCAACGAATGTTTAGCAACTTTTAAATGCGGTACAAGTAGTTAGCCGTAGTTTTTCTTTAATGAAAATCCCAATGAATTTCGAATGAAAAAAATAATAGCAACACTAATTTGCCTTTTTGTATTTTTTATAATAAGTGCAAGTGTGCAGTTAGCAAAGCACAAAGGATATGTTATTAATGGAACCTTCAACGGTCTTGATTCAGGTATTATCCGGATGCTTTCAATAAATGGCAATGTAGTGATGGATAGTTCTTTAATCGTAAAAGGTAAATTTTCTATGCATGGAAAAATAGGATTGCCGCAACAGTTTCGGTTTAATGTTTCCCCTGGCAACTGGAACTTCCTTGCATTCGTAGAAGATACTCTTATATCACTTTCAATTGATACAACCGGCGCCAACCAGTATGGCGATGAAAAGAATCACTGGTCCCTTATTTGGGAGATTCATGAAGAGGGTTCAACGCTCTCAGACGTATTTGCCAAATTTAAAAATGAAACCCATCAAAAATATTACAAATCAGTTATAACTTCGCTAAGAGAAAAACTGTCGGCAATTGGAGTAAATGCCAAAACAACAGATAATGTGAATAGGGAAATAGATTCATTAAAAACGTTGGGATTAACAGAGCAAAAAGATTGGATTGAAAATTACATAAATCACAAACCTTCTTCAATTGCAGGAGTTTTTCTCTTTTCTCAATATTATCAATCATCTCCTGGCATGTCTTTATCCTATTTGGATGAAATTCTAAAAAAGTTTTCAGCGCCTGCGACATCTTCCACTTATTTTGAAGAACTGGAAGGCATAGCAGTTAATCTCAAAAACGCTCAACGTAATAGTATTGCGCCGGATTTTACTTTGTTAAAAAGAGATAAATCTGAATTTAAATTTTCCTCCACAAAGGGAAATTATACGTTGCTTGATTTTTGGGCGAGTTGGTGTATTCCCTGTAGAAAAGCGATACCCCATTGGAAAATAATCTACTCAAAATACAGACCAAAAGGTTTGATTATAGTGAGTATATCCAATGACAGAAACTGGGACGACTGGACGAAAGCGCTTGATAAAGAAAAAATGCCGTGGATTCAGGTTATTGACGAATTTGCGTCTTCAAATGAAACAGCGAAAGTTTCTGATTTGTTTGGTATTAAAGCATTTCCATATTATATATTGATTGATAAAGATGGCAAAATAATTCTTTCTACCAATGATGAGAGTATGATGCAGAGCAAAATACAAGAGATACTAAAGTGAGTTGAGTCAATGATTAAAATTTAATTGCTAAAAAATATTTTCTCTTGGAATAGTTCCTCAAAAGAAAAGTTCTGCGGAACTACACGGCAATTGCAAAACCTTGGCGGAACAGCCAAAACCTTTGAGGCTAAAAGCTAAGGCAAAACAATTTTTCTTAATTTTAAAAACTTAAAAATGCAAATTAAAAAAATGAGTCTTTCCAACATAAAAGGAAAGTTGAATCGGGCAGAAATGAAAAACATTGTGGCTGGAAGCGGCACATGAAAATGTGATTCTAATTGTTGTGGGGATTTTAGTGCTACATGTGATAATCCTGCTTGTCCAAAGTGCAACAGTAGGAATAGAGGGCCATATGTTTGCTCCTGATGGGTATAGAAATTCTACTATACGGGAGGGAATTGTGCTCCTACTTTTCTTTCTTGTAAATCATTAATAAATAAACTATTTCATTTTGTTATTAAAAAGAACATTTGCACTACTAATTTATTTCTGCCCTTTCATATTGACAGCGCAGAGTTCTATTAAAAAACATACTTATGCTGACGATGAGATCAGGTTAGCAAAATTGACAAAACCTGTTTCTGCTGAAATAAATTCTAACAATAAATTAATGAGAAAGAAATATGATTTATTGAATATATTATCGGACTCGTCTGCTAAAAACAAAGTACAACAAGATATTGATAGCCTATTTAAAATCCGTGAAAAGTTAGAATCACAATTAACCACTGTTCAATTTGATTTTATCAGAAATAACCCATCATCCTTTCTTGCACTTGATGGTTTAACCATGATATTAAGTAAAAGTGAAGAATTGCCACTGTACGATACCATTAAATCTCTTTTTAATAATCTAAATAAAAATATTCAAAATAGCACTGACGGTAGGAAATTCAAATTAATGTTAGTAAACAAGAAAAAAAGTGAGGAAGGAAGTTTAGCACCTGATTTTAAAGTAAGAGATATTGATAACAAAGAAATTTCTTTATCAGATTTTCGAAATAAAAAATTCGTTCTTTTAGATTTTTGGGCAAGTTGGTGCGAACCATGCAGAGATGATATGCCATTCTTGAAAAAGATTTATAAAGTCTATAGGAGAAAAGACCTGGAAATTATTGGAATTTCTAAAGATGATAATTTATCACTATGGAAAAAGGCTATAATACAAGATAGTATAGGAATTTGGCGACATATCTCTGTTCCTCTGAATATTCAACCAATAGATAGTTCTGCAATCACAAACAAATATTTTGTTTATGCTATCCCTGTAAAAATATTAATAAACAGAGATGGTATAATAATTGGGAGATGGACAGGAAGTGGAGAAGAAAATATAGCTGAGTTGAAAAATCTTCTACACAAAGATATTGACAATTAATTATAATCTATTTCCCGATGTGCGAAGTATTGAGAGATTTACAATATTTTCTTGCAGAATTGCGACTGCATGAAAATGGTCTGATTCCAGAACTGCAGATCGGGTTAGTTGGCAACTAAAGTTATTGATGCTATAAACAATAGTACAAACAATTTTTATTTATTTCAAAACACATTTTTATGAAAAGTTTGATTATTTCTATTTGTAGTTGTTTTTTTGTTTTAACGGCATTTTGTCAAAAACAACAACCTCCTGTTATTGATAGATCATCTGCTACTGAAGGGCACCGAATTATAAGTATTAATGAGAATTCCAAATCTTTTATAAGAGTCCTCGATGGGCTTTTGATGCCTGAAAACAGTTCTGTCCCAAAAAATATTCCTATAAATTCCATTCAGAGACTAAGCAATGAAACTGAGTTAAATAAAATGGGGCTAACTTATAATGGTACACCATATATGTTTCTTTGTAGTTATCCAACAAGTACACGCCAATATATTTACGCTAACGCCAATATCAGTTACCAACTAAAAGAAGTGAATTTGCCCATCATTTTGAATAACATTCTAATTACAGAAGACAAATATTTTATGGTTGAAAATATTGATACCAGTCGCATTGTAAGTATTAAATATATTAAGCCTGAGCAATTGCAATCAAGATATAAAATTGCCATATTGGGTGCGGTTGAAGTGAAATTGAAAAAGGGGTAGCAGATAGACTACTTGGTAACCAATTTCCCAAATGATACGCTATACAATCAAACTAACAAAGGCTGAAGTTGAAGAACATTGTGGCGGGATCAAGCTGTCAAAAGGATTCCGACTGTGGATATTTCTGTCAATGCACCCTTAAAACCCATTTATGCGGATGCTTTTAATTAATTCAAATAACAGAGCGATAAAAATTATCGATCTGTTCTCATTTTTTTATATGAAAATTCTTACGGCAAAAAAAGGATTACTAATATTATTTTTTCTTTTTGAATATATATTTGCATTAACCCAACCTGAGCAAATACATTTAACATTAAAATTTCATGCCGGGAATGGACCATTTGAATATGCTCTTCCCGCAATTAAGTGGAATGATACGTTAATCGCTTCCAAAAGCTATCCTGAGTTTAAAAATATTCCTTCCGATTTGAGAGATATCAAAAGAGGAAGAATCTATTTTAATATCAGGCAATACCTTTTTCAAAATTATCTTGAAGGTAAATTAAGCAAGAAGGATTTTGAAAAAATAAAAAATGAGTCACATATAAAATTTAGTGATTTTAGCTTGGCAAAAGGAAACATAAAATGCTATGTGAACATAATCAGTGCAAAAAATGAAAAAGGAGAGACCGTGTGCATGATAGATGCAAACAACAATTATGATTTTAGTGATGACAATATTTTTATCCCACTGAGTGATAGTTTACCTGACCAGGAGTTAAACCGGCATCTTGCCAATGTTGTCTCCCAAAGGTTTTTAAACGGCAAAATTGTTAATGAGACAACCCCATTGTTAATCGCAAAAGATGGCTCAGCCCTTGGATATAGCATTGCTCAATATGCCACTGCTTCACTAAATATTGAAGGTAAAAGATATGATTTGGCTGTTTGTCCTTTATATTTTATGTCAGGAACATGGAACAATTCACAGATAGTTTTGCTTACAGACAGTTTAAAAACAAAAAAGGCTGGTAGAGAATTAATTGTGGGTAACGGTGGATTTATAAAAATTGGCAACAACATTTATAAGTTTAATGGAGTAGATATAAGTAAAAACTTATTATCCTTGCAAAAGATTAGTAGTAATAATCTACACTCTTCACAGGTAGGATTTCTGGCGCCTTTATTTAAAAGTAAAAATCTCCTGACAAATAATGACATTTCTTTAGCATCCTATAAAGGGAAATATGTATTGATTGATTTTTGGGGTACCTGGTGTCAGCCTTGCAGGCAGCAATTACCGGAACTTGTTAAGCTCAACAATTCCGTTGATTCTTCCCGGTTTGTTTTAATCAGCATTGCATCTTCCGATGTTTTGGATAGTTTGAAAAAAGTTATAGCAAAAGAAAATATGATATGGCCTCAGATTTTTTCTGATAAAATTACTAAGCAATACCATATTGACGCATTCCCAACAACGCTTTTAATCAATCCGAATGGAATAGTTATCGCAAAAGATTTATCAATGGATGATTTAAAAGAAAAGTTGTCAAATCTTGGGATATTGTAAAAGATAAAAATTAATTCTTCCCTGGGCAATCTTTATCTACTCTTAAAGAGCTTAAAAATTGATTGTCCCTTAATGATTAATTTATACCAAAGACGCTTACCTTATTCAGAAGAATTCACCAGTAATTATCAGAGTCTTTTGATCCTTATATTTTTGTACCAAACATCTTCGTTATGATCTTGTAGAGATATTTTTCCTTTTTTGAAAGTGCCAAAATCGGGCATGTTCTTAAACTTACTGATGGCAATCATTTCCCTCCAGTAATCATTCCACAAGGTGGTAGAAAGCGTATGTACGCCATTCATATAAAAATCGAGTTTGCCATTTAGAGAATGTATTTCAACGTGGTTCCATTCACCCTGCGGTTTATCAGCTTCTTTAGAAGCAAGCAAATCGTACAAATCACCGGCACGGTGTGTATACGGTCTTGCATCCGGATTTCCTAAGCGTATAGGCGTACCATTATCCAGGACCTGCATTTCCATTCCCGTGTTATAAGTGTTTCGATATTTTTCTGGATCTTCCTTAATATAAAATATAATACCGCTGTTTCCTTTTAAACCAATCTTCCAATCCAGTTTAAGATCAAAATTTCCGTATTCCTCATTAGTCACCAAATCACCTCTTTCACTTCTATCAAGATTCTTTTGAGCCTCGGCATCCAGGTAAAATGCTCCGTCTTTTACACTCCATGCTTTACCTGCAGTTTCCTTTCCATAGGTATGCCAGCCATTAGTCGTTTTACCATCAAATAACAGTTTCCATCCATCTTTTTTTTCTTTTTGGGTAAGCGTATTGTCTTGCGAAAAACAGCTTCCGGCACCAAGAAAAATTATACATATAAAAAGAAGTAGCTTATTCATATTTCTGTTTTAAAAATTAAAAATTATTTGATACATAACCTTATTTAACCAATTTATTCAAGACCTAAAATATTTCGATTGAATTTCTCGTCTTTAGCCGTACCTGCAAAATCATCAAAAGCTTTATCTGTTACTTTTATGATATTTTTCCTGATAAACTCTGCTCCTTCTCTGGCACCATCTTCAGAATTTTTGATACAGCATTCCCATTCCAAAACTGCCCACCCCGGGTAATTGTAAGCAGCCAATTTACTGAATATAGATTTAAAATCAACCTGGCCATCGCCCAAAGAACGAAAACGACCAGCCCTATCGATCCAGTTTTGATAACCGCCATAAACTCCCTGTTTTCCGGTTGGATTAAATTCTGCATCTTTCACATGAAAGGCCCTGATGCGTTGATGATAATTATCTATATAGGCTAAATAATCCAGGCATTGCAAAACAAAATGGGAAGGATCATACAACAAACAAGCTCTTGGGTGGTTGTTTACCTTTTCCAAAAACATTTCATAACTGATGCCATCATGCAAATCTTCGCCCGGATGAATTTCGTAACATACATCTACGCCACATTCATCAAAAACATTTAAAATAGGAATCCATCTTTTCGCCAATTCAGTAAACCCCTGATCCACTAATCCTTCGGACCTTTGTGGCCATGGGTACATGGTATGCCATAATAATGCCCCACTAAAAGTAGCATGAGCATTCAATCCTAAATTCTGAGAAGCTTTGGCAGCATATTTAAGTTGTTGAATTGCCCAAGCGGTTCGCTCTTTTGGGTTTTTACGAAGCGATTCCGGGGCAAAACCGTCAAACAATGAATCATAAGCAGGATTTACAGCTACAAGTTGACCCTGTAAATGTGTGGAAAGTTCTGTAATCTCTAAGCCACATCCGTTAACCAATCCTTTCAACTCATCAGCATACGTTTTACTTTCAGCTGCCTTTTGTAAATCCATAAACCTTGGGTCTAAAGTGGGTAGTTGGACACCTATATATCCCAAATCTTTAGCCCATTTACAAATACTTTCTAAATTATTAAATGGGGGCTCATTGCCTATAAATTGAGCCAGAAAAATAGCAGGTCCTTTAATAGTTCTCATATCGTTTTTTATTACAGAAAGAAAAAATCTACATTTTAAAATCAGTCCACTTTTCACTTGAATTTCCTGAGTTCACCACATTTTCGATAAATGCCATACCACGAACACCGTCATCTACTCCAGGAAAGTCCAACATTTCTTTAGTAGGAGTTTTTCCTTCTAATTTTGATGATAAGGTTAAAGCAAAATTTCTATAAATATTCCCAAAAGCCTCAAGATAACCTTCGGGATGCCCACCCGGAGTTCTGCAATTTTGTGTCGCAAAACTGCTTAATATACTGGTATAATTCGATCCTGCTCTTAAAATTTGTGTTGGTTTATCAAGCCATTTTACCAGCAATGTATTGGGTTCCTGCTGCTCCCACTCAAGTCCTCCATTCTCTGCATAAATTTTAATCTTTAAAGCATTCTCCTCTCCTGCCGCAATTTGTGATGCCATTAAAACGCCCGAAGCACCATTATCAAATTTTAATAAAACATTTCCATCATCCTCCAAAGCCCTACCTTTTACCATTGTACTTAAGTCAGCACAAAGCTTTATAATTTTTAATCCTGAAATATATTCAGCAAGGTGAGCCGCATGGGTTCCTATATCTCCCATACAACCTGATTTTCCGGATTTTTTGGGATCTGTCCTCCAGGAGGCTTGTGCATTACCTTCCCTTTCTGATAATCTACTGAGCCATCCTTGTGGATATTCCACTATAATTTTTCTGACATTACCCAATACTCCTTCATTCACCATAGCTTTTGCCTGTTTAACCATTGGATAGCCTGAATAGGTATGAGTAAGGCATAACACCAGACCTGTCTCCTCTACTTTCTTTTTAAGCAACCTGGCTTCTTCCAGGGTAAAGGTCATCGGCTTTTCAATCACCACGTTAAAGCCATTTTCTAATGCCATCATTGCAGGTGCAAAGTGAGCAAAGTTGGGTGTAACTATGGTAACAAAATCAATGCGCTTATCAGCAGGCATTTTACTTTCCTTTTCGATCATTTCTTCAAAAGTGAGGTAAGTACGGTCTTCAGGAAGAAAGAGGGCTTTTCCTGATTCTTTCGCTATTTCAGGATTGATACTTAATGCTCCGCAGCAAAGTTCAATCTTTCCATCCATATTAGCGGCAATTCTATGTATAGCTCCGATAAAGGCATCCAGCCCGCCACCAACCATTCCCATTCGTAATTTTCTCATATAAATTTTAATTCAAAAGTTATTAAATTATTAAACAAAGCAATCAATATTTTATCCTCCTCTCATAAAAATGATACAAAGGTATAATTCAAATTAACTAAAACTGATACATTCTTTCAATTCTTTTTCAGTATAGGCAAGATTGTGTTTTTTCAACACATCATCCGGCACGCCATTCCACTGATTGGGAGTATTCCCTATATATCCAACATCTTTCCCTCCAATTTCTGAAGTATAAAACCCTGTTGCGGTTAAGTTGCGCACCAGGTTAAAAAAATTAACGCCTGGCCCCATTTCAGGTTTAGCCTTTTTAGGCCAGGCAATTTCATCTACCATTTCCATCTGTTGCTGTGCATTGCATTCTGCAAAAGAATTTTGATAGCGTTTTAAGCATTGCATATCCAGCCAGTGAAGACCACCCCTCATAGGAACTTTATGCTCGGGTTTATCTTTTACAATAAACTCAATAAAGTCAGGAACTTTAGCATCTGATGCACTACCACTCACTTCATCTTTTGGAATAATAATATCGCCCAGAATAGTGATTGTCTGCATTTCATGAGGTGTAAAAAAAGTAGAAGATTTCACTTCTTCCAAATGTTTCACCTCTTCTTTCATCAACCCTGGATGTTTTTCTTCCTTCCCTGTGGGCGCTTTCTTAAGAATTGATTTATTATCTTCTGTATTACAGGCATCTAATAAAAAGCCCGAGGATACCGTTCCAAGAACCATTACTTTCAGTGATTTTCTTCTGTCCATAATTTAAATTTTTATAAATAAACCCGGGTTATTCTTTATTCGTTTTTAAATATTGTTTTTCTTTAACTGATCAACTACATATTCAGATGTACGCATGGATAAAGCAAGAATTGTCCAGGTAATATTTTTGTCGCCCTGTGAAACAAATTGTCCTCCATCCACATTGAATAAATTTTTACATTCATGAGCCTGGGCATATTTATTCAGTGGAGATTGCTTAGGATCATTTCCCATACGCACCGTTCCGGCTTCATGAATAATATTTCCCGGAGCGTGTAAGCCATAATTATTTTCAGGCCCGTCATTATTTCCCCAAACAGAAACTGCACCCATTGAATGCAATATTTCAGCAAAGGTTTCTTTCATGTGCTTCGCCTGTTTTATTTCGTAATCAGAGTATTTTGTATGAAACCGCAAAACAGGTATTCCATATACATCTACAACACTGGGATCTATTTCACAATAATTATCTCTTCGTGCAATTGTTTCACCGCGGCCGGCCATACCTACATGAGAGCCAAAGAAATAGCGATAATCTTCTTTTAAGGATGATCCATATCCTCCGGCTTCTTTTTGTTTTCCTTTTACCTTATAAGTACCATTCAGATTTTCAATTCCCCACTCAAATCCATATAGTGGCATTCCAAATCCGCCACCATATTCTATATGATATCCACGTGGAAAATCAAGTTTTTTATTATCAAGCCACCACGGCGTATACACATGCATACCTCCTACCCCATCCTCATTATATCGTTTTCTGTCAAACAATTCAGGAATAATTCCACCCATATCCGCACCGGTAGAATCATGTAAATATTTCCCTACAACATCACTTGAATTAGACAACCCGTTAGGATGACGTGGTGATTTTGAATTCAACATCAACCTTGCAGATTCGCAGGCACTTGCTCCAAGAATAACTGTTCTTCCCATAACCTGGTATTCCTGCATGTCTTCTTTATTTACATAAGACACACCAGTTGCCAACCCTTCTTTATCGGTCAATATTTCACGCGCCATTGCATTAACCACTAAATCCACATTCCCGGTTGCCAATGCAGGAAGAACCAATGCAGAAGATGAAGAAAAATCAGCAAATATTTTACAACTACGATTGCATTGAGCGCAATAAAAACATTGGCCGCGGCTTTCATTTATTTTTTTGGTAAGAATAGAAAGGCGAGAAGGAATTACAGGAATCCCAATACCTGTTGCTGCTTTCTTGATCATCAGCTCATGCAAACGTGGCTTAGGTGGTGGTAGAAATATTCCATCAGGCGCGTCTACCAAACCTTCATTGGTGCCAAAAACACCTAAAAGCTTGTCTATTTTATCGTAATAAGGTTTTACATCGTCATAACTGATTGGCCAATCATCGCCGAGACCATCAACACTCTTTCCTTTAAAATCTTTAGGGCCGAAACGAAGAGAAATTCTTCCCCAATGATTGGTTCTTCCACCCACCATCCTTGCACGCCACCATTCCCAGTTTGAATCTTTTGTGTTCGTATAAGGTTCGCCATCAATTTCCCATCCCCAATAGCATCCGTCAAAATCACCAAAAGGGCGAAACTTAGTACTGGCACCTCTCCGGGGCGATTCCCATGGATTTTGCAACTGTTTTGAATCAACAGCAGGATTAAAATTCGGACCGGCTTCCACCAGGCAAACTTTTAACCCGGCATTTGCCAAAACATACGCTGCCATACCGCCACCAGCACCGGATCCGATAATTATTGCATCATATTTTTTTGACTGTACTTTTACCTGAAAATTTCCCATAAATAGTAATAAATAATAAGAGTATTAAAATCCTAAAATAAAGAACGAATGTATGATTTCTAAAAATAACCAATGTGAATTTTTTTAAAAATTTTTTTCAGTAGTTCCTTTTTTATTGTATTTAAAATAGTACATTTAATTTTCCGTTTTTCTTTTCAATTAAAAATACTGGTTTGATTTTTTTTATAAACCAATACTAATAAAAATTCATCTATTGGTACTCGATTATATTTTCGGCTAGTAACAAAAAATTTATAAATGAAGTCTACCACAAGATTGCAGCTTTCCGTTATGATGTTTATTGAATTTTTTATTTGGGGTGCCTGGTACGTAACATTGGGAACATTCTTAGTAAATAACCTACACGCTAACGGAGCTCAAACTGGTTCAGTATTTTCTACCCAGTCATGGGGAGCCATCATTGCACCATTTATTATAGGCTTAATTGCAGACAGGTATTTTAATGCAGAAAAGATTCTAGGTGTTTTGCATCTTGTTGGAGCCGCACTAATGTTCTATATATACAGGTCCGGCGGAATAACATCGGTATATCCCGAAATATTTTTTTATTACCTATTAGCCTACATGATTTTATATATGCCCACACTTGCATTAGTAAATTCAATTTCATTTAACCAGATGAAAGATCCTGAAAAGGAATTTTCAAGCATCAGGGTTTGGGGAACCATTGGCTGGATTGTAGCGGGCTTATTGATCAGTTTTGTTTTTTTATGGGATGCCGAAGCAAATGTAAAAGCAGGCCTCATGAAAAATACATTCTTACTCGCTTCTGTTGCTTCTCTTGTTATGGGCTTGTTTAGTTTTACGTTACCGAAAACCCCACCTAAGGTTGCTCCCGGAACAAAAGTAAAAATTTCTGAGATACTAGGCCTGGATGCACTTAAATTATTGAAAAATACAAACTTCCTGATTTTCTTTATCGCCTCTATACTCATCTGTATTCCTTTGGCATTTTATTACCAGAATGCCAATCCTTTTTTATCCAATATCGGGGTAACTAATCCAACCGGGAAAATGACAATCGGGCAAGCTTCTGAAGTATTTTTCTTATTACTGTTACCTGTCTTTTTTAAAAAATTTGGGATTAAAAAAACTATCCTTGTAGGCATGCTTGCCTGGGCTTTACGTTATGCATTGTTTGCCTATGGTAATGCAGGAGAGTTAAGTTTTATGCTTATTACCGGGATAGCATTACATGGTGTTTGTTACGATTTCTTTTTTGTAACAGGACAAATTTATACCAATAGCAAAGCTGGAGTAAAATATAAAAGTGCCGCACAAGGCTTAATTACATTAGCAACCTATGGTGTAGGAATGCTCATCGGATTTAAGATTGCTGGTCTCATAACAGATATGTATACAACTTCAGATACACTCTTTAACTGGAAGATGATCTGGATTATTCCTTCTGCTATATCACTGGTTGTTTTCCTTTTATTTGCCATATCATTTAATGAGAAAAAAGAAAAATCGATAAACAATTTAAATATTTAAAACTATGGCAATAAACCAAAGTAGAAGAAACGTTTTAAAAAATATTGCACTGGGCACATCAGCAGCAATTGCTGCTCCTGCTATTACTTTTGCGAAAAATTTTGAAAACTTAAATAAATATAAATTGAAAGGAAATATCAATCATTCTGTATCTAAATGGACGTTTGGGTATCTCTCGTTAGATGATTTATGCAAAGCAGTAAAAGATATCGGCTTTAGCGCTATCGATTTAGTTGGCCCGGAGGACTGGCCTACACTGCAGAAGCATGGCATCTATAGTTCGATGTGTTACACCGCTGGCGATAATGATTTGTATAAAGGCCTTGATAACCCAATCTATCATGAAAAGTTAATTAAAAATTATCTCGAAACAATCCCATTAATGGCAAAGGCCGGGTATAAAAACCTCATTTGCTTTAGTGGAAAGCGAGAAGGTATGGATGATGAAACAGGATGGAAAAATTGCCAAATTGCGTTAGAAAAAATTTTGCCTTTTGCTGAAAAGCATAGAGTGATAATGGTGATGGAATTGCTGAATAGCAAAATTGATCATAAAGATTATATGTGTAATCATGTGGAATGGGGGGCAGAACTTTGTAAACGTATCAATTCAGAAAATTTCAAATTGCTTTTCGATATATATCATATGCAAATACAGGAAGGAGATATCATAAGAAATATCAGGGATTATCACCAATATATTGCGCATTACCATACCGGCGGAGTTCCCGGCAGGCATGAAATAAATAATTCACAGGAATTATATTACCCGGCAATAATGAAAGCCATTTTGGAAACAGGTTACAAAGGATATGTGGCGCAGGAATTTCTTCCTACATACCCTAATAAACTAGACTCTTTAAGAGAAGCTATTAAAATTTGTGATGTATAAAGGTGGTTTTCAAATAACTAATTTTTAATTAATCAAAATAATTCAACTATTCATCCTATAACTCTAAAATAAATTTAATGGCAGATAATACTTACGATGCGATTGTTATTGGTTCTGGTATTTCCGGAGGGTGGGCAGCAAAAGAACTGACGGAAAAAGGGCTTAAAACAATCATGCTTGAAAGAGGAAAAAATATTGAGCATATAAAAGACTATGTAAATGCAACCAAAGGGCCCTGGGAGTTTCCTCATCGCGGTGGACGGACACAGGAAATGATAAAAGATTACCCGGCTTTAAGAAGAGATTATCCATTAAATGAAATGAATCTTGACTGGTGGGCCAATGATCAAAAATGCCCTTATACTGAAGTGAAGCGTATGGACTGGTTCAGGGGATATCATGTAGGGGGGCGTTCATTGTTGTGGGGGCGCCAGAGTTATCGGTGGAGTGATCTTCAATTCGAAGCCAATGCCAAAGATGGAATCGCGATAGACTGGCCTATCCGTTATAAGGATATTGACCCATGGTACACTTACGTGGAGAAATTCGCAGGTATAAACGGAGGAAAAGAAGGATTGCCACAATTACCTGACGGACATTTTATGCCGGCAATGGAAATGAATTGTGTTGAGAAAGATGTAGCCGCTAGAATTAATGACCATTATAAGACCAAACGTATGATTATGGGTCGGTCAGCAAATATAACTGAGCCTTTGCCCGGAAGAACCAATTGTCAATACCGGAACAAATGTTGGCTTGGATGCCCGTTTGGCGGCACTTTCAGCACACAATCTTCTACCCTTCCTGCTGCGATGGCTACAGGTAATCTTACATTACGTCCCTGGTCGATCGTTACAAAAATTTTGTATGATAAAGACACCAAAAAAGCAAAAGGTGTAGAAGTACTTGACGCCGAGACCAATAAAACTTATCAATATTTTGCAAAAATAATTTTCCTGAATGCATCAACCTTTAACAGTGCATGGATATTAATGAATTCGGCAACCGACATTTGGCCTGATGGGTTAGGAAGTAGCAGCGGAGAACTGGGTCATAATATTATGGATCATCACCTTGGCGTTGGAGCTTCGGGTACGGTTGAGGGCTATGAGGATAAATATTATTTCGGAAGGCGCCCTAACGGTGTTTATATTCCGCAATACCGAAATATCCTGGGTGATAAAAGAGATTATCTGAGAGGTTTTGGCTACCAGGGTGGTGCCGGCAGAGATGGCTGGAATCGTGATATAGCAGAACTAAGCATAGGAGGCGATTATAAAGATGCATTAGCAGAACCAGGCGAATGGTCAATGGGTATTGGAGGCTTCGGAGAAATGCTTCCTTATCATGAAAATAAAATGACATTAGATAAAAACAAAAAAGATGCCTGGGGTCTTAACGTGATTTCTTTTGATGCGGAATGGAAAGAAAATGAAAGGAAAATGCGTGTTGACATGAAAAATGATGCAATTGAAATGCTGGAAGCTGCAGGCGTAAAAAATGTTTCAGGTCATGACGGAGATGGCACTATCGGCAGAGGTATACACGAAATGGGAACCGCGCGTATGGGTAAGGATCCTAAAACTTCCGTTTTAAATAAATGGAACCAGGTATGGGATGCTCCCAACGTTTTTGTTACGGATGGCTCATTCATGGCTTCTTCCAATTGCTGCAACCCTTCATTAACCTATATGGCAATGACAGCAAGAGCTGCAGACCATGCTGTGAGTGAATTAAAAAAACAAAATATCTAATAACTATTTTAAACTATACATATAAAAATTTAAAAATGAGTGCAGAAAAAGAAAATGTAAAACCCGGTTTTTCAAGAAGAAAATTTATCAAAAGCAGTGGAATAACTGCAGCGGCATTTATGATCGTTCCACGCCACGTTTTAGGTGGTAAAGGATTTATTGCGCCAAGCGATCGTCTGGCTATTGCAAGTATTGGCGTTGGTGGCAAAGGCGAAGATGATATTAATCATTTTTATGCAAGCGGAAAAGCTGATATCGCCTTTCTATGCGATGTGGATGATAGGCGGGCTGCAAATTCTGTAAAAAAATTCCCAAAAGCAAAACGTTATAAAGACTGGAGAGAAATGCTGGATAAAGATCATAAAAATTTTGATGCAGTTTCCGTTTCCACTCCTGATCATACTCATGCAGTTGCTGCCTATTCTGCCATGCAGCTTGGAAAGCATGTATATGTTCAAAAACCTTTAACTCATGATGTATATGAAGCGCGCATGCTAACGAAAGCGGCTAAGCGCTATAAGGTAGTTACACAAATGGGAAACCAGGGTGCTTCAGGAGATGGTGTAAGGCAGTTGATGGAATGGTATGACGCGGGTTTGATTGGTGAAGTGCATACCGTATATTGCTGGACTAACAGACCCGTTTGGCCGCAAGGCATTCCGAGACCTACAACTGCAGCACCTATTCCACCTGAACTTGATTGGAATCTCTGGTTGGGAACAGCTCCTGAAAATAATTATTTTGATAACCTCGTACCGTTTAACTGGAGAGGCTGGTGGGACTACGGTACCGGCGCATTGGGAGATATGGGTTGTCACATTGTTCAGCCCGCATTTGGTGTATTAGGACTCGAATATATCAATTCAGTACAGGCAAGCGTAGGTACAGTATATGTAGGAGAATTCCGTCAGGGATATTTCCCCGATAGTTGCCCTCCATCAAGTCATGTTATCATGAAATTTCCAAAAGGCACTAAAACTCAGAGCCCTGTAGAAGTGCATTGGATGGATGGCGGCATACAACCTGAAAGACCAGAAGAATTAGGCCCCAATGAAACATTTGGCGACGGTGGTAATGGTACTTATTTCATAGGAACTAAAGGAAAAATGATGTGTGGTACTTATGGCGCGAATCCAAAGCTTTTACCAACCAGCAGGACCGATGAAGTAAAGGTGCCTCAGACCTATCCCAGAATTCCAATGGGGGCTGAAGGACATTATGCACAGTGGGTAGAAGGTGCTATTGCCGGTTATGGTAATGCTAAAATGGATTCCTCTTTTGATGTTGCGGGACCTTTAACTGAAGCATTATTAATGAGTAACCTTGCCATCAGAGGATTTGATATAAGAAAACCACGGGCTGACGGGAAAAGTTTCGATTATCCTGCCCGTTATGTTGAGCTTTTATGGGACAATAATGATATGAAGGTTACTAATATTGATGAAGTAAACCAATTTATCAAACGTGATTACCGTCAAGGATTTGGAGTTAATTATGAAGTATAATTTTTAAAAATATCATTATGAATAGAAGAGAAGCAGTACAATATATTACACTCCTCGTTGGAGGAACCGTAATAGGAAGCAGCTATTTTTTATCCGGTTGTAAAAGCAAAACAGGTGTATCAATGGTTTTTACCGACGCAGATATTTCCTTGCTTGATGAAATCGCTGACACTATTTTACCCGCCACCAGCACGCCTGGTGCTAAAGCAGCAAAGGTCGGGCAGTTTATGACAATAATGGTAAATGATTGTTATGAAGCCCCTGATCAAAAAATATTTCATGAAGGAATGAACAAACTGGATGAGACTTGCAAAAGCAAAAATGGAAAATCTTTTATGGAAAGTTCTCCGCAACAACGCCACGATCTTCTGGTGGAACTTGATAAAGAGGCAATAGATCATCAAAAGAAAATATCTGAATATTACGATTCCCTTTCTGATGCAAAAAAACAGGAAATGGTATTACAGAAAAATTTTACCGGTGAAAACCCCATGGCAGTGAAGAACCGGGAAAATCCTGATTATTATTTTATAATGATGAAGCAACTCACGCTGCTCGGATACTTTACTTCAGAAATTGGCTGTACGCAGGCAAGACGTTATGTAGAGACCCCGGGTAAATTTGAGGGCTCTATTCCTTATAAAAAGGGAGATAAAGCATTCGCTTAAATCAAAAAGACAGGGCTACTTTGAAAATTCAAAAGTAGCCCTGTCTTTTTATAATAGATCTAATTGAGGATTTATAAAAGCTTTTAAGATCTTTTAATTACCAACCCTAAGGGGAAAATCGTTTTTCCATAAACTTCATTTAGCAGTGTCCCTACTCCGGTATAAATTGCCGATGCCCCACAAACAATCCCTTCATATCCTGTAAATGTTTTTACAGATAGATTTCCGGTGGCATCACCCAATGCGAGTAAAAAAAACAAGATAGTTAATGATGCAAAAACAAATTGTAATGATTTGCTGATACGAAGGGTACCAATAAAAAGAAGGCCCGTAAAAATTCCCCACATGATAAGATAAGATACCATTGCCGTTTCAGATGCCGCAGATACCCATCCCAATTTAGGCATTACTATCAGAGCAACAAGAGTAAGCCAGAAGGAGCCATAAGAAACGAACGCAACCAAACCGAAAGTATTGTTCTTTTTCGCTTCCATAATTCCGGCAATAACCTGGGCAATACCGCCATAAAAAATCCCCATTGCTAATATCATCGAATTCATTTCAAAAATACCAGCATTATGCAGGTTGAGCAATACCGTAGTAAGTCCAAAAGCAAGCAGCCCGAGCGGTGCGGGATTTGCAGTAGTATCCTTAATAGTAATTGTTGATTGTTCCACAAGCATTCGATTTAAATTAGAATTTAAAATACAACTTTTAATTCAAATTGATTAAAAGAAAATAAAAATTCTAAAAACATTTACCTCGTAAACTTAGCAACTAAATAAGTGATACTGCATTTTGCACCAATCACCACAGGCAACAGATGAAAAGAATCTTGAACTGTTATTCACTTAACAGATGTCTCTATGAACTGAACAGCCTTATTCAGTCTTTCTTCATAGCTCCCGGAAATATCACACCAGGTAACTCCCTGGTTTACCATGAGGTCTTTATAATAATAATATAATTTTTCTCTTATTTTCTTATCAGGATATTCCCTTAATGAATCTTTGATCCATGGCAAATCAACATTGCAAAGTAAATACAAATCGTATTTTCTTTCTGCTATCCGGTTCAATATCCAATTGTGACATTGATTAAATACAAATTCGCACCAGACTTTCATCACGTACATATCGGTGTCAATGAATAATTTATCAGCAAGAATGCCGGAAGTTAAATTTTGTGTGATTTTTTCTTCTGATTCTATTTGCCCTTTGGCAATCAATAATAAGTCATCATAAGTATATGCTGTTCCATTCTTTTCTAAATATTCTCTTGCATATTCAGGTACCCATAATGTATTAAAATGATTTGAAAGTTGCTCGCATAATGTGCTTTTCCCTGTTGACTCAGGCCCTATGACTACTATTTTTTTTACTGTTTCCATTCTGACTTTTTTCTTTTATCAATAAACTCTATTCACTCTTTTTATCATTTCACTTAAATGCTGAAAAAATAAATCACTAAAGCAATTATTATAAAAGATGGAAATTTAATTCTATCATCATCTTTCACTTTTACTCCCAGCCGCATTTACCGGTCTGAAAAATTTGCCAATAAAAGGCATTCTTTGAAATTCTTTTCTTTCTACATTTAATATAAACCACATATATAAAGCCAGCAAAAAAGTAGCAGAAGTAAAGTTGATCATATTCCCTTTTAAAAAATAAATAATTGCCCGGTGAACGAAAAATAATAGTACGACTATTATTATGTATGCCAACAATTTTTTCCATGCATAAGGAATGCGATAATCTTTTTGCCCCCAGACAAATGAAATTACCATCATGCTGAAATAACAGGCAAAAGTAGCCCATGCACAAGCCATATATCCAAAATAAGGAATGAAAAAATAATTGATAAATAAGGTTATTGCCGCGCCAATGATCGTTATATAAGCTCCAACAATTGTTTTATGAGTTAGCTTGTACCAGATAGAAAGATTATAATAAATTCCTAAAAACATATTCGCCAATAACAAGATAGGAACCACTTTCAGGCCTGTCCAGTAAATTTTTAATTTTTCAGGATCAGTACTTAAAAAATATTTCCAAATATCAATATACAATGACACCACCAGGAACATAACAGTAATGGTAATGACAAAAAATTTCATCACCCTCGCATACACTTTCTGAGGATTACCATCTTCGGCCTGTTTAAAGAAAAACGGTTCTGCTCCCATTCGAAAAGCCTGGATAAACAATGTGATAAGGATAGATAATTTATAACATGCAGAATAAATCCCAACCTGGTCTTTTGCAGCCATAATATCATTTACAGGTGCCAGCCACGAAAGCATAATCCGGTCAAAAGTTTCATTGATCATCCCTGCAAAACCCGCGATTATTAATGGCATGGAATAAATCATCATTGCCGCCCATATCTTCTTGTTGAATTTGAATTCGAAAGAAAAAAACTCTTTGTGCAAAAAAATAAAAGCAGAAACAGAAGCAATGAGGTTGGCAATAATAATATAACCGACTCCATATGCCGGATTATAAAAAGTGGCAAAAAATCCATTAGGGCTTTCGGAAGCCAGCCTTGGACAAACAGACAGTAAAAAATACGTTGCCAATATTTGCAAAATAATAGAGGAAACACGAATCAGCGCATATTTTCGTGGCCGCTGGTCTAATCGTAATTTGGCAAATGGCAAAGTGGATAATGTATCGAACGCAATGATGAGCGCAGCATATATAATAAATTCAGGGTGATCGTCAAGCCGCAATAAATGAGCAATAGAAGATCTAAAAAAAATCAAAATTATTGTCAGAAAAAATGTGGTGCATATAATAGAAATGATGGAAGTACTATATATTGATTTTGAATTTCCTTCTTTGGTAGCAAAGCGAAAATATCCGGTTTCAATTCCATAAGTGAAAATTACATTCAGAAAAGGAATAGCCGCATATAAAATACTCATGTCACCATACCTCGCAATAGTTAATTTGGTGGTAAGATAAGGTGTAAGAAGATAAAATAAGAACCGTGCGGCAATAGAACTTACTCCGTACCACATGGTTTGTCCTGCTAGTTTTTTAATGCTGCTCAAAAAATATTGGGTTTAAAAAAAGTCAAATTTAATTGTATAATATTTAAAGTAAGGACAAATATCAGGGATGGGAAAATCTTTTATCGTTTAAAAACGAAGTATCTTTTAATGTACCCAGGAACAGGATGAGGTCATACTTTTCTAATTTGGTAAATTGAATTCCTTTGCGGAGCGATGAATCCAATGTGGGACCTTGTTGAATTCCGGTACGATAATGTTCTATCACCTGTCCCAACGAATAAAATCTTCCATCATGCATGTAAGGTTGGGTTACAGAAACATTTCTGAGACTGGGAACCCTGAATTTTAATGAATCTTCGGGATTGCCTGTAATTCTCATTCGGCCATAATCTTTAAGATACGTATTTAAAGGAAGCCCGTTATTACGAAAAGAATTATCAGTGAATAAAGGCTCTTTATGACAATGTTCGCATTTCTCTTTAAAAACTTCGTAGCCATGAAGTTCTGATGGATTGAACTGGTCTTCTCCTCTTTTCACTTTATCATATTTAGAATTGGCAGAAACGAGGGTGCCGGTAAATTGGGCAAGCGCTTTCAGCATTTTCTGGCTATTGATATCTCCCTTACCAAAAGCCTCTCTAAACATTCGCCTGTATTCTGCATCGGCTCTTAATCTTTGTAAAACCGAATCCACATTTTCAGCCATTTCATTAGGCGCTGTCAAAGGAGATAAGGGCTGTACCTCTATATGGTTAATACCACCATCCCAGTGATACAGGCGGGTCCAGGCAAGATTAAATAAACCCGGAGCATTGCGTGTAGTAAACTGGTCATTGAATCCATGACTAAAATCGTGATCGTAAGTAGCAAAGGCTGCAAACTGCTGATGGCACGAAGCACACGAGAAATTGCCATCCTTACTTAGCCTGCCATCATAAAATAATTTTCTTCCTAATTGAAAACCTTCTTCGGTAAGCGGGTTACCAGCAAAAATATTTAAAGGTTTGGGCCAGCCTTTGGGAACCTCCAGTTTTAAAGGAGTGGTCGATGAATAATTGTACACTTCTTTTGTAACAGCACTCAACAGAAATGCGGAAAATGCAACCATGAAAACAATCCATATGGAGATCCTGGTTTTCAATTACCGGTAATGATTTTTTCAATGTGAAACATGTTTTTATAATTATCGCTGATGGCCAGGGCTAATTTCCCGGGCGAAGTAATATTAGCGTGTTCGGCTATTTTTATTTCATTTGGATTGTGCCACCAGGCATTTACATCAGCATTGATAATTATGGTAATAGTTTTATTAGATGCAAAATATATGGGTTTATCTTCCGGAAAACTGAGCTGTATATTTTTTAGCACATTGTACTCTCCGGCATATCCGCCAATGTGAAATTCAAATTTATTATTGACGAGTGTTGATGAAGGCGAATTGCCTTCCAGCTTTGCCATTACATAGCCGGAGTTCCATGTCCAAAACATATCTTTTGTGGGATCGAGAGCCCCCGTTTGTGCGCCTGAAACATTATGCAAACTATCCACACCCAATAAAAAATTCAGTGAAGTATAGTCGCCCGGAGCAACCGGAAATGAAAAGCTTTGAGATTCAACATTGCCCTGGTCAATTAAATGGTAACTGTTTTTTTCTGCGGCATTTTTTATAGTACTTTTTAAAAAAATATCAGAAACATAATACCTGAATTTAGTGATGGTATATTTTTCTCCAAATGGATTGGTATAAGTAGAATCGTACAAATAAATCCTGCTATTTTTTACGGTGTTATTAAAAACTATTTTTACTGTAGCAAAGGAATCTCTTTTTTTGATTTCCTTTTTTTGAAATGATACGGTAACTATTAACAACAAGGTGATCAACCTTATACTGCCATTTTTTTTAATCATCATGATTGATTATTTTTTTTCTTCCTGCCTTAATAATTCCTTTTTCTTTTTTCACTTTAATCCTTTGCAATTTCGAAGCCTTAGTGGGCCTGGTAGGTTTGCGTTTCTTTCTTTTTATTAAAGCATTATTTAGCAACAGGTTAATTTTTAAAATCACTTCATCTTTATTTCCCAATTGTGTCCTTTCGGTACGGCTTTTTACCAGCAAGTAGCCGCTGCCCGTTATTTTATTGGCCAGTTTTTCAAGGATAATCTCTTTTTGAGCTTCTGTCAGCAATTGGGAAGAGGCAACATGAAACCAACCTTCTACCATAGTCTCTACTTTATTCACATTCTGGCCGCCCTTGCCTCCGCTTCGGGCTGTTTTAAATTCGATTTCTTTTAAAACATTTATCATTGCATAAAAATACAAAATTAAAAGAGCAAAGCTCTTTGCGAAACGTTCCTTCCAATAAATTCGTAATTTGTAGCGTTAATTTTTATATGAACAAAAAAAAATACATTTTTGCATATAACCATCAGTAAATGAAGTTAAAAGATATATACTCATCTCTATGCGACAGAAAAGCGAATGGTAAAAAATCATTTGCTGTCCTGGTAGATCCTGATAAAGTGAATGAAGAAAAAATGTACCAGCTTATCAAACTGGCTGTTTCTTCCGGTGTAGATTATTTTTTAGTAGGCGGAAGCCTGGTGATTTCAAATTACCTTGATGAATGTGTACAGCTTATTAAAAACAATTGTTCTATCCCTGTCATTTTATTTCCGGGAAGCTCTACCCAGGTTTCAAAATATGCAGATGCACTTCTCTATCTTTCGCTGATCAGCGGGCGCAACCCCGAATTACTGATTGGCCAGCATGTAGTGAGCGCTCCCTTTATAAAGCAAAGCAGGGTAGAAATCATCAGCACCGGGTACATGGTTATTGATGGCGGAGCGCCTACTACCGTTTCGTATATTTCCAATGCTACCCCCATACCGGCAGACAAAAATGAAATAGCCATGTGTACCGCAATGGCGGGCGAAATGCTGGGAATGAAATTAATTTATATGGACGCCGGCAGTGGCGCCAAAAGAGCCATTACAGAAAGCATGATCGAAAAAGTTGCCGGATCCATTGAAGTTCCTTTGATAATTGGCGGCGGCATTACCAATCCTGAAAAAGCCTACCTCAATTGCAAAGCAGGTGCAGATATCATCGTTGTGGGCAACGCAATAGAGAAAGATGAATCGCTCATAATGGAAATAGCCTCAGCAGTACATTCGGTTCCCACTAAAGTGGTGTAGGCACTTAACAACAAGATTCTTTGGGCTATCATCCCCGGTTCATGATTCAGCTATAGTACGGGCTGTTCGCTGCAAGTACGGCACCAAGGCCCATACACAAAACCTTCACCGTGCTTTCCACTTCCATCCCGCAGCCATTAGGCAATAGATTATCAATTAAACAAAAAAATATCGTTACTGAGGGTTTTAAGTAATTGTGAGGTATAGAATTAATTTTTACCTTTTCGATCTTTAATGTCCAGGCGGGGTTTTCATAGCAAAGCAACGTGGGCCGCATGAAACCCCGGCCGGGGCACAACAACTAAATAAATTAGCTTCATTTTGCTAAAAATGTTATCTTTACATTTTAATTAAAATATATACAATGGCAAAATCTAAAAGTGGAGGTTCAAAGCAACCACATTCACAACCACAAAGCGCAATTACAGGAAAGTATGTTACGGAAACATACGCTAACAAACATCCTAAAACCACTTTCACAGAAAAGCCTAAACCACGTGGGAAGAAATAACCTCGTTTAAGTTTATTCTTTTCCTTATCCATGTTATTGGATAATTTAAGAAGGCCATCTACTCTTAGCGGGTATTCCGTGTTTTCCCGAGGATTTATTCGCTCGCCTTTAGTGTTATCAAAGGCAAAGAAGATTGGTGTTGTTCAAAAGATCAACTTTAAATTTAATATAAATTAGCGAGTAGTTTTGTATCAATATAAGATCTATTTATTGTGAATAATTATTTACTTTCCCCTCTAGAAGAGTATTTCAAAGAGATATGTTTTTTGAAAGGTAAGTTGCACATTGTTGCTGCATATTTACCAGACTATTGTAATTATCTGATAAAAAATAATTCTGAAGATAGGGAGTTGAATTCTTCATTGACAACATTTAGAGACCTAACAGTTAAACCTAAATCTGATAATTTAGTTATTCCTAATTTTTGCTATTCAATTTATTTAAGTTCTATTTCAGAGGAGGCAAAGAATTTGGTAAGTAGAGAATCTTGTCTTACTGTAGCACAGGCATACGAGGTATTTGAGAGCTTCTTCTTGCAAATCCTAACTGATTATTTAAGATATAATCCCTCAAAACTTATTGAACTAAAGCTCTTGAAAGTGAATTTGATTTTGCCTGAAGTTGAAATCAAAGGAATGCTAATAAAATCTTCAGGCAAAAATAACAAGGGACTTATTTCAATTACCAAAAAAATTTCTGATCATTTCAAAACTCATGAAAGCAAAAATTATTTCAGTGTAAATATTTTTCATTGGTTTGATCTTCTATCGATGGTTAGACACGTTTTGGTCCACAATAGACAGGTTATATCAAATACCTTTCTTGATTACTTGGAAAAGAACAAGTGTAATAAATCAATTGAATTGTTTGATAGGCAATTTGAGCGAAAAAAAATTGATGATAGAGTTTGTATTTATTTAACACCAGATAAGGCAAGCGACATAATTACATGGCTAAATTCATTCGCACACTACATTTTCAAAAGTATATCTATTGATGCGGGGTTACCTATTGATATTCCGATTTTTACCCCTACTGGTGCAGATATACATCAAAAATAAAGAGGTGTAGGAGTATCTGTGCCACGAACGAAGGCATAGGCCATGCCTCACTCTTTAATAATCAAAAATAATCGGGTTAATCTTTTCATCCTATCGTTAATGGCGCAAGAATGAGGAGAAGGTAAGTGAGTTGGCTTCTTGTGCCGGCAGAGAGAAATGGATAGCGAAGAAGTTGTAATGACTGGCGAAAGCATGGCACAAGTAGCCCGACTCATGGCCTCTCCCGTTTTGGCGCAAGAGTTGTAGTATGGTCGTGAGAGTTAGCCATGCTTGTGCCCTGAAACAGGGAGTTAAAATATTTAAAGGGGCCAACCTGCGTTACTCTAAAAACTTACATATGGAGAGCAAAGAAGAGATAACTTGTAAAGATTAATTTTTCTGTACCAGGCCACTATCAATTGACAAAGTAAAAATTACATAATATGGAAGCACATTATTATAATGTTGAAGTAAACTGGGATACGGAACGCAAAGGTGTTATGTGTTCCCCGGAATTAAATAGGGATGCAGGCAGTTGTATTGAAGTAGCAACACCACCTGATTTTCCAAAAGGTATGCCCGGTATATGGTCTCCGGAACATTTGTTTACAGCAGCAGTAAGCAGTTGTTTAATGACGACATTTTTATCAATTGCAGAAAATTCAAAATTGGCGTTTATAGCTTTCAGTTGTAAATCAAAAGGTAAGTTGGAACAAGTAGATGGAAAATTTATGATGAGTGAAATTATTCTTGAACCTACTATAACCATTACAGATGAAAAAGACAGGGAACGTGCTGAACGTATATTACAAAAATCGGAAGCAGCTTGCCTGATTTCCAATTCCGTGAAATCAAAAATTACAATGCTTTCAATAATTAAAGTAAAATGAAAAGAAGAATGAATTAAAGAATAGAACGGGTAAAGAAATGGATAGCAAAGAAACTTAAAAAGTAAAAACCATTTCTTTTTTTAGGAAAAGTTTTTATTGATCATTTACCGGTAAATTGATCCATCAACTGCATCACTATCGCTCCGTCATCGGCACCGCAGGGATTAGGGCTTTTTCCCAAAAAATAGGCTACTACTTTTTCGATCATAGGCTGCTGCACATGCAGCAATGGCATAAATGGAATGATCTCTTTTTCTCCATTAATGGTAATAATGATCTTTTGATGTTCAAAGACAGAAAAATTGATTTTCCCTTTTGATCCTGTTATTTCACATTCGTCTTTTTCATCTTTTTCAGAAACATTAAAACACCATAAGCCGCTAAAAATTACCCCCGATTTAAATAAAATAGTTCCAGAAACCATATCATCGGAATCATATAAACCTGCCTGGTTGATGGCATATCCTGTTGCTTTATCTATCTCCCCAAAAAAATAATACAGCAGGTCAAGCTGGTGAGGAGCAAGGTCATGAAATAAACCGCCGCCGGCAATGGCATCATTTACCCGCCAGGCAATCTTAGGATTTTTGAGGTCATTGGCGGTAAGTGATTTTTTATAAAGATCCATTTTTACGAATCTGGTATCGCCAATAATATGGTCATCAAGTAATTGTTTTACCTTTTTAAAAAGAGGCTGTTCACGGCGGTAATGAGCCACTGCCAGTTTTATATTTTTTTCTATGGCAGCATCCCTGATGGTAATTGCTGAACTATAGTTTAAGGTCATTGGTTTTTCTAAATATACAGGCTTGCCTGCTTCAAAAGCGGCCAAAGTATATTCTTCGTGAAAGGCAGGCGGAGTAGCTATGTAAATGGCATTCACCTCTTCGTCATTGATCAGCGCACTGGCATCATCATACCATTTGGGCACATGATGCCTTAGGGCATAATCTTTGGCTTTTTCAGCATCTCTTCGCATCACCGCTACAAGCGATGAATTATTTACTTTGTTGAAAGCAGGCCCGCTTTTTACTTCAGTAACATCGCCACAGCCAATAATTCCCCATTTAATATTTTCCATAGAAAGGGCTTTTGCAGCGAAGATATTTCATTCCGGTTTTTTAGTAAACGGTATCTTTTTTAATCAGTTGACAAGTCCTCTTCAAATTCCTTGTGTTCTGCCGGATTGTAATTTGCTTTTAATTCGGCCAGTTTTTTCTTGCCATAGGCCGCTTTTGTTATTATCACATACAAAACTGGTACGATAAATATAGCAAGTGAAGTGGCCGCAAGCATTCCACCAAATACAGTCCAGCCAATAGTTTTACGGGATTCTGCTGCAGCGCCTGCCGCAAAAGCCAATGGCAAAACGCCAAAAATAAATGCAAAAGAAGTCATTAATATTGGTCGTAAACGCAATTTAACCGCTGAGATAGTAGCTTTCATCACATCCATTCCGGCATCTACCCGTTCTTTGGCAAATTCTACAATCAGGATCGCATTTTTTGCGGCCAGTCCAATCAATGTTATTAAACCGATTTGGGCATAAATATTATCAGTAAGGCTGGGTAAAAAGGTGAGCGCAATGATAGAGCCCAAAGCGCCAATGGGCACGGCCAATAAAACTGAAAAAGGTACTGACCAGCTTTCATATAATGCCGCAAGAAAAAGAAATACAAATATTAAAGAGATGCCGAAGATCATGGCAGTTTTGTTGCCGGCTTTTATTTCCTCGCTACTCATTCCTGAAAATTCATATCCATAACCCGCCGGTAAATATTTTGCAGCGGCTTCTTTTAATGCATCAATTGCCTGACCGCTGCTGTAGCCTTCTTTAGGGCTTCCGTTTATTTCGATTGACCGGTAAATATTATAGTGCGAAATTGCAGTGGGGCTCTCTATTAGTTTGCTTGTAATTAAGGAACTTAGCGGAATCATATTATCCTGCTTGTTGCGAACATAATATTTTCCCACGTCAGCCAGGGACGAGCGAAAATTGCTATCCGCCTGGGCAACTACTCTAAAATTTCTTCCGTACAAATTAAAATCGTTGATGTAGCTGCTTCCTAATAAAGTCGACATCGTAGAATATATATCAGCAACAGAGACGCCGAGTTGTTTGGCTTTTTCACGGTCTACATTTATTTGATAGCTTGGTGTATTGGCAGTAAAGAAAGTATAAGCACGGCCTATTTCCGGACTTTGATTTAACCGGGCTACAAAGTTTTGAGCTACTTTAGAAAACTGTTCTATATTATCCGTACTGGTGGTTTGCTGCAATTCAAATGTAAACCCGGACGTGCGGCCAAGGCCCGGAACGGAGGGCGGCGCTATTACTAAAATCTTTGCGTCTTTTATATCAGCTGTTTTTTGATAGATCTTTTGTAAAACGGCATCCTGCGTATGTGAACTGCCCTTGCGCTCATCCCATGGTTTTAGGTGAATGAACATGGTTCCTACATTGGATTTGTTTGAAAAACTGATGATGTTAAACCCAGCTAATCCGCCAGCCTCATTTATTTCAGGAACATCTTTTAATCTTGCCTGTATTTCTTTAAGCATATCTATGCTTCGGGTTGTAGAAGCGCCTTCCGGCAACTCATAAGTAAGATAGAGCCTTCCTTCATCTTCCTGTGGAATAAATCCGGTAGGTTTTGCTTTGAATAAAAAGAATAATCCCACAAAGAGTACCACAAGCAAGACGATAATATACGGCCATTTTCTAATCCAAAGCGCTACGCCTCTTGAATAAGAATTAGTAACCCTTCTGAACCAGTTATTAAAAGAAAAAAAGAATTTCCCAAGCAATCCCGTTTTAGCTTTTTCATCTTTTGAATGTTTGAGCATTAGCGTACACAGAGCCGGTGTAAGAGATAATGCTACAAAAGCCGAAATGATTACTGACACTGCAATAGTAATAGCAAATTGTTGGTATAGCCGTCCTACAATGCCGGGAATAAAACCCACGGGGATAAATACAGAAGCCAGGATTAAAGCAATAGCAATAACAGGTGCGGAAATCTCACTCATTGCCTTGCTGGTAGCATCTTTTGGCGACATATTGTAATGATCAATATTATGCTGAACCGCTTCTACAACGATGATAGCGTCATCCACTACAATTCCGATAGCAAGAATAAAAGCAAATAATGTAAGTGTATTAATTGTAAAACCAAAGGGAACAAAAAATATGAATGTACCAATCAATGAAACAGGAATGGCCAAAACAGGAATTAATGTGGCTCGCCAGTTTTGAAGAAATAAAAACACTACAATTACAACGAGGCACAGCGCTTCCAAAAGAGTGATGATCACTTCATTCATGGATGTTTTTACTACAGAAACTGATTCTGACGGAACAGAAAAATCTATATCCTGGGGAAATGTCTTTCTTAATTTTTTGAGTTCTTTGGTAACGCCTGCATAAGTTGCCAACGCGTTTGCCCCGGGTGCCTGGAAGATCAATAAGAATGTGGCGGGTTTACCATCTACCAGGGCATTACTTCCATAAGTAAATTGCCCTAATTGTACTCTTGCTACATCTTTAAGGTAAACCATATTTCCTGTTGCCGGGTCAGACCGAATGATAATATTCCTGAATTGTTCGGGCGTATTAATCCGGCTGTTAGTTAAAACACTGTATTCAAAACTTTGAGGATTTGCCTGAGGAACACCACCAATAGTGCCCGGCGCTATTTCCAGGTTTTGTTCATTTATGGCTGCTGTTATATCAGCAGGTGTGAGTTTTAAGGCCGCTAATTTTTCAGGGTTTAGCCAGATACGCATTCCAAAAGGACTTCCAAATACAGTAATATCACCTACTCCTTGTACACGTTTCAACGCGTCAACCATGTAAATGGATACATAATTAGCTACAAATTTTGCATCATGAGTTCCTTTGGGTGAATAAAAAGCAAGGACTTCCATGAAGGTGGGATTTCGTTTTAAAACCGTAACCCCCAATCTTTTTACTGCATCCGGCAAAGTAGGCAGCGCCACGTTTACCCTGTTTTGTATATCAAGAGCGGCAATATTTACATCAGTACCTACATCAAAAGTGGCGGTTATAGAACTACTGCCGCTGGAAGTGCTCGTGCTTGTAATATACGTCATCCCTGGACTTCCGTTGATCTGCGTTTCAAGCGGAGTCGTCGTTGTTTGCTCGACGGTTCTTGCATCAGCGCCAATGAAATTGCCACTTACAGAAACTGTTGGGGGCGATATATCCGGATATTGTGCAATTGGTAAATTGAACATAGATATAATACCAACAAACACAATCACAATTGAAATTACAATTGCGGTAACGGGCCTTTTTATAAAAGTTTCTGCGATCATTTTTTCCTATTTACTTAAAAACAATAACAAACAGATTGCAACCTGTCTCTACTCACTCACCTTCACCACTGTACCATCATGCAAATTCTGAATTCCTTGTACTACAATTTTTTCCCCGGGGTTTAAACCTGCTTTTACGATAATACTATCTCCTATTGCCGTTCCTAATTCAATTTGCTGTTGATGCACTATCGAACTGTCGCCTAAAACATAAACAGAAAACTCGCCTAATTGTTCGTTTACTGCAATGTGAGGAATAATAGTTGCATTTTTTGAAGCGGTATTCTTCACACGTACATTTGTATTCATTCCCGGTTTCAACATATCCTTATCATTAGGAAAACTTAACCTTACTTTTATCGTTCCCGTCTGTGGATCTACCGCACGATCAATAAAATCAATTTTGCCGGGATAAGGATAAACCTCAGAACCAAATGCGATGGTAAAAACAGAATCTTTTACATTGTCTTTCTTTTGCTCCAGTTCTGAAAAACGATAAATATTTTTTTGATCTACTGTAAAATCAACTGCAATAGGATTGTTGGTTGAAATGGTATTTAAAACCGTTTGACCGGCAACAACTGCAGTTCCTTTTTTTACCTGAGATATTCCTATTGTTCCCGAAAACGGAGCATAAATATTTGCAAACTGAACATTAGAAAGAAGGCTGGCTACGTTTGCTTTCGCTGCATTAACTTGCTTTTGAGTTGCTGCCAAAGTAGCATTTGCATAATCAACCTGCTGCTTCGCAATTGCATCGTGCTTGTCAAGCTCTTCATATCTTGCCGCATCTTTTTGGGCTTTCACCAGGTTAGCTTCCTGCACCTGCAGATCAGCAACAGACTTTTCATAATTGGCTTTATAAACCTGGTTGTCTATTTTATATAAAAGTTGCCCTTTTTTTACATTTTGTCCATCGCTAAAATTTATATCAGTAATATAACCGCTCACTTGTGAAGTAAGTTTTATTTCATTTAACGCAGTAACCGTTCCCGGAAAATTATCATAATAAACAGCATTAGTAGATCTTACTTCGGCTATTGTCACAGGCGTAGCTGGCGGTGGTCCTTGTGGCGTTTGGTTTTGTTTATTTCCGCAAGACGAGAAAATAAAACCTGCCACTAAAAAAGAAAATATATGTCGGTTCAATTTCATGCTGATTTAAATTTAATATTTTATATTTCCCAATGATTTCATTACATCTATTTTGCTCGATAAAACCTGGTAAAGCGCATTGTAATAATTAATCTGTGCCGTTCTCAAATCAGACTCAGCCGTAATTACATCCAGGTAAGCTTTTACGCCAGAACGATATTGCAGTCGGATAACGTCATAAACTTCGCCGGCCAGTGACAGGTTATCTTTCAGGCTCAAAAAGTTGAATAAATTACTTTTATAATTTGCCATTGCATTTTCATACTGGGTATTGATATTATTTTGAAGGCTCCTGAGATCATTATCCACCTGTGCAACCTGGAATTGTGCTTCTTTAATTTGCTGTATTCTTTTGCCACCCTGGAAAATAGGAATAGATAATGTCAAACCCGCGAAAGAATTAGGATAGATATTATTATACAATTTAGAAAACTGATTATTTAGAAAATTGAGATTATAGTTCCCAAAGGCAGATAGATTGGGTAAGAAGCTCCATTTATAATATTGCAGATTATATTGCTGCAATTTTTTTTGGGTCTCCAATTGCTGTACTTCTATCCTATTGTTATAATTAATATTCTCTGAAGTGTCTAAATAAATTTCATTCTCCATTTGTGTGGTATCATATTCCAAAATAAAATTGTTGAGGTATGAATATCCCATTAGTTCTTTAAGGTAAGCGCTTTTAGCTTTATACGATTCTTCACTATATTTTCTTTGTGCTTTTGCATTGTTCAAAGCAATTGTAGCTCTTTTATAGTCTGTTTTGTCTACAATGCCACTCTGGTATTGGTAAAAGGCATCTTTCAGGCTTTGCTCATTTCTTGCAATATCTTCATCCGTTACTTTTAATTGCTGTTCTGTAAGAATAAGATCATAGAATGCCTTGCTTACCATAGCGGCAAGATTGATTTTTTGCTCTTTAGTATTCTGACTCGCTGCCAGTCTTATGTCTGTTGAAGTACGGGAAGCAAGCAGTGCATCCCTGTTGAAAATATTTTGTGTAAAACCAAAATTAGCGCCTGAAGTATTATAGGTACCTGAATGCGCAAGGTTGCCATTAAAATTAAAAGTGGGTAATTTAAAATTATGTTGAAGATTGTAGGTGAAATTTACCTGTGGATACCAATCAGCCAGTTTGCTTTTGATGATTGTTTCAGTAATATCTTCATTGATTTTTGAATTTTGTAAACCAGGATTATACTTCAAAGCATATTGAATGCAATTTTCCAGTGTAGCTTGTGTAATTACCGGGATACTGTCTGCCTGTTGCGCAGAAACCATCGCTGGGGAAAATACAAACAACAGCCAGAAATAGGCTGTTGTTTTCAATCTTAAATTACTTTTTATATTTCGATAATGCATATTTCTAATTCATTTACACTTTCCACCCTGTTTTTCAGAATAGTTACTTAAATAATTATTGACACCTTATTCGATATTTCCTGGCGCTTAATACCATCCCAAATGATATTGGCAATTTTGCAAAGATCATTATCTGTATAGCCAAATTTTCCAAAAATATGATATTTTGCTGTCGCAATAATTCCACCAAACACAACAGATGCCACTAAGTTGTATTCCATTTTTTTCAGGTACCCGTTATCCATTCCATATTGAAAAAATTCGTTAAACTGGTTGACTGGAATCTTGCTTTGCTTTTTTTTATTAAGATTAAAATAAGGCGAACAATTATATTGTTCTATAAAAATAAGGCGGCTTGGATTATTGATAAAATATTTACAAAGATCTTTCCACCCACGGAAAAATTGTATCCTATATTCTTTCTCCTTTTTAGCTTCTCCAAACATAGCCACCAGCATTTCTTCCCTTATGGTATTGTAAAGTTCAAGAATGATGGCATCTTTGTTTACAAAGTAATGATAGATGGTTCCTGCAGCTACTCCCGCTTTTTCTGAGATCAGGCTTATGGTGGTTCCATGAAATCCATGATCTCGGATTAGTTCCAGGGTACTGTTTATAATTGAATCTTTTTTGTCTTTTATTTCCGATTGAACGTTCATTCGGTGCGCAAGGTATGAATAAAATGAATCAAATTTCTTTCTGAAGATCATGCAATATTACCGTTCATAATAATTGATTGTATTATGACTTTAAGACTAAGCCACTGACCGATTGCAGAACTGCTCTTTAATTTATTCTAAAATAAAGCAAGAGAATAGAGCGAATCATTCTATGTTTCAGATACCAATCCAATAGAAATAGCTAAGGCGTTTCTTAAAAAATAGATCATCAAAAATACCTTTTGATGATCCTTAGCTTATGAGTCCTTTGTTTGGTTTCCAGGTTCATAATTCCTTGTGTATCTATTTTATCAATCCTCACTTTTCCGGAAGAATGTATTATTTCATGATCGTTTAATAAAATACCAACGTGTGTAATTTTTCCCTCTTCATTATCAAAAAAAGCGAGGTCTCCGCAAACAGCCTCCTGCAAAAAATTAACTACCTCTCCCTTTTCTGCCTGTTGCCATGCATCCCGGGGCAAATACTTATTTAAAAATTTGTAAGTCATCTGGGCAAATCCGCTACAATCAATTCCAAAGACAGATTTACCACCCCACAAATAAGAAGTATTTAAAAACCTGAATGCAACCTGCTTAATCACTTTTGAAGTTATTTTTATCTCTTCAGGGTTCCAGACATTACCTTTAAATTGCACCCAATTTTTTCTCCAGAAAGCTTTACCATTTTTAAAAGCGCTTAGTGGACACCCCATCGGTACAAACATAATATGCCCGTTGTAATCCACTTCATTTACCCAATCTGCTGTAAGATCTTTATCCACTTTCAAAAAATGTTCTTCATCAATTTCTGTAATGTGACTTTGCTGCACCCATCCTTCATACCCATCATATTTTAAAGCTATCTTAACCCAGTTATCTGGAGCACTCTCTATTACAATTGATTTTTCGCCAAATAATTGCTGGCTCACCATTTCCGACCGATGCGAAGCCTCAACTCTCATAGGGCATACCGGCACGCAGCATACTAAATATTGCATAGATTCAATAGCTTTTTACCAATGTAAATTATGGAAATTATTTAAGTTTACATCTTAATAAAAAATCAAAAACTCTTTTGCAATCAAAAAAGTATAGCCATATTGACGATGCGGAATTATTGCAGAATTTTTATACCGACCATGACAATAAGTGGTTGGGTATTTTGCTGCCACGTTATACTTTGCTTCTTCTGGGTGTGTGCATGAAATATTTAAAAAATGAAGAAAATGCTAAAGATTGCGTTCAGCAAATATTTTTAAAAGTGATCAGGGAATTACATAAATACAAGGTAGAATATTTTAAAAGCTGGATTTATATGATTGCCAAAAATCACTGCCTGATGCAGCTTCGCAGTAATAAAAATACTATCATAGAAATCAATGAACAGGTAATGCCATCCGTAGACTTTATGCTGAATGAAAATAATTTTCTTGAGAAAGAAAGGCTTTTAAACAAAATGCAGGAGGCCTTAAAACAGCTTAATAACGAACAACAACAATGTGTAACTTTGTTTTACCTGCAAAAAAAGTCATATTCAGAAGTTGCCGAATTAACGAGTCTATCAATGTTACAGGTGAAAAGTCATCTTCAAAACGGAAAGAGAAACCTAAAACTATTGATGGGTTCTTCAATTATTAATAATGAAAATAGTTAATCATAAAAATCCAACCATCATATTTATTAAATGAGTGATGATTTATTAAACATATTATCCAACAACAACGAAGATATTGACAGCCAAAAACTGATGGATTATCTTAACGATAAATTATCAGAAGAAGAAAAGCATGAAGTGGAAAAAACTTTAGTTGATTCTGAACTAATAAATGATGCCGTAGAAGGTTTGGAAAAATTTAAGGATAAAACTGAACTTTCCTCTTTTGTAGATCAACTTAACCAAAAACTTAAGAAGCAGATTGAAAAGAAAAAAACAAAAAAACAAAAAAGCAGGCTGAGAGATCTTCCATGGCTATATTTCAGTATAGTCCTGGTTATCCTGATTATACTGGTTGGTTTTATTGTTATCTGGAAACATTTAAATCCTTAATCCGCAATGGTAAGATAATAATCTTTCAAGAGAAAATTGAATTTTTCAGAATAATTCCCTGCTTCATTTTTTATTATTATTTCATCTGAAATAATTTCTGCCGCTTCTGTAGCAAAAAATAATATTCCCCGGAAATAATCTTGCCGAGGTGTTTGTTTTACCAATAATTCTTCTTTCAAATACAGAGGATATTTTGATACCAACGATTTAAAATATTCTATTCGCTGAAATGGGAGGAGGACAACAAAATTTCCATTATCGGCAAGATGCATTTTCACGAATTGAAGAAGTTCTGTAAGCGTCAATCCATCGCTATGCTTCGCCAAATTCTTATCACTTCTATTAGCCTTTAAATCATTTTCATAAAATGGCGGATTAGAAATTATCAAATCATATTTTAATTCATTATCCCATTTTTTTATATCCTCATGGTCTATTCCAAGGCGATGTGCCCATGGGGATTCCCTGAAATTTTGCAAAGCCTGTTGGTATGAATTGTCATCAATTTCAACTGCCCTGATTGAAGCCATAGAATTTTGGGCTACCATCAGGCTAAGCAAACCTGTACCGGCACCAATATCTAAAATTGATTTCGGATTGATGCTTTTTTGTTCGATTTTATGAGCTACCCACGCTCCAAACAAACAAGAATCTGTACAGACTTTCATACTGCATTTTTCCTGTTCAATCCGAAATTTTTTAAATTTAAAATAATGATTAGACGGCAAAATTTTATTTTAGGAGTTAAATGATCAATAAGAAAAGGTATCAGCATTATTATTTTATTTCTCCGTCAGGCAGTTCTTGCAGAAGGCACTACTGAAAGATCTTCGAAACGGGAATCCAGATATTTGTAATAAGCGGTAATCGCAATCATGGCGGCATTATCGGTACAATATTCAAATGAAGGAATGTAAGTATTCCAACCTTCTTCTTTTCCCAAAGCTTCAAATGAACTGCGCAAGCCACTGTTAGCGCTCACTCCACCTGCTATACACACTTCTGTGATCCCGGTTTCACGCGAAGCTTTTTTTAATTTATTTAATAAAACAGAAACGATACGCGACTGGATAGACGCGCAGATATCAGGCAAATTTTCTTCTACAAAATTTTCGTTTTTTATTTTTTCATCACGTATGAAATACAAAAATGCCGTTTTCAAACCACTGAAACTAAAATCCAGGCCATCAATTTTTGGTTCAGGAAATTTATATTTATTGCCATTGCCTTCTTTTGCATATTTATCTATCAGCGGCCCACCGGGATATGGCAAACCAAGTATTTTTGCCGATTTATCAAAAGCCTCTCCGGCAGCATCATCAAGTGTCTGGCCAATTATTTTCATACTCAAGGGAGATTCGCACAAAACAATTTGTGTGTGACCGCCACTTACAGTAAGGCAGAGAAAGGGAAATGAAGGAATCTTATTTTTTTCATATATCGGCCGAATAAGATTGGCCAATACATGTGCCTGCATATGATGAACTGCTATCAATGGTTTATTGAGAGCAAGAGACATTGATTTTGTAAATTCGGCGCCCACTAATAACGCTCCGATTAATCCGGGAGATTGTGTAAATGCAAATGCATCTATATCTGATAATGATACGCCAGCAATTTTTAATGCCTGATCTGTTACCGGAACAATAGATTGCAAATGTGCCCTGGACGCTAATTCAGGAACTACGCCGCCATATTTTTCATGAATTTTTTGACTGGAAATAACATTACTTAAAATAATCCCGTCCCTGCAAACAGAGGCTGCGGTTTCATCGCATGAAGATTCAATAGCAAAAATAGTAACCATAGATTACAAAGTTAAAGGCTAATTAATATTTGTGCCTGATTTGTTTGGAGAAAAATTATTTTGACCTGATAGCAACTACCGGATCAAGACGTGATGCAATATATGCAGGTATTATACCCGCTAAAATTCCAATTAATATACAAATCGAAATAGCAAGGCTAAGGATGCCTGCAGAAATAAAAACGGGGAAATTAAAAACATTAGTAAGGATTATCGTTAGTAAAAAAACCAATAACAATCCAATCAAACCACCCATAATACAAATAATAGCTGCTTCCAGCAAAAATTCAGAAAGGATACTTCTTTTTTTAGCGCCCAGGGCTTTCTTGATGCCAATCATAGCCGTTCTTTCTTTCACAGTTACAAACATTATATTGGCAATCCCGAATGCCCCTACCACAAGGCTTAAAATTCCTATGGCCCATCCCCCAAGGTTGATATTTGAAAAAAGAGAACTTACCCGATCACTAAAACTGGAAATCTGGTTAAGAGAGAAATTATCTTCCTGGGTAGGACTTAGTTTTCTTATTGATCGCATTACACCCTCCAATTCATCAGCAAGCTCAGCAGAACTGACATTATCTTTTCCTTTCACCATAATTTTAGGACCGCTATTATCTTCATTAATAAGTTGCCTTGCAAAGCGGTAAGATACAATAAGGCATTGGTCATAATCCCAACCAATCATACTTGTACCCATTCTTTTAATTACTCCTATAATAGTGGCATTATGCCCTTTTACTTTCACCTCCTTTCCAATAGCCTGAGAAGCATTCTCAAATAAATTTTCCGCATTGGAATAACCAATAATTACAACAGGACTGCCGGAAGAAAATTCATTCTCTGAAATAAAACGCCCATAAGCCATAGTAATTGGCTGTATATCATTTTCTTCTTCACTTACGCCATACATAGTTACATTTTGCAAGGCATAACTATCATATTCAACATTTACACGGGAGTCTATTTCAAAGGCAACATTACTCACAAGTTGACTTCTTTGTTTTATGAATGCAACTTCTTTAAACTTTGGTTCAGGTCTATTTACAAATTTCCACCAGGGATAATCAGGGCCTCCGGCATATTCCCATTTATCAATATAAATAGTATTGGTACCTAAACTTTTAATCTGATTTTGAATATTCATTTCAAGGCTATTTACCGTAGCCAGCACGCCGATAATACAAAAAATTCCAAAAGAAATTCCGATTAAAGACAACGAAGTGCGTAACTTATTCACCCTCAACTCCTGCATGGTGAGACGAAAAGAACTCGCTAATATGTTAAGCGTTTTACGCATAAGGCAAATTTAATGGTTCGCTTTTAGATCTGGTAAAAATTATGGTGAATGGCAATGATACTCATAAAAAAATAATACAGGAATCAATAAAAATGGTTTGCGTAATTTACAGGCCTTTAAAATAAAATTGTTGGGTTTGAAAGCATCCAGGGAGAATTTAAGGTTACAGAAGATAATAACTTTTATCGCTATATTACTCTTCATCATAAAAGGAGTTGCCGCTATTATTACCGGGTCATTAGCAATTCTGACTGATGCTCTTGAAAGTATTGTGAATGTGGTAGCAGGAGCTTTAGGATTGTATAGCCTATATGTTTCTTCTAAACCAAAAGATGCAGATCATCCTTATGGGCATGGGAAAGTAGAATTCATTTCGGCTGCTGTGGAAGGGTCTTTAATTATACTTGCAGGCTTTTTTATAATTTATAATGCCATTGTCCACATCATTTATCCCCATTCCATTGCCAAACTCGATTTAGGTATTTTATTAATCAGTATCACTGCTATTATTAATTATATCGCCGGGACAGTTTGTGTGAGTACAGGGAAAAGAAATAATTCATTACAATTAATTGCTGCCGGTCGTCATTTAAAAACAGATACTTATTCGACCTTAGGAATTGTGGCCGGGCTTTCACTGATACATATCACTAAACTGGAATTTATTGACAGTATTATCGCGGGTATTGTAGCCATAATCATCATTTTGACAGGTTATAAAATTGCCCGTACCTCTATTGCCGGAATTATGGATGAAGCAGATACCCAGTTACTGAATGATATAGTAACACTTTTAAACAAAAACCGTCCTGAAAACTGGATCGACTTGCATAATTTAAGAATCATAAAATATGGCAGCACCCTACATTGCGATTGCCATCTTACGGTACCATGGTATCTTAATGTATACGAGGCTCATGCTGAGATAGACGCATTGGCTCAATTAATTAGAAATAAATTTGGCGAATCGCTGGAACTGTTTGTACACTCTGACGGATGCCAGGAATATTCCTGCAAAATCTGTGCAAAAAAAAACTGCCTGGTCCGTAAACATCCCTTTGAGAAAAGAATACATTGGACTATTAATAATATTTCGAAAGATTCGAAACACAGCATTTTAATTGAAAAAGAAATTAATCAAAATCAGGTTCTTTTTTAGAAAATTATTTTACAAAAAAATATCCCCTTATAGATATAAGGGGACTCCAAAATTCAAAAACTGATTATCCATTAAGCTCTTGATAAGATTCAGAAGTGAGCAAGTAATAATTTACTTACCGGTTCCTCGTCAATTATTTTTAATACTTTTTATGTGAAATCGCAACAGAATGGATACGCATAAGTGTTTCTTCGTAAAGGTTTAAAAAATAGGTTAGCAACGGGTTTAGCAATTATAAAACGATGAGAGCCAATAGTTATTTCATTTCTTAAAAAAAAGAGTAAAGTTGCTCAATCAAGCGTAGAAAGCACAGTAGAATATACTATAACCCGATAACGGTTACACCCATTGGAAAAACACGTTCAATAAATTGAGTAAAAGGATTTATTTAAAAAGTAATGCTACACCAAAAGCAGCGGCCGCTGCAAGAGCGCCTATCAGCATTACTTTCAGAGCACCCGAAAATACCGGCACTCCGGTTATTTTACTTTTAAAATAACCAAACACGAATAGACATATAAGTGTAGCAATAACAGAAAATTTCAGTGCTTCTATTGAATTAGCAATAAAAAAATAAGGACTTAATGGAATAATCCCTCCAACTGCATAAGATACCCCTATATTTAATGCGCTTTTTGTTGCTCTTTTCGGATCGGGCACTTCGAGCCCCAATTCAAATTTCATCATAAAATCTACCCATTGTTTTTTATCTTTTGAGATTTCCTCAGTAGCTTTTATCTGAATTTCTTCGCTCAACCCAATATTTTCAAAAAATTCTCTTACTTCATCTTTTTCCTTCTCAGGTACATTTTCCACCTCTGCATATTCTCTTTTTAATTCACTCGAATAATGATCCTGTTCAGTTTTCCCTGCAAGGTAGCCTCCCAAACCCATGGCAATACTACCGGCAACTATTTCCGCAATTCCCGCAATTACAATTATTGAGCTATTGGAAACTGCGCCTGTAAGCCCTGCGGCCAAAGCAAAAGGAACGGTAAGGCCATCGCTCATTCCTATTACCACATCGCGCAAAAGATCGGAGCTTTGCAAATGTTCTTCTTCATGGTGATGATCCTTGTCGTGCATTCTCTATAAGTTAATTATCTTATTCGGTTCTAATAACATTATTTAAACTCTTTTCAAAATTTCTTATTTTCCATACGTAATCCTATAAATAGCTCCACTAAAATCATCGCTTACCAACATAGAACCATCCTGCAAAAATTGAACATCTACCGGACGACCGCTTACGTCTCTGATATTTTGCAACCAACCTTGAGCAAAAATTTCAGGATCCTGTGCATTTCCATTTGCATCCATTTTTACTACTGCTACCCTGTATCCAATCGGAATGCTCCTGTTCCAGCTTCCATGTTCAGCAATAAAAATAGCATTCTTATATTCAGAAGGGAACATACTCCCGGTATTAAAACGCAAACCCAATGGAGCAACATGAGGGCCTAATAATTTTGCCGGAGCAGTATAGTCACTGCAATTTTTACCTTTGCCAAATTCGGGATCAGGAATATTTCCCTGGTGGCAATATGGATAACCAAAATGCATACCTGATTTTGGGGCGGTATTCAATTCGTCATTAGGGATATCATCGCCCAGGTTATCGCGTCCGTTATCAGTAAACCAGATATCCTTTGTCAGTGGATTCCAGTCAAAACCAACAGTATTTCTTATTCCCCTGGCAAAAATTTCAACATCGGTACCGTCAGCATTCATACGATTTAAAGAAGCGTATGGAGGTTTAGGATCGCAGATATTACAAGGCGCCCCTACGGGAACATACAATTTTCCATCAGGACCAAAAGCTATAAATCTTAAACCGTGGTGCTCATCTTTAGGAAGTTGATCATAAACAACAACCGGTTTAGGTGGATTATCCAATCGCGATTCTATGCTATCCAATCTATAAATAGTGGAAATAGCTCCAATATACAAACTACCATCCTCGAAAGCTACTCCATTCGGAGAAGTAAGGCCATTGGCAATTTCATATACCTTCATGGTTTTCCCATCATGGTTTTCATCTTTTATTGCATACACTTTATCACCTTTAGTTCCCACAAAAACTGTCCCTGTAGGTGAAACACACATCTCTCTTGCCTTGGGTACTTCAGCATATACACTGATTTTAAAACCCTGGGGTAATTTAATTTTATCAAGTTTATACTTATTAAAAAGCGCTTCACTACTATTGCTATCCAATACAGCAGTCCTGGATAGCCCTACTTTGGATTGATTGCCATTACAATTGCTGAGCAGGATGGAAATCCCGACAAAGGCAACTAAAAGAATCGTTTTTTTTAAAAAAAATTTTACAATACGCATAACCAAAATTTAGATGATTATAAAATTATACAAAAATTTACTCTAAATACATTGTCATAAGACATTAATTCAATTGTAAACTTAGAAACTTCGATTGAACCCAGCTGTTTCATTTTACAAATTTCTAAAAAAGAAGTGCAACTCCATTTGCATATTTATTTTCATGCTCCAGCAACCATTGTTTTCTCCACAATCCACCTGCATACCCAGTAAGGCTTCCATCGGAACCTATAACCCGGTGACAGGGAACTATAATAGAAATTCGGTTGCTGCCATTGGCTTTGCCTATAGCTCTTATTGCTTTTATATTACCAATCCGTCGGGCAAGCTGGAGATAACTTATTGGTTTCCCGAATGGAATATTTACTAATTCATCCCAGACTTTTTTCTGAAAAGGGGTACCCAATTGCTGAAAAGGAAGATCGAAATGGATTCTTTTACCCGAAAAGTATTCATCCAGTTGTTTTCGGCATTTTTCAAAAGTGTTTTTATCTTTTTTTGAAACAGACTCCCCGTGATCATTACTTTTTATTTCATCTGCTTTATCAATAAACATAATTTCATTGATGACTCCTTCACTTATATTAACAGAAAGTTGTCCAACGGGAGATTGATAATACATGAAAAAATAATTTTCTAACGTGATAAAAATTAGTCATCCAATAACTTTGCAAGAAATATCAAATCATTTTTTTTGTAAATACTATCCGGACTGAGAAAGCATTTACTAAACTCTTCCAACAAATGCTGTATGATTCTTTTATTATTAAGTTGGCGGTAATATGAGGGAGTAGGCGGTACAGAAATTCTTTTAAAATAGCTTTCTACATCTTTATGGGAATATACCTGTCCATTTTGAGGATCAATATAAAAATTAATTTTTTCTTTTTTTTGTTTTGGCGCAATAGGAAAATTTACATCAACATCAAAATATCCAAGAATAAACTGTTTGGGAATATTTATGGCTTTCACAGGAATGTCGAGCATTTCACAGAGAATTAAATAAAGGACACCATTTGTTATGGCATTTCCTCTTTTATTCTCTATTAATTTTGTAATTATAAAATCGTCCGGAACATCATAACTAACTTCATTTCCTTTTAGTTTATAATAGCTGTATAGAATCCCGGAAATTACATTTACTTGTTCCAACGGAGTAAGATAGCTATTCAATTCAAGCCAGATATTTCTCCTTATTTTTTCTATTTCCTGCAATGTATTGTTAGGGATCAATTCAGGATAACTATATCGTGATGCCAGCATTGCTCCCTGGAGTAACTCGCAAGATCCATTTTTCCACAAAGTAAATTCCTCTGTTAAGTCACGGAAATGCAATTTATGAATCACCATCTCAATTCTTTCCTGAACAACTTCATCAGGGCTATTTTCCCATAAATTTTCAAGATTGGGAATAATAGCCCGGCCGTGAGAAATAATCCGGTCTGTTACCGTGCTGAAAACTTCTTCATCGGGATCATCAATCAGATGAAACAGTGCAGATATTTCTTTATTTTCCAGCATTCAACAAATCTATTTTTTTACCAGGTTAATATTGTTATTGTAAAGATAGAAAAGTTAAAACCCGTCCACAAAAAATCTTCATTTCTTCTTCGCTGCTTTCTTTGGAGAGGATTTTTTTGTTACGTTTTTCTTACCTGCAGCTTTTTTATCAAATGCTTTCGGGTCTTGTTGCAAGATCATTTTCTTTACCTCTTCCAGTTCTATCTCAGCTAATTCTTCAGGAGTATATTTTCCACCGGCTGGTCTGGCAGTAAGTTTGAGCATTTTTTTACCAAAACGGATGAATGGCCCCCAACGACCATTCTCAATAGCAATTTTTTCTGCAGGCCATTGCCTGATAAACCGGTTGGCCTCTTTTTCAATCTTTTTCTGAATCAGTTCATCACAATCTTTTTGCGTAAGCATATCAAAATTGTAAGCTCTTGGAATATTGATGAACAGATCGTTCCATTTTATAAAAGGGCCAAAACGCCCTTTACCTTTTGTAATTGGTTTTTCATCATAAAAACCAATCGGTGCATCTTCTGTCTTTTTGGCATTAATAATTTCAATGGCCCTTGGTAAATCAACTTCTGTAGGCTCTTCCCCTTTTGGAATAGAAATAAACTGTTCTCCAAATTTTACATACGGTCCAAACCTTCCTATATTTATTGAAACCTCCTTCTCTTCATATTCGCCTAAAGTAATTGGCAGCTTAAACAAATCCATTGCCTCTTCCAATGAAATAGTTTCTATACTCTGGGTAGATTTCAATTTGGCAAAACGAGGTTTTTCTTCATCGCTCTGAACACCTATCTGTACCATAGGCCCATATTTGCCCATACGGGCAAAAACAGGTTTATCGCTTTCGGGATCTCTTCCTAATTCACGTTCACCTTTGGCACGTTCCGCATTTTCCAGCGTATGCTCTACTGATTCATGAAAAGGCTTATAAAAATCGCTAACCATATTACTCCATTGCTCTTTCCCTTCGGCAATTTTATCAAATTCTTCCTCAATATTTGCAGTAAATGAATAATCCATCACCTTATCAAAATATTGATTTAAAAAATCTGTAACCACCAATCCAAGATCTGTTGGAAATAATTTTGACTTTTCAGCACCGGTTATTTCATGTGTTTTTATATTTTCTATTGAATTATTCCTGGTCAGTTTTACAATTCTTACTTCGCGTTGCACTCCTTCTTTATCTCTCTTTTCCACATAATTTCTTTTTACAATAGTACTGATAGTAGGTGCATAAGTACTGGGCCTTCCTATTCCCAATTCTTCCAGTTTTTTTACCAAAGAGGCCTCTGTATACCTTGCCGCATGCCTTGTAAATTTTTCAGTAGCGGTCATCTCTTCAAAATCCAATTGCTGATTGAAACTTAGTGGTGGGAGGCGACTCTCGCTACCAAAACCCGAATTTTCATTGTCATCATCATCATTTCCTTCATTATAAACTTTCAAAAAGCCATCAAATTTTAATACTTCACCTGAAGCGGTAAGTTCATCATTAGTGGTACTGATTTTTATTTTGGCAGTAGTTTTCTCTAATATAGCATCGCTCATCTGGCTGGCTATGGTACGTTTCCAGATGAGATCATAAAGGCGTGAAGTTTCAGCATCAAAGGCTTTATTTTCACTCATATCGGTTGGGCGAATGGCTTCATGAGCTTCCTGTGCGCTCTCATTTTTATTCTTATAGTTGCGCAACTGCAGGTATTTTTCACCATAATTCTTACGGATCTCACTTTCTATCTGCCCTTTGGCTGTTGCGCTTAAATTGACGCTATCCGTTCGCATATAGGTAATCATCCCGCTTTCATATAGCTTTTGAGCCAATATCATGGTTTTGCTCACACCATATCCTAATTTGCGACTCGCTTCCTGCTGCAAAGTAGAAGTAGTGAAAGGTGCAGCCGAAGAACGCTTTCCCGGTTTTACAATAATGTCTTTTACCGAATAAGAAGCATTTTTACATCCCTCCAAAAACTTTTGGGCTTCTTCGATAGTTCTAGCCACGCCATCTTCAGCTTTAAAAGAAATACGTCTACCCGAAGAATCAGTCGCAGCTAATAATGCTTCTATTTTAAAACTGGAAGCAGATTGAAACTGGTTAATCTCTCTTTCTCTTTCAGCTATTAATTTTACGGCTACGCTTTGTACTCTTCCGGCGCTTAATCCGCCTTGCATACCTATCTTTCTCCATAATACCGGAGAAAGTTCAAACCCTACCAATCTGTCTAATATTCTTCTAGCCTGTTGAGAATTTACCAGGTTCATGTCAATCAACCTGGGGTTTTCTACTGCAGCAGTTATGGCAGATTTGGTTATTTCGTGAAATACGATCCTTTTTGTAGTTTTCACATCAAGGCCCAACACTTCGGCAAGATGCCAACTGATGCTTTCACCTTCACGATCCTCATCCGAAGCCAGCCATACAGTTTCTGCTTTTTTTGCCAATTGCTTCAAATCCTTTACTACTTTGGCTTTATCCGCAGGCACTTTATACCGAGGCGCAAAATTATTATTAACATCAATACCCATATCATCCTTTTCCAGATCGCGTATATGCCCATAACAACTCTTTACTTCGAAATCTTTTCCCAGGATTTTTTCAATTGTTTTAGCTTTTGCAGGTGACTCAACTATCAATAAATTTTTTGCCATAATAATCGTTATTTATCCTTTTCTATACTAAGCCCGTTTTTAAAATTCATTCTTTTATGTGCTTTGCAATATTAGCTTAAAAATTAAAAAACAAACTTTTATTGCAAAATTTGTTTTCTTACGTTCCCTTTATTATCTTTGTTAGGCCCTCATTAGAAACTAATACTAAGTTTCGATAATCCAAAACCAAAATTGGAATTATTGTGTTAAAAAAATAATTAAAGTTAACCAACTATCAACTACAGTTACATATTAAGTAGAATAAAAAAAATTACTTTAAATATAATGGGTAGTTAAAACAAAATTTGCATGAAGATTGTAATTGTAGGTTCTGGCAATACTGCCACTGTCTTAAGTGCCCTATTGCACAATGCGCAACATGAAATTGTACAGGTCGTAAGTAGAAATATAGATAATGCCCGTATGCTGGCTTCTGAGTATAATGCATCTGCTGCTATACTGACTGATGAACAATTTGCTGATGCTGATATTTATTTAATTGCACTTAATGATGCTGCCCTTGACCATGTGGAAAGAATTCCTGCGCTTGCCAATAAATTTGTAGTACACACAGCCGGAGCAGTTTCAATAGAGGCTTTAAAAAGTTGCTCCGAAAATTATGGTGTTCTTTATCCCGTACAAACTCTTTCAAAATTTAGCGACCATACTCCTAAAATTCCATTTTTAGTAACTGGTAGTAATAAAGAAACCCTGCACAGGATTCTTGGTCTTGCAAAGAGCATTTCAGATGATGTAACAGAAGCCAATGATGCAGAAAGATTAAATTATCATGTAGCCGCAGTATTTGTAAGTAATTTTGCCAATCATATGTTTGCACTTGCAGAATTATTTTGTACCAAAGAAAAAATTGATTTTAAAAGATTATACCCGCTTATCAATGAGATAAATGAAAGAGTCAATCACCATTCTCCCTACTTAACCCAGACAGGCCCTGCCATAAGGGATGATGTTTTCACATTAGGCAAACACTTACAGGCACTTTCTGCTCACCCCGACCTTAAATATATTTACCTTAAGATGTCAGAAAGCATCATTAAAATGCATGGAAAGCGTTGATACCATTATCTAAATAGTAATTACAAAATAAGAATAGTGATTATTTTTGTAAAGCGTAGTTTTACAACCAAAAAAGAATTCTTAAATAGATTGCACTAATTACAAAAGCACTCTTCTCAATAAACTTATACAGTCACATGCATATTCTTTCCCGATTTAAGCTAATTAAAACTTTTGCATTTGACATGGATGGTGTACTCACAGATGGCAGCGTGTTTATAGACAATAAAAATAACTGGCTGAGAAGAATGAGCATAAAAGATGGATATGCATTACAATTGGCCATAAAAGCGGAATTTAATGTAGTTGTCATTTCAGGGAGCGATTCCCCCGAAGTAAAAGATCGTCTAACTCGTTTGGGGATCGACGATGTGTATATGAAAATAACAGATAAGGAAATTTTTTTAAAAGAGCTGGCATCAAAAAAAAATTGGCTCCTCAGCGAAATTTTGTATATGGGCGATGATATTCCTGATTATGCCTGTATGAGAATTGTGGGCCTTGCAGCCTGTCCTGCAAATGCTGTATCAGAAATTAAAGAAATTTCTTCCTATATTTCACCTTTGAGCGGCGGTTATGGTTGCGTAAGAGATGTTATAGAAAAAGTGTTGAAACTGAATAATAAATGGTCTTTATTTACTACCACTCCGTCTACTTAATCAATCATTATTTTTAAGATTTTTGTATGAAGACGATAACAGCATTTTTCCGATTGATAAGGTGGCCCAACCTAATTTTTATTGTGTTGACACAAGCGCTCTTCAGATATTATATTTTGCCCTTTGTGTACCAGTATAACCATAGTGATTATGAAAACATAAAACTTTCACAAACTTTATTTATATTATTAAGCCTTGCATCAGTATGTATTGCTGCTGCCGGTTATATTATCAATGATTATTTCGACGTCAATATTGATCAGGTCAATAAATCTTCTAAAGTAATAATCGGCAGGTATATTAAAAGAAGATATGCTATTTTGTTTCACGCCCTGCTATCATTAGCAGGTCTGATCCTAAGCCTGTATATTGGTTACAAAATTAACAATATTTATATCCCGGTTTTTAATTTTATCGCAATTGTTCTGCTTTGGTTTTATTCTACCACATTCAAAAAAAAATTACTAATCGGCAATATTCTCATTTCGTTATTAACTGCATGGGTTATCCTTGTGATGACAGTTGCAGAATACCGTTTTAGAATTTCGCCCCATGATATAGTGTGGCAAAGATTATTAAAAGTTTCCTTCGTATATGCTGGTTTTGCTTTTATTATCTCATTGATACGCGAAGTAATAAAAGACATGGAAGATATACAAGGCGATCTTAATTATGGATGTAAAACCATGCCTATAGTTTGGGGATTACCTGTTTCTAAAGTTTTTGCAGGCGTATGGATTATTGTACTTACAGGTCTTATTGCTGCTATCCAGATTTATGCTATACAACTGGGTTGGTGGTATTCTGCATTATATTCTTTATTTACTATTATCATACCCTTGATATGGATTTTGCGTAAATTATATGAAGCTGCCACACCTGAAAAATTTCACCAGCTAAGCACCATGGTAAAACTGATTATGCTTACCGGAATCATCTCAATGATTTTCTTTAAATATTTTTGATCTGAAAAAATGCAACAATTAATTTTAGGCTCAGCCTCTCCCCGCAGAAAACAATTACTGGAACAGGCCGAGATCCCTTTTGAGATATTCATTGCGGATACAGATGAAAGTTACCCCAGCCAAATGTTACCAATTGACATTGCCATACACATTGCTATCAACAAAGCGCTGGCTGTGCAAAAATTAATAATGCAGAAAGACTCCGGCCAAAAACAGAAAACCATTATCGCTGCCGATACTATTGTTGTATTGGAAAACAAAATTATTGGAAAACCTGCCAATCGTGAAGACGCTATAAATATACTGGCCGCTTTATCAGGTAAAATGCACAAAGTAATTACAGGGGTTTGCATTGTATTTGCCACGGGCCAAATAGAATTTGCAGAAGAAACTGAAGTAGAATTTCATGAGCTTACCCGCACCCAAATTGAATATTATGTGGACCAGTACAAACCCTATGATAAAGCCGGAGCTTATGCCATCCAGGAATGGATTGGGATAATCGGGATAAAATCAATAAAAGGAGATTTCTATAATGTGATGGGATTGCCTGTAAGCCGGGTGGTTAAAGAACTGGAAATAATAACAAACTGATACGATCATGATCATTCCTATGGAAGCTATCCCTCCATACTTTGCACAATTAATTCAGCAATGTCAAATACTTTTACGCTTTCTTCTTTTTCATGAAGTTTAACACCATCGCTGAGCATAGTCATGCAAAAAGGACAATTAGAAGCGATAATACCCGCTCCGGTTTCTATAGCTTCTGCAGTACGTTCTTCATTAATTCTTTTTGTGCCTTTTTCTTCTTCTTTAAACATCTGTGCACCACCGGCTCCACAGCATAACCCCTTGCTTTTGCAACGCTTCATTTCTACCAATTCCACATCAAGCGCTTCAAGTACTTTTCGTGGCGCTTCATAAATATTATTAGCCCGGCCGAGGTAGCAACTATCATGGTAAGTGATTTTTTTTCCTCTGAAAACCCCATCTTCTTTCATTTTTATTTTTCCCTCATCAATCAACTTCTGTAAGAAAGTGGCATGATGCACCACTTCATAATTTCCTCCAAGTACAGGATATTCATTTTTAAAAATATTAAAACAATGGGGACAGGCAGTTACTATTTTTTTTATCTGGTAACCATCAAGAATATGCATATTCTGGTAAGCCATCATCTGGAATAAAAATTCGTTTCCCGCACGTCTTGCCGGATCGCCGGTACACATTTCTTCCTTTCCAAGAATGGCATAGTTGATACCTACTTTACTTAATATGCTTGCAAAAGCCTTAGTGATTTTTTGCGCACGCTGATCATAACTTCCTGAACAGCCCACCCAAAACAAAATTTCAGGCATTTTATTTTCCGCAAGCATTTCCTCCATCGTTGGTATATGCATCTTCTCAGTTTTAATACAGCTAAAGTACAACAAACAATTTTGAAGCATACCTGTAGATTCAGTAGTTTAAACTTATTTTTGCAGACTCTGAAAAAAAAATGAATTTGATCAAAAAAATAAAAAACTGGGAACAGTGGCCCTTTAAAATTCTCTATGCACCAATAGTTCCCGTATGGCTTTGGTATATGATCCGGTCAGGTTCTGTATGGTTTTTTACTCCAAGTAACCCCAAATTAACCTTTGGTGGCATGGAAGGGGAACCTAAAAAAGAAATGCATGAACTTCTACCAATTCATCTTTGCCCAGTTTACTTTAATGTAAATCCCTCTCATGATTTTTCTGAAGTACTTAAGCAACTGTCTCTTTCAGGAATACAATTTCCACTGATAGTAAAACCAGAAATAGGCGGCCAGGGCATTTTATTCAGAAAGATTGACAATGAAACACATCTGAAAGAATACCACGAAAAAGTTCCGGTTGAATATTTTATCCAGGAGTTTATAAAATACCCAATTGAGATAAGCCTGTTTTATTACAGGTACCCATTTGAAACAAAAGGAGCTATCACAGGCTTTCTGCAGAAAGTGCCAATGCAGGTAACCGGTGATGGAAAACATACTTTAGAACAACTGATCCTGCTAAATTCAAAAATCAAAAAAAGAATTGAAGAAGTGAGGCCAAAACATTCCATCAATTTTAATAAAATCATCCCCTCCGGAGAAAAGTATATTTTGAGCTACGCTGCCAATCACAACAGGGGCGCCAGGTTTATTGATTTAAGTACTGAGATTAATAATAACCTTGTGGCCATGCTTGATGAAATAAGTCTTGACATTAACGATTTTTTTTATGGCCGGTACGATATTATGTGCGATTCGATAGAAGATTTAAAACTAGGGAAGAATTTTGTCATATTAGAGTATAATGGTTGTGGTGCTGAGCCTAATCATTTTTATGACACAGGCTACACATTAGTACAGGCATGGAAAGAAATTTTAAAACACTGGAAAATATTGTACACAATCAGTAATTATAATCATCAACAAGGAATAGCCTATTGGCCCTTAATGAAAGGAATTAAGTTTAGAGTTGACACAAAAAAATATTATAAAATAATTAATACTGCTGATAAAAATATTTCCTAAAAAAAACGCAACTTACCTGAGAAAAAATTAAAATTATGTTCTTGAAAACCCTGTTACCATTTTTATTTTTTGCAACGACCACCCTTAGTGCTCAAAATTACAAACCCACGGATAACGGAAGTAAAGTTCATTTTGAGATCAAAAATTTTGGTATAAGTACCGGTGGCGATTTTACCGGGCTAAAGGGAGAAATTCAATTTTTACCTGATAATATTACTTCCTCCCAATTCAATGTATCAGTAGCAGCCTCTACTATTGATACTGATAATTCACTAAGAGATAAAAGCCTGGTAGGCGATGAATATTTTGACACAGCAAAATATCCTCAAATAAAAATAGTTTCAACGAAAATTGACAAGACCAATAAAACAGCTACTGGATTTTATTATTTTTCGGGCAACATCACCATGCATGGCGTTACCAAAACAATCTCATTCCCTTTTCAGGCCGAAAAAATACAAGATGATTATTTGTTTACCGGCAAATTTGAAATTAACCGGTTGGATTTTGGCATAGGTGAAAAAAGTATGGTTTTAGGTAATACAGTGTCGGTATCTTTATCTATTCTGGCAAAAAAGAGTTAAGAAGTATATGGGCTTGACAAAAGTTTTTTTTTGGGGAATGATAGTGAGTTTTCTTGGTTCATTACCATTAGGCACATTGAATGTGGCAGCTATGCAAATAAGCGTGCAGGAAAATGTCACAAATGCAATATATTTTTCCTTAGGTTCTTTGTTGGTGGAAATGATCTACGTACGTGTTTCTTTAGTCGGAATCAATTGGGTCAGGAAACAAAAAAAATTATTCAGGTGGATGGAATGGATCACTCTGGGAATTGTTGTAGCATTGGCAATTGGAAGTTTTATAGCAGCCGCACAACCCAATCATGCAAAGAATGTAATGCTCAATAATAATATCAATCGTTTTTCGCTGGGTGTAATGCTAAGTGCCATCAGCCCAATGCAAATTCCTTTTTGGTTTGGCTGGAGTACTATTCTTTTTACAAAAAATATATTACAACCCAAAAACTCTTATTACAATTTATATATCGTTGGTATCGGCCTTGGAACTTTGTTGGGAAATTGTGTTTTTATCTTTGGAGGAAAACTTATAGTACAAAAATTGAATACCAACCAAAATATTTTAAACTGGGCCATTGGCGGCATTTTTGCTTTGACGGCTTTGATTCTTTTAATAAAAATCCTACTCCATAAAGACGCTGCAAAAAAACTGGATGATATCCGTGCAAAAACCTGATTCGCCTATGCTATATATCAAGATCAAACTATTTCAAATCAGTTCTCAAATTATCACAGATATCACTAATATAAGGATTCCATTATTTCTTTGGTAGTTTCAAAATCTATATGATGATGGGCATGTATGCCAACCTTTTTTGCAGCTTCAACGAGCATTATGTTATCATCAAAATAAAGACACTCTTCTGGCTTGGCCTGGGCTATTCCCAATGCCATGTGGAAAATTCCAGGATCTGGCTTGCGCATCCCTACTTCACAGGAAGAAACAAATGCATCAAAGAAATCATGTAGTTTAAAAGTATTGATCCTATATTGATTCAATTCTCTTGCTTCATTATTGATAGAAATGATTTTAACGTTTTCCTGTCTTTTCTTCCATTCAATAAACCAGGGAAGCATATGTGGGAGCAATGTTGTAGAACCAAACATGAATTCCTTAAATTCTTCCCTGGAAAATTTTCTTTCAACATTAAATACCACTGTATCAAGATAAACATCAAGAGAAATTTTACCAATTTCAAATACATTGAACACAAAATCGTGTAAGTCATCCATCTCTTCATAATCTATATTAAATTTGGCCGCTGCAGCCATCCGGGATTTGTGTCCCCAGCCATTGCTTAACAATACTCCGCCTATGTCACAAAATAATATCTTGTATTGATTCTTCATGTTTTAGTTTAGGAAAATATTTAAAATATAATTCGAAATTTTATTAAATGTAAACCGACAGGAAATAATATAGTAAAGAAATTTTCTCCATTATGGTAAATGCTTTGTAAAAAATAACTTCACAAATATAAAATCTATTCAGGATACATCGCTTTTAGTCTCCAGGGCCTCTACTTTCTTTAATCTTCTTTTATGCCTTTCGGCTCCTGAAAATTCTGCTTTCAAAAAAGATTGAGTGTACTCTTCTGCTGCAGCAAAACCAGTTACTCTTCCTCCGAAACAAATCAAATTCATATTATCATCTTCTACACCCTGGTGAGATGAAAAGTAATCATTGATTAATGCAGCTTTCACCCCCACTATTTTATTGGCAGCAATTGAGGCTCCTACGCCACTTCCGCAAATGGCTATTCCCCGATCTACTTTTTTTTGAGCCACAGCTTCAGCAAGTGGTATTACAAAATCCGGATAATCATCCTGATTATCCAATTCAAAGGCCCCAAAATCAATTACCTCATATCCATTTTCTTTTAAAAATAAATAAATGCTTTTTTTTAATTCAAATCCGCCATGATCTGCGGCTATGCCTATTTTCATGTGAATGGTATTTAGAAATTTATTAAGCAGGCACAAAAAGAAAATTTAATTAAATATCGGACCTGCTATTGATTTACACTATTTTTCACCTATAATCAACCTGGATTTCATAAACTTTCGGCAGGTAATTCCAATTCTGGTTTACTCAATTTTTCATTCTTTTGTTTCCAAAGTATTGCCCCTCCTTTAATGCCTCCTTTATTATCGTCTATGCTTATATTATCATCCAATTTAAAAGAAATCAATTTGGCATTTCCACCACTAATATAAAGATGATCATAATTAAAAACTGTTTTTAAAATGTCAATTACTTTTTCCACTCTTCTATTCCATCTCTTTTTCCCGATTTTTTTCAGCGCGGCTTTTCCCACATAATCATTATAATTTTTATTTTTTGTAACAGGATGTTGGGACATTTCCAGATGAGGCAACAGAGTGCCATCAAGCATTAAAGAAGATCCAAAACCTGTACCAAGAGTTATTACCATTTCAAAACCCTTCCCCGAAGACAAGGCTATCCCCTGCAGGTCCGCATCATTGATCACCAAAGTTGGTTTCCCGAATATTGTAGCAAGGCTTGTAGCAAGGTCAAAATCTTTCCACAATTCTGTTCCCAGTTTTGGCGCTGTTATTACCACTCCCTTTTTAATATATCCGGGGAAGCCCGCTGCAATTTTATTAAACTCAGGGAATTTTTTTGCCAGTTCTTTTATCACTGCCAAAATATTTTCAGGAGAAGAAGGTTGGGGTGTTTCTTCTTTTTCATAATCCTGCAAAAAATCTCCATTACTATTAAGAATAGTAGCTTTTATATTAGTTCCGCCAATATCTATTGTAAATATTTTTTCGTTTATAGCTTCCATTTATTATCCTGATTTATTTAAATAAAATTTTACCTGATTCAGTAAAGTTAGGATTGTTTCTTATTCCCTTTTAATTGTCATCCCAAACTTATTATAAGTATTCATTTTTTAATGTAATTATTTCCTAAAACAGCCTGCTGCTTTTATCAAGATAATAAACATTTGCTAATAGGTTTAAAAAGAAATATTAATATCTCTTTATACAATTAATCAATTATAATTCTTTTATTTTGCTCCTTGTTTCAAAAAAGAAATCAATTCTTTTTTGAATAACCTAACACTATGCAGGCAATTCTCAAGTGGCTTAATGAAATAGACAAGAAATTATTATTACTAATTAATAGTCATCATAATCCGTTTTGGGATAAAATAATGTGGTTTGCCAGTGGAGAAACCTCATGGTATCCATTTTATTTTTTATTGCTGCTTGTGCTAATTTATCAATATAAAAAACAAAGTTGGTTACTGATTATTTTAATCATCCCTTTAATGTTTTGTACCGATCAACTTGCCTCTACTGTAATAAAGCCTATGGGGATAAGACTAAGGCCAAGCCATTTTCCCGGGATTGAAAATTTGTTACATTATGTAAACAATTATCGTGGGGGCCTTTACGGTTTCATTTCAGCACATGCCTGCAATGTAAGCGGGTTTTTAGTTTATATGGAATTAACAACAAAGCAAAAAATGAGATGGCTTCCTTTACTACTTTATCCATGGGCATTTTTAGTATGCTATAGCAGAGTGTATCTTGGTGTTCATTTCCCCGGAGATGTAATAGTGGCAATATTTTTCGGGAGTTGCGCCGGGTGGCTATTCGCATTCATTTATAAAAAATCACAAACCCAATTAACAACAATAAATACATAATATTTAAAGAACTATCTTCATAAAAGAGTGTAGCAATATAACAAATGAAGAACAATTTATGAAAATAGTAAGAAAGCCAGTTTAAAAGCATCGTCTTAAAAATGATAACAATATCCGAAGAGACGAAAAAAATTAATTGCGAATTAAATTGGAAACATATTTGAGTAAACATTTCCACATTTTAAAAATTGTATTTTGCAAATAAACTCATTAAAAAAATAATTATAATTATGGCATGTAATTTTAATCTCCCCTTTAGTGACCCGGCAAATATTGCTGTGGGCAAAGCAAGAGCAGCGGTAGAAAGCCAGGATGGAATTTTTAAAGGTGATGAACAATCAGGAAATTTTGAAGTAACCATATTTGGAAATACTATCAAAGGAAATTATACAGTTACCGGGCAACTCCTAAACCTGGTTATCACAGATAAGCCAATGTTCGTGCCTTGCAGCACTATTGAAAGCTTTTTGTTGAAACAAATTTCATAAAAAAGATCCTCATAAAATCTAAAGCGATTCTTTTCTTTTTAATAATGCTTTATCAATCTTAAGCATCAGTTCATTTATTTCAAAAGGTTTGGCAATAAAATCATGTGCTCCAAATTCATCAATAGCAGTTTCCTCAATTTGTGAATAAGCGGAGAATATAATAACCGGGATATGGTGCGAAAAAGGTGAAGATTTCAATTTTTTGCAAATCTCCAGTCCATCTTTTCCTGCAAGAAAAACATCTAAAAGTATCACCTGCGGCTCAAGGTGTTTTACAACTGGTAATAGATTTACAGGATCTGAATAAACAGACACATCAAACCCTTTTTTGGTAAGTAGCGATTTTATTACAGTAAGAAGGTCTTTATCATCATCGACAATCAATATACGAGGCATAATCCTATTCTATCAAAAAGCATGCAGTTTTACAAAAAATTTTTTTCATCATAAAACTAATCATTAATATTCCCATTTCAACTCAATTTTTTTTCAAAAAAATCAAATTAAAACCTCCGACTGAGAATCTTTTTTGGAACTTTCTTTTTTAAAAGTTTGGTACAACCTCTTTTTCACTTATTTTTGCACTCCTTTAAAAAAAGGGAGTACCTAAATTATTGATTCGGTAGCTCAGTTGGTAGAGCAATACACTTTTAATGTATGGGTCCTGGGTTCGAGTCCCAGCCGAATCACAAGCAAAAAAAGGCATTGAAAATTCAATGCCTTTTTTTATGAATTGGTTATTTTTTCTTACTTATACCAATTGATGCTCCTGCAGCTAATTAGCAAATACTACCCGTTTTTTTTTTTGATAAAATGCCAAAAAAGACCATTAATAAAAAGATTTTTATCAATAAGAATGAAAAATATCTTTAACATCTTTTTAAAGCCATTGAATAGCCCGGTCCCGGTTAATATTTTTTTGCACCAAAAGAAATATCTAAATATTTTTCAACTTTCTTTTTCTCAACCCTCCTTCTCTCCTATTTTTGCCCAAAGCAAAATAAATGTTCGCAAATAAAGTAATAGCTATCACTCGCGGCACAGATGGAATTGAGAAGGCATTGGCTGATTTATTTTTAAACCAAGGCGCAAAAGTGGCTAATTGTTTGCGTACACCTAAAAAATTAGATTAGCTAAAAATAGAATTATCCGGGAATCCAATATTAGCAGTAGTTCCAGACGTAAGCATCGAAGAAGATTGCAAAAATTTTATTGATAAAACTATTGATACATTTGGGAATATTGACATACTGATCAATAACGCGGGAATCTCCATCTGGGCACTTTTTGAAGACACCGATCTTAGCACTTTAAAAAAGTGATGAACATCAATTTTTGGGGTACGGTTTATTGTGCGAAATATGCTATGAATGCTGTGATTGAAAGTAAAGGAAGTATTGTAGGAGTGTCATCTATCGCAGGTCATATGGGATTGCCCGGCATAAGTGGGTATAGTTCCAGTAAGTTTGCCATTATCGGATGGATGGAAGCATTGCGAACAGAACTACTGGGTAATGGCGCAAATGTGATGTAGTTATGCCAGGGCTTTACAGCATCTGATACAAGATATGCTGCCCTGGGCAAGGATGACAGGCCTGTGCAGGAATCTACACTGGACTAAGGGAAAATAATGAGTACCGAAGAATGTGCCAGCCACATTTTAAAGCTATATAGAAAAGAAAACGAACACTTGTATTAACTTCTAAGGGCAAACAGGCTATATTTATGAATAAATTTTTTCTTGGTCTCGCAGATAAAATGATAAGAAAATTGTATTTTGAAAAAAGGGAATTGATAAAATAGATTTTCTTCAATCCTTACAAAATAAAAAAAGCATTTTCCCTTTTGTTGATTTAGTTTTAGACGACACACAGTGATTAAAAAAATATTTTCAAAATAAATTGATTCTGCAAGCAGATTTGAATAAAAGAAGATTAAATATTAAATTTTCAAATGGCTTTAATAACACTAACATCAGATATAGGTCGACAGGATTTTTTAACAGGAGCAGTAAAAGGACAATTGCTTCATACCAATCCTGATTTTAAGATTATAGATATTTCTCACGAACTCTCACCTTTTAATTATCCGCAGGCTGCCTACGTTTGTCGTAATGCGATGAAAAATTTTCCACCGAAAACTTTTCACATAGTATTGGTCAACCTTTTTGATCAACGTCCAGAGCACCTGCTATTTATTCAGCATAACGACCACTTCATTGGCTGTGCCGATAATGGCTTAATTACTATGATTCTCGAAGAAACACCTGAAAAAATTGTAGCACTTCCATTAAATCCGTCAGAACAAAAAAATACCATTTATTGCGCCAGTATCTTTGCAAAAGCCTATCAAAATATTTTAGACGGGATGCCCATAGATGAAATTGGCGATGCCAGTGTTTCAATAGAAGTAAAGAATCCTTTACGCCCGTTACTTGGGGCCAAATATATTGAGGGGCAAATTATCTTCATAGATAATTTTGAAAATGTGATTATTAATATTACCAAAGAAGAATTTGAAGAGCAACGACGCGGAAGAAGTTTTAAAATTGTTTTTAAGCGCGATGAAGTAATTGATAAAATAAGTGAAACATATGCTGATGTGCATGAAAGTGAAAAATTAGCTTTATTTAACTCTGCTAATTATCTTGAAATAGCCATCAACAAAGGCAATGCTGCCGGACTTTTCGGACTTGAAGGCTATTCAGAAAGAGTAAATATTCAAACACAGTACATGCAAAACCGCCTGCTTTATCAAACAGTAAAGATTTTTTTTGATTAACTTCATATTTAACTAAACTTTCATCATGAAAAAAATTACCATTAGCATATTATTGATTGCCTTATTTTCGATAACAGGATTTTCGCAAATAAAAATGCCGGCGCCATCTCCTACTCAATCAATAAAGCAGGATTTTGGACTTTCTTCTATTGAACTTACTTATAGCAGGCCGGGGTTGAAAGGACGAAACGTTTTTGGCAAACTGGTTCCTTATGATTCTTTATGGCGTACAGGCGCTAATTCAGCAACTAAGATCACTTTCAATGATCCCGTAGAAATATCAGGCCATTGGGTGGAAAGCGGTAGCTATGCTATTTATACTATTCCACAAAAAAATGGAGAATGGACTTTCATTTTAAACAAAGGAATTACCAATTGGGGAACTACCGGCTATAAAGAAAGCAATGACGTATTGAGAGTAAAGGTAAAAGCAGGCACTGCAGCGGCTAAAGTTGAAACTTTTACAATACAGCTCAATAATATAAAACCCGAAAGTTGTGATCTTTCACTGATGTGGGATCATGTAGTGGTCAATATCCCAATAAAAGAAAACATAAAAGATAAGATCAGAGCTCAATTGCAGGCAGCGCTTTCATCCGATAAAAAACCATATTTTCAGGCAGCGCAATTTTATAACGAATTTGATAATAATAAGCCCAAAGCACTTGAAATGGTGAATGCTGCTATTGCCCAATCAGCAAAACAGCCCTATAATATGGTGTATTACAAAGCAATAATTCAAAATGAAATGGGGAATAAAAAAGGAGCTTTAGCCACAGCACAACAATCTCTTGAATTATCTAAAGAAGCTAACAATGGTGAATATATTTTACTGAATGAAAAGTTGATAAAGCAATTGAAATAAAGAAAGAAATTACATTATTATAGGGGAACGAAATTTAGAGTAAAATTTTGTTCCCCTTTTTAATCTGCCAATTTATAAAATCAACCTACCCAAAAGAGTTTTCCTGTTTTTTCTTGCCTGTTTTTATAAAAATCTCCATGAGGTACCCGATTATAATTACCAGTAAGGCTCCAATTACATTCAACCATAGAAATGAAATCACATCTGCCTTGTAAATAATAATTACAAATATTTCTGCAATTACAGAAGCAACAAATAATGCATTGGCTTTTATGGGTTTGCACCAAAAAGCTACCAGAAAAATTCCCAATATAACCCCATAAAATAATGAGCCTAATATATTGACCGTTTCTATCAGACTGTTGCCAAGATTACTCGCAAATTCTGCTACCAGTATACAAAATATTCCCCAGCAAAAAGTATAAAATTTTGAGATCCCGTAGTCTTCTTTCTGAGTTAGTTCCTTTTTGAAAAACTTTTTATGTATGTCAACAACCGAACAGGAAGCAAGGGCATTTAACGAAGCCGCTATGCTGCCCCAGGCTGCCAGGAAGATTATCGCAATTAATAACCCCACTAAACCCTTAGGCAAATAATCAATTACAAAACGAATAAAAATAAAGTTAGTATCATTTACATCTTCACCGGGTAAAGCCTCTGAGATTACAGCACTATATTCATTTTTAATTTTTGTTTTTTGCACATTATCATCTGGCGCCACCTGTGCATATTGCTTTTCAATATTTTGCAATTCACTTTTATAACTGGTTGTTTTAGCCCGCTCAATCTGGGTTTCATTAAAATGTATAGGCGCTTTATTAAATTGATAAAAGGAAAAGACTAATACTCCCAACATTAAAATTAAAAACTGCATAGGCACCTTCACTATTCCATTTAGCAATAAACCCAATTTACTCTGCCGGTTATTTTGTGCAGTCAGGTAGCGTCCCACCTGGCTTTGATCGGTTCCAAAATAAGAAAGCGCTAAAAAAAATCCTCCAATAACGCCACTCCATATATTGTATTTATCTTTCCAGTCAAAGCCATTAGCAGTGTTGCCCGTAGTGATAATATTCATTTTACCACTTTTGCCGCCTATATGCAACGCATCAAAAAAATTGACATTTGCAGGCATCAAATGCACTACCATATATCCTGCTATTACCATCCCCGCAATAACAATAACCAACTGAAGTTTTTGAGTATGGGCTACGGCTCTTGCACCACCAGTAACCGTATAAATAATGAGCATTCCTCCCATGATAATATTGGTATAATAAATATTCCAACCGAGTATGGAACTAAGAATCAGGGAAGGCGCATAGATACTGATGCCTGTAGATAATCCGCGTGATATTTGAAAAAGAAATGAAGTAAGAGTCCTTGTTTTTAAATCAAAACGGTTTTCCAGAAATTCGTATGCTGTATAAACTTTCAGTCTGTTAAAAACCGGCACAAAAACAATACATATAACAATCATGGCTAAAGGCAAACCAAAATAATATTGCACAAAACGCATCCCATCTGTATAGGCCTGCCCTGGCGCACTGAGAAAAGTAATGGCACTGGCTTGTGTTCCCATTATACTCAAAAGTACAAGGTACCATGGCATATCACGGTTACTTAAAAAATACCCATCAAGATTTTTAGTGGTACGACTTTTATATACCCCATAAATAATAATGGCAGAAAGTGTTACTATAAGTACTACCCAGTCAATTTTGCTCATATGTCCAATCGTTAAAGAAACAATTTAAAAGTGATTATTCCCTGCAATCAATACATCACATTTACCCGTTACTAAAATAATTCGATAGAAAAGAATAGAAAAGAATTTGAAAAAAAAGAAACACAAGTACCAGCACATACCATTTAATCCAATATTTTTTTTCTTCTTTCATCATTATTCAATGGTTTTATAGTATCAATTTCGTTATTTATTTTTAGGTAGAGCAATTAAATTAGCCATCAACCGGTATGCTCCCGGAACGCCTGCCGGTAACTGCCGAAAGAATACAAGGCTTGCGTAAACAAAGTTCCCTTTGCCATGCTTTGCAATGGCAAGGCTTCCATTACTTTGGTCCTCATCGGTGTCGTGCATGCCCAAAGGCGTTACATAATGGGGGTCTAACTGTACTGCCTGGTAGGTACTTCTTTCCTGTATCCAGCCATCAAAATCTTTTTCAGTTATTTTATTTGGATAATTCAATGCAGAATTTTTGGGCAACAGGAAATTTACTTTGGCATCCTCTTCTGTAATGCGCGAGCCTGAACTGATTTTAAAAGGATAAGGTCCAACGGTTATGTCTTTATCACCAACCCGGTTGCTTTTCATATATTGAACAATCATATTACCTCCATTTTTTACATATCGCATGAATACATCATTTTTATCGCTGAGGTATTCAAGTAAATTATATGCTCTAATACCTGTTACAATGGCATCAAATTTTTTAAGGTTTTCGTGTGTTATGTCTGCCTGGGCTAATGTAGTTACCTCATATCCCATTGCCTCCAATGCTTCAGGGACTTTATCACCTGCACCAACAATGTAACCTATTTTTTTGCCAACGATTTTAATATCCAGCTTTACAAGGTTGGCTTGTGCTTTAGGAAAATAAGTTATGGTAGGAATATGATTATAGGCAATTACTTTAGTATAGCTATCATAAATTACATTTCCCTTTTTTGCTTCAGCATTAAGTTCATCTTTTTCATTTTCGGATTTTGATAAGGGCGTAAAACCGGATACTATATTCCTTGACAGAATAGGTGATGCATCATTTTGAATCACTTTTTCATTTTTCTTCCACTTGCCGGAAACATTTTCTTCAATATTATATTTAGATAGATCTTCTCCACTATTTGATTTTACAGATAATGAAGATATAGCCGGACTTCCATTTATTGAAATATAATTGTCTTTATTATATTTTAATTCCACCTTTGGTAACACAGGTATTGGCTGATAAGTATCTCCTTTCACCGGATCAATATACCTATACTGAACTGGACGTTTGATAATGAAATCTTCTCCGTCAATATTTACCAGGAACGAAGCTTCAAATGATGGATCATTCCACGCCTTACCAATTAAGGTCTGATCTCTAACATCAAAAGTTCCACCTTTTAGCGGGTACACGAGCCAGTAAGGTTGTGATATTTTTTTATCATCAGCCACTGGAAGCGTTTTAGTAACGTCTACATTTTGATTGGTTGGTAACGAAATTGAAAATGCAGAATCAAAATTTTCAACCCTTATGTTTTTTAGAGAAGCATTTACATCTTCTCTTTTGTTTAAATTAAAATTGATGCTGAGCGTCCCACCCTGCACTACATTTGGCTGCGATGATGTTGCTTCAACATATAGAGCACTGCATTCCATAATAATATTTTGCACTTCACCCAGTTTTTTATTTCTCCAGTTACCCTCAGGTAATGCTTTAATAGCTTTATACAATTTTACCAAAGCAGGAACCGATAATTTGGGTTCTGCAATATTATAATTGCTGATGATTGCATTAATCATAACTTCAATAGATTCGCCACCCGGAATTCTTTTCCAGTCAGTAACAATTCCATCCATTAAATCATTCTTTGGTGCCTCACCCCCTGTAGTTACAAAATATTCATAAGATTCGCCTCTGCGCCTTGGCCTTCCTTCGCCCTGGCTTTTATGCATGGTTCTGGCTTCTCCGCCCAATTCACCATAACTTTCCCCAATTAAAGGATTATAACCACCTATATCAATTTTTAACTGGTCCTCACCGGTTGTATTGTTTCCTCCGAAATTGTAAGTGTTCCATAAAATTCTTTTAGCCTGCCATGGTTTTACGCCGTATTTAAATTGTTCAGGAAATTTAGCAGGATCTGCCGCAGCGGTAAAAGCTTCCTGTGCCAATATGGAAGAAGCGGCATGGTGTCCATGCCCGGCACGTTTATCAGGAGGAAATCTTTTTATAATCACATCTGGTTGGTATTTGCGTATCACCCAAACCACATCACTCAATATCTTTTCTCTATCCCAAATGCGTAATGCTTCAGCGGCGCTTTTACTATACCCAAATTCATACGCCCTGCTGAAATACTGTTCTGCACCATCTATCCTTCTGGCAGCTAATAATTCCTGTGTGCGAATCAAACCCAGTTCTATGCCCTGTTCATCACCAATTAAATTTTGTCCGCCATCACCACGAGTAAGGCTTAAATAAGCCGTACGGTATAATTTTTCTTTGGCAAAATAAGGCAACAGCGCATTGTTCTCATCATCAGGATGGGCCGCGACATATAATACAGAGGCCAACACATTCAGTTTTTTTATTTGTTGGAAAATTTCTGATGAATAATAAGTTGACGGAGATTGGCAGGTTGCTGTGAGAGAATAGCAAAAAAGAAATAATAATAAAATATATTTACGCATCTTATTGATTTATTAAGACACGAAAATAAGGCAATGTAAATTTGCAGCCGAATTGCTCTGAATAAATTAATGAAATTTATTTCTGTTTATTCAAAATAATTTTGTACATCTTACGGACATTTCCTTGTTAATGCCAATTAAAATTCAAAAAAAAGAATGAATAAGATCTCTATCTAGAGGCTTTCGTTTTATGCACTTATTTCTTCATGTACTCATTTGCGAGGTCATAATGTTTATCTTATCATTATCAAACTTCACAGATTCTATATCAAACAATATTTTTATGGCATATAACCCGACGAAGGCCTTATGTCTTCATCAGCTACTTTTTCATAAATCATGATTTTAACAGACCATTCCGGGAAGAGATAATCCATAGCAATTTCTATTTTAAAAAGCTGCATATTATGGTCATAACTATGAGTTTCCAACACACTGGAAGCGAAAGCTCTTTCCTCATCAGGAGCATCATAGTTGCCTGTCATCCGGTAGGTTCTTTTATCAAAAAAAGTAAAAGTAGCTCCGTTAAGCTGGCGGTAATACTCCCGATACCTGGCTACCGCATCTTTGAATATTTCAGTTTTATAGAGAGTCGATTGCCAGCTATAAGTTTTGGGAGTTTTGTATTTTGTAATTTAAGTTTCAGTGGAACCTTCCGGAATTATTTTACTCGAAAATTCTATTGTGCTTACTGATTGTAGTATAGTATCTCCTTTTATATTATCAAAATTATCAAAATAGTCATAGACTACCTTTTCAATATCAGGCTTGATAGAGACCCTGGGGTTAGGCAATTTAGATTGTGCATAAGTACAAATAGTGGCAAAGCAAAGCACCACGGTGGTTAGTCGTTTCATAAGGGTTTAGTTTTCTGTGGATTTAAAACGCGATAATAGGGTATATTATTTATAGAACAGAGCATAAGTAATTAACATAGTGTGAATATCTCGTTTTCAAATATTTAACCCTATCCATCTACCAGGCAATTTATTTCTTAATCTTATTTAAAAAATGAAACCTGAGCTGAAAGCTTTTTTTCATTTTTTGTCTTACTGATAAACTCCTTTATACCAGAGTAAAAATTTGTAGAGAGGAGGGGGCTTTTTTCAATTAGTTTTGCACAATTATTGCTATACAGGTTATATTATTCAGGTTTAAGGTTTAACGTTCCTCTAATTTGTCTATCAATGTGGTTTAATTATTTTTGTCACTAATTAATGTTTTCCCTGAAAAAAGTTTTTAAGATATTTCTGAAATCCTTATTAGCACTTATTATGCTGGTGCTGGTGTTATGGATTTTGCTACAAACCAATTTTTTCCAAAATTTCATTATACATAGGGTAGCCAAAAGTCTTTCTAAAAATCTTCATACTACCGTATCAATTAAACATGTTGATGCAGAGCTTTTTGACAAATTGCTTTTGGAGGGAACTTTGGTTTTAGACAAAAATAAAGACACTTTGTTATATGCAGGAACTGTTCGGGTAAGCATTACAGATTGGTTTTTTTTAAAAGACCAAACCACATTAAAATATATTGGGCTTGATGATGCTGTTATCAATCTAAAGCGATCTGACTCTACCTGGAATTACCAGTTTCTTGCAGATTATTTTTCAGGCCCTTCTCAAAAAGCGGATACTACAAAAAATGCAATCAATCTGGGGCTTGAAGTAGTTAGTTTAAACAGGGTCAAAATATGGCAACAGGACGAATGGAGAGGAGAAAATATACTGGTCTCTTTAGACAAATTGGATTTAAGAGCCGACCAGTTTGATACCGAAAAAAAAATAATCAAAATAGGCACCATTAATATAGATGAGCCGGTTTTTTCCCAATATGACTATACCGGAAATCGCCCCGAAGACACCACTAAAAAAGCCATTGACAATACACCAGACCCAAGTGGATTGGAATGGAATACAGACGGGTGGCATATTTTAGTAAAAAATATAATTTTAAAAAACGGAGCTCTTGCTATTGAAAAAGAGGGTAATTCTCCTTCTTTGGGGTACCAGTTTGATGAAAACCATATTGTACTTTCTGATTTGAATGGAACTTTAAAAAACTGTGAATTTATTAAGGATACCCTTAAAGCAAAAGTGGATATTTCTGCAAAAGACAGAGGTGGTTTCATAGTAAAAAAATTGAGCGCTGATTACAAGTTCACTCCAAAACTAATGGAGTTTAGAAATCTTGATATCGTAACTGCCCATAGTCATCTAAAGAATTATTTTGCCATGCACTATCATTCTTTTAATGATGACATGGCAGATTTCATCCATGCCGTTACTATGGAAGGAAATTTTGAAAACAGTGAACTCAGTAGTGATGACCTCGCTTATTTTGCACCAGACACAAAATCATGGAAAACGATTTTTTCACTAAAAGGAAAGGCCAAAGGAAAAGTAGATAATATTACAGCGCAAAAAATAGTCATCCAGGCGGGAGCCAATAATTACCTGGATGGCGATATCAGTTTAAGAGGCCTGCCTGATATTGGGGAAACATTTATAGATTTCAGATCGAGGGAACTCAAAACAAATTATAATGAATTAGCAAGATTGATCCCGTCACTACAAAATATTACTAATCCCAATTTGAGTGGCTTTGGTAATATACTATTTGTTGGTAGCTATACCGGATATATCCGGGATTTTGTAACCTATGGAACCTTATCAACAGATATGGGTATTTTGCAAACTGATCTTCACATGAAAGTACCTTCATCTGGTCCGGCAGTTTACGAAGGAAAAGTTTCTACTGATAATTTTAAATTAGGCAATTTTATTAATAACAACCAGATAGGTAATATAGCCTTTGATGGAAAAATAAATGGGAAAGGTTTTAATGCTAATGATATCAATATAGGAATCGATGGCACTATCAGGAGCATCGTTTTCAATAAATATACTTATACCAATATCATTGCACATGGCGATTTCGATAAAAAACTTTTTACAGGATCAGCAAGTATTGATGATCCTCATATAAAAATTGATACCCTTGTAGGATCTATCAATTTCAGCAAAACAAACCCCGAATTTAATTTAATGGCTGATGTTGGCCGGCTCAATCTCAAAAATTTAGGTTTTACTAACGATAGTCTTTCACTAACTGGGAAATTCAAACTTGATTTCAAAGGCAATAATATTGATAATTTCCTGGGCTCCGCAAATTTATATAATGCCATTTTATTGGATAATGGACAACATTTATCTTTTGACTCCCTGAGTATTAATTCTTCAGTAAGCAATGGAAAAAAATTATTAACCCTGCAAACCAATGAGCTGGATGTTAGCATCAACGGCAATTTCAAGATTCTTGGTCTGCCTGAGGCATTCCAGTTGTTTCTTAATAAATATTATCCTATCTATATTCCCAAACCGGATATTAAAGCCGAAAACCAGGATTTTACATTTTTAATAAAAACAAAACATGTAAGTGATTACATGAATCTGTTTGATAAAAGAATAAGTGGTTTTGATAATTCAATTATCATCGGAAATATAAATATTGCTAAAAATAATTTAGACCTCAAGGCCGATGTACCACAATTTAATTATAGCAATATAAGTTTTAATAATATCCATTTTACTGGAAAAGGAACACAAGATACTTTACGTCTAAACGGAGACATTGATGATATAGTGATCAATGACAGCCTTCATTCTCCTAATACCAAAATAACTGTAGTTGCCGCTAATGACATTTCGGATATTACTATCAATACCACTGGAAATAAAATGCTGAGTTCCGCAGACATTGCAGCAAGAATTCAAACTAAAAAAGATGGTTTTAAACTAACTTTTTACCCCTCAACGTTTACCATCAATCAAAAACAATGGAACATTGCAAAAAATGGAGAATTGGAACTTTATAAGGACATGCTAATCGCCAGCAATATCCGGTTTTCCCAGGATCAACAGGAAGTATTGGTCTCTACACACCCATCAGATATTAGCAACAGCAATGATGTATTGGTGGCCGTAAAAAACCTGGTAATTGAAGATTTCACACCCATGTTCCTGAAAACACCCCAGGTAAATGGTTTACTGAATGGGAATATCAGTATTATTGATCCTTTCAACAGAATGGCGATAGAATTTAATACGGTAATTGACAAATTCAAATTTGAAACTGATTCAGTAGGTATAATTAAAGCCAGGGGTGAATACCTTTCTGAGCCGGGAAGTTTCAAGATAAATACCATTTCTAATAATGAGCTTTATAATTTTGTTGCCAATTTTGGTTTTAACCCTAAGGATTCTTTGGACCAACTTTCAGGTTCTGTGGTTTTTAATAATTCAGGAATTCATATCCTGGAAAACTATCTCGATAATATTTTTAGCAACATTCACGGAAGAGCTACCGGCATATTAAGTATTTCGGGCAAAGCATCTGAACCAAAATTAACCGGAAGCGTAAGACTTGACAGTACTTCTTTGACGATAGATTATACAAAATGTCGTTATATTCTAAATAATAATTCAATTATTACTTTTAATCCGGATGAAATAGATTTTGGCACCATAAAAATAAAAGACACACTCAATCATACAGCTACTTTAAGTGGAAAAATCTATCATAGTTTCTTTGATAAATTTTTCTTTAATGAACTGCACTTTAAAACAGATGCAATAGGTAACAGCCCGCCTAAATTTATATTGCTGAATACAACTGCACGCGATAATAACCAGTTTTATGGAAATGTAATTGGCCGGGCAGAATTATCTCTGAATGGATTTGTAACAGATATGCATATGAGCATCTCAGGCGAACCTACAGACAGCAGCCATATCTATCTGCCTACAGGTGAAACTGCTGAAACAGGGTCATTGGATTATATCGAATTTACAAAATTCGGCCGCGAAATGAAAGTAGATTTAAAAGCCAGTCAAAATGCCAATATTAAAGTGGATATGGAATTGACAGCCAATCCATTGGTAAAAATAGATGTAATCCTTGATGAAACTACAGGAGATGTCATAAAAGCACAGGGAAGCGGAAAACTCAATATCACAGCCGGAACAAGAGATCCTCTGACCATCAGGGGAAGATATGATATAGAACAGGGCGAGTACACTTTTAATTTTCAAACATTCTTAAAAACGCCTTTTACCCTACAACAGGGATATATAGAATGGCAGGGAGATCCATACCTGGCCAATATGAATATCGATGCTATTTACAGAGCACAGAATGTAAACCTCAGTAATATACCAACCAGCTCAGGCTTTACCAATACAAAAGGCGATGTAGATATTATTTTTAAATTAAGAGGTACTCTTAAAGATCCGCGTCCGGAATTTGAATTTGAATTCCCGTTTGATAATCCTTTAAAATCTGACCCCATAGCCAATGAATATTTGAAAACCCGCTACCAATCAGACAATAATGAATTGAATAAACAAGTTACCTCTTTGTTATTGTTTAACACATTTATGAGTTCTGATCAGGGACTCTTAACCGGCAACAATACCGGTAACTTTGTTACAAGAAGTGTAGGACAGTTATTATCCGCCACCTTATCATCTTCGCTTAATAACTGGTTGCAAAAATTGCTGAATACTAATTCCGTAAATCTTTATACAAATATTAATACAGCAGACTTCAATTTTCAAAAAGGAGTTTCACAAAAAGAAATCCAGAATGTGGGAAACTTTGGGTTGAAGACTGCATTAATAAACCATAAACTATTAGTAACCGTTGGCGGTAATGTAGATTATCGTTTAGGCCAGACTGTAACTAATTCAAATTCTAACTTTTTATTCACCCCGGATGTTTCATTTGAATACCTGATATCTCCGGATGGCAGGTTCAGGGTAATAGGTTTTAACAGAAGTGATGCAGCAGTCGGAGATATAGCAGGGGTAACACGTCAAAACAGAACCGGTATCCAACTTTCTTATCGAAAAGATTTTGACAATTTTGAAGAATTTTTTACCAATGAGAAAAAAAAGAAATTAAGGTAATAGTATTATAACTAAATCCAAGTCATTACTTCGTCAACGAAATCCTCAGTTGCATTCCTGCTCTTGTATCTACAGTCGGTGCTGATGATGAAATGTAAGGATTGACTCTTCTTTGATCAAAATATAATTTTACATTAATACGGTTACTAATGTAATAATCTATAGTAGGGCTTATCGTAATTTCCTTGCTTCCGTTGGTAGCAAATGAACTATTCTGGTCAAGGCGGCTGTTGGAAGTCACATTATCTTTTATACTGAAATCCAGCCGAAAATTGATTTCATTATCCAGTTTTTTAGTATCCTTTTTAGTGAATGGAAGCTTAAAAGGCAGCTTCATTCCGCGTTTACGAAATCCCCCACCAAAAGTAAACTGCGTAGATCGTACTTCACTTAACTGGTAATCAATCAGGCTTAAACTTAACTGCCTTTGTTTGGTAAAATCAAATTTAAAACTAAGCTGATTAGTAAAGGTCATATCAAGACCAATAAGTGGCGCAAATTGTTCCTGAATAGTAATATTAGGTACCAGGAAGAAAGGAATATAATTATTAGAAACTGTATCAATAAATGAAGGATAATTATAACGAGAAACATCCCTATACAATAAAGCTGATGTGAAATTATTCATTCCCAGACTGGCATTATAGGCATGAGTCAATGAGAAATTAGTAAATATCTTATCAAGTCCCGGAACTCTGCTTAAGCCATTGTAAGTTAAGCGCCAGTTGGGTTTGGGTAAAATGCCACTGAATGGATTTGATTTAATATTGGCATTGCCCTGTTTAATCAAAGATACTTTAGTAGGATCCTGCCCCGTATAAGCTGCAACAAATGCAGGCACCAAAACATCTACTGCATATCGTCCATAACCTATCGCATAGCCATCTGCCCCTGTGGGATTACCCTGGAGTTTATTGTATTCATTAAGAGCGCCTAATCTTTTCGATAGAATCTGGCGGTAATCCTGGAATTTTAAAAACGTTGCCGAAACCCTGTTGGGATCAGACTTTTCAAATAAAGTATTGAAGGCGATATAACTTACATTGAACCCTCCCTGGATATAAGGACTCAAATGCGAAAAATTATTTCCTGTACCCGAGGTGTCCTTAAAAGTCTCTGAATAATTTTTATTAAAAGTTTTATCAATATTTACATCAATAGTCAAATCCCTTACAGGCTCTAATTGTGCCGAAATAGAGAAACGTTGATTAAAGTTTTGGACAAAAAGATCGTTAAAAGTAGAATCTCTTGTTATTAACCCACGCCTGGCAGCCTGGTTGAGCCAATTAGAATCCGGTTGTTGTCCTAAAATAAATCCGAGTCCTGGTGCCATGCTTTTAAAGTTTTCACCTAAAAATTGAGTACTATCAGTATAACCAGGCAACCTGGTATTGGTATTTTGCGAAAGCGTAGCATTGACAGATTTTATGCTGGTCAGTAGTTTTCCTAATACACGCAAAGGACCTCTCACTTCCGGTAATTCCTTAGTGCTTTTCTTAGTTTTTGCCGTTACTGGTCTATTTTTTGTTTTAGTAGTATCTGCGGGATTTTCATTTGACTTAGGCTGTAACGGCTGATCAAGAGCTCTAAGCCATTTGGATTTATCATACAATCTTGTAAAATCCAATTGCAGGTTAGCTTCTTCCTGTTGGCCGTTTTCCAATAAATTTCCAAGATTTACGGCCAACCGTGATGCCCCTATCCATTGGTAATTAGCTGTATAGCTCAGGCGCATTGTCGTCCAATCCGTCAAAGGGAATTTGCTCAATGGAACATTATAAGAAAAATTAACTGTTTGCGTAAAGACAGTGTTCCTGCCGCCTGCAAAAAGATTCTTTCTTACTGTATCTTTTTTTGCTTTTGTATCTAAGCGACCGTAAGGTTGATCAATTACTGCATTATTGAGTGCCGAGTAATCAAGGCTGAGAGAATGAGTGAGATCCCACCTCAAAATATAATTCCTGTCGAAAGTGAAATACTTATCATAAGTTTCAGGCGTTACATATTTATCTCCACCTATACTACGGGGTTTTATCACACCAAACTGCCTGAATATATCTGCCTTAAAAGTAAGCTGGGCTGGTATAGGATTAAAATTAAAGTCTTTTACCAAGTCAAACCAGTGCGTTTTTGTTTTTTTGAATAGATTTTTAAATGGCGAAATGAATTTAGGTCTAGGAGCAAAGTTATAGCCTAATCCTCCCCTTTGCTTGGTTACATTATTATAGTCGATCAATGGATTATGCGCTTCAGTTTTGGTATAAGTATAACTTAAATCAAGATTCTCTACATCCCATAAGTGCGGTTTTTTGCTGTCCGTTCGGTTTTTATGAACATTGGTAAAGCTGATGGTTTTTATGGATGCAAAATCAATGGCATCTCTCCTAATAGAGTCCTTTGCTCTTTTTGTAGGGGCTTCATTTAACTTTTGTTTCAATGTTATATCCATATCGAATGGATCGTATTGAGGAGTACTGATTGTTTGTGAAACACTTGCATAAAATGGAATAGAAAGGGCAGCTTTTTTGGGTAAAAGCTTTCCAAGTTCCAGAGTAGCAGCAGCATCAAATTGCAGGAAATTATCTTTGAATCTATCATTCACGCCCTGCTCCAAAGTGCCGAACCCATTACTGTGTGTATTTGCCGAAACAGAGATAGTTCCCAAATCTGAAAGGTTGGCATCAATCCTGGCCAGGGAAGCCCATCCTCCTTTTTCATCCATAGACGACAAACGAAGTTCATTAAACCAAAGTTCACCACATGCTGCTACAGCATTGGTATTTTCTACTCCCATTAAAAATCCTTTTATTTCACCAAGGTTCGGATTTCCCATAATGGCATAGGTCTGGCCATTAGACTCCAACTGGGAATACAAAACATTCAAAGGCGAGCTTGAAAGATTTCTTTTCGTTTTAAGTTGAGTCAGATCACTTAAGTTAAGATCAAGATTATTACCCTTAATCCATAAAGTATCGTTGTAAGCAGTACTGTTTGGATCCAGTCCAAGATTCAGTGGTGTTAATTTCAAAGGTATTCTTACTTCGTAATAATTACTAACAAAGTCACTTCCAATTCTTATCACTGCGGTAAGGTCATTATTGTTCAATTGTGTTTCAATATTCTTCTCTGCATGAATATACATTTGCAATTTTCTGAATTGCCTTAAATCCCTATTAGCAAAAGTTTGAAAAACAGCTTTCCCATCATTTTTAACCAGGTTACAAAACTTAAGAGTAAGGGACTGTTCATTCTGTAAAAGATTGACACCATTATTACTTAAAGTTTGTACTCTTTCAATATCACTAGGTGTGCGATAAGGTAAAGGAGAACGTTTATCATTTTCTTCAATATTGACTGCTCCTACATTAAAGTCACTAGTATTTTCATTTGAATAATTACCTGTAGAATCAATTTTATACTGAAACTTTCTCCAGGTATTTCGTACAAGGTCTAGTTTCCCAAATCTGACAGTTACACTATCCTGGAAACCAGTTAAAAACATCCTAATAAATCTTATTGATTTAAAATCGGGTATATTACCCACTTTTTTATTATAAGAATCAATCGGAATTCTCAGTTGATACCATGTTTCCAGCCTTGATGTACCGTCCACCAATTTTACATTAACTACTTTTTTATCAACAATATAATTTTGACCTATGGTCATATCCGGAGCTGTCGGAGGTTTTAAATCAACGACGTATTGAAAATACTCTTCCGTTTCATTGAGGGTATTATCCCGATTTAGATCCTCCTGGTCAGGATATAAAGTGGCTGCGGACGAATATTGTGAATTGTTATTTGCGATAGGAGAATTACCCTGCGGATTGTTAAAATATTTATACCGTTGCAAAATACCCGCATTTTCAGCATCAAGATTACTTCCACGATAATATTGATAATCATCCGCAGATGGATCTGCCAAAGCGTCCTGGTATATTTTAGAAGAAGTACCAAAATTAGTAGCAAGAACATCAAGGTAATCACTTCTCCTGAAGACTTTTTCTGCATCATCTGTTAATCCGTCAAAACCAACATCCTGGAAAGGTCTGTCTTTAGGATCATTACTGAATGCATTGGTTACCTGGATCGGGTTACGCGGCACTACACCCCAAATAGAAGTATCAACCTGTGCCGGTAAATTAGGAGTGGGTAATCCATTTTCATAAAACCTGCGGGAATCTTTCAAAACATCTTCAGAGATATTTCCAAGATTAATATAAAATTTCCCCCCTGTACTAGTGGGGTTCAAAATAAAAGGATCTTGTACCCAGCATTCGATATATTCAATATTGGCAGTTTCGAAATCAGTTTGATCAATACTTCTCATTAACCCACCCCATTTTTTTTGAGGATTTAAAAATTTTCCATTAGCATTTATATTAGCTATAGAAGCTTCATAATTGTAAGGTCCGCGTTCAGAAGGGTAATAGGAAAGATCAAAAGTGATCAATTGGTTTTGACCAAAGTCAGTAGTCTTTTGCGGAAAAATTTCCGTTTGTGAAACAGCCCGGATACGGGGATCAGAAAGTGCCACTTTATTGCCCCGTAAAGGATTATTGATATTTTTAGGATTCTGTAATGTTGGCTCTATCTGGTACCAGGATATTCTTGCCCGGTTTTTTCCATAGTCAAGACTGTTACTGGCATCGGCTTCCGGAAATAGAATGGCCCCGTTTTCGTCAGTAGCTCCCGAAGGAGTTGAAGCCAGGGCCCAGCTTATTGGCGGAAAACGAAGATCAATGTCACTCTTACTTCCTTCAAAATCATCAATATAAACAACTCCATTATTTCCTTTTCCTATTTGTGGAGCATGGCCTGGCTTCAAAAAAGCGGCCTCACCATAAGCCGTTATTGACGATGGGGCTGTGCTGTTATAAAAAGGAAGTTTATTTAAAATCTTTGTCAGCCGTGGCAAATCCCTACGATAGTTAGCATCTACTCCATACATAGTATTTCTGATAGGATCTTCACCATAATCTACTTTTGTAAAGAAAGGTCTTTCACTAAGTCTTACCATAGTTGCGCCCAAAGCCAATTGTTCCTTTTCAGTATTTTTCACCTCATAATCCAGTCTCAGGCCCATGTAACTTTTCTGCTGCAGTCCAAATGTGGCATTATTTTCATAATTGACCTGCACGGGTAAGCCTGCATTTAATATTGCCTGGTTAATAATTTTTATCGTACCAAGATCATAGTTAATTGCGTAATCAATATTTTCACTTAATTGCTGGCCACCAGCTGTTACAGAGACAGATCCAGGAGGAATATTATAACCAATACTAATGTCAGACGATCCAGATGTTTTTGCAGATCCCTGTAAAATAAACCTATCTAGGTTGGGAAATCGTTGTTGAGCGGTTGCCTTTATGGAATCGTATAAAGGATAATATAAACTATCAGCTCCCAGTGCCGGATTACTGAATAATTTTGGAGCAATATCGCGACCGAAAGGTTGTAGAATAGGGAAAATAACCCTGCTATATTGAGAAAGTACGGTATAACCTTCCACAAAATCAAACACACCATCAGGCTGAGGATCATTTTGATTGTTCAGCCTATCCAGATTTACTAAGGATAAAATAGACGTACCCTGGTTTAAATCACCAAAAGGCACATATCTTTTAGCGCCCAGCCCCGGCTCGTCATACAACACATTCAGCTTAAAATCCTGCCTGTCCAAAGCACCAAAGCCCACGCTGTACACATTCTTCATCATCAAATTCCAAATAGGCAGACCAGGACGTTGCGAAGTGGCTTTTAATAATTTCAGAAAAAGCACTTTCTGGTTGCTGGAAACAGAATCAGGTGGCACATCCTGCGAAAATTCACCCACCTGGTAAATTCTACCGTTGTAAGAATATTGATACGCAACAGCCAGCACTTCATCTGATTGCAATGGCTGGCTTAAAGATAGAAAACCTACTTTTGGATTAAAGATATACTGTGTAGAATCTAATTTTCTTGCAAATGTTTTTTCAAAATCCTGTACTGGGCTTAATCCGATGTTATTTATTAATTGGCTGTTGATCAATGCAGGATTACGGCTGCCAGGCATACTAATGATAGAGCTATATTCACTGTTGGTTCCGTTGGAAGGCAAGGTCCCGGTTACTGTAAAATTGTGGTAAGGATTGGCTTCTCCAAGATCCATAAGTCCTACTATTTCTCTTGCATCTGTGGTATGGCCATTTTTATTAGTTACCCATACTTCCAATCGTAATATCTGTACCGGAGTATTTACCGCCGGCAGGTTACTCATTACTTTATTATAATTGTCTTTAAAATACTGGCCGAGCAAAAAATGCCTGTTTTCTTCATAATCATCAGCTTTAAGTTCAAATTGCTGAGCTGCAGATCCTCCCTGAAGATTCACCGATTGTCTTTGAGATTTTTGGTTTGCCAATACCCCGGTAACAAACAACTTTCCAAATTGCAACTGGGTTTTTATCCCAAACAAAGACTGTGCCCCCGGAATTAACGTACCTTTTGAAGGGAAAGAAATATTACCTGCTTCAAAGCGCTTTAAAATTTCATCATCTCTACCGGTATAATCAAGTTTCAACTGATTGGTAAAATCAAAATTGGCAAGCGTATTATAACTTATCGGGAATTTTAATTTATCCCCGATATTAGCATTTACATTTAATTGAGCTCCCATATTAAAATCAAATCCACCGTTCTTTCTCGCCTTTTCGGGAAGCGTAGGATTTTTCACATTTTGTCCCTGATATCCCGCAGTTACATCTACATTTCCCTGTGGCTGAATATCTATTTTCCCATTTCCAAAAAGCCTGTTAAATAAATTATCATAAACATTCAACTTGGGTTTTACTCTGCCTCTGTTAAGCAGGTCAAGGGTATTGGACCTTTTCTTAAAATAATCAATTTCTGATTGTCGGGCCTGCAAAGCCCGGAATTCTTCGGCTGTATAATAAGTGGGGGTTCTGTAATAATGATCGCCTACTTTTTCATAAACAATATACATTTTAGTAGCCGGCTCATATACCACAGAATCACTGATATTAGGAGGAAGCTGAAAATCGTAAGTAGAAGGATTAGCTGAAATAAAATCTCCCCGGCGGTCATGAATAGGAAATGGTAAAGAGTCATTTCTATTCAGGGCAGAAGAATCCTGTGCAGTCGCAACAGAGATTCCTGAAATCGAAAAAACCATTGACAGAATACAATTCACTATCAAACCAAAATTATTCGGCACCAATATTCTTATACGCGACATCCCAACAAATTAATTAAGGTAGATTTCTATCAAATAGCTTTTAAGGCTTTTTTTATTAATGCTTCAAGATTGTTTATAGAAGGTTCTGAAATTACTATTTTCTTAATCGCCTGTTCTGCCACAGGTCGTGAAATCCCAAGAGCCACTAATGCATTTAACGCGTCTTGGTCGAAAGTATTGCCAAGGTGCATATTTTCTGTGCCGGATGTAGCTAATTTTGATACTTTATCTCTCAATTCTAATACTAACCTTTCCGCAGTCTTCCTCCCGATTCCTTTTACACTTTCCAAAACGGCGGCATTATTCATCATAATGGCATTGGTTATTTCAGCAGGCTTCATATTAGACAACATCATTCGGGCTGTAGCAGCCCCCACGCCGGATACACTTATCAGCAATATAAACATTTCTTTTTCCAAAACATCGAAAAATCCATACAAAGTATGAGAATCTTCTTTTACCTGCAGGTAAGTAAACAATTTACCTTCCGCCAGGTTTTGAATATGAGAATAGGTATTCAGGCTAATATTTACCTCATAGCCGATGCCCTGCACATCCACATAAACCACTGCGGGATTTTTATAAGAAAATTTTCCTGATAAGTATGCTATCATAATAGTTTTAAAGTGGTCAAAAATAAGTAATTCAGTGTAATGGCTAGTATATTAAAATTTTATTATCATCTATAAGAAGCGGAATACGCAGGATGTCGTATTTTTATCGTCTTAATTTAAAATTTTATTATATAAAATGACTAATAAAATCTCTGCTGCCATAACGGCTATAGGTGCATATGTGCCGGAATACAGGCTTACCAATGCTGAACTGGAAACTATGGTAGACACTTCTGATGAATGGATAAAAACCCGCACTGGCGTAGAAGAAAGAAGAATATTAAAAGGAGAAAATAGAGGAGTTTCAGAAATGGGAGCACCTGCGATCTTGGAACTTTGTAAAAAAAGAGGAATTGACCCCGAAGAGATTGATTGCATTATTTGCTGTACCGTTACTCCAGACATGACCTTTCCGGCGACAGCCAATATTATTTCCCGAAAAATTGGCGCCGTGAATGCCTTTGGTTTTGACCTCTCAGCAGCCTGTTCAGGATTTTTATATGGAGTTACTACAGGCTCAGCCTTGATAGAAAGCGGACGATATAAAAAAGTAGTGGTAGTAGGCACTGATAAAATGAGTGGCATAGTAGATTATAGCGACAGAACTACTTGTGTTCTTTTTGGCGATGCCGCCGGTGCTATTTTACTGGAGCCTAATGAAGAAGGATATGGCATACAGGAAAGTATTTTAAAATCAGATGGCGAAGGTGCTGAATATTTGAAAATGGTAGCCGGAGGTTCGGCTAAACCGGCTTCTATTGAAACCGTTTTAGCAAAAGAACATTATATCTACCAGGAAGGGCCTACTGTTTTTAAATTTGCTGTAAAGCGAATGGCCGATGTAGCGTTTGAATTACTCGAAAGAAATCAATTAACCGGGGATGATATTGCTTGGCTGGTTCCCCATCAGGCCAATAAAAGAATTATAGACGCTACGGCAAACCGTATGGGTTTAAGTACCGATAAAGTTATGATCAATATACAGCGTTATGGAAATACCACCTCAGCTACTATACCCTTATGTTTATGGGAATGGGAAAAAAAATTAAAAAAAGGCGACCTTATTGTGCTGGCAGCATTTGGTGGAGGATTTACCTGGGGTGCTACACTGGTAAAGTGGGCATATGATAGCATTTAGATTCAATATTTTCTATTATCCAAAAGAAAATTAGAATAAATTTATCTGACTCTTCTGAAACTGAAGAATGATTCAGGAATAGTTTTTGATTCAATAATTTTTAATTGATCAAAAACATTCTAATATGGACAAAACAGAAAAATTACATGTGATGGAAAAAATGCTTCTCGAACTGGACGATGTGGTAAATTCCGAAACTTCTTTATTGAGAAAAATTGCACAACTGGAAGCCGAAAATATGAATCTTGGCAACAACCTTCTTGAAAAGCAATTACCGGAGATTCATTCAATGGTAGATGAAACCTTAGATGAAGTAGCAAAACTTCAAAGCGGGTTTACCGAGGTAAAAGATAAATTTATTAAAGACAATAAGCTGGGCGAAGTGCCTCCAAAAAATTAAAATACTATTTTCCTTTTAACCCTTTAAAGGCTTTGGTCCTGCTAAAAACAATAAAATCTGTTGCGGGAATTTTATCAATTCCATTTTGTCTCAATAGGGTGATTATTTGCCCTCGATGAAAAGTCTGGTGGTTAAATAAATGCAACAGCACTTCATAAACCGGCTGTTTAAAATATTCTTTCCTGGTATTTTGGTATGAAAAAACAAAGGTCATTTTATTTTCACTGGCTTCATTTGCCCAATCGCTCCATTCCTTTGAAATTGATAACCATTTTTTTGAGAATTCGCTGAAATCTGTATCTGTTTCATTGCCGGGCAATTGTACATGTTCCTGCAATTTCATCCGTTGCCACCATATACTTTCCACATTCATCAGATGAACTATCGTTTTATAAATAGTTCCAAAACTACTGCCGGTTTCTTTAAATAAAATTTCCGGGGGAATAATTGCCAGCTTATCCAATAAAATTTTATTTGCCCAAAGATTGTATGCCGCATACTGAATAAAAAGTTGCTTCATGTTTTTTTATGCAAAGTAAATAACTATCTCATTGATACCCTTCATTTTTTATTTCTTTTAAGATGATTCATTTAGCAAAAAATGTAGGGATCATTTAATAAGGATTCTCATGATCTTTTCCTGTAATTGAGAACTGCCCACCCGTTAAAGAAAACAGCAAATCCCAAAATTGCCAGCATTTGACTTTTTATATCTGCGAGACCGCTTCCCTTTAATATTACCATGCGCATTACTTCTATAAAATAGGAAACCGGGTTAAACTTAGTGATGATCTGCGCCCATTCGGGCATGCTTTCAATAGGTGTAAATAAACCACTCATTAAATTAAATATCATCGTTATAAAAAATGCCACCAGGAACGACTGCTGCTGCGTTTGGGCATAGGTAGACAAAAGTAATCCCAAGCCAAGAACTGCTAATAAATAGACAGCAGCAAAAATGTAAATGGTAATGTAATGCCCAACAGGAACAATCCCGTACGCCACCCTGGCAATTGTAAGGCCGATAGTTAATACAACAAGCGCCAGCAGCCAGAACGGAATTAATTTGCCCAAAATAAAATACACTTTTTTTATTGGGCTTACATTAATCTGTTCGATAGTCCCCAATTCTTTTTCCTTAACGATATTAAGGGCTGCGAAGTTAGATCCAATAATAGTGAGCAACATTACCAAAATTCCCGGCACCATAAAATACTGGTAATTCATATTGGGATTGAACCAGTCAGAATAAGTAACCTCAATTGTTGGTTGCGGATCAAATCGGGGAAACTGAATCCATTGGGTTCGAACACCCGCGTTATAGCTTTGAATAATTTGCTGAATGTAGGCACTGCCCAACCCTGCTTTAATCCCGTTAATAGCGTTTGCTGCAATAAATAAATCTGCTTTACTTTCTTTTACCAGTTTTCGCTCAAACTGGGCAGATATTTCCAGTATCAGATCTGCTTTATCTGATTCAATTGAATGCAGGGCCTGCGGAAAAGTGGCGCTATAGTCCTTCAATTTAAAATAACCCGAAGCAATAATTTTATGGATCAACTTTTGAGAATATTGAGTATGATCATGATCTACTACTGCCAAATTGATATTCTTTATTTGATAATCTGCTGCCAACGGTAATATCAACAATTGTATCATCGGCGCTATAAATAAAATCCGGAAAATAGAAGGGTCACGTAATATTTGGCGGAACTCTTTCTGCAATAAAAATTTCAATACTCTCATGCCAGCCTGATTTTAAAATTTTTAATGCTAAGACCCAATAACACAAATGTCATCACTACTAAAATCAACGTTTCTTTCCAGATAGCTGCGAATCCCAAACCCTTTATCATTATTGACTCTACTATTATATAGTACCATTTTGAAGGAACGATATTGGATATAATTTGCAATGGAAGTGGCATGTTCTCTATAGGAAATAAGAAGCCGCTGAATAGTAATGTAGGTAAAAACAAGCTCAACAACGATGTGAACATAGCAGCTTGCTGGGTTTTAGCACCATTCGAAATAAGGATGCCAATGGAAAGAGCGGTGATCGTAAATAGTGTACTTTCTGCAATCAACAGAAACAGACTCCCATTGATTGGTACTTTAAGCACATAAACACTAAGTAACAGGATACAGGCAATGTTCAACATCGAAACTGCGAGATAAGGAATCGTCTTCGCAATAATGATCCGGAAAGGTTTCAATGGCGAAACAAGGATCACTTCCATCGTTCCCAATTCTTTTTCTCTTACAATAGCAATGGATGTCATCATTGCGCAAACCAACATCAGTACGAGAGCCATTACACCCGGAACAAAATTATAAGCCGACTTCAGTTCAGGATTATACAGCATCCTTAATTGAGTCTTGATCGTATAAGGCAGAACTTTGTTTTGATTTAAAGATTGCTGGTAATCGTTAATAATTGCAGTTGCATAATTTGTGAGTGTATTGGCCGTATTAGGGTCAGAAGCATCTGCAATTAGTTGTACCTGGGCTGAATTGGTATGTAACAAATCATTCCGAAAGTTGGAGGGGAAAACAATAGCCAGCCTGATTTTTCCCTGGCGAAACGTAGCACCGATATCTTTATAGGAATGGAGATATTTAATAATTTCAAAATAACGGCTGGCATCAATTTCATGAATAATATTTGAAGTTGCCTGATCATTAGACTGATCAAAAACAGCAATCTGCGAATTCTTTACTTCATTGGTGAGTGCAAAGCCGTATAAAATAATCTGAACAATGGGCATCCATATTAATATAAACAGGGTTCGCCTGTCTCTCCAGATATGCAACCATTCTTTCTTTACAAAAATGAAAAATTGTTTTGATCCGCCTCCAAAAAGCGATTTTTTTGCCTTGTGTGTATTTAGTGATTGTGCATCCATTTTTAAAAATTATGCTTAGTGTCTTTATCTATCATATACCATTTTAACTGGTTTAATAATTGACATTATTCGCTCCTTACTGCTTTCCGTGCCAGTTGTAGAAACACTTCATCCATTGAATTAGCCGAAAAATTCTTCATCAGGTTGGCCGGTGAATCGAGTGCATCAATTCTTCCGTCAACCATTATCGAAACCCTGTTACAATATTCAGCCTCGTCCATATAATGTGTCGTTACAAAGATTGTGATTCCTCTTTCTGATGCTTCATATATAAGGCTCCAGAATTCTCTTCTTGTAATTGGATCAACACCACCCGTTGGCTCGTCCAAAAAAACAATAGCAGGATCATGAACAATAGCAATTGAAAATGCTAGCTTCTGCTTCCATCCGAGGGGCAAAGATTTTACCAAGGTTTTTTCTTCTCCTTCTAAACTAAGCTGCTTTGCCAATAGAGCTGTTTTCTCTTTAATCTGCTTGTCGGATAACCCGTATATGCCGGCATAAAAACGAATATTTTCTCTAACGGTTAAGTCTTCATACAATGAAAACTTCTGGCTCATATATCCTATACTCTTTTTGATCAGCTCATTTTGCTTGTATACGTCATAACCAGCCACAGTAGCCAATCCGGAAGTAGGTAAAGACAAACCACACAACATACGCATTGCCGTCGTTTTACCCGCACCGTTAGCTCCAAGAAATCCAAATATTTCACCTTTTTCCACTTCGAATGAAATTTTATCAACAGCGGTAAAATCTCCAAACTTTTTGGTTAGCTCATTTGCGCTTATGACTTTTTCTTTTCCCATATTTTTTACTACATAATATTTATTCTTTCATTAACGCCATAAAACAGTCTTCAATGTTGGGTTTAATACTATCGATCTCAACATTTGTATAATTCCCTTTTTGCACTATCTTTTCGAGTATCGGTTTATTATTTCCATCTTTTTTAAAAACAACATGATGATATTGCCCAAAAGGATAACAACTCTCTATGGAAGGGTCATCCTTAATGTCGTTCATAAGGTGAAACATTTCATTAGCCCTTATTGCCCATAATGGCTTTTTAAATTCTTCGGTTACTCCTTCAGGTGTATTAACAGAAAGAATGCTGCCTTTTTGAATTAAAGCAACGCGGTCGCACAGACTTGCCTCATCCATATATGCAGTTGAAACAAGTATGGTAATCCCCTGCTCTTTCAAACGATGCAACATTTCCCAGAATTCTTTTCTTGAAACTGCGTCTACCCCCGTTGTGGGTTCATCAAGAAATAATACAGATGGCTTATGAATAAGCGCACAACTCAATGCCAGTTTTTGTTTCATTCCGCCGGAAAGTTGCCCGGCCTTTCGATCCTTAAAGGGTTCAATTTGCTGGTAAATATCTTTTATGAGGTTATAATTTTCCTGGATAGTCGTTCCAAAAATTGTCGCAAAGAATTGGAGATTTTCCTGCACTGATAAATCCTGGTACAACGAAAATTTTCCTGGCATATATCCAACACGGTTACGAATTTGTTTATAATCTTTTACCACGTCAAAACCGTCAACAGATGCAGCGCCACTGTCAGCTAGCAGTAACGACGTAAGAATCCGGAAGAGTGAAGTTTTGCCAGCTCCATCAGGACCTATGATACCAAAGATTTCGCCACGATCTACCGAAAATGAAATTCCATTTAATGCCTGTACTACCGTTTTCTTAATACGATACGTTTTAACAATATTATCAACAACTACCGCTGCCATATTCTTCATTTAAAATTTACTTCACCATACATACCTATCTTCAGAAGTCCATCGTTCTTCACATGAATTTTTATCGCATATACCAGGTTGGCCCTTTCATCTTTCGTCTGAATAGTTTTTGGAGTGAATTCCGCTTTGTCAGATATCCAGGTTATTTCGCCCGGATATTCCCGGTATTGCGTAGCGGTGCTGTCAACTAAAACTTTCACCTGCTGGCCCAGTTTTACCTGGTCCAGTTGTGTTCCGGTTATATAAGCCCGCAGGGTCATTACAGAAAGGTCACCTATTTTATATAAAGCCTTTCCGGGAGTAGTAAATTCGCCTGCCATGGCATACTTGGTAAGTACTGTTCCATTAATAGGATTAGTAATGTTGGTTCTTTTTAACTGGTCTTCAATTTGCGCAACAGATTTTTGTAAAGGTTTCGATTGGCTCAATACGGAACTGTTTTGAGTACCGGTAGTCGATTCCTGCACTTTTATTTGCTGTTCATTTACAGCAATCTGCTTTTGTATTACGTCAATTTGAGCGTTCTGGTCATCCAGTTGTTTCGTTGTTGCAGCATCCGCTTTAATAAGGCGTTCAAGGCGGGCCTTTTCATACAAAGCATTCGCTAACTGAACTTTTTGCACAGCTATCTGATCCTTTAACAATTTTACAGATGGCCCTACATCCATCGTTTTTTGCTGTAATGCGTTGATAGTGGCAATAACCTCATCTTTTTGTAATTGCAGGGGAACAGAATCAATATAACCTACAACACTATCCTTTTGCAATACAGACCCCTCATTGATGTTAAGCGTTTTTATCTGCCCCGTAACTTCAGACGACACCACTACTTCGTCAACTTCGAAAGTTCCGGATGCATCTGCTTCATGATGATTGTTACACCCTATTGCCCCTAAGAAAACAAGCGTACTAACGTATAAGAATGACCGAATTTTCATTTATGTTATTTTATTGATTTATTGAATTATTTATTGTGATATCACCCATTGTGTTCTGGTAATTGAATTCCGCCTGCAACAATTGCATCTCATGAAGAATTTTATTTTGTCGTGCCCGGTCTTCAGCATTTACTTCATTAATGTAATCGTGCGTACTCAGTACGCCATTCTCCAATTGTGCACTGGCAGCATTTTTCACGGATTGTCTCAATGCAATAATTGCATCGTCATTTTTTAGCAGCTCCCTGTATTTTCTTACATCTCCATTCTGTTGCTTTTGGGCCATTTTTGTATTGAAAAGAAATGTTTCTTTATTTACATCAAGTGTCTGTTTATTAAGATCCAATAAATGTTCCTGGTTTTTTAAAGTGTAAAGGCTGCCAAAATTCCAATTGAGTCTTAGTCCGCCAATGAAATACCCTTGAAAATTATTGCTCAACATGTTGAGGCCTGGCCGTCCATAACCTCCTTGTGCAAACAAGCTCAGTTTAGGTCGAACCTGGGCGTGTAAAAGATTGCCTTGCAGATCATATATTTTTTTCTGGTAATCATAAAAAGATATCTCCGGACGGGCAATGCTGTCTGTTAGCATTGGCGCAACGGGCTTTTGAAGGATCGTGCTATCATTGATATTAATATTAATAAACATGCTCAACATGTCAACAAACGCTTTTCTTGCTGTTTCAATTTCTACTCTTGCCTGTTCAGCCTGCAATAGCTGAGCAGACAATTCGTCTACGCTACTTCGGTAAGCTGTTCCATTTGCAAGGAGAGCTTTCGCTTTATCAATTCCATTTTGAATATCCTGTTTCAACAGTTCATTTTGCTTTAGTTGTTCATCCATTAATAAAGCACCAAAAAACAACTGGTTCACACGATCATATAATCCATACAAACTGACTTCCAGGCTCTGTTGCTGAACCGCTTCATTTGCGTTAGCAAATTCCTTTTGATTTTTAATTACACCACCATCATAAATAACCTGGTCAGCTTCTCCATAAATTTTATATTGATCTTTGCTATAAGTAGGCACTTTAAACCCGGGTATTTGAAATGGAAAACTAGTAACAGTCGATTGGTAAGTCGTTTGTCCATTCACTGAAAAGACTGGCAGATATCCTTTAGCAGCATTTAATACTGTATATTCTTTAGTTTTTGTAATTAAATCCCGCTGTTTAATCAACGGGTAATTTTTTCGTGCCAATTGATACACTTTTTCAATAGTAATGACATCCTGCGATTGAGCATAAAGCTTGACATTTGCAAACAGGATTACAATGATCGTCAAAATCATCATACAATATCTTCTTAACCAAATAGTTAATTTTAGCATATAAATCACCTTTTAATTGAATCTATAATAAGTTTCGCAACTTCTTTCTTACGCTGTTCCATTACATTTTTGAATTGCAGTTCATCGAGTCCTAGCGTAAATTGTATCATAGGTTTTGCCACAAATGGGAAAATAGTAGCCGAAATAAGATTAATCAATAAATGCAACGGACTAATTTTTTTGATGTTTCCTTTTTTTATTTCTTTTTCAATTTGCGCCAGGAATTTTTGCGGATGGGGGCCACTTTGTTTACTCCAGATTTTCCGGATAAATACTTCAGGCCCCTTACTCACTTCATTTAGTACAAATAAAGGCAGATAAGGGTTTTCAGACATCATCGTTATATATTGTTCGGCAAAATTCTCAATTTTCTCAAACAAGGACATATCTGATTCGAAAATTAAATTTATCGTCGGAAATAATTTTTGTGCTGCCTCGAAGAAAATAACTTCAAACAACTTTTCCTTACTCCTGAAATAATAATGCAGCATGGCTTTATTGATGCCTGCTTCATTAGCAATATCCTGCATACGAGCACCCGCCATCCCTTTTGAGAGAAAAACTTTCTTTGCTGCTGCCAGAATCTTTTGTTCAGTTGATATATCTATTTTCGAATTAACCATACAATTTAACCAAATGGTTGACAAAGATAATAAAACAACATTGAATTTTAGTAAAAAATAACTAAGAATTATCTCGCCTATAAATCGCTCATCCCCAGTAAGAAAATTAATAGCTCTATTTATATTTTTTAAAATGTGCTCTTCCGATTTTAGATTATTTATTAATATATCCGAAAATCTCTCTCCTTCTTAACGTAGATAACTTTTCAAAAATTTCTTTGCACTTGTCTTAACAAAGAAATGATTTGCACCTGAATGCAATAAACCTTCCAAAACCTGATTTTTTTATCCAATTATACTAATTGGGAAGGGTAATGTTTTATCAACAGGAATAATTTTATAACAAATAAGATTATAGAATACCATTTTTAAAGAAATTTCCCGCTTATTTATATTTGGAATGTTAATCCTTTCTGCGTTGACATAAAAATGACTGAAATGAATCGGGAGATAATTAAATTGTGTCAGATTTTTCTCTGAATAATCTATGTTTAAGATAATTGCGCATATAAATCAGTAACTTTTAGAACCGCAAGCGTAACTATGATACTCCAAAAAAAATTAATAATCCCTGCCTGGATATTATTCGCAGCTAGCATATTGATTTCATGTAAAAAGACCCAGGATTCAGCAGCAAATGCCTCCACTGTTGATTCTACAATCATCAAACAAAAAATTGAAGACACTACCCTGCTGATCTCTAAAGATTTTTATTTGTGGTACAGCCAGATACCTACCACTTTCAATCCACAGAATTATGCGGATCCCTCTGAAATAATGGTAGCTTTAAGAAATTATAGTAATGAACCCGGCTATTCATCGCCCGTTGATAAGTGGAGCTTTGGAATAAAAAAAACGGATTGGAACCAGCTAAGCGGAGGCATCGGTAGTGCTACTAATATTGCGTCTTCCAATGGAGATTTCGGGCTTAGTGTATTTTTTAAAGTGGGAGGTGACCTGAGGGTAAAACTGGTTGAAAGAGAATCCCCCGCAGGACTTGCAGGTATCCATCGGGGATGGCGCATTACCAAAATTAATGGCAATAGCGACATCACCACATCAAATGCCACTTTTATTGTCAACAACGTTTATTATAGTAACAATTCCACATTTACTTTCCTTAAGCCTGATGGATCCACTGTGGATATTACATTGTCAGCAGACCTTTATACGCAGCAACCCTTGTACTTAGATACAGTATATAACGAGGGTTCCAAAACAATCGGATACATGGTATTCAATTCTTTCCTGGGAGACACCACTTCTATTTTCAACAATTTCGCCAGGGTAATGAATTATTTCTCAGCGCAGAATGTAACAGACCTGGTAATTGATCTGAGATATAATGGAGGAGGCTATGTTGCTGTACAGGAAAAATTAGCCGATTACTTGGCCCCGACATCTGCAAATGGAAGTCTCATGATGACAGAAACATTTAATGATAAACACCAAAACTATAATACCTCGCTTCATTTTAATAAAATCGGTCCATTAAATCCTAATCATATATTATTTATTGTAAGCCAGAGTACTGCATCGGCAAGTGAATTACTGATCAATAACTTAAAACCTTACATGGATGTAAAGCTAATAGGTCCGTACAGTACAGCCGGGAAACCTGTTGGATTTTTCCCGATATCAGTCGGCGACTGGTACGTTTTCCCTATTTCATTCAGGTCACTTAATAGTGCTGGCACAGGCAATTATTTTAACGGGTTACAAATTGACAGCCCCGTTGCAGATGGCCTTGATAAAGACTGGGGCGATACGTCAGAAGCTTCACTTGCTAAAGCTATTAAATACATTACTACAGGTTCATTCGGACGACAATTGCCAGATACTTATGCGCAGGCCCCCTCCGTAATTTCAGGGAACAAGATTCTTGACAAACCCACTTTCAAAGGGAGTGTAGATACGAGAGGCCTCCAATAAAAATTAATTGACCAAAAAATTAGACAGTTTCACATTTAATTACTGGTGGTTTTCTTAATAAAAAAATCTTTTCTCATTGCAGGATCCTAATTAATTGGGAATCTTTTCATCCTTTTGCTTACAAAAACCATGTATTTACTACCTTTATACAAATCAGCCCGGAAACTCATCATTTCTTTACCTGGTTGATATTCATTTTTACCTTCACAATTTAAAACAAAGCAGCGAAGTACTATGGCAGAAACATGGAATAAAAAAGAAAGAGAAAAGAAAAAACGGCAGAACAAAAAAGAAAAAGCCGAAAAAAAGCAGGAGAGAAAAGAGAACAGCAAAAACGACAATAACCCGGAAAGCATGTATGCTTACCTTGATGAGAATGGAAATCTTTCTTCCAAGCCGCCTGATCCTAGAAAAAAAATCATCATCAATGTAGAGGATATTGAGATCGGCGTGCCTAAACAGGAACCCATGAACCCCGAAGACCTTATCAGAACAGGAATGGTTACTTTTTTCAATGATTCAAAAGGATATGGATTTATTAAAGATCTGGGAACCCAGGAAAGTGTTTTTGTTCATATCAACTCATTAACTGAAGCTGTCAAAGAAAATAATAAGGTAACTTTTGAAATTGAAATGGGCCCGAAAGGAGCTAATGCAGTCAATGTAAAATTGGTTAAGTGATAAGTTATTTCAGGAACATCTCAAATATTGCAATACCAATTTAATTAACATGCCCATTACGTGGCTCCTTTTATACTGCAAGCAAAACAGCCACGTAATGACAAACTGCGTCTGCCAATACTAGAAAAGATGCCATGGAAAACTTCCCAGAAATAAAAAATAATACCTATACTGTATAATCCTCCCCATATTATAATAAAAATTAAAACATCCGTTGGCAATTAAGTAAAAAAAATTCCCGCCTGCAATCAATATCCATCCCATGGCTATATAAATGATAACGGAAATAATTTCAAAACAACCTGTATAAAATATTTTGAAAAATATACCAAACACCGTTAATCCCCCCAATACTGATAACAAAGTAATTCCAAATGCATTATTACGATAAATAAGCAGTAGAGGTGTATAAATACCCTCGATCAAAAAATAAATGCTGATATGGCCCAATATCTCCAGCATCCTTTTTACCTGTGGTTGTTGAAAACTATGATACAAGGTGAAAAAAGGTGAACAGCATCAAAAAACAACCATAAATTTCAGCACCTATAATACCTGGCGTATTAGCATTTTTCGTAGCAATCGCAATAAGATATGGGAATGCTGATAATACCAAACAGGATACCGAATGCATGTATCAAGCTATGTACAATTTACTGCTCTAAGTTGAAGGGAGTATTTTTTGAATTAGCATTCACTATTTTAACGGAAAAATAAATTGATGGGTAACTGATACAAAGATAAGAGGTATTCTTTTTAGCAATTTCCGGTTTTTATTTAAAAAAAAATTACATTTTCTACATAGAATACATTAGGATAGATACTGAATAAACCCAACCAGGAAGTTTCAGCTTCTACTTTCAAATCCATTTTGATTTTATTAATTGAAGCATTTGCTAAAAACCTATTTATTTTTAAAAAGAGCAAGCAATTGTTGCGCAGCTTCTTCTGATGAAGCTGGATTTTGACCAGTAATCAATAACCCATCCTTTACTACGTACGAGGCCCAATCTTCTTTTTTTGAATAAATACCACCCTTATCTTTCAATTCATCTTCCAGTAAAAAAGGTACAACATTGGTTAGTTGAACAGCATCTTCTTCTGTATTGGTAATACCCAGTCACCTTTTTATCTTTTACAAGGGGTTCTCCGTTTTCATCTTTTACATTTAGTAAAGCTGAAGGTGCATGACAAACAGCAGCCACAGGTTTATTATTTTTCCAGAAAGTTTCAATCAACCGGATTGACTCTGCATCAATGGCAAGATCCCACAACGGGCCATGTCCGCCAGGATAAAATACAGCATCAAAATCTCCTGCTGAAATTTCTGATAGCTTTTTTGTGTGTGCCAATAATTGTTGCACTTCTTTATCCTTTTCAAAACGCCGGGTGGCATCAGTCTGGCTGGCAGGTTCAGCACTTTTTGGATCGATAGGTGGTTGCCCGCCTTTGGGTGAAGCTATTGTAATAGTTGCGCCTGCATCCTTAAATGCATAATAAGGAGCTGCAAACTCTTCTATCCAAAAACCAGTTTTGTGCCCGGTATTCCCTAATTCGCTATGTGATGTTAAAACCATTAATACTTTCATTTTTATATTTTTTTAAATAGAGTTTAGAATTCAAAAACCAGATAAATCAAAGGTTAATTACGGATTAGTTGACCAGATAGAAGTCTCCTTAACAAAAACACGCCTGTTAAGTTTTAATTGCGCAATTATCAACTCTGCAAAGTCTTCAGGATGCATTAGTCTTTCTTCATTATTATTAATGAGGTTGGCATTTTTTGCAAGTTCAGTTACAACAGTGCTGGGTGTTAAGGCTGTTACCCTAATGTTGTGTTTCCGCACTTCCTGCATCAATGATTCTGTAAGACCCATAACGCCAAATTTTGAAGCACTATATGCACTGGTAAGAGCACTGCCCTTTAAGCCTGCCGTAGAAGAAATGTTAATAATATCCCCGGTTTTTCTTTCTATCATTTGGGGCAATACGGCCCGTGTAACATAATAGACTCCGAACAAATTTACCTTAACCTGGTTTTCCCATTCTGAGGGTCCCAGTTCCAGGAATTTCCCAAAAGTACCCGTACCTGCATTATTAATGAGTATATCAATATTATCTGATTCTTTCTGTAATTTTTCAACTGCTTTATTCACTGACTCTATGTCACTGACATCAGCAATTGCAAAGAAAGCTTTTACTCCCAATGCCTGAATTTCTTTAGATACGTTTTGCAAGTCCTTTTCAGTACGGGCAATAAGGCAAACATTAACCCCTTCTTTTGCCAACGCGATAGCAACTGCACGACCAATGCCTTTACCGGCACCTGTCACAAGTGCAATTTTTCCTTTTAATGATTCCATAAATTTATTTTTTTAAGCTGCCAGGTAAAAAATTTCATTTAGTTTTCCTGTATCCTTGCGTGAATGATAACATATATCATTAAGGTTGGTACATAAATCGTTCCCATTTTAAAATTGTTACAATTAGAAGATTAATATCGCCAATTTTAAACCAGCCTAATTTTTTATTTATCATCTCCAATCATTCACCATTCATAGAAATTAGCACCTATATCAAAAAAGCTTTATTATTTTTATCGAAAAAAATTGAACCCTCCTTTTATGCGAAAACTATTTTTATCTTTTACTCTGTTATTTTTTATTGGCACACATTATACTCTCGCCCAGCAATTATACATGCCCCGCAACATAACCAATGCTTTTAAAAAAGGTACCCGTTCAATGGATGGAAACCCTGGAAAAAACTATTGGCAAAATGAAGGAAAATATAACATCGCGGTAGCGGTAGACCCCGAGACTAAAATAGTATCAGGGAAAGAAAAGATTATTTATACCAATAACAGTCCCGACACACTGAAATGGATAGCTATCCGGTTTGTAAATAATTTTCATAAGCCACTTGCCCCAAGAACAGGATATGCTAATCCTGATATCCTTACTTCAGGGCTGGATATTCAGTCATTTTCTATTGATGGCGAGGAATATTCAATCGACAGCAGAAACTGGGGAACAGTGGCCGGCATCGGGTTAAGAAACCCGATTTTACCTCACACTTCAGTTGATCTAAATATTACATGGGATTATCCATTATCAAAAGCAAGCGGCCGGGAAGGACAAATAGACAGCACTACTTTTTATGTAGCCTATAGTTATCCACGTGTTTCAGTGTATGACGATTATTATGGATGGGATATGCTGCCACATAATGGCGGACAAGAGTTTTACAATGATTTTAATGATTACCAATTGGCAGTAAAAGTTCCAAAAGATTATGTAGTATGGGCTACCGGGGATTTTTTAAATCCTGGAGAGGTATTGCAACCGGCCATAGCCGCACGCCTTGAAAAATCTTATACTGTTGATGAGATAATTCATATTGCTGATTTTGATGAAATGCAACAACATAAAGTGACCTTACAAAACGACTGGAACACGTGGAAATTTGCAGCCAGTCATATTACCGATGTATGTTTTGCTGTAAGTAAAAATTATGTGTGGGACGCTACAAGCGTACTAGTGGATTCAAAAACCAACCGCCGGGCCAGTGTGCAATCTGCTTATAATGACACGGCAAAAGATTTTCATCATTATGCAAAATGGGAACAACATTCCCTGCAATATTTTTCTACCCAATGGCCGGGAGTTGCCTACCCGTATTCCAAAATGACTTCTTTCCAGGGATATGCCGATATGGAATACCCTATGATGATAAACGATGCAACCACAAATGACTTTAAGTTTTCTCAGATGGTACAGGATCATGAAATAGCGCATACCTATTTCCCGTTTTATATGGGCACCAACGAAAAACGATATGCCTATATGGACGAAGCCTGGGCCACTACTTTCGAATATCTTATAGGGCAGGAAGAATTCGGGAAAGCACATGCTGACTCAGTATATAAAAGTTTTCGTATCAAACGATATATTAATGATCCTTCTGCAGAAGAAGACCAGCCTATAATTATTATGTCAACACAGGTAAGTGGTGCAGGATATGGCAATAATTCTTATGGAAAAGCATCTTTAAGTTACCTGGCACTGAAAGATCTGCTGGGCGATATAGTATTTAAAAAAGCGTTGCATCATTATATGAAAGCATGGCATGGTAAACATCCCATTCCCTGGGATTATTTCAATGCCATGAGCGCAGGTGCACAGCAAAATTTAAACTGGTTTTTTCACAACTGGTTTTTTACCAACAACTATATTGACCTGAAAATAGCCTGGGCAAAAAAAGAGAAGGGGTATTATGAGGTATCTGTCCAAAATGTTGGCGGCTTCGCTATTCCGTTTGATGTAAAAATTATTTATGAAGATGGGGCCAGTGCTTCTATACATGAAACGCCTGCTATATGGCAAAAGAACCAGGGGGAACAACTACTAAAAATCCCTGCGAAGAAAAATATCAAATCCATCAAATTAGATGGCGGCATTTTTATGGATTATACACCCGAAGACAATGTTTGGGAAAAATAAATTTTGATGAAATAAATCATTCATAAAATAATATTAACCAATATCAATATAACATTGACTGCTGAAAGGACTAATACTATAGTCATATTTAATTAAGGATTTTATTACCTTCAACCAATTAAATTTCAATCAATGCTTATATGAGAATTTTTTTTATCCTGGGAGTAATAGCCTCTCTTTTAACTGTAAAAATAAAAGCCCAGTCATCATCTCAAAATAATTTAATGCAGGTAAAAATTGCCAGCGGAATCCTCGAAGGCATCAACGAATCAGGGATATATACTTTTAAAGGAATCCCTTATGCAAAGCCCCCCATAGGGGGATTAAGATGGAAAGAACCTCAACCCGTTACCCCATGGGAAGGCGTTAGAAAAGCAGATGCCTTTGGCCCCCGGGCCATGCAGCGGTATATCTACAGCGATATGAACTTTCGCTCAAACGGCGTAAGTGAAGATTGCCTGTATCTGAATGTGTGGACACCCGCCAAATCAGCCAATGATCATTTACCTGTATTGGTATATTTTTATGGCGGGGGGTTTATGGCCGGCGACGGATCTGAACCGCGCTATGATGGCGAAAGTATATCCAGGAAAGGTATTGTAGCCATTACGGTAAATTACAGGCTGGGGATATTTGGCTTTTTTGCTCACCCGGACCTCACAAAAGAATCTCCTCATCATGCATCGGGCAACTATGGCCTTATGGACCAAGCAGCGGCATTGCAATGGATACAACGAAATATCAGCGCCTTTGGCGGCGACCCAAAAAAGATTACAATAGCCGGTGAGTCTGCTGGCTCTTATTCTGTAAGTGCACTTATGGCTTCACCCCTATCAAGGCATATTATCGCAGGTGCTATTGGCGAAAGTGGTTCCCTGCTGGCAAAACGATCTACCGTTTCACTGGCAGAAGCTGAGCAGACCGGGGCAAAGTTTGCCAACAATGTCGGGGCCACCTCACTGGCTGCATTGCGGGCACTGCCTGCTGACCAGCTTTTGGAAGCAACTGCCAAACCGGGACAGGGCGACTTCCCCGTGGATGTAGATGGCTATTTTTTCCAAAAAGCTCCCGCAATAATTTATGCTGCCGGGGAGCAGGCTCATGTGCCTTTGCTGGTAGGGTGGAATTCTGAAGAAAGTAACTACCAGGCTATACTCGGACAACAAGACCCCACAAAAGAAAATTATATAAATGCTGTAAAAAAAGAGATGGGGAAAAATGCAGCAGAAGTATTGAAAGTATATAACCCCGGTAATGATGAAACGGTGAAGCAGGTAGCTACCGACCTAGCCAGTGCCCTCTTTATTTCCTTTGGTACCTGGAAATGGTCTGATATGCAAAGTGCTACAGGCAGCAAGCCAGTGTATCGGTATTATTATGCACACCCCCGGCCCACTTTGCGTGCAGAAAAAGGAAATATTGCTTCCGAACCTGATGCTGAGGGCGCCGTTCATTCTTCAGAAATTGAATATGCTATGGGCAATTTGCCTACAAACCGCGTGTATGACTGGCAGCCTGAAGATTACAAAATTTCGCAAATAATGCAAGCCTTCTTTGCCAATTTTGTAAAAACCGGAAACCCCAACGGACTGGGTGTGCCAACATGGCCAGCAGTTAAAAGCGGCGAACCCGCTGAGGTAATGCACATTGATGTAAATACAAAAGCAGAAAAAGAAACCCACCGCGACAGGTATTTAACGCTCGACAAAATACTGATGAAGTAAGGTAAGAAGATAGATAAATTGGTGAATAATCACCGGGGTTTCGTGTTTTTCAACCGGGAATTGTTTTGAACAATAGATTCTTCCAATAATAAAGAGGATTCAAACTTTTAAATCCTCTTTATTTACAAAGCATTCCAAAAAAGTCAGGACAAAACGCCTTCCCTTTGAGTTTGATACACATTTTGGTATACAAAATGGGCTTGCATAATCTCAGGCTTGGTTGTCTGAATATTATGTTTTTCAATTAGGGGCATCAATACTTTACCAAACTCATTGAAGGCCTGTTCTGATTCCCAGAGATCGCAAACAAACCAATTTCCATTTCGCATCGGGGCGCCTGTGTGAAATATTAATCCCTGGGGATGCTCCAATCCTTTTGCTTTAAGGTCATCCCAAACTGCATCATACTGTTTCTGAGTTCCTTTTGGAAATTCGAAACGAACAATAATCTTTTTCATTTTTTTGTTTTTTTGGGTGAAAAATATAAATTGTAAGTAATAAAAAATACTTAGTCAATCGCAGCAGTTTTGAAAGGTGTGGGAAGAGAGGTGTCGGATAGTAAGAATAGACAGTAAATTTATTATTATAAATTTATTTTGCAAACCTATATTTATGCACATCCAAACTGGTTTTTGAATCAAATATGACAATTAAAATGCCCACATTTACGGCAGCCAGGTTTACCGATATACACTTTTCTACTGGTTGTTCCTGCAAATAAATTTTATGCCAGGCAGTCAATCTTTACGGTGCACAGGCATAGCTAACATACAAGAATATGTGACAAAGCGCACTATGTAATTTTCTTTATCCCCGTGCAAAGTAGGAGATTCTAACATTTCAGATAGACCCACCGCTGCGATATTACATTTTATCAATATAATCCGGAATAACTAAGCATAAACTCATAACTGCTGATACCTATTCTGCATTTTAACAACACAGGTTTTAATGATTATAACCCATTATCCACCAATGCATTCTGCTAAAACAGTTTTTATTTTATGAATGCAAAAAAAATTATGGCACGATTTTCGGCTTAGTATCAGCAACGATTACTGAATATGGTATTTGATTTTCCCCATTAATAAAACATTTAAATTTTTGAAATAAACAAAATCAATTTCACAAAAAAACTCAAAATCATGAACAATTCAAATTTTCCAACATCAGTAACAGAAAGCCCTTCGCCGCGCAAAAGTTATAAGAATCTTATAATCGGAGTTTTGTCGGTAGCCCTCTTTGGCACTGTTGCATTCCTGTTAGTTGATAAAAATAAAACAGGTGAAACCATTCAAAATCAGCAAACAGAAATAGCCACTGTTACTGATCAGAAAAGCGACATACAAAAAAGCTTTGATGCATCACTGGCACGGCTGGATTCAATGTCAACTCTTAACAGCAACCTTCAGGGTAAGCTTACAGCAAGTAACCATGAGATTTCAAAAACAAAAAATGAAATCCGTAGCATCTTAAACAAGAAAAATGCAACTGCTGCTGAATTAACAAAAGCAAGATTTCTTATTGCCAGTTTGAATGATAAAATTACAGGCATGGAACAGCAGGTAGCACAGTTAACACAGGATAATCAAAATTTAAACCAGGATAAAGTCATATTAAAACAGGATTCAGCAAAATTGTCCCAGGATCTGACGGCCACTACAGCTACCAAAGATAGCCTTGTACAAAAAGTAGATGTGGCTTCTACCCTAAATGCAAACAATATTGCCGTTACACCTATTGACGTAAGGCATAATGGTAAAGAAAAAGTTACCACCACAGCAAAGCATGTAAGCAAACTGGTTATATCCTTTGATGTAAACAATCGTATAGCCCAGCCTGGCACTACAGATGTTTATGTAGTGGTAACAGGCCCCGACGGTAAACCCATTTCTGAACAGTCTTTAAACTCCGGAACTTTTACAACCCGCAACGGTGATGATAAAACCTTTACAGCTAAGTTGCCGGTTGCTATTGAAACCGCTCAAAAGAAGAACGTTCAATTTACATTTACCCCGGCTAATAATTTTCAGGAAGGAAATTATACCATTCAAATTTATCAAAATGGCTTCCTGATTGGAGAAGGCAAACGTGAATTGAAAAAAGGTGGTCTGTTTAGTTAAATGGATATAACATAAGCAGCATAAATATTTCCAATCATCGGATATAGAAAAACAACCTGAAATTTAGGTTGTTTTTTATTTACAGGACCAGGTTTTTAATCTCAAATCCTTGTTAGTCTATATTTACTTTTTTGCCTTTGTGCCTGTTCTACCTAATCCGATTGATTTCACAGTAATTGCATTTTCAGAAACTGAGAAAGCAAAGAAAAACTGCCGGGATGAAAAACCTACAGGTAATATTCCTGTTTCATAAATGATATTTCGTGTGGGAATTATACAACTAGTTTCCAAAATAGTGTAACAATCACCGGATTGCACAACTTACTTTTACAGTATGAAGAACAATCATCATTTTTAAAATACAAATATGGAAGACACTTATCTATGGGTTTATAACATTATTGAAAGTTGCAATAATGATTTTCATTTTGGCTGCGCTGATATACTGATCTCATTATTTGTTAATAAATACAAGGAAGCCGACAGGGTTTCAGCACTTAAATTAATACGGGAAGATAAATGGAATGCAGTTCATTCTGTATTAACCTAAGATAATGATTGCTTCTGTTCCTGGTTTAATAATAGTTCTATACATTAATTACTATATAACCTGATTTTGAAGACGTGGGTCTTTTGAGTGTATCGTTACCGGCCTGTTTTCAAATATTTCTGAACATCTTTCCAGCGTCTCCAGTTCAAGCCGATCCATAGCTTCTTTGGTATAGAATGTCAAATGCGGAAAAAGGATTACGTTTTCCATTTGGTATAACTTTCTTAATGGATGATCCGATTGATTTAATGGTTCTGCGCTAAACACATCAAGGCCTGCCCCCGCAATCTGGTTATTCTCCAGAGCATTTAAAAGCGCCATTTCATCTATTAAAGCGCCGCGCGCAGAATTAATAATAATCGCTGTTTTTTTCATCACTGACAATTCGTTTTTACCTATCAAATGCCGGGTCTCTTTATTCAAAACTGTATGCAATGAAATGAAATCACATTCCTTAATCATCTCCCTGAGATCATCATACTTTTCAATCCCATTCGCAGCCAGATCTTCTTTAGTCGTAAAGGGATCATATCCTATCACTCTTGCCCTAAAGCCCAAACCAGCCATCCTGGCCATGCTGGCCCCTATCCTGCCACAACCAATTATGCCGAGTGTTTTTTCAGCAATATCCATTCCCAGCCATTTCTGAGTAGGCCACGCCCATTCATTTTGGTTCATTTGCTTTTGTATGGCCGGCAACTTTTTGGCAAGGGCAATCAGCATCGCAAATGCTCCTTCTGCCACTGTTTCTTCTGCGTATGCCGGAATATTTACAACTACTATTCCTTTTTGATATGCCGCCGGTATGTCAATGGCATCTATTCCTACGCCATATTTCACGATGGCTTTAAGCCTGGTTGCCGCATTGATGATGTTCTTTGTAATGGGAGTATAGCACATCAATAGTATATCACAATCCTTTATTTCTTCACAGAGTTTTTCTTCAGATACTCCATCGGGGAGCAGTATTAAATGATGCCCGCTTTCCCTCAGCGTTTTATCTACAAGTGGAGTTTCAAGCTCCATATCAGTTCTGATTATCTTCATTTGTTTTAAAATTGTTAATGAACGGCCTTCGTTCATGCCGGGAACGGAAACCCAAATAAAAAATAAAAATACAGGTTAACGATTAAAAATCAGTTCGGTACAGAAAAGAAATGTTTTGGGATAAGCAGATTACGCAAATCCATGACAGGTCCTCAATTTTCTGTTTCTATTTTGTTATAACTTTAATCAAGCATTGCTAATATCTTATTCACTATTTCAAATAAATTATTATGAACAGAATTACCCCCGATCATTCGCCTCATAAATTTATTGCCCACCAGGTAAAATGCAAATTTTGGAAACTTCGCATTGGAAGCCTTTTTTTGTTCTTATTATTTTTTCCCGGCACGGGATGTATTGCCCAACAACCCAAATTGCTGGCTCTTTCCAAAGGCGACCATACATTGGCAATTGTAGATCCGGCTATGCTAAAAGTTATTACACGGGTGCCTGTAGGTTCCGATCCACATGAAGTTATTGCCTCATCCGATGGAAAGACGGCGTATGTTTCAATTTATGGTGGCGGCAGTTTACATGAGATCAATGTAATAGACCTTGTAACACAAAAACCTTTATTCAATATTGACACAAGGCCATTATTTGGACCACACGGACTGGCTTTTGCTGATGGTAAAATTTGGTTCTCTGCGGAAGGTTCCAAAAGTGTAGGACGTTATGACCCTCAAACAAAAAAACTGGATTGGTGCATGGGTACAGGCCAGGACCGCACCCACATGATTTACGTAACGCCTGACGGGCAAAAGGTATATACTACCAATGTAAATTCAGGAAGTGTAAGCCTGTTGACAGCCGGCACACGCCAGGAATGGACGCAAACAGTGATTCCGGTTTCCAAAGGCTCGGAAGGATTTGATGTATCGCCTGACGGCAAACAATTATGGACCGCCTCTGCGGATGATGGAAGCATTGCCATCATTGACCTGGCAGCCCAAAAGGTAGTTGCAAAAATTGATACTAAAATTTTAGGAGCCAACAGGCTGAAGTTTACCCCAGACGGAAAACGGGTACTGGTTTCAAGCCTGGGTGCCGGCAATTTGTATGTTTTTGATGTAGTGTCGCATAAAGAACTGAAACAAATAAACATTGGCCACGGCGGAGCGGGAATATTAATAACACCTAACGGATCGAGAGCATTTGTGGGATGCACACCTGATAATTATGTGGCTGTCATCGATCTTAAAACTTTGGAAGTAATAGCGCATATTGATGTTGGCAGCAACCCTGATGGGCTTGCCTGGGCAGTAACGTATTAACCAGCTTTGAATTCAACAATTATCAAACTTTCCCGATTATTTCTAAATTAATCAACGCGAATTTATGCAAATGGTGATTTAACAGATGTTCGCGCAGACAACTTTCTAACCAAACAGCAAATCTTATGCAGTATGGGCATGGCTAACACACAAGGCTACCTGACAAATACTGGGCCATGAAACTTTTTTTATTGCAGGAAGTCAGTAGCTATTCTACTTTTCAAGTCCCCAATTTCTGTTTGGCTTATCAGACATTACTAATACAAGAGTACCCCCTTTTATTATATCTTTATAATCAATAAAACATTTGCCATATTCCTTTCCATTTAACTTCGCGGACTGTATATAAATATTTTTGGGGCTATTATTGACAGTGATGATGCTGAATTTTTTAGATTGTTTTCCTGCAAGAATATCAACCCAGTCAAATGATGGACTCGTTATTTCGAATCGGGTAGCACCGGGACATACAGGATATATCCCTGACGATGACAATACGTACCAGGCTGACATTTGTCCTACATCTTCATCACCTACGAGGCCATTTACCGAATAAGCTTTGTCGCAAATAAACCGCACCCACTTTTGCGTTTTCCATGGCTCTCCTAAATAGTTAAATAGGTAAGGAACATGATGCACCGGTTCGTTCGAATGATTGTAATATTCATTCCATTGAAAATCCGCAGGCGTTTTTTCAAAGAAATTATCCAAATCGGCAATTACTTTTTCTCTGCCTCCCATCAATGAAATCAACCCGGGAATATCGAATGGCACAAACCATCCTTGCTGGTACAAGTTCGACTCTACGCAACCATAATTAAATGTCAAGCGCCCCTTCGCTGGCCATGGCATGAAATTTCCATTAGCCAGCCGTGGACGAAAACTATTTTTTTCTTTGTCGAAAATATTTTTATACGACATAGAGAGTAACTTATATTTCTTTTCATCCGCGGGTTTCTTAAGTTGCCTTGCCAACTCAGAAAGGCACCACTCACTGTAAGCATATTCTAGAGTTTCAGAAACAGATTTTGGCGTATACCCTAACGGGCTATTTCCAAATTTGTCGCAGGTATTCTTTGCAAACCGATAGGCATCTTCAATATTATAGCTACGGAGTCCCTTTGCATAGGCATCGGCCAATACAGAAACAGCAGGATTACCCACCATGCATCCGCTGTATGCATTCAGAAATTCCCAGCGTTCCAGGTAGTCTTTTCCACTTTCATCAGCAAGGGTAACCAGGGAATTGATCATATCGGTTACTACCTTCGGATTAATGATAGTTTGCAGTGGCATCTGGCTGCGAAATACATCCCAACCACTAAAAATGGTTCGCTTGGTAAAAGCATTGGTATGATGAATTTTATTATCCCCACCCATATATTCACCATCTACATCCGTAAAAATGCGGGGGTCAATCATGGTGTGATATAGGGCAGTGTAAAAGACAATTTTTTGATCTTTATTTTTAGTTTGTATGGTTATTTTACTGAGCGCTTTATTCCATGAATTATGTGCTTCTTCACGAATTTTATCAAAGTCCCAACCTGTAATTTCTGCCTCCAGGTTTTTTTCTGCTCCATCCATACTCACGAATGAAATTCCGGACTTAAGCAGTACCTGCTCATTTTTGGTTGTTGAAAATTCAGTATAAAACCCCAGGTGTTTCCCTTCAAATTCGCGAATGCCAGGGATTACTTTTGCCTTTGCAATTCGTTGCTGGTAAGCCACGCTTTCTACATCTTCCCTTTTTCTTTGGATATTATCCGGAATATCGGCGCTCCAAACGCCATAATTCACCATGGGTTTAGAGAATTGGGCATAAAAATAAACCGTATAATCTGCATGGCCACTACCATTGCCCCAACCACCACCTTCTGGTGTACATTTCATCCATCCGGAAATAGTGCTGTCATTGATCACTTTCACATACTGAAGTGTAGAGGTTCCTCCTACACGCCTGGCCAGGTCTATCTGAATCCGGGATTGTTGATTCTGCGGGAAGGTAAATCGCAAAATCCCGCTATGTGGAGCCGCTGTTAACTCTGCCTTTATATCGTAGTCACTTAGTTGAACTGTATAATAACCAGGTTTTGCTTTTTCACTTTCTTTATTGAAACGGGAGCGATACCCCTCATCAGGATTTTCCAATGTGCCGGCAGATGTCTCTAGCGGTCCGGTGGTGGGCATCACCAAAAAATTGCCAAGGTCTCCATACCAACCTACTCCACTCATTTGGGTAAATGCAAATCCCTCAATACTGGTATGCTCATTACTATATCCTGAACCATTATCACCACCGGTAATCGTGTTGGGGCTGAGCTGAACCATTCCGAAAGGAGTGGTGGCACCGGGAAACGTTTTTCCCCATCCAAAAGGAGGCTTGCCGCTTGTGCTGGCCCCTATGAAAGGATTTACATAATCGGCAGGGCTCATAACGGGTGTATGATTTCCCTGGGCCATGGCACCTGCTCCCAGCAACCAAAAGATTAAGATAGTAGCTGGATATTTAGAACTAATGCGCATATTTAAAAAATTAATTTTCTGGTAGCAATTTTATATTCGTTCAGCCAACAACGTTAGCCTAATTGAAAATCTTTAAATGAAGATATGTACAATTGATGAATAATGAAAGGTTGCTGGGCTTCTGTTGATTGGATTATAAAAGATGAGGATTTGCAGGTTTGCCAGGATAGCAGCAAACCGCTTTGTTATGTGAATACACAACAATATAATAAATATAACAGATGTTTTACAAAACCATAAAGTAGTCCAATGGCAATCTATAAGGTTTTGCATTTTCTAAACAAAGCCCATTAATATTGTCTACTAAACTTTTTATATCTTCCTCTATATTGTCATAACTGATTTGCTGTTCTTTTACTTCGAAGGAATCTACAAAATTATTGATGTGAGGCATCATGTCTTTAAATTCTTCCATAATAACTGTATTAATCATGGCGAGGTATTTTCGTAACATTACTAAGTCATTATATGTCCTTGGAGCATTATATTGCCCAAGCATATAGAAACTGAATTCATCTCCATCAACGCGAAAATTGTGAGCAATCATATGGTTTCGGTATTGCCTTAATTCTTTCCATTCATCCAATTTTTTGAAAGCTGGTCTAGCAATTTTTTTTATTTGCAGAATCCTCTCATGAAATTCAGGCTCTGAATTTAGTAAAAACTTTTTGTTGTATTCATCTAAAAAGGAGCACGTGTTTAAAATTATTGTATTGTAAAGGGCAACATAATGAGCCTTATCTTTAAGATTCCATTCATTTTGTTTTCTTCCGCGATAATCCAAGTCTACCATGAATTCCATTAGATATTTTATGTCCTGAGTATACCTCAAAAAGATATAAAGACTTTCATATAATTTCACATCAATCTATTTAAATGAAGGTTAAATGAATTTGAAACCTCTCCCCGGCCGTGTTCTCTACTCCAAGGCCTTGAGTATTTGAAGAATACAGCTACATCAATTTACTTCCGATTATCATATATATATTACAGCCTAAGTTAATCATTTTTATTACTCTTTTAGATAGATTGAATTAGTAGAAGTTTTTTGTCTCGTCCTTACTGATTTTTGATAATGAAACTAAATATTCGCCAACACTTCTAAAATTTCCTTGTCGTTTTTCACTGGGCGTCCAACGTGTAACCATGTGATATTTGTTATCCTTGAAAATTTCAATTATCCATTCTGAACCGTCCTTTCCATCTTCGTCTCGTTTTTCTGTCGCTAAATTCCAAAATCCCATGGCATTGATTTTTTGTATTAGTAGATTGTATTCGTTTATTGTAATGTTGATTGCTGTGTCAAAAAGTATTTGTCCAGGGAAATAACCGCCCGCACCATTACAAACTTTAGTAAATAGTTTGATTATCTCGCCTTGTTTTTCAAGTCTTATTGAAACTGGATGGTGAAATGTTCTTAACCATGTAAACCGATAGATTTCTTTGTCCCCTTGATAGCATTTCAGAATAGGTTCTTTTAAGGCAAATAGCATTTTTGAATACCATGTATTTACAAATGTGTCAAGAGCGTCTTTAGTAGTGTCTTTCCAATTGCTTTTCGCCTTAAAATAAAATACTGTGCTGTCAAGTGGTAAAGGCAGCACGTCAAACTTATTATCTGAATGAACAGCTTTGCTGCCCTGTGTCGCACAAGAAGCATTAAGAAAAACTATTGTCAATATGGAAAGTAGAGTTCTCAAAATTTTGCAGCTAAAGTGAGGGCCTGATGCTGTGCTGGAAATTTATATTCCTCAACCCACAACGTTAGCCCAGTTGAAAAACTATTGATGAAGATAAGTACAAATGCTGAATATTGAAAGTCAGCCAGCATAGTCGCATGTACCACAGCAATGGCACTCAGAAAACGTACAGTAAAATAAAGAAAGACCGCCGAAGCAGTCTTTACAATAAAAAGCTTTATGGTGCATGTTAAGCAGCTATCCTGCTGATAACATCGCTATACATCAGTTGGTCTTTGCAACCTACTGCTACTACCAGGCAATTGTATTTGGTGCCGGGTGCCAGGTTATTAATTACGCAACTCGATTTGCTGCTCATGACACTCTTCCAGTTGCCAAGCGCCATCTCTTCATCTGTTGCATATTTAAAAACATAAGTGACCACACCCTGCTGCGCCTCTACCCTGGGAACAGCTCGCCGGGATTAGACCCGATCTCTACCCTGAAGTTTTCAGGTTTTTGAATCGGGGGCTGGGGAGACGGGGTTTTGCCAATACTGAAGCCGGAACTGATGGCTTTCACCTTGTCGCCCGCTGATTGAAACAGCACATAGGCCGACCACAAGTGAAGAGCATCTACCAGCGCCTCGCGTACCTGGTTTTTGATGGCAATTTTCAGGCGGTCACCATCCTTCCTTTCACTGAGCGCCGTAGTGAAATTTGCAATAAGCACACCCATATCAGCCACGGTAGGCACAGGAGCAGGGAAGCAACTGTTCTCTGTCATGGAAATTAAAATTTTGTTTGATTTTGTCTCAAGATTGGGATCAGACATTCGAATGAACCCATTGAGGATTTTTAGTATATTCATAATTGAATTGGGTTTAAGAAAATGAAAAAATTGGGTTTAAAGCTTTGTCATAAAACTGTCATAATTAATTTTTTATTGTGTATAATATTTGAGCATAATCAGTTATGCATTAAAGTAAAGATAATGATGACGCCAAAAGCCCTGTTGGAGGGTTTATAAGTTTTTGAAAACTAAAAACATCCGTTTTTTTTTAAAGAGACAAATAAGGATAAAAAAAATATATAACTGAATTAAAAAAAATTTTGAATGGCCCCGTTTTGGAGGCTATTTTCTCTGAAAACATTGTCTCATGTAATCAAAACATACCTCTCTGCAGTGAATACGAAGCTCCATGTAATGAAAACATACTCCCATGTTTTCAATGCAAAGCCTTATGTTTTGAAGAAAATGCGTTGAGAAAAAGCGTGTGTGGTGAGGGACATATACCCGGCACAAGCATAGCTTAATGCGCAAGGCTATGGAACAAAGCGTCCGCTAAGGACATTTTTATTATACCTGGACTAACAGGAAAAATGTTTTATATTTACTGTATATACGAGTTAACTCTAAGCGTGATTGCCGCTCGAATCATATTGACATTTATTTATAATATTAAAAATACAAACACATGAAAACAAGAATTTTTTTTATGTTGTTAACCGTCACATCATTGATGTTGTCCATTAATCTTCGTGCTCAGGAAAGAATGGTTCGTGGAGTAGTAACAACATTCGACAGCATACCCTTAATCGGAGCATCTGTAATAGCACAGAATACAAAACAAGAAGTTTTAACTGATTCTTTGGGTAACTTTTCAATCAGATGTAAAAACAATGATAAATTAAAAGTATCCGCCCACGGATTTTATAACCAGGATGTGAAATTAACCGGCAAAATCAAATTTGCAGCTATCAATCTGAAACTAAAACCGGGCGAAAAAGAACGTGAATTTGCCATCGGTTATGGCCATGTGGCCGATACAGACAGGCTCAATTCTGTAACCGATATAAATAAAAATGATTTTGATTTTTCAAACTACCATAATATTCTTGACCTGATAAAGGCAAGATGCCCTGGAGTATATGTGTATGACAATGCATATATAGTAAGTCGTGGAATCAACTCCATTAACACCCGAGACAATTCAACACTTGTTCTTGTTAATGGCATTCCATATACTGTTCCAAATTTGAAATCTATTGCGCCCTCTCAGGTAAAGAGTATTGACTATATTAAAGATGCGGGAGCTGCTATATACGGAGCAAGAGGGGCTAACGGAGTTATTCTTATTGAGCTCAAGAAGTGAGACGAGAAATAAGGTTAGTTACCCAATCTTGAACACTTGATTTAAATACTTCCTAATTATCCATCTCAGGTCTTGTCTCTACTCCCCTCTTTGTGCGGTTGCAGGACACTGCTGCATCAATTCACTACCCGATTATCAAATATATATTACAGCCTAAGATAATCATTTTTATTATCTTTTAGATTCATCGGTCGTGTACTGCCGGGCTTCAAGCCATGGAGTAGTAACGCTATATAAAGTATCAATTTTAGATATTTTTTTAGTGCCATTACTTTTCAGTATCTCATTTTTCGCAACGTCCTGTTATTTCTTTAATATGGATTCTGAAAACTATGCCATCAATCCTGTTAAAATCATTGGTGGGGAAGGGCCATTCAGGAGTAAACTTAACTGTTTCGCTGGAAATATTAGGGAGTATCCGGGATTGCAAAATCTTTAATCCTTTCGTTCTCTCTTCTTCACCAGTTATTTCTTCAAATGTACCCCACAGAATTACGGACTCCCAATCGGACATGCTTTTCATATTATCTACCTGTAAACAAACGTTGGGATTTTTTCTCATCATAGAAATTTTCATCCCTTCAAATGTGCGTGCATAAATATAATCGCCATCATAAGCATAACTTATAGGAACTACATAAGTTTTATCATCAGCATGGCAGCCCAGCCTGCCTACAACATTACCTGAAATTACATCTGTTATTTGCTTATTACTTAATGTATCAAACATTGTTTTTATTTTTTGCTAAAGTTACTGGAGTTTCCTGATAAATTAAATAAGATAATAGCATAACGTATACCAGGCAGGAGTTTCCCGCTGATGTTGGCATCCCGTCAACATTTTATTTTTAATCATTGAAGTGTGCCAGTCAGCCAGATTCTATTATCCCCGTTTCATAAAAAATATACTCTCCCAGACCAGGTTTCAAAGAATGGCACTTTTTCACTTTATTTTTTCTTTATCCTTTTCTCTAAATCTGCCAATGGTACTGTTATCATTTTACCAATAGGTTTACCTTGCCTGAACGTTATTACCCTAAGCGTTTCCGCATCTTTGGGAATACCTATTTTTCCATCTGTTTTTTTGTACAATGTTGAAAACTGATCAGGGAATGTGTTATCAAACGTATAATAAATTTGCAATCCTTTTATTTCGGTATCAAACTGAAGTTGCAGGCTTGAATCAGTTGTTTCTGAAGGAATAATAATAGCATCATAAAAACTTTTTGCATAATTAATACCCGCTATATCAAAGAGCCTCAGATGAATTTCCAGCTTATTTACGAATCCATTCCAGTTTAATTTGTCTTTTGGACTCCATAATACCTCAGACAATGCGACTGCACGCGGCCAAAGCATATATTCAGCATGCCGAAAAGTAGGAACACTTTCCGTCCACAAATTTCCCTGGCCGCCTAATATATAGTTAGCGTCAATGCCTGTGGGAACCGGCTCAAAACTATATACATCTTTTAGCCGCAACATGCTGTAGGTAGGCGGTTCAGCGGCGGGATCGCCCTGGTATAAATCAAAATAGCAATACTTGGCAGGGCTCATTACTACATGGTGTTTTTGCTTTACCGCTTCAATACCGCCCTGCATTCCACGCCAGCTCATGACAGACGCATCGGGTGGCAAACCACCTTCCAGTATTTCATCCCAGCCCATTAATTTCTTTCCTTTCGACTGCAATATTTTTTCTACTCTTTTTATAAAATAGCTTTGCAATTCCTCTTCGTTCTTTAATCCATTTACCTGCATACAATGCTGGCAAACAGGACAATTTTTCCAAAAACCTTTATAACATTCATCGCCACCGACATGTATGTACTCAAACGGAAACAATGCCGCTATTTCAGTGAAAACCTTTTCTAAAAAAGCATAAGTAGAATCATTTCCTGCACATAAGGCATCATCATCAACGCCATAAAACTTGCTTCCCGGATTGACACCATAATTCATTTTTGTGCAGGATAAATAAGGATAAGAGGCTATGGCTGCGAGGCTATGGCCAGGTACATCAATCTCGGGCATTACCTGCACGTTTTTTTCGGAAGCGTATCTTATAATATCTTTTATTTGGTCTTGTGTATAAAATCCTCCCTCAGTGGCTTTCTCACCTGGTTGAGGCGGCTGTCTATCCCACCACAAGCCGGTACGTGGCACCCTCCATGCTCCTGTTTTTGTAAGTTCAGGTAACGATTTTATCTCTATTCGCCATCCCTGGTCATCAGACAAATGGAGATGCAGTAAATTATATTTGTATCGAACCATTTCATCAATCAGTTTTTTCACATCCTGTACGGTAAAAAAATGGCGGCATACGTCCAGCATTAAACCCCGCCATTTAAAACGGGGATAATCAGTAATGGTAACCGCAGGAATTTTATAAGGTTCGTTATGAGCAGCTAATGACATACTCTGAACTGGTAACAATTGTACCAATGTCTGGATACCATAAAACAATCCCGCAGGCTTATTAGCTTTGATGTAAACCGTATTCGAAGCAACTGTTAAATGATATCCTTCATCGCCAATTGAAGTATCGCTCTTCTTATTAATTAACAAACGGATACTTTTCGAGTGCCTATTAGTGTTAGCTTTTTTTAAGGAATAACCAGTTGATTGTTTCAGATAGCTATTCAGCAAAGTGCCCAGGTCCCTTTGCTCCTTATCATCGTTGGTAATAATTGTTGTTTGTGGAGTAATTAAAAAATATCCCTCATGCCAGGTTGTAGCAACAGGCTCGGGAATTATGTGACCCTGCGAATGCACATCCAATTTAATAAGGAACAGGCATACAATAATTAGATAGATTTTGTTCATGATTTTTTGTAGTACTTTTTTATATAAATAGAGAATACGAATTTAAAGCAACCACGTCTACTGTAACATGTTTCTTTCAACTGATGAGTCAAATGCGTCAATAACCGCTTTTGGCAATTTCGCTAATTCTTTCCATTGCTTATCACCCGTAACTCCCGCTGCATTAATATCAAATGGTTTAAAGCCGATCTTTTTGATTACCGATTTACTTTTAAATTTAAAATTATAGGCTGAAGCATTTACAAATCGCGGATTTTGCATAATACTATGCAAATCCTTTCCGCTCTTTTGTTGCCATTCTTTAAGGGTCAAATAATTTTTTGGATTAGCGCCATAAGACCCGGTGGATTGAATAAAAATAACTTTGTCATTATTCATATCCCAATAGCAATTGCTGTCGAGAGTAACGTTTCCGGTTTGCCATGCGCCTTGCAATAAATATCCTGAATTAGTTAGGATAATATTATTTTTAAAATCAAGACTGTGATGTTTTTCAACCCTGGAAAATTGCGCCTGGAATTTTTTATTAAAAGCGAAAATGTTGTTTCTTATAATATTATTTTCTCCATAGTGCTGGTGAAAGCCTCCTGTTTTTGTATGGTACACCAGGTTGTCTTCCAATAAAATATTGGACGAACCTTCATCTGTGTAAAGCCCCCATCCGCCATAGTCATAAGAATATATATCGTCTATCCTGTTATGACTCACTTCTGTTCCGTTAGAAATTCCCAGGGTATAAACGGCAGCCATATCACTTAATACACCCCATCCAATATGATGAATATGGTTGTAGATTATTTTGTTATTCACCGAAGGGCTAAACGCATATCCCCAAACCCATCCCACTGAAATGCCGGTGTACCTGAAATCACCAACATCATTATGAGAAATAATATTATTCCCTGACTGGGCTATAAAAATTCCAACGGCAGAAGGGAAGTCTAATCCGCCGGAATGTATAATGCAATTGTCCACTTTATTAAATGACGTCCATTGTGATTTATTTTCACGAATAGCGGTCTCCCCAATCCTGATTCCACCAGCACCCAAATCGTGCAGGTAGCTATTTGTAATTTCACAATGCTGCACTCCTTTTCTTAACCAGATAGCATATTGCCCGATATGTGCAATTTCACAATGATTGAAGCGGATGTTTTGTGCATTGTCAATCATTATAGCAGCATCAATTTTCTGAGCAGCCTGGTATGCCTCGTAGCCGCTAAAAACGTAATTGCAATATTTAAATGCGATACCATCAAACAAAATATTTTCTACGGCATGTGTTGAATCTCCTTGTATAATTAGTAATTTATTTAAAACCGGGATGACGGCTTCCTCTTCATTTACATTTTCACCCGGGATATATTTAATCGTATCACCTTGCAGTATCCATTCATTGAAAGTATCCAATGCAGCCGGATAATTTTCAAAATAAAACATAGCCGGCTTTCCTATCAATGCCCAATTGCCATTTATAGTACCGGTTGAATAAAATGATGTATCGAGAAGGTTTAATGAATCGATCGTTCGCATAGTATTATCCCACTTATGATACATATTAAACCCAACTTTTTGCAAGTCACTTTTAGGTAATAATGCTAGAGTTTTAAACTCTGTAAACGGAATTTGAAATTGTTGCGTGAATCGCATTTTATTTTCACTATCCGGAACATTGATTACTTTTCCAAGGGTGAAATAACTATCAATATTTGGTGTTCTTGCTCTAACCGCTCTTTTACCATCGATATACAAATCATAGGGTTTTATACTATCAACATTCTGAACTAATGCAGATAAAATTTTGGTTCCTTCTAAAGTTACTTTTTCTCCGCCACTTACAACAGGATGCCCATTAGGCATAGCCCTAAAAACAATTTGCAAATCGCTTGTACCTCCATTTTCGGAGGTGATCAGGATCGGTTGCTCCAGGGTATACTCTCCATCATTGAGAAAAATAGTAATGGTGCCTTTTGGGTTTGCTTTCTTTAAACCGGGAAGCATTGCTATTGCCTTTTGTAAAGTAGTTGGCGATTGTGCAGAACCATCGCCACTCCCTCCGGGTGATACATAAATATTAATATCGCCAGCAAAGGCCGGAACAAGGATACCTGATATTGCAATCGTTACAAGAAGTTTAAACATATTTTTTTTCTATTTTATTATTGGTGGGAATTAAAATATTTTATGCTATTCATTTTCGGAAGCTGACATCTCCAACTACTCATCGTTTGCAACGAAGACGACTATTCTCTCCCAAGTCTATGCACAGGTTCGTGGTACACTAAACTGAAGTACACTAATATTGTTTGGTATGCCACGAATCAAGGTTAAGTTTCTGCCTACATTTGTATTTAAGCTAAAATACGCCATCCAATTTAGCAAAACAATTATTGTATCATCAATAGCACAAGCAGACGTATTGCACTAATGTAACCTCTCGCTAAAGGACAAAAGGCTTCTACTTCAAGGAGAAAAGAATTTCCTGAGGAAGATTAGCTGGTTAGCATCATTGGGTAAATCCCTATTTTTGTCCCTTTTGACAAAACCCGGATGCAAAATGATAATAGTAATACAATGCAGCGACCAGGTAGGGCTGGTAGCCACCGTAAGTAATGTGCTGGCAAAAAACATCATCAACATCATTTCCATGCGGGAGCATGTAGACACTGCAAGCAAGCGTTTTTTTCTGCGGGTAGAAACCGAAGGAGCCGCAAATACCGTTTCCCTGCTACCACAATTAAAAGAAGTGTTGCCCGCAAATGCCAACATCCAGATAAACCCGATTCCAGAAAAAAAAATAATCGTTTTAGTTACCAAAGAATATCATTGCCTGAGCGACATCCTCATCCGCAATCATTTCAAAACCCTGAGGGCTGCTGTGCAATGTGTTATCGGCAACCATGCCTCGCTGCAGGATATTTGCCAGCGCTTTGATATTCCTTTTCACCTGACATCGCACGAAAACGTGAGTAAAGAATCTTTTGAATCGGATCTCCTTGGCCTGATCCAAAAATACACTGCCGATTACCTGGTGCTGGCCAAATTTATGCGGATCCTTTCTCCTACTTTTGTAACCCATTTCCCGATGCGGATCATCAATATCCATCATTCTTTTTTACCCGCTTTTGCCGGTGCTAACCCCTACCGGCAGGCATATGAGCGGGGCGTAAAATTAATAGGCGCCACAGCGCACTTTGTCACCGACCTGTTGGATGAAGGCCCCATAATTGCCCAGCAGATTATCCCGGTCAACCATTCTTTCACCCCGACAGATATGATGCGGGCGGGCAAAGAGATTGAAACCTCTGTATTGGCCAAAGCGCTCCACCTGGTGTTTGAAGACAGGATTTTAGTTTATGGTAACAGGACGGTGGTGTTTGAATAAAAAAATATAAGCGGAAAGAAGAAACTATCGGGCTGTTTCTCTTTACTTCGACTCTACCCGATCCTGAAAGATTTAATGTAAACTTAATATTGGCTTTCAAATAAAATGATCAACTTGCATGTAGCAATAAAACTTATTTTTTTATGCAAGAAAACGATCAACCTTCAGGCATTCAAAGTATAATTATTGAACTGGAAAAAAGATATCCCAATTTTAAAAAAATGGACATCTATAGTACAGTAACCAATAATTATAAAAAAAATCCTTCATTGCTTAAACCTCTCAACAATACCGAACTGGAAGAAATAAAGAACAAGGCCAGCAGGGAATTAAGTTTATATTAATACTGTTTGTCCCTGATTTTTACACAGGCATCATTATAAGATCACCTGTCGGTATATGTATCGGAGCTTTATTCCACTAAGTAGTCCAGAATAATGCACTATTTACCTCTTAAAAAAACTAGGTTATATTATATTCGAAAATCTTAATTTGGATTAAATTACATTCAAATTAATTTTTTAAGCGGTAAAATAAATATGTATTCTACCCGGTTTCTTTTTCGCCTGGCAAAAGCCATTTCTGTTGCGGCCATCGGCCTGATGTCTTTATTGATCGTGATTGGAAATACCACCGATTATTATACCAACTATCATTTTGTAGAGCATGTGATGAAAATGGATACTATTTTTCCCGACAGTAATATTCATTACCGAAGCATTAATAATTCTTTTCTTTTTAATGCAGGGTATTGGCTGATTATATTCATGGAAAGCATTATGACTTTTTGTTGCCTCAAAGGAAGCTGGCAACTATTTAAAAATATAAACAGTAATCCCGCCACTTTCCACGCTTCCAAGAACTGGTCCGTTGCAGGAATCACTATCGGAATTATTATCTGGTTTCTGGGGTTTGAAGTAGTAGGCGGAGAATGGTTTGCTATGTGGCAAAGCCGGGTATGGAACGGACTTGGAAGTGCCGAAAGAATTGTCAGCTTTCTTGTTTTAGTTTTGATACTACTGCATTTTGAAGAAAAAAATTAAGATCAGTCTCACACTTGTTTCATCTGCAAAATGGCTGCTGCCTGATTCTATAGTAATATATTTTCTGAGTAACGAATACACTAATGCCAGATGATGGGCTTTAATAATATCCTTTACAGCCCTTTCATGTTTTTGGTACTTTTGCACCATTCTGAATTTCGGATTTATTAACTGATAACATGTCATCACAAAAATTACCATTGAAAGGATTTGGCTCTACAGCCATACACAGCGGACACGAAACCGAGGGCAACCAGGCACATTTAACGCCTATCTATGCCAGCAGCACCTACGTTTTTGACACTGCAGAGCAGGGCATGCGCCGCTTCAACGGTGAAGAAAAAGGCTATATCTACAGTCGCTGGGGCAACCCTACCCTGGAGGAATCTGAAAAAAAAATTGCCTCCCTGGAAAGTTTTGGTCTTTTCCAAAACGGTACGCCGCTTCAACTGAAATCAAGATTACATGCAAGTGGCATGGCTGCTATCAGCACCTTAATGCTGGGCACTTTAAAAACCGGCGATAAAATATTATCCCATTATTCTTTATATGGAGGCTCGCAGGAACTGATGGATAAAGTGCTACCTCCATTGGGCATAGAAGCCACCATAGTTGATCTCAGGGATATGAACAAAGCAGAGGAAGCGCTAAAAAATGATCCTGCAATAAAAATGCTTTACCTGGAAACGCCTGCCAATCCTACGATTCAATGTGTGGATATTGAAGAACTTACTAAACTGGCAAAGCAATACAACCTGACAGTAGCGGTGGATAACACATTTGCTACCCCTTATTTGCAACAACCTTTTAAGTACAGTGTTGATTTTGTGGTTCATTCCACTACCAAATTCTTAAACGGTCATGGCACTGCCATTGGCGGAGCGCTGGTGGGTAAAGATATTGAACTGATGAACACACGTATGGAAAAAGTTCATCGCCTGCTGGGAGGTAACAGTAATTCGTTTGACGCCTTCCTGCTTACGCAGGGAATGAAAACACTTGAATTAAGAATGGAAAGGCATTGCGCCAACGCAATGAAAGTGGCTACCTTCCTTGAGCAGCATACGGCAATCAGCAAAGTCAATTATTTGGGATTACCATCGCATCCCGATTTTGCCACCGCCCGGAAACAAATGAAGCACCCCGGCCCGATGCTAAGTTTTGAAATGAAAGGCGGCCTTGAAGCAGGAAAGAAATTGATCAATAATCTAAACATGTGTGTCCGGGCCGTTTCATTGGGCAGTTGCGATACCCTTTTATCACATCCTGCCTCCATGACGCATTATGGGGTGCCCAAAGAAAAAAGAGAAAAATACGGTATCACCGATGGACTAATAAGGATGAGTGTGGGCATAGAAAATATAGAAGACATTATGGAAGACCTGGAACAGGCAGTTTCCTGAAGACGACCTCTTCTTCACTCATAGGAAGCCGGATATTCAGGGTTGCCATATTTGGCACCCATTAAAAAAGGAAAGTAATAAATTGTATGACTAAAGAAAATAAAACGGATCAATTGAATATTGAAATTAAGGTACGAAAAGCTCAAAAAGAAGATTGTACGGCTATGATGCAATTGATTCACGAACTGGCTGTATATGAAAAAGCACCTGAAGAAGTAACGGTTAATTTTGATCATTTTGTAGAAAGCGGCTTTGGTAAAAATCCCGTATGGTGGGCATTGGTGGCAGAAGCCGATAACCAGGTGGTGGGCTTTGCACTTTATTATATCCGCTATTCTACCTGGAAAGGACAGCGTATGTACTTAGAAGATATTTTAGTAAATGAACCGTGGCGCGGCAAAGGAATCGGCAAATTATTATTTGAGCAATTAATAGAAGAAGCAAAAGAAAAGAAGCTCAATGGCATGGTGTGGCAGGTGCTGGAATGGAATGAACCGGCAATCAATTTTTATAAAAAATTTGAAGGAGTGGGTTTTGATAATGAATGGATGAATTGTTTCTGCCCAATCAATTAACTAATCAATTTAATAATCAATTAACCAATACAACAAATGGCTGATAAAATTTCAATGGGTAAAGATGGTAAACTGAATGTACCGGACCAACCGACAATACCATTTATAGAAGGTGATGGCATAGGTCCGGATATATGGAAAGCAAGTGTCCGCGTTTTTGATGCTGCAGTAGAAAAAGCCTATCATGGGGAAAAGAAAATTAAATGGCTTGAGGTACTGGCAGGCGAAAAAGCCTTTAACTGTACAGGTGAGTGGATGCCGCAAGCCACAATGGATTCATTAAAAGAATATCTGTTATCAATAAAAGGGCCACTTACCACGCCTGTTGGCGGCGGCATCCGCAGTCTGAATGTAGCGCTGCGACAGGAATTGGATTTGTATGTTTGCCTGCGCCCTATTAAATACTTCGAAGGAGTTCCCTCTCCTATGTGGCAACCGGAAAAAGTGGACATGGTTATTTTCAGGGAAAACACAGAAGATATTTATGCAGGTATCGAATATATGACCGGCACACCGGAAGCGAAAAAATTATTAGCGTTTTTACAGGATGAACTTCATGTAAAAAAAATCCGTTTCCCGGAGACCTCTTCGCTGGGTATAAAACCCGTAAGTAAAGAAGGTTCTGAAAGATTGATTCGCGCCGCAATAAAATATGCTATTGCCAACAAACTACCATCTGTTACCATTGTGCACAAAGGCAACATAATGAAATTTACAGAAGGCGCTTTTAAAAACTGGGGATATGAGCTGGCAGCACGCGAGTTTACTAATGAAGTGTACACCTGGAATCAATGGGAAACCACCAAAAAAGAACGTGGCGAGGCGGTAGCCAATGAAGACATGCGCATAGCCGGCATAGGCGGAAAAGTAATCATTAAAGATGCTATCGCCGATAATTTTTTGCAACAGGCATTGCTGGCTCCTCAGGATTATTCTATCATTGCTACTTTAAATTTAAATGGAGATTATATCAGCGATGCACTTGCAGCACAGGTAGGCGGCATTGGCATTGCCCCGGGCGCTAACATCAATTTCTTAACGGGACATGCTGTGTTTGAAGCTACGCATGGCACGGCTCCCCGGTTTGCTAATACTGACAGTATGAATCCGTCTTCCTTAATTTTAAGCGGCGTTATGATGTTCGATTATATGGGATGGCGGGACGCGGCAGAATTAATTACCAATGCCGTTGGAAAAACAATCCGTAATAAAACCGTTACGATTGATTTCTATAATTTAATGAAAGATGCTACACTGCTAAAGACCAGTGAATTTGGCGAAGAAATTATTAAGAATTTGTAAGAAATTAAACACATACCCATTTAGGTATATTTGTAGATCTTATTTTTAATAAGATCTATGTTGGCACAAATGATGATTATTTATTAACGGCTCTTTTCATTCACAACAATATACCACACCCAGGTAATACCAAAGATTTTGATAATATTGCAAAATATACTTCACTAAAAATTCATAAAATAAAAAAATGACAAAAATTAAAGTAGAAAATCCTGTAGTAGAACTCGATGGAGATGAAATGACACGCATCATCTGGAAATTTATTAAAGACAAACTGATACTTCCTTATGTGGATGTTGATATAAAATATTATGACCTGGGCATTGAGCATCGTGATGAGACGAATGACCAGGTAACTGTAGATGCCGCCAATGCTATAAAAAAATATGGCGTTGGAATTAAATGTGCTACCATAACACCCGACGAGGCCAGAGTGGAAGAATTTCATTTAAAGCAAATGTGGAAAAGTCCCAATGGAACAATCAGAAACATTCTTGATGGCACTGTATTTCGCGAACCTATTGTAATGAAAAATATCCCAAGATTAGTCAGCAATTGGACCGCTCCAATTATCATTGGACGTCATGCTTTTGGCGATCAATACCGTGCAACTGATGCGGTGATAAAAGGAAAAGGAAAACTGACCATGACTTTTACTCCCGAAGATGGTAGTGAATCTCAAACTTTTGAAGTGTACAATTTTAAAGGAGATGGAGTAGCTCTTTCAATGTATAATACTGATGAGAGCATTGAAGGTTTTGCCAGGAGTTGTTTCAATATGGCTTTGAGTAAAAAATGGCCCCTTTATCTTTCTACAAAAAATACCATTCTCAAAAAATATGACGGACGTTTTAAAGATATTTTTCAAACTATTTATGAAAATGAATTTAAAGCACAATTTGAAACAGCAGGTGTTACTTATGAGCACCGCCTGATCGACGACATGGTGGCAAGCGCCTTGAAATGGCATGGCAACTTTATTTGGGCTTGTAAAAATTATGATGGAGATGTACAAAGTGATACCATAGCCCAGGGATTTGGTTCTCTTGGCTTAATGACTTCTGTTTTAATTACTCCTGATGGAAAAACTATGGAAGCAGAAGCCGCCCATGGCACCGTTACAAGGCATTACCGGGAACATGAAAAGGGAAATCCTACCTCAACTAACCCGATTGCCTCCATTTTTGCCTGGACCAGAGGCCTGGCCTTTAGAGGAAAACTTGACAATAATCAAGAATTAATTCATTTCTCTGAAGCGCTCGAAGAAGTATGTATTAAAACCGTTGAAAGTGGTAAAATGACCAAAGACCTTGCTGTATGCATTAGTGGAAACAAAGTTTCGCATGGTACTGATTATCTGTACACAGAAGAATTCCTGGAAGCAATCAACGAGAATCTTAGTAGGAAATTAAAATAAAAACATTTATAATATTCATAACGTAAAATAATTTAGGAACAAAGTTTGATGTGATCAAGAATTAAAGTCAACGAAACAACTCCTTGCAAAATTGGAAAAACAAAAAAACAGGAAAGTTTTATCAAAATGGTAAAGAGTTGTTTTTTGTTTTTCGTTGAAAAAAATGACACACGACCAACTAAACAAAAAATTATTCAATTTTTCATTATCCTTAGCCGAAACTATAGATGAACAAATAAAGACTATGACTTATTTAACACCTGAACATTTATGGCTTTTCGGCAGGGATAATATTTTTTTCAACAAAACGGAGTTCCCATATGTCAGGAATATTGTAAGATATGAATCTCTGAATGACCCTATAAAAAGTGCGTCTTGTGATGATACAGGCAGGCAGCTCAAAAAAATCATTGTAAAACATCCTCCCAACCGACTTGATCGGGGCAGAAATGCCCCAAAAAATAAACGAAATTAATTTTTTAAATCCCCGTTTCTTAAAAATACTCTGATTGAAAATTATGTCTAGAATTTTAGTTGTAGATGATGATACAGATATTTTATCTGTAATGGAACTACTATTTTCCATGAAAGGTTTTGAAGTTGCGATAATTTCTAAAGGAGAAAACACTTTCTCTAAGATAGAATCATTTCGGCCTGACCTCATTTTACTGGATGTACTTATTTCCGGGTATGACGGAAGAACCATATGCAAAAAGCTAAAATCAGATAAACAAACGCGGCATATACCCGTCATCATGTTTTCTGCACATCCGGGTGCAGCAGCCACCATTTCAGATTACGGCGCCAATGATTTCATTGCAAAGCCATTTGAAGTGAACCATCTTATGAAAAAAGTGAATGCGCAATTAGGCATCAACAGTAATGAAGAATCTCATTAAGCTTTATTATCAATCGAAGTATATCAAGCAAAACATGAAAGTATAAGCATCCTGGCAACAGGTAAAAATCACTTTGATTATAGAAATTGAGATTCATGTAATTTTTGTAATTTACAATTACAAAGGGTAACCCAATATGATGCAATCCAATAATAAATTCCTAAACCTGGTCAACCATCCATTCCTGTTCAGGTTATATTTGTTCATAAAATTACCTGCCGCGTTTTTTTCCGGGATTAGGATAAGAGAGTGCTCAAATAGTAAATGCATTACCTCAGTTCCATATAAATGGCTTACCCAAAATCCTTTTCGGTCTACCTATTTTGCTTCTCTTGCTATGGCCGCGGAATTGAGTACCGGCGCTTTAGCTTTAAATAATACCTATAAAAGAAACCCTGAAGTTTCAATGTTGGTCACAAAAATGGAAGCCAGCTACTTTAAAAAAGCAACGGGCATTACCTTTTTCACCTGCAATGAAGGCCATCAGATTGAAAATGCTGTGAAAGAAGCCCGTAACAGTGGTGAGGCAAAGGTAATTATCGTAAAATCAATCGGTAAGAATAAAAGCGGAGAGTTAATTGCAGAGTTTTTCTTTACATGGTCATTTAAAACAAAATCTAAAAAGAATAAATAAGTTTCAGTTTATTTATTGGAACTTAACTTTATTTTTATTCCTCACTTTCTAAATTTTATATATGAAGATTGCTTTTCATGGTGCCGCCCGCACTGTCACCGGATCCAAACATTTACTTACCCTTACTAATGGAAAGAAATATTTACTGGACTGTGGCATGTACCAGGGATTGGGGAGAGAAACAGATGAACTCAACAGGGATTTTGGTTTTGTGCCATCAGAAATAGACCATATGATACTTTCGCATGCACACATTGACCATTGCGGATTGATTCCCAAATTAATTAAAGAAGGATATAACGGAAAAGTATATGCAACTCCTGCTACAAAAGATCTTGCCGCAATCTTGATGGAAGACAGTGCCGGCATCCAGGAAAGCGATATTAAATTTTTAAATAAAATACGAACTTCACAGGGAAAGCCTTATATAACCCCATTATATGGAATGGAGGACGCATTAAATGCTGTACAGCATTTCGTAGTAGTAGATTATGGGGTATGGTTTAAAATAGATGAAAATGTACAATTTATGTACCTGGATGCCGGACACATTATTGGCAGCACTACCGTCCATTTAAAAATTACTGAAAACGGAAAAGAAACACATCTTACTTTTTCCGGCGATGTAGGCAGATACCGTGATATCATTCTGAAATCACCTGATGTTTTTCCACAGGCCGATTATATTATAATGGAATCTACCTATGGTAATAAATTACATGAAGAGATTACCGGCACACCAGATAAACTCCTGGAATGGATAACAAAAACATGCCTGGAAAGAAAAGGAAAGTTGATTATTCCGGCCTTTAGCGTAGGCCGCACACAGGAAATTCTGTATGCATTGAATCAATTGGAAAATGAAAATTGCCTTCCGATGCTCCCTTATTATGTAGATAGCCCCCTCAGTTTGGAAGCAACTGAAGTAATTAAAAGCTACCCCAACTATTTTAATAACCGTGTTCAAAAATTATTATTAAGCGATGTGGATCCGTTTGGTTTTAAAGGACTTCAATTTATAAAATCAGCAGAAGAAAGTAAATTACTTAATTACAGGAAAGACCCTATGGTCATTATTTCGGCAAGTGGTATGGCAGACGCAGGAAGGGTAAAACACCATATCAGCAATAATATTGAAAACAGCCGTAATTCAATTTTATTTTCGGGTTATTGCGAACCTCATTCATTAGGAGGCAGGCTGAAACTACATCCAAAAGAAGTGGGCATCTTTGGAATGGTTCATGAAGTTCACGCCGAAATAGGCGAAATAAAAAGTATGAGTGCTCATGGTGATTATGACGATTTGTGCCAATGGCTTGCCTGCCAGGATCCTAAACAGGTAAAAAAATTGTTTTTAGTTCATGGGGAATATGATGTACAACAGGACTTCAGAAACCGCCTGATCAGCAAGGGATTTTTAGATGTAGAAATTCCTGCAAGGCATTCTGAAATAGGATTGGGGTAATAGGATTCAGGATACTGTTTCTTTTAAACTTCAGAAGTATCATGAAGCAAGCCCTTGCATCTTTAAAAACTGATTGTGTAATTCCAGCACCTGCGGGATAAGCATTTGCTGTTCATCATTGATGATAACATAATCACATAAACGCATCTTTATTTCTTCATCCATTTGCATACCCATCCGTGCTTTTACTTGTTCCGCATTCACATGATCCCGCTGTACGATTCTTTGCAGGCGGAGTGCCATGGGGGCTTTCACTCCTATTACATAATCTAATTGTTTTTGAGATCCACTTTCAAAAATCAAAGCAGCTTCTTTTACCACGTAAGGAGCATTTTGCTTTTTCATCCATAGCTCAGCATGATTTATAGTAGCAGGATGAACAAATGAATTGAGCAATGCCATTTTTGTACTATCATTAAAAACCAGTTCTGCTAAATATTTACGATTGAGTTCACCTCCTGTATAAGCCTTTTCCCCAAATGAATTTTTAATGAGTTTTTTCAATTCTTCATTTTCTGTCATCAGTTTTTTTGAAGCAGTGTCTGAATCATAAACCGGTATGCCCAGCACTTCAAAAATGCGGGCTACAGTGCTTTTTCCACTGCCAATACCTCCTGTAAGTCCTATTCGAAGCATTACTTTTCTAATGTAAATGGTATGATATCCCAAAAAAAATTAGATGTACGAAATACGATGTTGAAAAGACATCGTACTCCGTACATCTATTACAGGTAGAATTATTTTATTGGCGCGGGAGCTTTATTAATATTCGTCGTCATTTCCATACTTACTGCACTTTTCTCCATTTTAATATAAGATCCAGGATTTATTTCCAACATGAAAGTACCATCGTCATTTACTTTATTTACGGTACCGTGTATTCCGGCAATAGTTACAATTTTATCACCTTTCTGGAGGTTTTGCATAAATTGCTTTTGAAGTTTGGCTTTCTTTGACTGTGGTCTTATCATAAACAACCAGAATACAAGGATCATTAATCCTAAAAATACAAATTGAAATCCGCCGCCACCCTGGCCGCCTTGCCCTACCATTAAATAAACCATTGCTAAATTCATATTATTTGTTTTGTGTTTTGCTGCTTGATAACAGCGATTAAAAAATTAGTTATCTGTTGAAATTACTTCACCTGTTAATTGCAAAACCGGGAATTGTGGATACGCATTTGACACTACATTTATCTCTTTATTTACCTTCCCCGCTCTTCCCTGGCTATTAAAAACCACTTTTAAAACCCCTGTTTCACCTGGCTTTATAGGCTCTTCAGGCTTTTCCGGCACGGTGCAACCACAGCTTGCAGTGGCTGAAGCTATGATCAATGAATTTTTACCTGTATTACGAAAATGATAATTATAAACCACCTTTTCACCTTCGGGTACCCTTCCAAAATCATATATAGAATCTATCATTTGCACAGAAGTGGTGTCATTGAAGTTGCCAGGCATGTTCGTCCCCAATTTATATTTTGTATTTCGGATATTGCAGGAAAACAAAATAGATAAAATACAAAACCCAACCATCACCTTTTTCATATTTTCAGATTTTTTTGCAAAGGTATTATAAAGTGCTGTTTTTAAAATTCTTCTTATGAATTTTATTCTGGCTCAGCAGTTCTTTATGAATGTTATCCAATATGCCATTCACAAAATGCCCACTTTGTTCAGTACTGTATTCCTTGGCAAGATCAATATACTCATTGATCGTTACTTTAGGAGGTATAGTTTCAAAATATAATAATTCGCATACGCCCATTTTCATTAAAATCATATCCAACGAAGCGATCCTTTCTGAATCCCAGTTTTTCAATTTGGGCTTAATCAGATCAAGACAATATTCATTTTTATCAATTGCCGACTCCAGGAGCGTAACCGCAAAATCCATTTTTTCTTTGCCCACCATTTCACCAAAATCAAAAGAAGCAGGTTTTTGAAAAAATCCACTTAATAAGGTAATCATCATTTCTGCATCGTCATCCCAATGAATAAATTTTTCTTCTATATCGCTTACAAAATGATCATTGGGAAGCATCAGGTCCGAAAAAATGAATTCCAATATTTTCTTTTCAGTTTTCTTCTCCCGCGATTGCTGCGAAATATATTCTTTATATTCAGGTGAATTAACTAAAGAAAGATAACATTTTCTCACTAATTCATCATCCACCAGGTATTTAATTTTGAATTGAGCTACCGATCTTTGAAAAGAAGCATTTTCCAGTATTGCCCATATAATCTCATTACCGGCTATTTTGGTATTGATATTCAAATCGCTTTCTGAAGGGAGATGTTTAGAGGCCTTTTGTAAAGCATCCTTTTCTGAATAGCGGGCAACTTCTATAATATAATAAATGAGATAAGTAAACAGTTGCTGAGAATGTTCCATATTTTTTTTCAATATCTGTAATGATTCCCCCGGACGGATTTCATTATTCATAGATTCAATACTGTAAAGCGTTTGCATTACTTTCACCCGTATATTTCTTCTGCTTAGCATTTCTTAAGAACTTGTTTTTGGGCTGCGAAGATAATATGAAATTGTGGAATGGCCTGTCCACGAAAAACCACGCAGTGCCTGAGTTTGAAAAATGTTAATTTTACCTGGCAAATAATTTCAAATAAATGGGTGGCAATGCACAGCAATAATGCAAATGTGAAAATGATTTTAGTTGTTACTGCCCTAACTTAAAAAAAAAATTATATACATTGCAAATCCGCAACTTTGCATTTTTATTATTAAAATGAAAATATGATAGATTTCTTAAAACAACCCTGGCCCTGGTATATTTCAGGCCCACTAATTGGCCTGATGGTGCCACTCTTGTTAATTCTTGGCAATAAAACATTTGGAGTTTCCTCATCTCTGCGCCATGTATGTGCAATATGTGTTCCTCTGAAAGTTCCCTATTTTAATTACGACTGGAAAAAAGAAGCCTGGAATTTATGTTTTGTAGGTGGTATATTAGTGGGTGGTATTATAGCAGGGGCATTCCTGCTTAATGGACAGCCGATAGAAGTGAGTCCCAAATTAGTAACTGAAATGTCAAAATACGGTATCACTGATTATCATTCACTCGTACCTGCCCAGCTTTTTAACTGGCCTCAATTATTTACTTTTAAAGGACTTATCCTGATGGTTGGCGGAGGTTTTTTAGTCGGCTTTGGGACCCGATATGCCGGAGGGTGCACATCAGGACATTCAATAATGGGACTTTCCAATTTACAAATGCCATCATTAATTGCAACTATTTGTTTTATGGCGGGGGGCTTTATAATGACCAACCTTATTTTACCTTATATCTTAATGCTTAACTGATGAATAACTCTACAACAACTATAGAAACCAATACCGATTTTGAAGTTCGCTCACTGGATGCCATGTGTCTTAACGAATCAACGCTAAAACATCCATGGTGGTATAATTTAAAATATTTATTCATAGGTATTGTATTTGGTATTCTCCTGGTAAAGTCCGAAGTCATTTCGTGGTTTAGAATCCAGGAAATGTTTCGCCTTGAAAGCTTTCAGATGTATGGCATTATCGGGTCGGCAGTGGTAACCGGCATCATTTCTATTTTAATCATCAAAAAATTCAACATAAAAACCATTTATGGTGAAAAAATTGAATTCCATTCGAAGAAATTCAGTAAAGGACAAGTCTATGGTGGTTTAATTTTTGGGTTTGGATGGGCCTTAACAGGCGCCTGCCCCGGACCTTTGTTTGCACAGATAGGTACCGGAGTGCTGGTTACCAGTATTACATTATTAAGTGCTATTGCAGGCACATGGATGTATGGCCGGATGCGGGAAAGCTTACCGCATTAATCCTTTTTTAATGTATCCTTAAGTTATTAATAAAGCATAGCATACATCCTTTCGTTAATTTTACAAAATAGCAAAACACAGGAGCAACTATTTAAGAAAGGAAAATCAGGAAAATACCCGGAAGTCAAATTGGTAAATTTAAAAATAGTAGCTCATTATAATATAAACAGACTAATTTAAGAATGGATACAAAATTTTTCAATCAATTATTAAGCAGGCAACAAAAAAAAGAAATAATACCCGGCAATAAAATTATTGCAGCATGGGCATTACGCCTTATAGGTTTACTATATCCCGAATTATCTATGTCCTCCTATTCTTCAACAGAAGAGATAGAAAAAGAATATAAAAAACTAGAAGCAGATCTCATTCATATTTTAAATGCCACCAAGGCATGCAAAAATTGTAATAATGAAGAAATAGCAAGCGTGTTTTTCGGAAAGGTTCCGGAGATATACCGGATTCTGAATACTGATATCTATTCATTACTTGAAGGAGATCCTGCGGCAAGGTTAGAGTTTGAAATTATCCGTGCCTATCCCGGCTTCTATGCATTGTGTTTTTACCGGATCGCTCATGAACTCTTGCTACTGGAAGTGCCACTTCTTCCGCGGATACTTACAGAACATGCTCATTCCAAAACAGGGATTGACATACATACAGGTGCGGTTAAATGTGATAATTTTTTTATTTATCATGGCACAGGCATCGTGATTGGAGAAACAGCACATATTGGCAATCATGTAAAATTATACCAGGGAGTTACTTTGGGAGCCTTAAGTGTGGACAAATCCATGGGACTTTTAAAACGGCATCCCACTGTAGAAGATCATGTAATTATTTATTCCGGCGCTACCATTTTAGGTGGCGAAACCGTTATTGGCCATCACAGTGTCATCGGCGGGAATGTATGGCTTACTAAAAGCATCCCGCACGGTTCGTTAGTCTATCACAATCCTGAAATTACGGTAGTGGAAGGCAAAATTGTAAATTATTAAAAATCTATGGCAACTATTTTAGATACAGTTGGCAATACGCCATTAGTGGAACTTCAAAGATTAAATCCAAATCCCGGGGTAACAATTTATGCCAAACTGGAAGGAAATAATCCTGGTGGAAGTGTAAAAGACCGTCCCGCACTAAATATGATCCGAAGCGCTCTTGGCCGTGGAGACATTAACAAAAATTCAAAACTAATAGAAGCCACCAGCGGGAATACCGGGATTGCACTTGCATTGATGGCAAAATTATATGGCATAGCAATAGAACTGGCAATGCCAGCATCTTCTACCCGTGAGCGCGTGTTAACAATGGAAGCCTTTGGGGCCAAAGTCACCTTGCTTGAAAGCATTGAAATCTGCAGGGATTATGCCCAGGAAAAAGCAGCTTCAGGAGAATTTTATTTATTAGACCAGTTTGCCAATCCCGATAATTATGCCGCACATTACAAAACAACCGGCCCTGAGATATGGAAAGATACCAATGGAACCATTACTCATTTTGTGAGTTCAATGGGCACCACAGGCACCATCATGGGGTGCAGCCGTTTTCTGAAAGAACAAAATCAAGATGTACAAATCGTAGGTTGTCAGCCATCAGAAAATTCTTCTATTCCCGGCATCAGGAGATGGCCCGTGGAATATCTACCTAAAATTTTTGAACCTTCCAGAGTTGACAGAATAATGGACGTAACACAGGAAGAGGCTGTAGAAATGACCCGTAAACTTTCCAAAGAAGAAGGCATCTTTGCCGGCATGAGTAGCGGTGGCGCAGCTTCAGCGGCTATCCGGCTGGCAAAGGAAATCTCATCAGGAGTTATTGTATTCATTGCCTGCGATCGTGGCGACAGGTATCTCAGCAGTGATTTGTTTGGATAGATATCAATTCTATTCTTTTCAAAAACATTTATTGAAAGTCTGTAAAAAAAGGCAATCTTTTCAGATTACCTTTTAATAAATTACTGCAAACCTGTAAGCCGGATTTTGTGTCCCGTTTTGCAACGGGCGGTTATCATTTATCTTGCTGTTACATTACTGCAACAATCTTGCTGCCTACCCTTCCCGCTCCCGGATACACCAGGAATAAACGGGCAGCTTACTTTGCGCTTTAGCGCAAAACGGAATATACGTGGCATTACAACACACAAGGTTTACCCATCCTGACAATTACTTGCCAAGACCGTGAGCTCTTACCTCACATTTTCACCCTTATCCCGGCTGTTACCCGGACGGTTATTTTCTGTGGCACTATCTCCCCGGTAAAAACCGGGACCGGCCATTAACCGGTGTGTCGCCCTAAGCTGGCCGGACTTTCCTCCCCTGATTTAACAGGAGCGATAACCCGGTTTGCAGTCTGTAAAGATACTTGATAAAGAATACAGGTAAATTGAAAAAACCTAATATTGGAAAAAAATTTCTGTAGCTCCAAAACCAAAATTAGTATGATACTGATTGGCAAAACTTTTTACCTCTCTTTTGGTTTTTAATATCTCATGAATTTCATTACGAAGTTTCCCCGTGCCTACACCATGAATTACAACTAGGTTAGGCTGGCGATGAGCAATTGCAAGATTATAATATTTTTCAAAATGACTTAATTGAATAGTCAATATTTCAAAATTGCTGAGTCCCTGCCAGTTATCCGTCAACTTTTCTATATGGAGATCTACCACAGACCGGGCAGGTTCCAGCTTTTGTCTTATCCCGGATATATCATAAAGTTGTCCATAAGAATGATGGTAATCAGGAATCATTTCCTCCACTTTATCGGGATAATTTTCAAAAAGATTAAATGAAAATGTAGGTTCATTTTTCAATTTCATTTCTTCAATCTTCTGAAATAATTGTTTGGCTTTTATTTTAAAAGTAGTTTCAAAATGTTCTGCTTTCTTTTTGTTGGGATTGATAAGAGAGAAATCAAATTCAAATTTTGGTGAATCATTCATTTCTTCAAAAGGAATATCATGAAGATAAAAATCAGTAAAGGGAAAAACAGTATTCGTTAATTTAAAATCAGGAGCACCTTTGAAATTGATTTGATAGATAAATTCCAGTGCGTCCCCGGTTTGATTGATGAGGTACATTTTAAATTTCTCAACCACATCATCATCAAAAACATCTTTATCAAACAGAGGTAAAAAAGAAAACCATACACCGGAACTGACTTTATGCTTTTTTACAGACTCTTCTTTTTTTACCTGGTCTATATAAACCTTTTCCTTTTTAGGAATTACCAATTTTTTCTCAGAAAATCTTTTAAAATAAGGGAAATCAATCTGGTCCAGATAAACCGGAAAACGTACGCCTTCTAGGTCAATTAATACCATTTTATCATTGATAATTTCCACCACCTCTCCTTCTTCATTTGAATGTAAGAGCAATACGGTATCGCCTGGCTGGTATTTCATGAATCAAAGATACTCCGTTCCTATTTGAGAATACAAATGAATATAACAGATAAACTTATACACAAAAATTAAAAAGATAATTTATAGAGTTTCCTCCTTCCTCAGTTTGCTATGATGCCTGCTATATAAAAAATAAATTACAAGCCCGATAATCAACCAGATCAAAAACCTCATCCAGTTGGTGTAGCCCAATTCTGTCATTAAGTAAAAACAACTTGCCAACCCCAGTACAGGTATTAAAGAAAGCTTTTTCACAAAGGATGCTATGGCTAATCCTATGGAAAGAATCACGAATAAAAAGAAAGGCAATTTATCACGAAAAACTTGCCAGCCGGCGGCAAAATCAAACAAGCCCAGAAAATTATGCCAGAAGGTAATTATACCAAAAATAAAAAGTAAGGGCACAATAAACCGGGAACTGATATAGGGAATTTGGAATTTAGGTTTCGCTTCCCCAACTTCTCTTTTTGGCAATAAAAGTACACCTCCACATACAAGCACAAACGCAAATAGGGTGCCAATACTGGTGAGGTCAGTAACCTCTGTCAAATTTAAAAAAAGTGCTGGAATGGCTACAAAAAGACCGGTAACTATAGTGGCAAAAGAAGGTGTTTTATATTTAGGATGTATCCGGCTGAAAGCCTTTGGCAACAAACCATCACGGCTCATGCTCATCCATATTCTTGGCTGCCCCATCTGGAAAACAAGCAGGACACTTGCTGTGGCAATCACTGCGCTAAAGGAAATAATATAGCTGATTTTATCCAATCCCACACGTTTAAAAACAAACGCCAATGGATCGCCTACCTGTAATTCTTTATAAGAAACCATACCCGTCAGTACCAGTGCGATAAGTATATATAGTACGGTGCAGATTACCAGGGAATAAATCATGCCCCGGGGCAAATCTCTTTGTGGATTTTCGCATTCTTCAGCGGTGGTAGATATAGCATCAAAACCAATGTAAGCAAAAAATACCGCCGAAACACCTTTCATCATTCCACCAAAACCATTGGGTAAAAAAGGACTCCAGTTAGCAGGCGCCACATAAAAACAACCAATAGCAATTACTGATATCAGTACCACTATTTTTAAGGCAACCATCAGGTTGGTAGCTTTTCTTGTTTCTTTAATACCGGTATAGACCAGCCAGGTAATTAAAAAAACAATCGTTAACGCAGGAATATCTGCTATCAATTTAAAGTTCCCGATATGAGGCGCATTGATCCATGCTTCGTAACCCGACTTTGCTGTTTGTGAAAGATCGGCAACCGAAGTCCCTTTTGCCAATTCAGCAGTTGCTTCCTTAAACCCACGGGAAGCACTTAAATAATCTGTAGTTAAAAAAGCGGGTACATGAATATGCAATCCTTCCAGGAGATTGACAAAATACTGGCTCCATGAAATAGCCACGGCAATATTACCAATTGCATATTCCATCAACAGGTCCCACCCAATAATCCAAGCAATTAATTCTCCGAAAGAAGCATAAGCATAAGTATAGGCGCTACCACTAACAGGAATCCGCGAAGCAAATTCGGCATAACATAGAGCAGAAAAGCCACAACATACCGCAGTAAGAATAAATAAAAGAGAAACTCCCGGCCCTCCCTGATACGAGGCATTGCCAATAGTAGAAAATATACCTGCCCCCACCACAGCCGCTATCCCCATAGCAGTAAGATCGCGAACCTTCAAAACCTTATTCAATCCTGAAGCGGAATGCGTAGCATCTGAAAGCCCTTCCGTGGCATCGGCCAAAATCGCAGAAATACTTTTTTTACGAAAAAGAGGATGAGGCATATTTAGTAACTTTTAATACATTAAAAATATAAAAATAATAAGGAAGACCTATTTTTAAAGCGCGAAAGATAAAGAGGTTATAAGGAAAAATACCGGAGAAATATTGGGAGCAATATTCAATATTTATTTCTTTACATTTTATCTCTTCATTTTTCTGTGATAATTAATACACTTTGAATGGACTGAAAGAATTAAAAAAATATCAACTTTTATTGGCCATAATTTAAAATTAAATTCTAGCTTTTTTAGAGTAACTAGCTTTTCTAAACTGTAAACCGAGTTCGGCGAAAGTGATTTATGATATATATTTGATTTTTACAGGATATCCATATTTTTTACTAAATGATATTGACTAGTGTATTAATTTTTATTTTTTTATGTTTTCAGATAAATTAAAAAATATTTACCTGAAAACAAACCAATTATTTACAATTAAAATCAAATAGAAATGGCAACTAAAACCAAATGGATCATAGATCCATCACATTCTGAAATAGCTTTTAAGGTAAAGCACCTAATGATTGTAGATGTAAAAGGAGTTTTTACAGAATACAACGCCAGCATCTATACAACCGGAGATGATTTTATGACTATAGAAGCTGATTTCTGGATCAACACGGATTCACTTGATACTAAAGATGGGAGACGTGATGATCAATTAAAGAGTGCTGATTTCTTTGACATAGAACATCATAAAGAAATTACTTTTACCACCAACACGATCGAAAAAGTAGATGGTGATGGCAGCTATGAATTATGGGGAAATTTGGCGATAAAAGGCATTACTAAAAAAATTAAATTAGATGTGGAATTTGGAGGAGTAATTACAGATCCGTGGGGAGCCGAAAAGGCTGATTTTAGCGTTAATGGAAAAATCAATCTTAAAGAATGGGAATTAAACTGGAATGACATACTAGGCAATAGTGGGATTTCGATAGGTGATACAGTGAGTATCAGCTGCGAAATTGAATTGCGCAAATCATAAGAAATATCCGCTTAGTATTTTATTCTGAAAAGCATTATTTAAAATCATATCTAATAATATTAATATGAAGATAATGAAAATACTAAATCCAAATTGTGTAATTTTGCCGCATTTTATTAAACAATGGTATTATTAAAAGATAATTTTAAAGAATTTTGAATAGAAAAGTAACAAAAATCGGCGTACTTACTTCAGGCGGGGATGCGCCAGGGATGAATGCTGCTATAAGAGCAGTGGTTCGTACCGGAATTTACAAAGGCCTTGAAGTATATGGGATAATGAGAGGATACTCAGGAATGATAGATGGTGACATTTTTAAAATGGAAAGTCAAAGCGTTGCTAATATTATTCAAAGAGGAGGTACTGTCTTAAAAACTGCCAGATGCAAGGAGTTTTTTACTTCTGAAGGTAGAAAAATTGCTTATGATAATCTCAAAAAACATGGGATTAACGGACTGGTAATTATTGGTGGCGACGGATCTTTTCGTGGAGCCAACATCTTTAGCCAGGAGCATGACATTCCCTGTATTGGCTTGCCTGGCACCATAGATAAAGATATTGCAGGCACTGATTTTACGATAGGTTTCGACACCGCGGTGAACACCGCAGTGGAGGCCATAGATAAGGTAAGAGATACTGCAGATGCTCACGACCGTCTTTTTATCATTGAAGTTATGGGTCGCGATTCAGGTTATATTGCACTTCACAGCGGTATAGCTACCGGTGCAGAAAATATTTTGATCCCTGAAAGAAAAACAGACATTGAGAATGTCATTAAAACCTTGTTAGAAAAACATGGCCGTAAAAAATTAGTGAATATTATTGTAGTTGCCGAAGGCGAAGAATTTGGTGCTACTGAATTATCAAAAATTATTACAGAAAGAATTCCTGACCAGGAAGTAAGAGTTTGTATACTTGGCCACATACAACGAGGTGGTTCCCCTACCTGCTTTGACAGATTAATTGCCAGCCGGATGGGTTATGCAGCAGTAGAATGTTTACTTGAAAACAGGTTTAATGTTTTTGTTGGTATTATAAACAATAAAACGCATTACACGCCCCTTGATCTGGCAGTAAAAAAGAAACAGAAAATAAATGAAGAATGGATGAAAATTGTAAGAATTTTGTCCAGCTAAAATGGTTGCTAAATATAATTCACGAAAAAAGAAATCAAAATGTAATTTGCAGTGCGTGAATAGTGAGTACTGATATTTACTTGGAATTCTCAATTGACCACCTTAAATCCTAAATCATGGCTTCAGCGATTTCCAATTTTTTGAAGAAAAGATTATGCTGAGGCATTAAAAACAAATAAATGTCGAAAAATATTAGCAAATACGTGAACAAAGACGTGGATAAGAAAGCCAGTTTGGATCATTCTATTAAAAGAACAAAAATTGTAGCAACTGTAGGACCGGCTTGCGATAATTACGATTCAATGGTAGAATTAGTAAATGCCGGAGTGAATGTTTTTCGCCTCAATTTTTCACATGGCAGCCAGGAAGATAAAGCCAGAATAATCGGAATTATCCGGGAAATCAATGCCAATCTTCCCTTCAATGTTGCAATACTTGCAGATTTACAGGGACCGAAATTAAGAGTAGGTGAAATAGAAAATAATGCCCTTGAGATAAACGCTGGTGATAAATTGACGTTTACTAATACTAAATGCATTGGTACCAAAAAAGAAATTTATGTAAGCTATCCCAACCTACATAATGATGTAGTTCCCGGCAATATTATCATGATTGATGATGGTAAACTTGAAGTAAAAGTAACAAAAATACTTCCCAATAATAATGTAGAAGTTGAAGTAGTTATGGGCGGAATCCTGTCTTCTAAAAAAGGGCTTAATCTTCCTGATACTAAAATTTCGTTACCTGCTCTTACAGAAAAAGACCTTAATGACCTGGATTTTATTATCGGACAAAATGTAGAATGGATAGCACTTTCATTCGTTCGCGAAGTAAAAGACATTATCGGTTTAAAAAATATTTTAAAGGCAAGAAACAGTAAATCAAAAGTAATTGCCAAGATTGAAAAACCTGAAGCCGTTACTAATATCCGGGATATTATTATTGAAAGTGATGGCATTATGATTGCCCGTGGTGATCTTGGTGTAGAACTACCCATAGAAAAAGTACCCCTTATACAAAAAGAAATTATCCGAAAATGTATGCACCGTGCTAAACCTGTAATTGTGGCTACACAAATGATGGAAAGCATGATAGACCGGGTAAAGCCTAACCGAAGTGAAATAACAGATGTTGCCAATGCCGTATTGGAAGGAGCGGATGCTTTAATGCTTAGCGGCGAAACTGCCACCGGCAACTATCCTACCCTGGTTATTCAAACCATGAGCAAAATTATTTTAGAAATAGAAAAAACAGCTTACGATTATAACCGAGAGGATATTCTTGCACCACAACCCCATTCCCCTTCATTTTTAAGTGATGCTATCTGTTACAGCGCCTGCAAGCTTGCCCAGGATGTAAAAGCAGATGCGCTAATAGGGATGACCCAAAGCGGTTATACCGGTTTTATGCTTAGCAGTTACCGGCCCAAATCTTTACTTTACATTTTTAGTAAAGAGCGAAGCCTTATCAATCAACTTAGTTTAAGTTGGGGCGTACGTGCTATTTTTTATGACGAAGAAGAAAGTCTTGATGATATTTTCCATGACCAGATAGGAATTTTAAGAGAGCGCGGTTTTCTTAAAAACGGTGATGTAGTGGTAAACACTGGAAGCACACCGGTGCCATTGCATCTCCCAACTAATGTATTGAAAGTCACAAAGATTATTGAATAAAGTATAATGTAGATACTTGTCTATCTCCAACAGCTAATAATTATAGCGGCAATAATATTTCCAGCTACGTTATAAAGACCGTTGATTAAATGTAAGCCCAATGGTCTTTTTTCATAGATATAAGAGATGTGAATAGCTGTAGCAGAACAACAAATTCCTGTAATCAGCCCAATTTCTAATCCCGATAACCAGCCCGAAACATCCAACCTTGTAATAATCAAAGCAAGCCCCGACGAGCAACCAAGCATTAATATAAGCGACAGAACCATTATTTCGGCAGCACCTTTTTTTGCATCCGGATCTGCCATTAAGGAACTATTATAACTTTGCCATTTTTTTCCAAACAGGGCAGAGTACCATAATGCTCTTAATATAAAATAAGCCAAACCGGCTACCAATACAGCAAGCCAGTTAACATGTGCAATGATTTCTGTATTCATTTTATATTTTTTTTGATAAATGATTCCAGAAAAATAGATAATTTTTACTCAAAATACAAGCCATGCTTCGGGTAAAACCCTTTTCCAAAAGCTATCAGATTTTTTACATTGCATTTGTTAATTCATCTTTATCGATTCTTAGTCCAAAAAAATTACCTTTGCCACTCACCTACTGTTGAAAAAACAGCAAATCAATCCACATGAGCCAACAACCTTTCCAAAAATTTATCAATCCAAAAAATAACGCTGCAGTAAAAGAAAAATATAAACAGGATAAAAAGAAAGCGAAAAAACAAAAAGCCGCTGATATAGAAAAACACTTTGAAGAAAAGCGGGCTGCCCGATTCAAAGGTTTTGAAAGTAAACCTGAACCTGTAAAAAAGAATGATAAAAGACAGAAATATCCTCAGAATAAAAAAAGTGCCGGCGAAAAGTCAATTTCTGCAGCAAAACCTTTGGAACAGAAAAAATCTGCTGCGGGTGAAATGCCCTTAAATAAATTTTTAGCCCACTGTGGCGTTACTTCCAGGAGAGATGCGGTAACCCTTATAATTGATGGAAAAGTTACGGTAAATAAAAAATTGATTACTCAACCCGCATTTAAAGTAAATGAGAAAGACGATGTGGTTTACAATGGAAAGAAATTGTACGTTACTAAAAACCTTGTGTACATCTTACTGAATAAACCCAAAGATTACATTACCACTACTGATGACCCACAAAATAGAAAAACAGTTTTACAACTCACTAAAAACGCTACTGACCAAAGGATTTACCCCGTAGGCCGATTAGACAGAAATACATCAGGTGTATTACTGCTCACCAACGATGGTGATTTGACCCAGGAACTCACTCATCCAAGTTTTAATATAAAAAAAGTATACGAAGCCAAATTAGATAAACCATTAACAAAAGCAGATTTTGAAAAAATATTAAGTGGATTAAAATTGGAAGACGGAGAAATATTTGCAGATGCACTGGCATATGCAGATTCAAAAGACAAATCTGTAATTGGAATAGAATTACACAGTGGCCGTAACAGGATTGTTCGAAGAATTTTCGAGCATTTAGGATACGATGTAAAAGGTTTGGACAGGGTAATGTATGCTAATCTCACCAAAAAAAAATGTAGAACGTGGGAAATGGAGATACCTCAGCGAAAAAGAAGTTCGTTTGCTAAAATATATGAACAAGCAAAAAAATATAAGCGGATCTGGTATTAATACTAAAAAATCAAACCTCGAATTTTAAAAATATAATAGTGAAAGGATTATTGATCATTTTTGAAAACGATGATTTTGTGGCGGTTAATAAAGAACCTGGAATGTTTACCATACCTGACCGGCACGATGAAACACAGTTATCATTATACAAAATATTAACCCAGAAATATGGTAAAATATTTATTGTTCATCGCCTGGATCGGGATACGAGTGGATTAATTTTGTTTGCCAAAAACGAAATCTCGCATAAATTTCTCTCAAAATTATTTGAGCAAAGGAATATTGAAAAAAAATATCTCGGAATTGTCAGGGGGAGTATGCCGGCTAAAAAAGGCTCTGTTAATGAGCCAATCGCAGAACATCCTTTTCGCAAAGGAGAGATGGCAGTAAACAAAAAAGGGAAACCCTCTTTAACTGATTATGAAATGATAGAAGATTATGGGATTTATTCTTTAGTGCAGTTTGATATTCATAGTGGCAGAACACACCAGATAAGAGTTCATACAAAATTTGTTGGGCATCCTATTATTTGTGACGCCGTTTATGGTGACAGTAAGCCTGTGCTTCTCTCTTCATTCAAAAAAAAGTATAAACTTAGCCAGCATGATGATGATGAAAGACCGATAATTAAAAGATTGGGCTTGCATTCTCATAAACTAAGTTTTACAGACCTGCATCATACAAAACATACAATTGAAGCCGAACTGCCTAAAGACATGAAAGCGTTATTACAACAGCTGAAAAAGAACAGAAAAATAAATGATTAACATGACCAATTTACAAGTCACTTACGGCTGATTGGTATATTTTAAATAAGATTGGTAACCCTTCATTCTTATTTATTGAAATAAATAAAACGGTTTGTTCAATTAATGGAAAGATTGTAAAAGCAATTTCGATAAGAATTTCATAACTATTGTTTGAAATGGGTTTTATTTCAAATTTGCCCGAAAATAACTCCACCCGTCTTTTTATATTTGCCAGGTCAATGTCATCCCCTAACTCTAAGAATATTAAACCCAACTCCGTTATCTGATATCCGCATTTTAAGTTTGCTATCATTGATAACAACATCTACTTCTGCTCCTTTTTTGGAATCATTATTTATAGAAAATGTACCCGATGCCCACACAAATTACTCCTGCGGCGACACAAACTACCCGGAAAAATATCTCTTGATAATTTTTTGTTTATCAAAAACCACATTGAGGCCACTACACTTTTTGAAAATGTCTTTTTAACCTTCATTCAAAAATTCATTTTATTGTGCCGTAAAAGGAGTCGTTTGTTTTGCTCCTGCTACTACTTGTATTACCTGATTGAATTGTACACCAAACACGTTATTCTGCCCTGAAACTTCAGCATTCGCATTGCCTCCGTTGCTGGTGCCGCTTTGTTGCATGGAAACTGTTGCCGCATTACTTCCTCCGGTATAATTACCGTTCGCATCATAATTGCTGGTAGAGGTATAATCTATGTTGCCCGTACCGCCGGTGGCTACATCACCCGAACCTTCAATTGAAGCATTGCCGCCAATACTTCCGCTTGCCGTAACGCTGTTGCTATAGCCTGTTATATTTCCCTCACCGTCAAACTGATAAGTACGGGATGCTTTTCCGCCGAGTTTGGCGATTCCGAAGTCCATAGCTCCTCCTCCTTCTACGCTTCCAGTGTAGCCGGTGGCCTGCCCTTTATCATTGTAGTTTACAGTTCCACCTGCTGAAGCGTCAACTTCTACCACGTCATCGAATTTATAGGCTATGCCCGCTGTGGCGCCATAACCATGATCAAAATCATTGTTTTTGGAGTATATATTGTCTTTAATTTTTCCCGTGAGCGCATCCTTGTTTGTAGTGTAAGTAAAGCCTAACTGAATAGGGCCAATCTTAGGTCCGATAGTGAATTTGGTATAATGACAATTTTCAGTAATTGAGCCTGCAATACCGATGGGGAAATCCATATCCTTACAATTAGGGTCTTCAAATTCTTTGATATGTTTCGGTTTTTTTGAAAAAGGGTCTGGTGGTGCTACGCCAGCTATTTTTACAGGGCAGGAAGGTGTTGGCTTATTCGCAACAGGGTCTTCAGGAAGTGCAATCACTTCTGCTGCCCAACTGCTATAGGCACTCAGGACAGTTTGCCTGATGTACGTTGTCCTTTCATTATTCAGATAATTATTCCATCCTGCATCGTGTACTTTTCTGATGAGCGGGTTGGTAGCATCAATATACCATTGAATGGTTTTAAAAATATTGTCCCAATACTTATTCCATATTCTGCCAGCAGTTTCTATATCCGAATTACATTCTCCGTACAAAACAGGATACCACTTGCATGCTGCTTCTTTTTTACATTTTTCTAGCGCTGCATTACATCTTATTAAGGCGTCACCTTCTAAACTACCGCAATCATATTCTTTACCACATTCTCCCAATGCTTTAAAAAATAAATTAATCTTATCCTGCATGTCTGTATTAGATCGCAAAGGAAAAGGTTTATATTCTTTATTATATTTTTTTCTGAACCAATAAACCCGTCTTTCAAAAAGCTGGTGTATTTCGGCAATAATATCAACATATTTCCTGTAACTTTTAGAGATAGTGATATTGCCGGTATTATCCATTGTGGTAGTAGATGCCAACGGCGTTAAGCCCGATAATTGTTGTGTAAGATTTCTAGCCATTGGCTGTATAATTTTAAACGCTTTTTGCATAAACCTTCCCGCATCGCCTTTTGCCTGCGCTAGTGTTTTTGGCGTTACATTAAAAATAGGTTTGGCTTCTACTTTATAGGTTACATCTTCACCATCCGCTGCTCCATCATCCGGTTCTTCCATAGCAAAATTGTCAAAGCTGTGGTCTTGTGTCGGGTCGGGCTGGTCATCTAAGTTTCTTACGCTTTGTATGTATTCTGTTGCAGCAATATCTGTGAAAAAGTCAGAAGGTCCATCGCCATCTTCTTTTTTGTTATTACCGCCGCCTGCACCGCCTGCATATTTTGTCTTAGCCAATAATTCTTTGGCAAGACATTGGAACAATGCTTTAATATCGCCTTTGGCATAAGCAATCATGGCTTCGCCTTCCAACGCAGGTTGAAATGCGCTGCTTATCGCAAGCGATTTATCAAAATATTTTTGCCCTGAGCCAAAATCGCCATAATAAAAAGATGCCCAACCAATGTTGGCATATATGTAAGGCGATTTAAGTGAATCAGGCAGTAAGGCATCAGCGTATAAAAAAAGTTTTAAAGCACTTTCGAGGCCGTTATTATCTCTGTAATAAACGCCCAAAGCATTGACGGCGTAAGGGTCGGTGGGATGCAGCAATATTCCTTTGCAAATTAAATAGGCAGATGCTTCTTCGGGCGAAAGGTTGAGTGAAAGATAAAACAAACCCGTGCCGGCAACATTAAGGGTACTATCTTTCGCTACTTTGTCAAGCTTGTCTTTCATAACCATGTCTAACTTAGGCGATACATTGTTTAATGTGGTTTGTGCAAATGCAAGGAGGCTTGATTTTTTCAGTGTAGCTAAAGATTCAACGTGATGTAACGGATTGGCTTTAGGTTTAAATTGTTCTTTGAATTGCGCTATTGCCGCCATTTTGTTTTGGGCATGGTTCATTTGTTGCGATAGAGAAGCGCTGAGTGAATCTATATCCGGCATACCTGCGTTCAGGTTGTTGAGGTCGGGTATTTTTACATCACCTATTTCAGGATGATCTTTTTTCAATGCTTGTATTTGGGCATTGGCATCACTCATTTGTTTTTGAATAGTAGTGTCTGCTTTTACCTGATGCATAGCCTGTTGAGCTTTTTGCATGGCTTCCTTATATTGAGGGCTTGATTTTAATTGCTGTAACTTTTTTTGTGCTTCCTCCATTTTCTTCTGTGCGTCCGCCGGCATTTGCGCATTAACGTGCCATACAAAAAATAACAATCCCAAAATTATTGTCAACTTTTTCATAATTCCATTTTTAAAATTTTACTATCGTGCTATTCAGTTTATCCACATCAATAAACTTTGCCATTTTCTCAATATTATTTTTATCGCCGTAAATGTTCACGGCTATGGTTTGTACCTTATCACTTTTTATTTTCTTTGGTGTATGTTCGTCGTTCTGTCCGTTAAGATTAAAGCCTGCCTGATAATCACCATATTGATTTTTTTTGGATAGAAAATTGCCCAATAAAATAAGAATGGAATGCTGCCATTTATCAACTGTTTCCATTTTTGCGGTATAAAGATTTGAAATTTTGACCCCGGCTTCAGGGTAAGGCTCGTATTTGCTTTTAATATCTGTACTGAAATTGCTTTGGGCAAAGGGAATACCTTCGTATGCATTTGCATGAAATACAACTTGCACGACTGTATGATTTCTAAAACGGATTGTTTCCAATTTTTCTTCATCTTCCGTTTCTTTAACTTTAGCCTTGTCATTTGCCTGGTTGGTTAGCGCATTAGCTTTGTCGAGAAATTTCATTTCCTCTTGTTGGTAATATTTTGGATGCTTATCGGTGGTATATAAGGCCGCACCTTCGCTTTGATGTGCCTGGACATAGTTTGTATATAAGTTCATGTAGTAATTAGCTGAATCGCGGTATTGTTTGTACAATGGACTTTGCATGATTGATTGTACATTATTATAGCCGCTTTGCATCTTATTTTGATATAGGTTATTATATGCCGACTGGTAATTCTTCCATGCCTGTAATGAATCGTTATTCACAATAAATTGAAAAGTGATTAATATACCCCGCGGCGAGCGAAGCGCATAAGGCGTTCCCGCTCCTTGCATGGTATTGTCATTGGTGTATTCTGACAGCTCTACCATTGGCCAGCCAAGTTTTTTGGAAGCGTTTTTCATCATGTCGGTAAAGAGCGTGCGCATCCTGTCCTGCATATCTACTTCCTGTGGAAGAATGAGGTTGCCTAAACGTATTTGCCTGCTTTGCGATTCTTTAATAAACCCGGTTTCTGGTTTATCAGCAGGCCATTGCGGATAATCCTGGGCGTAAAGGGAAAACCCTGAAACCAGGAACAAACAAATGATGAATGTTTTTTTCATAATGCTAACACAAAGTGTATTTATTTTTTTACTATCGCCTCCAGCTTCGTCCAGTCAATTTTGTGAATGACTTTCATTAATTTTTGATAGCTTTTAGTGGTAATAGTAATTTTAATATTCTCAATTATCGGCCCGCCTGTATATTTTTTTAAGCCGAACTGAAGCCCTTTTTCCCGAGAAAGTTTTGGCCATGCCCCAATATATAATTCAGCGGTAAAAGTTGAATAAGGAACGCTTTTATCAAATTTTTCTTCATACATGGATGTTTGTTGTATGCCGGGAATTTTTTGCAAAGTTTTTCCTTTTAGCTTATCTGTGTGGCTTTCGTTGAGGAGTAAAGTAATGTCTGCAAATTGCATCTCATTGGATATGCGTGTAACGGTATTATAATTTACCGGCGGCATGTTCATGCTGTCAATATATTTTTGGTATAAAGACGTTTGTTTATTCAGGCTTATTTTGAAGGTTTCGTTTTCTCGTGTGAAAACAGGAATATTACTATATCCTTTGTAATAATTTTTAACAACAATCATTTCGTCCGGATGATTGCTGATTAGAAACGGACTTTTGGTAATCGTCCAATCATTGCCGCAGATTTTAGTAACTATTTCCTGTTGTAATATTTTATAAACCGTATCATGCAATTCTCTTTCCGCATCAGTTGCTTTTCTGAAAGGCGAATTAGGGCCATGCTCCTGGGCAAAAACATTCGCAGTACACATCCATATTACAGCAAGAAACAAAAAAACGCGGGTAATTATATTTTTGTGCATGTAATGTCTTTTACGTACAAAGTACGAGTCATCATGATCAATTATCAATCGTATAAACGGGTGATTTTCTTTTAAAGCAAGTATGATGAAATGTTTAAAATTCTTACCCCGTAAAATAAAAATCTGCGTTATTTATTTATTTGCTATGATTAAAAATCTTCGGGGGCATATTTTATTTTTTATTTACACGAATAAGTTGCGCATGGTATTGTTCCATCGTTTTGATAGTATGCATTCCTTTGAAATCGGTAAGTGGTGTCCCTTGTTTGATTATAATCTATAGTAAAACCGTCTTTTATTTTCTTCACTACATCTTTACTATGCCCTAACATAATACCTCTTGCATTTTTATCGTTGTAGCCTTTTGATATTAAATTCCCCGCTTACATTATATAGTGCACCTTTTCCATCAACAAGTTTTGCCTTAAAAGTTCCGGTAATATTGCCGCCAACAGCTTTCGGGAAGTTTTCAATAGTTACAGAGCCACCAGTACCTTCTGAAGGCGACTGCATTAATGAAGGGCCGGCTGTATTATTGAATTGAATATTTATATCGCCGGATGGAACAGGTTTATCGGGCATCGGCGGGTCTAATGGAAAGCTGCCAACACCGTTGGGTTCTATGCGTAGGTTGACCGTGACATCCGTTTGTTTACTGCCATTATCAAAAGTATAAATAAATATAATTTCGGTATATCTTTCCGGTATTGATGGCCCGTCATTGTGTACGATACAATTATATCCTGCTGGAAGCGCATCGGGAAAATTATAAGTTACTGCTTTTTCACCTGCTTTCTCTACAATAAGTTTCGCGTGGCCGCCTGCCGGTAGGCCCTTCGATTTTTTTTGGGCGAAACATGGCTGAAGGGTTGCAGTGAATAACATAATTGTCAGGAACAGAAATTTTTTGTTTTTCATTTTTATTTTTTTATCAGGGAATAATGTGCAGTATTTGTTGCAGATTATTCATATCAATATGTTTTAATAATGTTTCTGCTAATTCATTTCCGCAGCCAAGCCTTATGTACATCGCCTGTATGCTCAGTTTTTTTGCGCCTGGCTGAAAAACCGGGGAACAAACAATATAGCCGTCTTTAAATTCCGGGGTAGTCCATTTGCCAATAAATAAATAGGTTCCGCCATCATCATGAAAAGTAAAATTGCTGGTGTTTTGTACATTTTCTATCAGGAACAGATTATCGTTTATTTTCTTTACCCGGGCGTGGCTTAAATCGAGCGTATAGTTGCTTTGCACCGGTTGGTTATAAATGGCTTGCAGATGCAGTTTGAACTTTCCCGGTTCTTCTTTTTGCAGCCTGCTTAATTCTCTTGTCTTGGCAGTATCGCCTTTTACAGAGAGGTCAACATCTTCCAGGATTTTTTGCATGAAATCGTGATATTCACCTTTCATTGGGTTGGCATTTACATCCAGGTCGTAATCAATACCACTGGCAGGGTCAGTACGGAAGAAATGTGTAGTATCCTTACGCAATCTGTGTTCCAAGGGTTTATATTTTGGTACGCCGCTCATGTCCCAACCTTTTGCGCTTAAATATTTTATGGCAGGGTTTAAAGCCCTGTTTAAGGTTGTAAATGCTTTTTTATAAAATGATTCTTCACATTCGGTAGCGCTGTACCATTGCCCTAAATTCCAGTCGGGGCTCATTTCATTGTAAATGGTATTGTCGCAACCCGGATAGCTATCCGGCAAGTGCTCAAGTTCTGGGCTTTTTTTACTTAAAGATATTTTCCCCGATATGGCCATTGGCGCTGATGGTTCGCCTAATTCTAACTGCGATTTATCGGTATTGGAATAGGCAACAACAGTTCCGCTAAAAAATAATTTTACGTGGAGCGAATCTAACTGAAGTACTTTGAGAGAAAGATGTGTGCCTTTTGGTGCATCGAGCATCTGCAGAATGCCTGATGTGTTTTCGACATACATCTCAAAATTATTATATGCACCCTGTTTCCCAAGGGAGGCATAATCAGCAGGGAAATGATAGGTGTTTTTATTGGCACCAAGCTCTATATAAATATCGCTTTTATCGCTGGTCAAATTGATAATAATATATGATTTTCCGTTGTGGCTGAACCAATAAGTTTTGATAGGGAACTGTCCCAATTTCATTGTGATACGCTCTTTTGAAGCGTCCTTCCAATCTAACCTGGATGAAAACACAGGATTGTTCAGCGTAATATAATTATCACCATCTAAGTAAATATTATTTGACTGGGCCGCCGCTTTGTTTACTATAAAAAAGCAACTAAGTAGCGTAATGAAATATTTTATTTTATTTGACATAGATGAAATTCGTTTCATGTCTGGGGATTCTTTTTTTGTCTGTAGAAACCGAAATGACCGTTATGGAAAAATATCAATCTCACACTACTTCCCGATTTTCCCTTTTGCTTTAAACTGCTCATTAATTTTTGTTTCATTATGAACGTGCATGGCAAAAGGATCCCCTTTTGTTTGGGTATAGCCTGCCGGTACTTTCATTAATGATTCGGGGACATCGGCATATTTTGCTTTGGTAAGTTCCATCACCATTTCCACAGCGTCAGGGCTTTTACTGTTGCTGTTCGTAGCAAATTTCACCCAGCTACCTTTATAACCTTTTTCCTTAATGAATTTTATGAAATCCCCATTTGGATCAAGCCCCATTACTTTTGCTAAAACATTGGTGGACTTTTTATTGCACGGAACATTCTCGCTAATCCACAACCTAGTGGTATCTCCTTTGTCAATTATATCAAGCGCTGCACAAGGAAACCCATTTAAAGTTTCTTTTCCTGCATTGATGAGAGAAGCGTTTCCCATATCTTCTTTCACTGTATCGGGAGGCACATTGATTATTGCATATACTTTTGTCTTCTCATTAATAAGTATTGCATGCGAGGGATCATTTTTAGTGGTTATCGTTACCATATCTATTTTCCCCATCATTGGCAAAGTTGTTTGTGTTTCCTGGCGCATGTCTCCTGAAGGAGCGAGGTATATTTTTGTATTATTGTGCACATCCATTTGATTGGTATGAGTGGTAATAGTAAGTTCATAATACAAGCCTGTACTATCTTGCTGCGCTTTGCAAGGCATGTTACAAATGAACAAGATTGATATAGATAAAATGAGAAATCTTTTTTTCATAATGTTCACATTAAATGCTTTTATTCTTTAACCAATGCTTCCTGTTTTGTCCGGTCTATGCTGTGAATCACTTAATATTAAACCTTCACTTAATTCCCCGGAACCATTCCTGCGCTTTTTGGCCTATTACCGGCATGGGTTTTCCTGGCCGTTGATCGCCGCAATAAAGCCTATGATCCTTAATACGAAAATGCCGATATAGACAAAAATTAGCAGGATGCTGATAATTCATCCGATAAAGGGAATGGATATCAAAAACAACTACACTATCCTGGTGCAGATGCCTGCGACGAATAAGGCAGTTTCTATTTTTCAATCACTCCATTTAATTTGTTTAAATCCAACTGATGGATAAGTTTATCCATATTGGTTGAATTTCCCATTACATGTATTGCAATTGTCTGCACTTTATCACTCTTAATTTTTTTAGGGGTGTGTTCATCCGCCTGCCCTTTTTGGGTGAAAGCAGCCTCATAATTTTGATCAACCGGCTTTAAAATCCAATTACCCAGTAGTAATACTTTCATATTGTTCGATCTATTAAAATGCCACATTATTGAATTTAAATTAGGATTAGGAAGATGAACCGTTTTTGCTATGACCGCACCTGGTACTATAATATTCTTGCTTACGGGAATTACATCGTCGTCATTAATCAGGCCAACGTGCTGGTTAAATTCAAAGAAGACCTGTACCAAAGTATTATTACGGAATTGCAATGTTTTTACTTCTTTTTCCTTGTCCAGGTCATCTATACTATTACCTGATGATACCGGATGATTTTGCATATCCTGTACTCTTGTTAAAAAAGCATCTTGTTTCTTTTGCAGATTAAGTACGTGTTTGTCTTCCCAGGGATGAATGCCCGGATGAGCAGTGATATAATCGGTTCTAACCTTTGTGTAATATTGCATGGAATCATAAGCTTGCTTATAAGCAGGGCTATTCTCAATATTTTTTTGGGCCTGGAATGATTGAGTTCCTGCATTCTCATAACGGTTGTTAAAATCCTGTATCCAATTTTGCCATGCCTCAAGTGAATCCTTATTGACAATAAACTGAAAAGCGATTCCATATTGCCTGGGTGAACGTTCAGAATAAGGTGTGGCCGCACTTTGCATAGGGTCCAGATTAGTTACTTCATCCAGCTCCATCATTTGCCAATTTAGTTCTTTAGCGGCCTTCAACAGCATTTGACTTACAAGAGATCGCATACTATCCTGCATAGCAATTTCCTGTGGAAGGAGGCCGTTTTCAGTTCTTACCGTGCTGCTTTGAGAATTTTCAATGCTTGCTTTATCCGGGCAATCTGCTGGGGATAATTCGCAACCCTGGGCAAATGAATGAATGCAAAAGAAAACCAACAGGATTGCTATAACTAAGACAGGCTTCATACTTTATTATTTTGAATTAATTTTTGTTTTCGGCATCCTTTTCAGTTTTATAAGGTTCGTTCCGGATGCTAACGGTCATAATAGCTCTTTGTATCATGGGCGCTTCGGCAGGGTTCATGGTTTTGGCGTCAAATGTATTTTGGGCCCCATTTACCGGTTCCTGATTATTATTCTCAAACTTTATGGTAAAAGGAACCATATTTCCGGGCATTACGTTAGACATTGGTTGCCGCGTCTTATTCCCCTGCTGCATGACTTTGTTTAACTGGGCAGCCATTTCCTGCGGGCTGGCTCCAATCTTTTGCAACGCCTGTAATTTTTGCGCCATTTCTTTTGCCTGAGTCTGCATAGCCGTTACATCGCCTATCTTTTTTTGCAGTTCTCCGGATTCAGCTTCTGCAGCTATCTTCAAACCATTTGCTTCAACATCCTGGAAAAGTGCGGCGCCCATTCCGGCAGGCCCAATCGGCCAACCATATGTAGGCCCGCCAGGTGTTTGCCAGAAATACCCATTCAGCGGTTCTGGCCTAAATTGAGAATTTAGAAAAAGCGTATCGGGTATCCCCACATTATACAAATGAATATGCATATCAATACTTGTGAAAAAATCGTGCGTGCCGATATAGGAATACCCAGGACCTTCCCAATTAATATTTGTTAGCTTAACGGGAAGGAACATGTTTTTATCGCCTGTTGAATGACCGGCAGGAACCCAACGCAAACAAGGTATAGTGGAGTCCATTTGTTCTTTTTCAGTTTTGACAACTGCATTTAAATATCCCTCAATATGGTAATCGGATACCTGTATAAATTTTTGGCCCAACCGGAAACTAAAATCAATAGATACTTTAAAGCGGTTGTATTTAATTAACTTAAAAGCATAATCATCAACTTCTTCCTCCGGTCCACCAAGTAATTCATAATTTCTTATAACACCAAGAATGAAAGGGATGTCTGCAATTTTTGAATAGTCATTCTTTTCTAATAAAAGGGAGGCCCATTTTTCAACCAGGTTATACTGCATTTGCTCAAGTTCAGGTAGCAAGTGATCATCTTCGTTAAAGCCTAATAATTGGCGGGTTCTTTCTATACCAAGACAAACCTGTGTAACAGGTACAATTGTAGTTACGTCTTTTCTATACTTTTGAAGTAGCGCCCACTTACGGTCTTCTTCATAAGCCATAATTGTATATAATGCCTTCCTTAACTGGAAGGGTGCTTCCCAAAGAAATGAACATGAATTAGGATGACTTTTACTTCCTAAAACTTCAGAGTTTACAGTGCCATTACTTCTTCCAAATAAGTCATACCCAAAGTCCAACCCAAGTTCCCGGGCTATACCCAAAATATTTTTTATTTGATTTTCACTTTCAATAAAATAATGATCAACGTAATGTTTAACTGCACTATCATAGTCATCCCTTTTTTTCTTGTCACACCCCCAGCAATTAAAATAATCAACAGATGGAGGTACCGGTAGGTCAAAATCGCCGGTCTTGTCCCTTCCTCTTACTTTATTCGCATATTCCATTATGTCGTCATATATGGGCTTTGTTTTTGGGCAATAGTCATTTAATAAACGATTTTCAAATCCCGCCTCGCCAAAAAGTTTCTTTCCAATCAATTCATCATTTTTTCCCCAGTCAATATCTTTCAAAACAACATCCTTTGTTTCTTCTTTCAACTTTTCATAAAGCTCTATTGCCTCTTGTACAATTGGGTAGGTTTTCATATCGTTACCTGCATCCTTGTACTCTTTTTCGAGTTGCTTTTCTGCATTATCAGTATTATTCAATTCCTTAACAACATTTTTAAATTCACCACCGCCCCCGCCAAAACTGAAGCCCTGTTTTATCTCTCCGGTTTTAGGATTAAAAGAAATGGTAGCGCCGTTATCAGTCCTGAACTTTCCATCTTTTTGTTTTTCCCCGTACCAGATGAAGAGACTATCTTTATGTTTTTTGGTAGAATTAACGGTATTATCAAATGATTGTGCCTGTAAATTCAAATCAAATAATATCAATACGGCAATGAAGACTACCTGTCTGATATGTTTCATCAGGTTAATTATTTTTTTAAAAGATTAATTGAGCTTATTTTGATTTTACATCTTCACAAACTCAACTCTCCGATTATTGGCCTTTCCTTCGGGCGAATCATTATCGCTTATCGGTTTTGTATCACCAAAGCCTTTTGTTGTAAGCCTTGAACCATCTATTCCCATTTTTATTAATTGTGCTTTTACTGCGTCTGCCCGTTCCTGTGATAAGGTTAGATTATGAGCAGCAGCTCCCGTATTATCAGTGTGGCCATCTATTTCAAACTTAAGATTTGGATTATCTTTCATAACTCCTACAATCATATTCAGGGTACCCATACTTTCAGGTTTTATATCTGTTTTATCAACATCGAAAGTGATTCCGTGAGTTATGATTTTTGATTCTGTAAACTTCTTACCGATCATATTCATATGACCCCCTGAAGCCACACGAACATTCGTAATGGAAATTGGACAATTATTTTCGCCAGATAGACCGCCAAATACCAAACCCAATGGCTGAAACTCAATATCCGGTAATACCAATACACGATTTTGATCTATATAAACTTTCATTTGGGGTTTTTTGTATGCAATGGCAATGTGATGCCAGTGGTTCCAAAAGTCTTCATCTGACTGCTTTACTTGTACTCCTTCCAGATCGTGGGGGAAATAACTGGAAGCTGCAGTTTTATATCCACCTACATTAATAAATTTTCCGCCATCCGGATCTTCAGGATCGGTAAAAAAAACATTAGCTCCGTTGCCGCAATCGGCACCGTTTTTTGGAAATAAATCAAATTCAATAGTAAAGGCATCTCCAAGGTAATTGGCTGTTTTCATACGGGGTCTCACTTTTGCATAATTCCCATTAAGAATATTAAAAACGTATTTATCTCCGTTTTTATTAACAGTACCCTGGCCACTTATCAGGCTCCAATGTGCAGGAAATTCTCCTTCCTGGTCAGTGGAAAAATCATCGGCAAAAAGAACAGTATCGCCTGGAACAAAATCATAATTCTGATAAGATTTGAGTGAAGGTGGAGCTGCCGCGTTGCCAGAAGAGGCAACGCTATTATCTGAAGAAGAATTAGAAGAACCAGAAGAATTATCTGAAGAATTTCCGCCGCCTTTTACTGCGCCTTCAGTTTTATCAATCGCTTTATCAGTGGCGTTACCTGCATCGTTAGTCACATGATCAGCGGCGGTTTGGGTTATTTTGTTCTTTAATCTTTTCAGAAATTGTGCCTGGGAGTATTGACAAACAAAGGTCAAAGTAATTGCCAATATCATGCATTTGAGAAAGCGAAATGAAGTTTTCATAATGAAATATTTTTTTAGTAAAACTTACTTAATGCCATTATCAAAGAAATGATTTTTGGCAAAAAAATCCTATCGCATAAATGGATGATTTTTTCTGAAATTCCCGAAAGAATTTTATTTATTCTTATTTCTTGATTTTTTGGAGAACTACTATTCAAAATCGGTCATGAGAAAAATATTCGACAAAGCCAAAAGTTTGATTAAATTTCTTTTGTAATGTTTTACTTAAAATAGATTGATTTATCTTTTTTAATTTTAGAATTTATGCCCGATTTTGCGATGATAAGACACTAAAAAATTGTAAATTCAAAGAATGGATTTTAGACGAATAATAAAAGATTTCATTTTTGTCATCATCATTTTGATATGCCACATAAATGCAAAATCTCAAAATAATGGAAGGATTTCAGGAACTGTAGTTGATAAAACAACTCAAAAACCAATTAATAGTGTGAGCGTCACATTAAATGGAAGTAATAAAGGAGGTGTCACAGATTCAAATGGTGTTTTCAGGATTACCGGGCTTGATTTAAAAACTTATAATATTGAGTTTACGATATCCGGCTATACTAAAAAGATTCTCTTCAACATCGTTATTACTTCAGGTAATGAAAAAAATATCAATGTAGAATTAGAGCCAAGTGTAATTGCTTTGTCAGAAATAGTTGTAAATATCAATAAAAGGACCGCAAGGGCAGCTACCCTCGAAACTCCATTGAGTGTACAGCGTCTTACTGCTGAAGAAATAGAGAGTAATCCGGGTGGTAATTTTGATATAAGTAAGGTAATACAAACCCTTCCGGGAGTTGGTGGCGGAACACAAGGTGGTGGATTCAGAAATGATATTATCATCCGTGGGGGAGCGCCCAATGAAAATGTATTTTATTTAGATGGCATTGAAATTCCTGTATTAAATCATTTTCAGACACAAGGTAGCAGTGGCGGACCGCAAGGTATTTTAAATGTATCGTTCATCGAAGATGTTAAACTCTCTTCTTCTGCATTTGATGCACGATATGATAATGTATTGAGTTCGGTATTTCAATTTAAACAGCGTACTGGCAATCCGAATCAAATACAGGGAAATATCAGGGCGAGTGCCACTGATCTCGCTGCCACTCTTGAAGGGCCATTGTCAAAAAATAAAAAAACAACCTTTTTAGCTTCCGCGAGGCGTTCCTACCTCGGACTATTATTTTCTGCACTTGATATACCGATACGACCCAACTATTGGGATTTTCAAACTAAAATCACCAGCAAATTGAATTCCAAAACAACCCTCTCTTTTATAGGTTTGGGAGCTATTGATAAATTCCGGTTTGCTTCTATAAAAAATGCCACGCCCGAAAAGCTTTATGTACTCAATTCTAATCCTTTCATCAATCAATGGAATTATACCGGGGGTATAACTTTAAAACGCTTGTTAAAAAATGGATTTATGAATTTGGCTTTAAGTCGTAATGCTTTTAATAATAATATACAGCAGTATGAAGATAATAGATTGAAATTACCAGAACAGCTTATGCTTTCTTATCAATCAAGAGAAACAGAAAATAAGTTCCGACTGGATTTTAATAAAAACAAGAATGGTTGGAAAATTGCCTTTGGAATAATGGCTCAACTGGAAGAGTATAGCAACAATACATTCAATGTTATTCGTAAGGAATTAAAAGATAGCAGCGATAATATTGTGCAGCCTGCCATAACAATCAATTTTACCAGCCCGTTAAAAAACTTCTGGCGTTTTGGAGCTTTTGCTCAATTGGGTAAAAGATTTTTTGACAACAAGCTGGGAGTAAGTGCCGGATTACGTTCAGACATAAATACATTTACCTCACAGGGTTTAAATGGATTGCAAACTTTATCTCCCCGTATATCTTTCAGTTATGTTTTAGCGGATAAATGGACATTGAATGCATCTGTGGGCCGCTACTACAAAATAGCGCCTTATACTATTTTAGGTTTTGCCGATAATAATGGAACACTTGTAAACAAAAGTAGTAAATACCTCCGGAGCGATCATTTTGTAACTGGTCTGGAATATTTACCCAATGAAGGCTTGAGATTTACTTTGGAATCTTTTTATAAGGAATATTCTAATGTACCTGTTTCAATTCGGAATGGGATTTCATTATCTAATTTAGGAAGCGATTTTAATGTATTAGGCAATGAGGCGGTTGTTACCAATGGAAAAGGTAGGGCATATGGAATCGAGCTGTTTGCACAAAAAAAGTTAACCAATCGTTTTTTTGGAATTTTATCTTATACTTTTTACCGCAGCGAATACAGTGGTATTAACAATGTACTAATTCCAAGCAGCTGGGATAACCGGCATTTACTAAGCATTACCTGGGGTTACAAATTTCGCCGTAATTGGGAATTGGGGTTAAAGTTTCGCTACCAGGGCGGTGCGCCTTATACGCCTTACGATTTAAATGAATCAAGATTAAATTATTTATCACAGGGCAAAGGCGTATTAGATTATTCAAAATTGAATACACTCCGTCTCAAAGGATTTAATTCCAGTGATCTCAGGATTGATAAGAAATGGAATGGCAGAAAAATCTCTATTGATTTATTCCTTGATATTATTAATTGGTATTTAGCCAGCAACCAGGCTGTACCCAGTTATACTTTTAAAAGAAATGCGGATAACACAGCCTTTGTTACAACCGACGGGCACGCAATTAAACCTGATGGAAGTAATGCAATCCCCGTTTTATTAAATAATGATAGTGCTACTCCCACACCTTCCATAGGGTTTATAATTGAATTTTGAGTTTAAAATGAATACTTCCCATCCAACGTAAAATAATTATTTCTTTAAAATTTTAGCAACCGCCTGAGCTTTGGTATTTACATGCAGTTTCTCATAAACATGTCTGATATGTGTACGCACAGTACTGATGCTTATAAAATATTTATCGGCTATTTTTTTATAACTGAGGCCATCTATTAATGAATGTAAAATTTCATTTTCCCTTGTGGTAAGCAGAAAATCTTCTTTTTGATTTTGATAATCATTTTGAAAAGATGAAATTACTTTTCTTGCAATACTGGCACTCATCGGGGAACCTCCATAATATATTGAACGAACTGCTTCAATTATTTCTTCAGGCGGGGATTTTTTTAATATATACCCTGATGCTCCTGCTTTTAGTGCTTCAAAAATTTTGTCATCGTCTTCAAATACTGTAAACATCAGTACTTCGATAGTGTTGAAATTTTCTTTCACAGTTCTTACTCCTTCTATCCCTGAAATATTCGGGAGGCCTATGTCCATTAGAACTACGTCAGGTTTTAACCGGTTCAATTCACTTACTACATTCAGTAAATTATTGAGCGATACTACGCATTGCATGCCTTCTGTTTGATTGAGCAGGGCACAAAGTGATTGGCGCAATGCATTATTATCTTCAACAATAGCAATTTTAATCATTAATGCAAATTTGATCAATAGGAAAGAATATTGCTATCATATATTTATTTGATTTTTACTGAAAGCACAATGGCAGTTCCCTTATCTGCTTCCGATAAGATATCTAAAGTTGCATTCATTTCCTCCGCCCTTTTCTTCATACTGCCTAGGCCGTTTCCGGTATCATAGTTGCCAACATTGAACCCTTTGCCATTATCTTTTATCAAAACCTTTAATTGAGAAGAATATAGTCTCACATCAATCTCAGCTTCTGTACACCCGGAATATTTTACCAGGTTATTAATAGCTTCTTTCATTATGAGGTAGATATGTTGCCTGTATTCCATTGGAAGCAAAATGTGTTTTAAATTTTCATTTATATGAATTGTATAATTGATTTCTTTAGCCTCAAATAATTTTGCAGCAAAACTTTTTATTCTCAAAAAAAGGCTTTCCAGAGAATCATTATGTGGGTTAATGCTCCACACTATATCATCCATCCTTTCCATCAATGAAATTGAATTTTCCTTTATTACACCAAGCATTTCTATTGTTTGTGATTCTTTTTTTTGACGGATCGCCATTTCACTTAAAATTGAAATTGAGCTTAAGGTAGAACCAATATCATCATGCAGGTCAAGAGAAATTCTGTTTCTTAGTTTTTCTATTTTCAAGATTTGACTAAGCCGATACCTATATAAGATATAAAAAAAAGCAAGAAGCCCCATAAACAATAATGAGAAGAACCACCAGGTACGCCAGAACGGGAACAGAATTGCAAAATGTAGTGTAATTATTTTTTTTGCATTGACTTCATTTGCATTTTCCCCTTTTAAAAGCAGTGTATAATCACCCGGAGATAAATTGGCAAATTCCACATCGCCATGAGTACCAGCATAGTGCCATTCTTTGTCAATCCCTTTTAATTGATAATAGTAATGATTTTTAAGAGGATTATTATAATCGGTAACAGCCCATTTAAAAATAAAATTATTTACAGTATGCCCAAAATTCATTTCGTTGGCGGTATCAAAAATAACAGGTTTGTTGTCTGCAACTACTTCTGATAACATTAAATCAGGTATGTCTTTTATTGAAGCCAGCAAAGTTGCCGGCTGAAAGGAAGTAAGATAACCAGGGCTCCCAAAAATCATTGTACCATTTTTGAGACAACAAAGTGTACCGTCCATATCATTGCTTACCAGGCCGTCGGCAGAGGTAAAATGTTCATACATTTTTGTTTTAAGATTATAAACAAATAAGCCTTTTCGGGTAGCCATCCATAAATGCCCGATACTATCTATAGCAATTGAAACAATTGCTCTGTCCATTTGGGGGGACGGTTCAATTATTTGAAGATTAACGCTATCCGGGTTCCATTTAAAAATATTAGTTTCGGAAAATGAGTAACAATTATTTTTATAATATAAAATTTGTGAGGCAAGATATTTTATGCCTAATTCTTTTATAAATGGCTTGGAAAATTTATTCTTCTGCCTGTTATAAAAAATAATTCCTTCATCAAGATCGGCAAACCACATATTGCCAATATTGTCTTCAACGGCATTAGCAATAACCAAAGATTTTGGGATGCCACTATTGGTAAGAAAATTATTAAATACCTGGTGAAAGTTATTAAACGATGAATCAGCAGTCCAAATCCCCTGCCGCCAGGGAAACACCCACCAGTATTTATTTTTATCTTTTACCAGGTTAGTAATAAAATTACCTGAAGCATATTTTTTTGTCAAAAAATCAAGATGATTCAATTGAAGATGGTGGGTGTTCAGATTGATATTGGCAATGCCTTTAGAAGTGCCGGCTATTACCTTATTCGTATCAGCATATTTAAGCGATAAGCAGGAAACATCATCCGAAGTGATTCCTTTACCATAGTCATCTGTTTCAAGAAATTGATCATTATACGCTTTCAGAAAATTTTTACCGCTTCCTGAAACTAATATCTTATTGTTCCATTCTAAAAGTGAAACATCCTGATTGGTAATTAATTTGGAAAAAGTATGTTGTCTGAAAAAAGCTTTTGCAGGATTATAAAAATAAAGTCCTTTATGAGTACCTATCCAAAGCCAATTATCTTTCGATGAATATAAATTATCAATTTTGAGAGATGTTGAAATATTAAGAGGGATCGAAAATTTAATATTTTTATTTTCTGAGGGATCAAAAGCAATGGAATTTCCATTTAACCATAAAATATATTTCCCATCAGGTTTTTTTACTTCCGCTATGGCTATTATATTGTAATGATTGCCGATAGAATAAGTTTTTACAGTTTTCGTAAGCGTATTAAATTCTTTCAGGCCTTTATCCCACGTACCAATCCATAGCATACCAGAATGATCTTTCATAAGATACGTAAAAAACGGAGTAAATAATGAATCATTTTTACTGCTGATTTCATGAATAAATGAATTGGTATTCTTATGATAACTCCATAAACCATTATAATTGATTATCCACAAAACACCCGATTGATCAGTAATCAATCCTGCAATGCTGTTATTTTTAAATTGCTCTTTTTTATTACCCGGAAATTTTATTGCAACAATCTTTTTTAATTCCGGGTCAAAACGAAATAATCCATCAGGTGTGCCTATAAAAAGATTGTCATTTTTATCAATGGCAAGTGAGCCAATATGATCATATTTAATGTCGCTGTTTCCTGTCAGAGGATACCTTATAAATTCCCTTGTAAATGGATTCATTAAATTTAATCCGTGTTGCGTTCCTATCCATATTAATCCTTCGTAATTGCCGGTTATAGCGGTAATATCATTACTGCTGATAGAATTACTATCCGTAGCTTCATGTTTAAAAACAGTAATATCCGATCCGTCCATTAAATTAAGCCCGGAAGCAGTACCGATCCATACAAAATTGTTTATGTCTTTATAAACGCATTGTACATTATTGTCACTTAATCCATTTTGCTCATCAATTTTATGAAGCGCTAATTGCTCATTGGTTTGAGAAAAAGAAGCATAGCCTGTTAAAACAAAAAAAGTAAAAAAAATGTAGATATTAAAACTGCGCATTGGCAATCATTTTAATATTGATTTTAAAGAATAATGATACCCTCAATGATTCAGCTTTATTTAGTGCTAAAATCGAGGCTTCCAAACTATCTCCGGAGCCTTATTTTTCATTCCGGTATATCTTGAAAGTATAAATAAATAATCGCTAAGCCGGTTAAGATATTTAATAATCAAAGGATCCAATGCATCACCATGTTCCTGTAAGTTTACACTACACCTTTCAGCGCGACGGCATACACACCTGGCTACATGCATGAATGAAACTGCAGGCATTCCACCCGGCAAAATAAAATTTTTCATCGGTGGCAATTCTTCCTCCATGCTGTCCATCTCATTTTCCAAAAGCTGTATATCACTTTCATGCAAATCGGGAATAGATAATTTTGTACTTTTCTTTGGATCGCAGGCAAGTTCGGATCCTATAGTAAATAACCTGTCCTGGATTTCTTTTAAAATATTTTTGGCATGTTCTTCATTGCAATAATCCGAAACCAGGCCAATGTAGGAATTGAGTTCATCTACTGTGCCATAGGCTTCAATCCGGGGATCACTTTTTAAAACTTTGGTGCCGCCAATAAGGCTGGTTTTTCCTTTGTCACCGGTTTTAGTGTAAATTTTCATTGCCATAGATATACCTTTTTTAAATCAAAAATAATTGCCGGTGACATTTACTTCAATAATATAAAATTACAATGGAATTATTGAAGGAGAAAGTCTCTGCCAAAAACATTTTGAATTATATGATGTAGCAAGGATATCCATGAAAATACTTTGATAAGATTTTCATTCTCAGGAAAGGTATTAAACTGACCAACAATTTCTGTAATGGCTTACAAATACAGCCGCAAAAGATTATAAAACTATTATATTTTCTTTCTCTTTAGTTTCATCACTTTCTACTAATCCATCCCGTAAGCGAATAATGCGGTGTGCATAATGGGCAATATCTTCTTCATGAGTTACTAAAATAACAGTATTTCCATCAGACTGTATCTTGTCAAAAATATTCATGATTTCAACAGAAGTTTTGGAATCAAGGTTTCCGGTAGGCTCATCTGCCAGAATGATAGAAGGATTATTTACTAAAGCCCTTGCTATGGCTACACGTTGGTTTTGCCCCCCGGATAATTCATTAGGTTTGTGATGGCTTCTATCTGCTAAGCCAACCTTGTTGAGCATTTCATTTGCCAGTTCTGTTCTGATTTTTTTGGAAGTTCCATTATAGATTAACGGCAATGCAACATTCTCTAATGCAGTAAGTCTGGGTAATAAATTAAACTGCTGAAATACAAAACCAATTTCTTTATTACGCACTTCTGCCAGATCATCGTCCGGCATAATACTTACATCCTTTCCGTTAAGAATATATTTCCCGGCAGAAGGAGAATCAAGGCAACCAAGCATATTCATGAGCGTGGATTTGCCACTTCCACTTGGCCCCATTAATGCCACGTATTCATTTTTAAAAATTTCAAGCGTAATTCCCTTGAGAACTTTTAATTCCTGCTTGCCCATGAAGTAACTCTTCTGAATATTATCTAACTGAATAATTGAAGCCATTTTTAAAATTTATTACCCTGCAACTCCGTTGTAGAAGCATTATTAATATTTATAATTGACCTACATATTTAAAAAAAGAAAAACTGTACTATTCAAAATGTGATACCCGACTTCCAAAAACAGGATAATTGCAAACTAATTACTTATTAAACCTGCTTCGCCTTTGTTCTTTATTTTTTAATCACCTTCGGCACTTTAAAAAAATGATCATCATGCAAAGGTGCATTTTTGAAAACCTCGCCGGTACTGATTGAACCACTTACCACATCTTTTCTGAAAATATTTACATTTTCACTCATGTGCAATAAGGGCTCTACCCCGGTAGTATCCAGTTCATTCAATTTATCAATAAAGCCAATCATCTTCTCAAGATCATTTTTAATTTCCTGCTTTTCTTCCTCAACAAATTCGAGTCTTGATAAATTAGCCAATTTTTCTATTAATGCGTCATTTACTTCCATTGGGCAAATATAGTTGGTTTATCCTTTTTTTGCGGATCATTGAACGTGAGCATTATCCCGTTTATCATTTTTTTAGACTCTTACCTGAATTCAAACGGTGATATTTCCTGATTTAGCTAAACTTTCTAACCATTTTCCCAAACTATTTTATCTTCGCCACCTTATGAATAAGAAGAAAGAAATAGTAATGAGCGGGATAAGACCTACCGGCTTTTTACATCTCGGGAATTATTTTGGAGCTATCAGCAATTATGTAAAAATGCAGGATGATTTTGAATGTTTTTTTATGGTGGCAGATTTGCATTCTTTAACTACTCATCCCGACACAAAAGAGCTAAAAGGCAATGTGCACAGAGTTTTAGCAGAAAATATAGCCTGCGGACTTGATCCGGAAAAAGTAGCTTTGTATTGCCAAAGCCATGTGCATCAAACAGGAGAGTTATATCTCTATTTGAATATGCTTGCTTATAAAGGAGAATTGGAAAAAACGGCTACTTTCAAAGACAAAGCCCGTTTGCATCCCGATAATATCAATGCAGGATTACTTACCTATCCTGTATTAATGGCAGCAGATATCCTTATTCACAGGGCAAAATATGTGCCTGTTGGCAAAGACCAGGAACAACATCTTGAAATAGCAAGGACCTATGTAAACAGGTTTAATCACCGGTATGGAGAAGTGTTTCCCGAACCTGTGGCTTACAATTTTGATAATAAGCTGGTGAAAGTGCCTTCATTAGACGGAGGTGGCAAAATGAGCAAAAGTGAAAATAAATTAGCCACTTTGTATCTTGCTGATGAAGATACGGATATAAGGAAAAAGGTGATGAAAGCAAAGACTGATAGTGGTCCTGTGGAAAATAATTCTAAAAAACCTGATTATATTGAGAATTTGTTTTTATTAATGAAATTAGTAAGCACTAAAGAAACATTAAATCATTTTGAAGATAGATATAACGATTGCTCTATACGTTATGGCGACATGAAAAAACAATTGGCAGAAGACATGGTCAGTTTTATTTCTCCTATACGGAATAAAGTAAATGCGATACTGGATGATGAAGCCTATTTGCAAAAAATAATGAAGCACGGTGCGGAAAAAGCTACTGAGCATGCAGAAATTACCATGAAAATGGTAAGAAATGCCATGCACCTTAATTATTTTATATAAAATGAGCTCCCCCAGGTTATTGAAATTCGCATGTAACCAGTTTCCAGATAAAAAAACAAAACAACATCACTACTATTTTATTGAAAATATTGAAATCTTAAATTATATTAATGATTTTATATTTACTTTTAAAGACCTACCGTCTGGAAGGCTGTAAATGGAATTGTGCAAATAAAAAATTGAAATCAGGAAAATGGCTAAATCAAAAAAACCAAAACACATAGCAATAGCAGGAAATATCGGCGCAGGCAAAACTACCCTTACAGAGTTACTGAGCAAGCATTACAAGTGGATTCCCCAGTTTGAAGATGCGGACCACAATCCATATCTCAACGATTTTTATGAAGACATGCCACGATGGAGTTTCAATCTCCAGATATTTTTTTTAAACAACCGGCTTAATCAACTTTTAGAAATCCAGCGAGGCACAGAAACAGTAATCCAGGACAGGACTATTTATGAAGATGCCAATATTTTTGCACCCAACCTTCATGATATGGGTTTGATGACCAAAAGAGATTTTAGCAATTATTATGCTTTTTTTGAGACGCTGAAAACAATGGTAAAACCACCCGATCTTTTAATTTATCTCAATGCATCAGTCCCTACCCTGGTAGCACAAATTCAAAAAAGGGGACGGGAATATGAAGAAAATATCCGCCTGGACTATTTAAAAAAACTCAATGAATTTTATAATAAATGGATCACAGGGTACAAAGAAGGCCCTTTATTAATTATTGATGCCGATACCAATAAGTTTGCTGAAAAAGAAGAAGATCTTGGCATCATCATCAACCAGATTGATGCGCAATTATTTGGCTTATTTTAATTTGCGGTTTATTTAGATTTCTCAATTATTTTCCTGCATTACCTCATATTTAAATTGGGAGATCAGTTTGGCATTCCCAATTTTTTTTAAGAAAGAATAGAGAAACAGCCCGGCCAGCAAGCATAGAATTACTTTCGCCTATTTCAAAATTTGAAAATATTTTATTCATGTATCTTGCAATACTGAAATTTTCTAATGATGAAATATTTGCCATTAAATCCTGAAATTTTTATCCGGAACCGAAAACGTTTTGTTGCCAAAATGGATAAAAACGCAATTGCTATTTTTAATAGTAATGACGAAATGCCGACCAATGGTGACGCATTGTTTCCATTTGTTCAAAACTCAGACCTGTATTGGCTTTGCGGAATTGAGCAGGAAGATTCTATGGTAATTTTATATCCCGATAACCCTGATCCCAAATACCGTGAAGTGCTGGTGATGGTGCGTCCCAATGAATTAAAAGAAAAATGGAACGGGCACCAGCTTCGCAGTAAAGAAGCCGAAAGCATATCCGGGATGAAAACGATTATTTGGTTAGATGCACTGGATGGTTTTCTGCAATCATGGATTCATTTATCGGATACTATCTATTTAAACACTAATGAAAATGACAGAAAAGCCTCGCAGGTACCTGTAAAAGACTACCGTTATGCTGCGGATATGCGTTACCGATACCCTCTGCATAATTACAAGCGGAGTGCTAAAATTTTAAAAGAATTAAGAGCAATAAAAACGCCCCTGGAAGTAGAAGTCATACAGAAAGCAGTCGATATTACTGATAATACTTTCAGAAGACTATTGAAATTTATAAAGCCAGGTGTAATGGAGTATGAAATTGATGCAGAAATATGGCATTCATTTTTATCACAAAGAGCTACTGGTCCAGCCTACGGAAGCATCATAGCCAGTGGCGACAGAGCCCGGACTTTACATTATGTAAGTAATAACCAGGAATGTAAAAATGGTGAATTAATCCTGATGGATTTTGGAGCCAATTATGGCAATTATGCAGCAGATCTTACCAGGACCATACCTGTGAACGGAAAATTTTCGCGCAGGCAAAAAACAGTTTATAATGCCTGCCTTCATATCCATCATTTTTGTGCTTCTATTTTAAAACCGGGAATCAGCATTAATGATTATACAGAAAAAGTGGCGGATGAAGCCACTATCATATTTCAAAAGATTGGTTTACTGAAGAAGTCAGATATCAAAAATGAAGATCCGGCCAACAGGGCTTACAGGAAATATTTGTATCATGGTATTTCGCACCACCTGGGAATAGACGTGCATGACCTGGGCACTAAGACGGAACCCATAAAAGAAGGGATGGTTTTTACCATCGAACCGGGAATTTATATTGAAGAAGAACAAATGGGCGTACGCATTGAAAATAATTATTGGATCACTAAAAACGGCAATAAAGATTTAATGAAAAATATTCCGATTACTTTTGAAGAAATAGAAAATTTGATGAAGTCTTCTTAAATCCTGCCAGATCGGAAATTTTAAAATCATTTTTTAATATTAGCTTTAATTCATGATAAATCAAAACACAACTATTGAAAAGGATTCAGCTCCTCCTTCGGGGCTGTCAGCAATTCCAAATATTTTCACCCTGCTCAATTTATTTTTTGGCTGTATGGCAATTGTTTTTGCTTTACAAACCAATTCCGTAATTATTTACCTAAATGACCAGTTCAACAGCAGTTTCAATATTCCTGAAAAGCTTACCTGGGCTGCCATTTGTATTATCATTGCTGCATTAATAGATTTTTTAGATGGATTCGTAGCGCGGTTATTAAAGGCTACCAGCGAATTGGGAAAGCAATTAGACTCATTAAGTGATGTGGTAAGTTTTGGCGTAGCACCTGCTGTTATTATTTTTCAATTATTGAGATTTAGTTTTGCAAGAGAAGAAAACGGGTTGGATGTTTCCATTATATGGATGATGCCTGCATTTATAATAGCCTGTGCTGCTGCTTATCGTCTTGGCAAATTTAACCTGGATACGGATCAGCAATTTTCTTTTAAAGGGGTTCCGGTTCCTGCAGTAGGATTATTGATAGCTTCGTTACCACTCATTTTACACTTCAATGAAATAAGTGGAGTTAATTCATTTTTACTGAATAAATGGGTTTTATATGCATTGATTATTGTTATCAGTTATTTAATGATCTCTAATCACCGGATGATGTCACTAAAATTTTCGGATTTCACTTTTAAAAATAACAGGTCAAAAATCATTTTATTCGTAATTGCAATTATCGCTGCCTTATTTTTGCAATGGCTGGCAGTTCCCGTAGTTTTCATATTCTATATTTTATTATCATTAATCAAACCAAAAATAAAACCTGAATGAATTTTGTAGCAGAAATAAAAGTAATGCCATTAAAAGAATTGCTTGATCCACAAGGTAAAGCAGTATTGGGTGGCCTTGCCAATCTTGGAATAAAAAGCATTACTGATGTACGAATTGGAAAGCACATCCAATTGAACCTGGAAGCAGCTTCAATAGAAGAAGCAAGAATAATTGCCGGAGAAGCTGCAAAAAAATTATTAGCCAACCCTGTTATGGAAGAATTTACAATCCTGATTAGCGAACCGGCTAATTAGCAAATTAGCTGATATATGCTTTATATCGTTCCATCTCCTATTGGTAACCTGGCCGATATTACTTTCCGGGCAGTTGAAATCTTAAAATCAGTAGACCTGATCCTTGCAGAAGACACTCGAACTTCGGGTAAGCTTCTCCGTCATTACCAGATTGACAAACCCACTTCATCTTACCATCAGCACAATGAACATAAAATAATTGGTCATTTAACCGAACAATTGTCATCAGGAAAAACGATGGCTTTAATCACCGATGCCGGCACGCCGGGCGTCAGTGATCCTGCTTTTTTATTGGTTCGGGAATGTATCAAAAACAATATTAAAGTAGAATGCCTTCCCGGTGCTACCGCCTTTGTACCTGCGCTGGTAAACAGCGGCCTGCCCATGAACAGTTTTTGTTTTGAAGGATTTCTGCCTTTGAAAAAGGGAAGGCAAACCTTTTTCAAAGGCATGGCAGAAGAGCAAAGAACCATGGTTTATTATGAAAGCCCGATGCGGTTGGTAAAGACTCTAAAAGATTTTATTGAATATTTTGGGCCACAGCGGCCCTGCTCTGTAAGCCGCGAACTGACAAAGATTTTCGAAGAAACCAAAAGAGGAACCCTGCAGGAAGTACATGATTATTTTGATGCAAAAAAAGTGAAGGGAGAAATTGTCATTGTGGTGGGAGGAAAGGAGTAAATTGCCGGATTGTTTTGCAAAGTCTGAACAAGTTAGATTAATGATCAAAACAAATCAAATGGATTTAAATAAAATAATGGAGCGGCTATTCCTCTATAAAGTTTATAAATTCAATAAGAAACTATTTATATTTTTCACCGGCTTTGCAATGCTTTCGCTAATCTGTAATATAACTGGAAACGAAATAACTCCTTTTTATGTGTGGGGGATGTATTCTGAAAAAGAAGTAGCCCCGGTCCATTATGAAATTTTCAGAGTTCAAATCAATAATAATTTAGTGGATTACTCAACCGGGTTTCTCCCCGAAAATCGCCTGTTTTTATTATCACCGCTTACGTATTATGCATCAATGAAAAATGCAAAAGATCCGACAGAAGTTTTTCTTAAAGAGAAACTCAAGGATAAGTTTGCAATGATTCAGCCTTATGCAAAAAGGGTATTAAATTCCCAGAAAGAAGTCAACGAATTTCCATCATGGTATAGACGTTATCTTCAACAAACTACAGGCAAAATTGTACAAAATTTAAAAGTAGAGGTACTCAACACCTCTTATGATATTCACAATAACATTAGAATAGATTCAACTTATACTTTAATAGATGAAAGATAAAACACAGGAAAAAATATTTTCGAGAAAATATATCAATCTCCTGTGCAGGATTGTATTTACCCTTATTTTGATCGATCTTTCTATCGCCGGATTATCCAACACGCTGACACATCAACTTCAGGCTCCCGTTTTAAAATACCCATATGTAGATCCTACTTTCTGGATAATGCACCTGCTGCGTATACCCGAATTCATTTCTTCCAATTTTTATTTCGCATGGGGACTGGATATTTCGCTTTTTGCCTCTTGTATAGGTGTATTACTTTTCCCTCAAAAAAAATTGCTAATAACCTTATTTATAGTTTCCTATTTCTTTTACTATATTATTTTTAACTCATTCAGCACACATCATAATCATTTTCAAATACCTGTTCTAATAGTTCCGATAGCGTTTTTATTTTCAGGAAAAGCTTTTACATTTTCGTGGGAAGGATTGCGGTATTTCTGTTTATTTACTTATTCAGGAGCATTTTTTTGGAAATTATTTCGTTTATCATGGCTCAATCCTGAACAGGGTATATTGATTGTAAAAAAGAACCTGACTCCCTATTTATATTTTAATCCTGGTTCCTTACTTTCAAATATCTATAATTGGCTTTTAAGAAATCCGCTTTGCCTGGAAATTATGTTCTTAACCGGCTTTGCCATTGAAGGAGCATTTATCGTTGGCTTTTTTACAAAGAAATTTGATAAATATTTATTAGTCTTGTCACTAATATTGCCTATTGGCTTCTGGTTTTTTGCAGACGTTCCTTTTTTTGCACAGGTGATCCTGAGTTTAACTTTATTACATATAAATCCTAAATATTTAAGAGGAGAAAACAACAACTAATACTTCTTAAAAAAATCCGGAAATAGTCATTTAATAAATACGAAGGTTATTTTGTTCCCGAATGGTATTTCAATCTGGATTAATATAGACTCCTTCTTTGACATTTTTTAATTGATTTCCTTTGAATCCACTTTTGATTTTTATTTTTTTTATAACTACATTTTTCACGATGTTTACAACTTTCTTTTTTTAAATAAAATTATGAAGCAAAAACTCGGCTTATTTTTAATTGTGAATCTCACAATTTTATCTTTTACCTATGCTCAGCCCGATCGCTGGCAACAACGGGTAAAATATAAAATGGATGTGGATGTTGACGTAAATACTAATCTGATTTATGGAACGGAGAATTTAGAATATAGCAATAACTCGCCAGACAAACTGGATCGGGTATTTTTTCATTTATACTGGAATGCCTTTCAGCCCGGCAGTGAGATGGATGTAAGAAGTCGTGAATTAGGCAAAATATTGATCAATGGCAGACCCGACTGGGACCCAAGAGTTAAAGACCGCATTTCCAAATTATCTCCTGCTGAAATTGGATATCAAAAAATAATTTCTTTAAAATTAAATGGGGTAGATCAGCCGATGAAATTGCATGGAACTATTTTAGAAGTAGATCTTACCAAACCTATTTTACCCAATAGCAATGTAAATTTTGAAATTGCTTTTGAAGCCCAGGTTCCGGTTCAGATAAGAAGAAGCGGCCGCGACAATGCGCAGGGAGTGCGCTACAGCATGAGCCAGTGGTATCCCAAGATGTGTGAGTACGATTATGAAGGTTGGCACCCTACACCATATGTTGCCAGGGAGTTCTATGGCGTTTGGGGCGATTATGATGTTACTATAAAAATTGATTCTTCTTATAAGTTGGGCGGTACCGGCGTTTTGGTAAATGCCAGTCAGGTAGGATGGGGGTATGACAAACCTGGAACTCCTTTAAAAAATATTGCTACACCAAAACGAACCTGGCATTTTGTTGGTAAAAATGTACATGATTTTGTGTGGGCTGCCGATCCTGATTATGAACATATTGTGAGAAAGCAAGATGATGTAGTATTAAATGTAATTTATAAAAAATCAGATTCGCTGCAGGCCAACTGGGAAACAGTTGCTGACGCTGCAGTTACCGTTCTTCCTTATATGGAAAAACGCTTTGGAAAATATTCTTACCCACAATATTCTTTTATACAAGGTGGAGATGGAGGAATGGAATACCCAATGGCCACTTTGATATATGGGCCAGGTCTTGGCACTGTTTTTCATGAATGGATGCATAGTTGGTACCAGATGATGCTGGGCACCAATGAAAGCCTGTATCCATGGATGGATGAAGGTTTTACAAGCTGGGCAGAAGGCGAAGTAATGGCGTATTATGATAGCGTAATGAATATTCAGCCGGATGAAAGACAAAAAGCACTCCCTTTGAATCATGCCAGTGCTTATAATAGTTATTATTCTTTACTGAAAAAAAGCCTGGAAGAACCGTTAACTACTCATTCTGATCATTATAATACCAACTATGCATACAGCATTAATGCTTATTCCAGGGGAGAAATTTTTCTTGAGCAATTAGGCTATATCGTAAGTGATTCCGTAAGGGATAAAATTCTGTTGGAATATTATAAACTATGGCGATTTAAACACCCTAATGCTGCTGACTTTATGAAAGTAGCACAAGATGTAAGTGGTATTCAACTTGACTGGTACAAAGAGTACTGGATAAATACTACAAAAACTATTGATTATGGTATAGACAGCCTTTGGGAAGATAATGGAATTACTAAAATCAGGCTGAGAAGAATTGGTGAAATGCCCATGCCTGTTGACCTGGAACTTACCTTTAAGGACAGCACCAAAGAGTTGCATTATATACCTCTGGATTTAATGTTTAACAATAAGCCTCCTGAAAATAATGAACCAAGATTTATTCATAAAGAATGGAACTGGACCAACCCCACTTATGTGGTAGATTTTAATCATCCGCTTAATCAATTAATGCAGGTAGAAATTGACCCTACCAAAAGAATGGCTGACGTAAATCCTAAAAATAATATTTTAAAATTGAGCTGGTGAGCGGTAAATTAACGCTTGATAATTCAAAACTGGCAATTCCGAAAAAACTGAGCATTGTTGCTCACGGTCAATAATTAACCTTTGCATTCGCTCACTGCTAATAATATATACACAATAACTTTAAACCTCTAATTGACAAGTTTTGGGCAAATCATAGTCATTCTATTGGCAATTCAATATATATTTTTCTTTAAAAAAATCTTCTTCAAAAATTTTATTGATTTCCCAAATCTTTGGCCTGAGCATACTTTCAGAGATTTCTTTGGATAAATCGCCGCCTTTAAGGCAAATAAGCCCCGTTAATTTTTTAGGTTGATCAATGGGTTTCTTTTTTAATAAAGGTTTACTCCAATGCCATAAATCTTTTACAGGAGCAACGGCTCTTGAAACAATTACATCAAATTTCCTGTCATGTATATCTTCAGCTCTCGTATGTTGTACCGTTATATTTTTTAATTCAATTGCTGCGGCTACGGCTTCTACTACTTTCAATTTTTTATTGATGCTATCTGCCAAATAAAAATGTACATCCGGGAAAAATATGGCTAATGGAATTCCAGGAAAACCTCCCCCTGTGCCCAGGTCCATGACCTGGTATCCGCCTGGAAAATCAAACTGTGTAGCGATTGCTAAAGAATGTAAAACATGATGCTCATAAAAATGATCCATATCTTTTCGTGAAATCACGTTTATTTTTTGATTCCATTCTTCATACAATTCTTTTAAAGCCGCATATTGCTGTAATTGCTTTTCAGTAAAATCTGTAAAATATTTTGTGATAGTTTTCATGAAATGATACTTTAAAATTGACTGTCTTCAGTGAGATTTGAAAAGGCTTATTTCCAGTTCTTTTTGGGTTTTTTAAAGAGTGCAGAAGCAAAAAATAAATAATAGAAAAACATCCAGACATCAAAAAATATAAACCACGTGAAAAGGTCTTTTTCATCAAGTAATCTTGTTGCTTTAAAAAGTATAATTGCCTGAATTACAAAGCGCAATCCAAAAATGACCAATGCCCATCTCCAGTCAAAAAGAAATAAAGAAGTAATGAACAAGGGATAAAAAAGAAAAAGAGAAAACGCATAAAGGCTCAGTAAAAATTTATGTATTCCTTTATAGTATTTACTGGTTGTATAATGCCTTCTTTTTTGGCGGATCCACTGTTTCCAGGAAGTGACAGGTTCCGATAAAGTAAAAGCATCTTTATCAATTACAATTGCAGTATTCTTTTTCGTACTTGCTTTATTAATAAACAGGTCATCATCACCCCCGGGCAAATGGTTGTGGGCAGAAAATCCTTTGTGCCTGAAAAAAATTGTTTTTTTATAACATAAATTTCTTCCTACCCCCATATAGGCCATTCCGCTTTCAGCATAGGAAAGATATTGCAGTGCAGTATGGAAAGTTTCCCAACGCACCATTTTATTGAAAAATCCTTTTTTCTTATGAAGCGCACCATATCCTAATACAATTTCGACTCCTTCATCAAAGCCTTCCTGCATTTTTTCAATCCAATATTCTGAAGCTGGTACACAATCAGCATCCGTAAGCAAAACGATTTCATATTTTGCCGTTTTAATCCCAATGCTCAATGGAAATTTTTTCCCTGGAATAAACCTGGCTTCTTGTTTTAATTCCACCAGTTGCAATTGCTTAAAAGTCCTCTGATATTCTTCAAGAATGTATTTGCTCTCGTCAAAAGAATTATCATTTACCACAATGACCTCATGTGTAGTACGATATTTCTGCACTAATGAACCCGGGAGGTTTTTTACTAAATTAGCTGCTTCATCCCTGGAACAAATGATTACAGAGACAGGGTGTGTTTGCGATATTGTTTTTGCTTTTGTTTTAAAAAAAGCAAGCCTTACAAAAAAGAAAAGGTAATAAAATAGTTGTATAAAAGTAATTATACAAAAAACCCCAAAAATCAAATTTTCGGTTTGACCCAGCCATTCAGTTAGTTTCATGTAAATGCAAACATATTTTACTTAAAGATAATTTCAAAATATCATCTTTTGTTAATCTATTTTGGGAGTCTCCCCTAATTATATATTTTGCATTTACCTGGCCATGAGATGAATAAATAATAAAAATATACTGTATTTCAATGTCATTTTTAAAAAGAAAAAAAACGAGCAATTATTGGGATCATTTTTACGTTAATCTATTCTCTATTGATATTAGGTAGGGTATTAAGATTATTAGTTTAATTTTTTATTATTAAATTTGATTCAATCCAATATAATATAAACGATAATGAAGCGACACAAAGAAAAAACTACTGTCCTTTTTGTTAGTAAAAATCAGCAGTCTGTAAAACCTATCCAGATTTCCAGCAAGATTATAGCAAATTGGAAAAAATACACTTTAGCAATCGCCTTGTTTTTCATTTCCTTAATAGGCATAATTTCTTTCCTGGTTTCTAATGGCGTGAAACAGGACAAAATACAAGTAGCCCTTTTACAAAAAATAAAATCGATGCACGTTCTATTCTCTGAAGTAGATACTGCTGCAATAAGGGAAAAGTTTACAAAAATAGATCATCAATTATCAGGCATCAATAGCTTTTTAAAAGCAAGGGGTATAAAAACGATTTCTACAGACCCGCAGGGTGGTGAGGAAGATCATGATATTTTATCAACAGAAGAAATTGGTGATTTTTATGAAAATTATCTGGGGAAAATAGCATATAATATATCTTATACGCCTTTAGGGTATCCATACCACGGACGGATAACGTCAGGTTTCGGACATAGAGAAAATCCGTTTGGAGGCGCCAATGTTGAAACGCATACCGGGCTAGACATAAAAGGCCCCATCGGAGCACCTGTTAAAGCTATGGCAGAAGGTAAAGTAGAATTTGCAGGCAAAAATGGAGGTTTTGGCAATTGTATTAAATTAAAGCATGCAAACGGTTTTGAGACCCTTTATGGCCACCTTTCAAAAATATTAGTTAACGTAGGACAAAAAGTTGATATAGGCCAGAAGATTGGGAATATTGGGTCTACAGGCCGGTCAACCGGACCGCATTTACACTATGAAGTTCACCGATATGGCAAAAAAATAAATCCTGAATCCTTTTTAACGCTAAAATAATTATGTTTAAAAAAAATAATAAACAACAGCCATTAGAAATCAATCAACAGGAAATTTCAACCATCATAGGAGAAGGCTATACTTTTACAGGCAAGTTAGATGGGGTATCTGTCATAAGAATCGAAGGTAAAATCATCGGAAATGTCAATGTTGAAGGAGGGGTTGTTCTGGGAGAAAAGGGTATTATTGAAGGTGATATTATTACAAAATCTGCCATTATTTTCGGGACCGTCCATGGCAATGTAAAAACTTCACAAATTGAAATTAAAAAGACCGGTTATGTAAACGGTGAAATAACCACAGATACCCTGGAAATAGAATTAGGCGCAAAATATAATGGCAAATTAAATATGCTGAAACAGGAAGTAGAAACATTAGAAGAAATAGCCTCATAAATTTTATATAAACTCTAAAGTCAAAGAATTCTCTTCTTTTGATGTCCCAATATTTTCTCATTCCTTTAGATTATTAGCAAATCTCATTCAACTATCTTTGCAAGATAATTTACACAACATGTTAGATACTATAGAAGCTGCAATCGCTGATATTAAAATTGGGAAGTTAGTAATTGTTGTTGATGATGATGCACGTGAGAACGAAGGTGACTTTATTACTTCTGCAAAAAACGTTACTCCAGAAATTATTAATTTTATGAGTACGCATGGGCGTGGATTGATATGTATGCCTATATCTGAAAAACGATGTGATGAACTCCAACTGGATTTAATGGTTAATAAGAATACTGCAATCCATGCCACCCCTTTTACTGTTAGCGTAGATTTGCTTGGACATGGTTGCACTACCGGAATCTCAGCTCATGACCGGGCTAAGACGGTTCAGGCAATCCTTAATCCAAATACCAACCCCGATGATTTAGGCCGTCCAGGTCATATTTTTCCTCTGCGTGCAAAAAATGGAGGAGTTTTAAGAAGGGCAGGTCATACTGAAGCAACCATAGACCTGGCTAAACTCGCAGGGCATGGTGAAGCTGGAATACTGGTTGAAATCATGAACGAGGATGGGAGTATGGCAAGGCTTCCTGAATTGCGCAAAATTGCCGACAAACATGATTTTAAATTGGTTTCTATAAAAGATCTTATTGCTTACCGGCTAAAGATGGAAACATTAATCAAGGAAGAAGTAAGGGTAAAAATGCCTACAAAATATGGAGAGTTTGAGTTGATAACGTTTTCACAACTTAATACCGGCGAGGTACATATGGCGCTTAAAAAAGGCGACTGGAAAAAAGATGAACCGGTATTGGTTAGGGTACACTCCAGTTGCATGACAGGTGATATATTAGGTTCACTTCGTTGTGATTGTGGAGACCAGTTACATGCGGCGATGAAAATGGTGGAAGCCGAGGGAAAAGGGCTGGTTTTATATATGAACCAGGAAGGACGGGGAATTGGATTGCTAAATAAATTAAAAGCTTATAAATTACAGGAACAAGGTAGAGATACCGTAGAAGCCAACTTGGAATTAGGTTTTTCAATGGATGAAAGAGACTACGGTGTAGGAGCCCAGATATTGAGAGCCCTTAACATTTCTAAAATAAAACTCATCAGTAACAACCCTAAAAAAAGAGCTGGCCTCCTTGGGTACGGATTAGAAATCGTAGATACAGTTCCTATTGAAATAGTTCCCAATAAACACAACGAGAAATACCTAAAAACAAAAAGAGACAAAATGGGCCATAATATATTGGCCAAATGATTTTAAAAAATTCACAAGCACCAATTTGAAATACCACTCCCCCTATTTCAAAATATAATTTCTAAAATAATCTGGCAAGAACACGCTTTAAAAAATTGGAAGTAGAGTCGAACTGATATTGATTATTTTCATGATTAACTCACCACTTTACTACTAATTACCAGTTTGGATTTTCTCATTTTTTTATCCAGTAAAATGTTTTACTCATAATCCCTTTTCTGGCAATTAATTTAAGTTTACCTGTTTCTAAAAATGCTTCGCAATTTGCAGATTTATTTTCCTTTGGATTTTGCAGTATCCCTTTCCAATTGCTACCATCAAAAGCAAGGCCTTTTAAAATAATCATATCTGTACCTTCTATTTTACCTACAAAATTCTTTCCCTCACTGGTGATGACAACTATTTTCCCTTTGGCAGTTTTCCAACTGCCGGAAAAATTATCCGTAGCCTTTTGAGCAAATGCTGTAACAGTAAAAATTAAAAGAAAAAATATTAAAATCAATTTCATTTATCGAATATTTATTACAAATATACTGAAGCGTCTTTCAGAAAAAATAAAGAAAAAAAATCAGTTAATTCAATTTGCTTTTATTCTCTTTCTGCTGCCTTCTATATTGGGCAAAAAACCTGTCAAAACACCTATTAACGGAAGAAAAGAACAAAGATAAAATACATGAAGAATACTGGTTTTATCAGTTAGATTTCCTAACAAGGCTGAGCCTATACCTCCCATACCAAAAGCAAAGCCAAAAAACAAACCTGCTACCAGACCTACTTTCCCTGGAATTAATTCCTGTGCATAAACCAATATTGCAGAAAAAGCAGAAGAAAGAATTATCCCGATTGGGACAATTAAAATACCAGTCCAAAAAAGATTAGCATAAGGCAATACCAATGCAAAAGGGGCAGTACCTAAAATAGAAAACCAGATCACATATTTACGTCCAAACCTGTCCCCTATCGGACCGCCTATTAAAGTACCGGCTGCTATTGAAAAAAGGAATACAAATAAAAAAACCTGTGAATTTTGTATAGAAACATGAAATTTATTGATAAGATAAAAAGTAAAATAACTCGTAAAACTGGCCATATAAAAATATTTTGAAAAAATCAATACCAATAAGATACCGACAGAAAAAGCAACTTTACGTTTTGAAAAGGTATTGGTAAATCCCACGCTTTTTTGTTTTGCTTTAATTTTCCCTACATGCTTTTTGTACCAATTACCCACTTTAGTTAATATAAAAATAGCAACAAGTGCAATCAGCGAAAACCAAATAATACTAAACTGCCCTTGAGGCACAATAATCCACGCCGCAAGCAACGGCCCGATAGAACTGCCCACATTACCTCCCAATTGAAAAATAGACTGTGCCAATCCCGGCTGTACACCTGCAGCGGCATGTGCCATTTTTGAAGATTCCGGATGGAAAACAGATGATCCGATACCAACCATTGCTACAGAAAGTAAAATAAAGTGAAAGCTATTAGAAACAGATAAAATTACCAGACCTGCCAGCGTAAAACTCATGCCTACTGCCAATGAATATGGTTGTGTTTTTTTATCAGTATACATACCCACAAAAGGCTGTAGAATGGAAGCTACTAATTGAAAGGTAAGGGTAATCAATCCTATCTGCGAAAAAGATAAATGGTAATTATTTTTTATAATGGGGTAAATAGCAGGGATTAAAGATTGTATCGTATCATTTAGCAAATGCGAAAAACTTATCGCAAATAATATGGGGTAAACAGTCTTTTCAATCCTGTTTTCTATAGTTATAGAATTGTTCATTTTTAAATTTACAGGAAGCAAATGTAAGTATCAGGTGAATAAAAATAAACAGCAACAATTCTTTTAATAAAAGAATTATTAGTTAACTCATTTTTGAATTCTTTACCAAAATGAGAGCATTCTTTCTTCTTCAGTTATCACTTAAAAAAAGGTTAACAAAAATTACAATAAATCTACCTTTATCTATATCTGGCAATCATCCTCCAGTAAAATTCCTCATTTTCTATCTTTGCCTTAGCCAGATTTAACAATAGGACTTATTATTAAGAACGTTTGTTTTGTAAATTGCAATTTCTGAGGAGGTTTTGTTAACCATTAATTAATTACAAATGCGTGCCCATCATTTTTCAAAATTCGATCCCAACGAAAATAATAAATCAACTTTCGAAAAACTGCTGGACATTTTTATGCAATTACTTACTTATACAAGTGGTGATGTGAGAGAAGGGTTGAGTTGGCTTACAGAACTTGATAAAGAATATGAACTTACCAATAGTGAATACGGAATTGGAGATTTTATAGAAGACTTAGTTTCCAAAGGCTACATAGATGAAAATAGGCAGAAGGGGGAAATTAAAATAACACCTAAAACTGAGCAGGGAATCAGGAAACGGAGTCTGGAAGAAATTTTTGGCAAATTAAAAAAATCCAAACAGGGAAATCATAATACATTCAAGCCCGGCAATGGAGACGAAATTAATCCAGAGACAAGACCTTTTCAATTTGGTGATACACTTGAGCAAATAGATTTTACTGAATCAATCCGTAATGCACAGATCAATCATGGAGTAGAAAGTTTTATAATGCGCGAAGACGATCTGGAAATAAGAGAAACAGACTTCAAAACCCAAACTTCAACAGTGCTGATGATAGACATATCACACAGCATGATTTTATATGGAGAAGACAGAATCACGCCGGCCAAAAAAGTAGCCATGGCTTTAAGCGAATTAATAACCACAAAATATCCTAAAGACACCATTGATATTGTAGTTTTCGGAAATGACGCCTGGACGGTGGAAATTAAAGACCTTCCATATTTACAAGTAGGGCCTTACCATACTAATACAGTTGCCGGACTCGAACTTGCCATGGATATCCTGAGAAGGAGAAAAAATCCGAACAAACAAATTTTCATGATTACAGATGGGAAACCTACCTGCTTAAAAGTTGGAAAACGTTATTATAAAAACAGTTTTGGAGTGGACAGAAGAATTTTGAATCGCTGTATGAACCTTGCCGCTCAATGCAAAAAATTAAAAATTCCTATCACTACTTTTATGATCGCAAGCGATCCATATCTTCAAAAATTTGTAACAGAATTCACTGAAACTAACAATGGGAAAGCCTTCTTTGCCTCACTTGACAAATTGGGCGCCTTTATTTTTAAAGACTTTGAAAGCGGAAAGAGGAAAACGGTTTACTAACCATATTAAAAAATAAAGGGATCAATTTTCCATTTTAATTAAATAAAAAAATAGATTTGTTATCTTACAAAAGTTGATTCAGCAGACATTTTAAGAGTTAAAACAGAAAAACAAGAGAAATAAAAATGGATATAAATAATATTAAAAATATTGGTCAGCTAAGAGAGATAAATTACAGATCAAAATCTGTAAAAGAAGAGTTACGTGATAATCTTATAAAAAAAATAAGTAAAAAAGAATTGACATTTCCTGGAATAATCGGTTATGAAGATTCTGTAATTCCTGATGTTGAAAGAGCCTTATTGTCGCGGCATAATATTCTTTTTTTAGGTTTACGTGGGCAGGCCAAAACACGAATGGCCAGGCAAATGATTGAATTATTGGATGAATATATTCCGGTAGTGGAAGGCAGCGAAGTAAATGACGATCCGTTTAATCCATTGAGTAAATATGCCAGGGATCTTGTACTGGAGAAAGGCGATGAGACACCTATTTCATGGTTGCATCGCAGCAATCGATACGGTGAAAAATTAGCCACCCCTGATGTAAGTGTAGCAGATCTTATTGGCGATATTGACCCTATCAAAGCGGCTAATTTAAAATTAAGTTATGCAGATGAAAAAGTAATTCATTATGGAATTATACCTCGTAGCAACCGGGGTATTTTTGTCATTAATGAATTACCGGATTTGCAGGCACGTATACAGGTATCTCTATTCAATATCCTGGAAGAAGGCGATTTGCAGATAAGAGGATTTAAGCTGAGATTGCCTCTTGATATTATGTTTGTGTTTACAGCTAACCCTGAGGATTACACGAATCGGGGAGCTATTGTTACACCGCTTAAAGATCGCATAGAAAGCCAGATACTCACCCATTACCCTGCGTCTATTGAAAATGCACTGTTTATTACAGAGCAAGAAGCATCTATTCACAATGACCAATTTAAAAAAGTGAATGTAAGCGATTTGATAAAGCGTTTAATTGAGCAGGTTTCATTTGAAGCTCGTGCGAGCGAGTTTGTTGATAAAAAAAGTGGCGTTTCAGCCAGACTTACAATTGCAGCCTACGAAAATGCAGTAAGTGCAGCGGAAAGACGAACTCTTATCAATAAGGAAAAAGAAACTCAGGTATGGGTCAGTGATCTTACTGGCATTATCCCTTCCATTACCGGAAAAATAGAATTAGTTTACGAAGGAGAGCAGGAAGGCCCCTACCAGGTAGCTTATAATTTATTAGAAAAGGCCATCCGGTCTCAATTCATAAAATACTTTCCTGATCCTGAAGCATATAAGAAAAAAAGAAATAAAGAATCAGGCATTGAAGAAAATCCTTATAAAACAATCACGCGTTGGTTTGATACCGGAAATCATCTTGATATGTCATTTGGGTTAAAAGATGAAGAAAAAATACAATTGCTTTACAAGGTGGACGGGCTTTTTGGCCTGGTAAAAAAATATTTCCCCCAGGCAAATAGCAAAGAAAATGCCTTGCTTATGGAATTCGTATTGCATGGATTATCTACTTTCTCTTTAATTAGTAAAAAAGTCATAGAAGGGAAAATAGAATTTAAAGATCTGATGGGAAGTATGCTTAACCTAAGCCCACAATCATTTAGCGACGAAGAATTGGATGAAGAAGATTTTCAATAAATATATTTTTAAATAAAATAATCTATTTAGGATTATTGCACATTGATTAAAATTGCGAAATCAATCTCATTTGTGAAATCTATATCCAAGTATTACTTTAAAAATGGAGTTATCAGTACTTTTGGTAAATCCCATTCCATAACCAAAGTTTAATTCCCAGTCTGGTGACCAGTCAAGATCTGCTGCCAAAAATATTTGATGCTGTTGACTTTGAGCAGGTTGTAAATTGTTCAAGGGACCTAAAGAACCATAATATTCCAGACCAGTAGCAACCACTTTTGTGATATTATATGCTGCTTTAAAGTTAGGCGAAAACACATATCCCACATCTTTATTGGCTCCATGAAAGGACTTATCAAATGTAGGATTAAATGACAGGTATAATTTATTAATTTGTTTATCAACGATAGGCCTTATTTCCAGGTTCCAGTCATCCTCACTAAACTCTCTTTTTTGGTATCCGGCTTCAAACGACAAACTCACACCTAAAGGCCAGTTCCATTCTTGAGGAACCATCACCCGCGGCCTGATATGACTTCCAACAAAAGAAGTCCTGTTATTACTGCCTATAGTATTAAAAAAATAAAAACCCGTTTCAAACCAAGGTGTCCATCCATGTGTAATCTCTATGGTTTCATGAAATACATGATTGGTGGGTAATACCCCATCAGAAACCTGTTTACTTCCATCAAATGTAAAATTACTGTGTAATTCTACCATCGTATTGCCTTTTGAAACAGTTTGCGCTCCATACACCTGTATTTCATAATTATCCTGTGCCAGGCAATAAAACGGCAGTATCAAAACAACTAGCCAAATAAAGAATGGCGTTATATGATTATTTTTATTCTCCTTATTATACACTCTTTTAAAATGGTTGAGTAAAAAAACTAAAGGTAATGATGAATTTTTAATATAAGAACTTTAAAAAAATTATTAGTGTATTTGTTAAACTAACCAATTGGGAGTATTTTTAAACTAAAAAAAGCTACCCGAATAATATTCGGATAACTTTTTTAGTTTCAGGGATATTGAGAAATATAATATTTTACATATCAGTCTAAATTCATTAGCTGAATAGACCACCTTTCTTAAGTTCGCGTATTTTTTCGCCAATCAAAAATCCATTTTGATAAATTTGAATTTTATAAGTTCCTTTTTGAAAATGGCTGCCAGGAACAAATGCAAATTCTACATTTTTAGTTTTAGAATTTTCCAAATCAACAGGCAATTTTGCAGTAAAAGTTTTATCACCATCATTACGTGTTGTAAATATATCTGTATTAGGAGATGTTGTTACAGGTTTACCATCAGGTCCTATCACTACAACATATACATCAAACATACCTGGTTGAATAATGCGATTATTTACATCAAAACTTACTAGTAATTTGTCAACACGCTTAGCAACAGTTGAAACTTTTATTTTTCCATTATTTCTAACTTTTACGGGGGTGATAGAAATATTTGTAGCATTTAAAGTAGAAGCAACATCAACTTTCTTTTCAAGAGTTTGCTTGATAACATTAGTAGAATCAAGATTCCGGGTTAATGCTACTTTATCCGCAGTCAATACTGCAACATTTTGTTTCAGGTTTGCATTTTCTTCAGTCAATTGGGCTACCTGGGTTTCAAAATCTGTAATTTTTCCATTAAGCACTGCTATCAGGTTTCTTGCTTTTGCAAGTTCTGATGCAGTGGCATTCTTCTTATGCAGGATGCTTCGGATTTCTTTTTTCATATTAGCAATCTCGCTGGTACTTGCTGTTAACTTACTATCCAACTCTGCATTTACACTTTTCATAGAATCAAGTCTTGCAAGTGAAGCGTCAAAACTGGTTTGTATATCACTTTTTTCGGATATCACTTTCGCGATTTCTGTCTGGTCTGCCTGAATAGTTTTTCCTGAATTACCGTGATCAAAAATGAAAAAGCCGCCTGTTATCAACAATGCTGCTATTAATAACCCAATAATTAAATTTTTTGGATTTCGCTTAGGTTGACTTTCTATTGTCGTCAAATTTGTGGTTTCGGGATTCATGTTTTTTGATTTAGATTTTAATTTAGATTTTTAAATAATTAGGGGAAATAATTTAATTCTGGGTACTCCTAAACTAAAATCATGCCATTATTATTTTTCTGATTCATAAAAATCAAATTATAAAATAAAATACATTGTTTTTTATTTAATTACAATTGTATATACTACACAAAAGCGAAAAAGTTAAAATAATATTAATGCTTAAAAATATCTTTCCTAGTGGTAAAAAGAAACCTTTAAATGGAAGATATAATTTGTATCTCTGTTCTTTTGTGATTACTTTTAGTCTGTAAAATTTAATAATAATGACAAAAACCTCTCATGTTTCACGTAAATGGACAGCAGCATTTGCAATAGCAATATTGCTACCTGCTTTAATATTTTTCATCATGTGGTCTTCTATTGGAATACGATTTAGCGGTATGAGCGACAATGATAAAATGGATACTTATTTGGGTTATTTCCCCTCGTGGTTGCAAAACATAAATATGATTCACATTATTTCTCTTATATGTTGCGTATTGGCAATCCTTCTTGCCTCAAGAAGTTTTAAAAAACATTTATTATCAATAAGGGTATTAATGCTGATGACCAGTTTAGTGGCTATATTCATTATTTTATTCGATATATTTCAAATGATATAACATCTGGTTTTAATAATATTCATATTGAATAGTGCCAAGTAGTTTTTTTTCCTTAGAAAAGCATTTTTGAATTTCAGGAAGTTCTTGATCATTATACGCATATCGCCATATAAAATAATTTCTCCCGCTTTCATCAACGGAAATCATTTGCTTTTTTTGATTTAATGTATCATATTCAAACATATAATCAGGCAGCAGTTTCCTGGCAACTTCATTAAAATGTACTACATCAGTTAACCTGTTCTTATCATCATAATAATAATAGTATTTTTTATCATTGCTCTTGCCGGCCGCGTCTTCTTCAATGACATTTCCTTTACCATCTTTTACAAAAGTGATAGTTGCAATAAGTACATTGTTTTTTTTGCGCAGCATTTTTTCCAGATTCCCGTTTTTGTCATAAAAATACTGATGTGTTTCTACAATACCGGAAGAGTCATCACCCCCTGTTGTTTCAGTAGTTATCATTGATAAGTGTCCTTGGTCATCATAGTCAAATTTCACTATATTAGAACTTGTAGGTGTGGTATTGGTGGTTTCAATGACCAAACCTTTAGCATTATAATCAGTCACCAATAAAGATTGGCCCGTGATATTTGATTTGGAAAGCATTTCTGATTGTGAATAGCCTTTGTTTATCTTTTTTTCGCAGAAAAATCCTTCACTGGGCTCATCATTGCCTTCAAAGCTTTTTATTTTTATGTCTTTTATCTGCTTATTTTTCAGGATAAAAAATTCTTTATTAAGTTGCTGGTTGCTCAGGATATCTTTATAATAATATTGTGCATTAGCACTATTGGAAGCAAAAAGGGCAAAAACGAAAGAGCATACTGAAAAGCGAAAAATACAATTTGTCATTTCAAAAGAATATTTGATTCAGGAAAATTAAGGAACGTAAAATAATTCATTAATCCCGTATGCCGCTTTTGTTTGTTATTTTTAACCCGAAATTATAAAAATAAATCAAGAATACTTACTCGTTTTTTTCAACTTTAAATATTAGTAATGGTTCAAAATATCGATATCAATGGCCTGGTAAAAATCATGGATGAACTGAGAGTGCAATGCCCATGGGATAAAAAACAAACCATTCATACCCTTCGTCAGCAAACTATTGAAGAAACTTTTGAACTAGCTGATGCCATTACCGAAAAAGACTGGGACGGAATTAAAGAAGAGTTGGGAGACTTATTATTACATATCATTTTTTATGCTAAAATCGGGTATGAAGAAAATAAATTTACCTTACAGGATGTGATAGATGGAATATCTGAGAAATTAATTAACAGGCATCCTCACATTTATGGCAATGTAAAAGTGAATGATGAGGAAGATGTAAAGAAAAACTGGGAACAGATAAAATTAGCCGAAGGAAAAAAATCTGTTTTAAGCGGAGTTCCCAGATCTTTACCTGCAATGGTTAAAGCAATGCGCATACAGGAAAAAGCAAAACAGGTAGGTTTTGAATGGGCCAATAAAGAACGGGTTTGGGAAAAAGTAGAAGAAGAGAAATTAGAATTGTTAGAAGCGGTAGATTCCGGCGATATGGAACATATTGAAGAAGAAGCCGGCGATCTTTTCTTTTCTGTAATTAATTATGTAAGATTTTTAAAAGTCGATGCAGAAAATTCGCTTGAGCTAACCAACAAGAAATTTATAAAGCGTTTTACACTTATGGAAGAGGACGTAGAAAAAAATGGCATGAAATTAAGTAATATGTCATTGGAAGAAATGGACGCAGTCTGGAACAAAATAAAAAAGAAAAACACCTGAAATTGATTTTTGGTAAAAACAATAAATTTTTTAAAAAGAATAATTATCTGCTGGTAGCAGCGGCTTGGTTATTTACTATTTCATTCATAATTAATAATTATTGGAGTAGTACCTCAACACCTTCGGCTGTTCAAAATCAGATTCAAAGAAATATAAACAAACAAGAGAAAAAAATTGAAGACTTTTATAAAGACACCGATCTGGTCAATAGCATTGCAGATCAAAAATATAACGAAAGACAACTGGACTTACTGGTTGAAAAAAATTATTATATATTTTTTTACAGGATTATTTCTCCCCGGGATCTGTTACCTGTTTTCTGGAATACCCAGATTGTAGAGCCTGATTTAAATACGGTGAATTCAAAGGATGAAAACAGTTTTAGGAAGCTTCTAAACGGATGGTATGTTATCAATAAAAAATCATTCCAGGGTAAGGATGGATCTGAATATAAAATAGTTGCTCTTATTCCGGTAAAGTGGAATTATTATATTGAAAATCAATATCTGCATAATTCATTCGTAGCTGTTGATAAGATTGAAAATATTTATGATATAAGTCTCAGTCCAACTTCTTTAGAAATAAAAAATAAAGATGGATCTCCGCTTTTTTATCTTAAGCAGATAAACTCCAGACCTGAAAAACATGATAATATATTTGCTTTATTGCTTAGAATTTTAGGTTCAGTATTGATACTTTTTTTTATTCATAAACTAGCCAATTATTATATAAAAGTAAGTGGGTTTCAAAGTGGACTTTTTATTCTGGCAGGTTCATTGGCGTTATTAAGAATCATAAGTTATTATCTGCCCATTCCTTTTAATTTCCGTCATTTAGAACTATTTAATCCATCAGTATATGGCTCAAATATTATTTTGAAATCATTAGGCGATTTGTTCATTAATTCAATTTTATTTATCTGGATAGTTCTTTTCATTAGGTATCATTTTAAATATGACTTTTCAAAAATAAAATTTAATTCCTGGTTTAAAAAATGTGCGAGTATTATTTTTATTTCATTACTGATGATTTTGATAACCAATTTGTGTGGCTATGTTATCAGAAGCCTGGTAGCAGATTCGCAAATTTCATTTGATGTCATTAATTTTTTCACTTTAAATATTTACAGTGTAATCGGCTTCCTAGTATTGAGTTGTATAGCAACGGGCTTTTTCTTTCTGATTCAAATCTTACTTCAGCCATTAAATATTTTTATAGGCTCAAGGAAATATTTGTTGTATTTATTTATATCGGTTACAGGATTAATCTTTCTAAGTTTCCGCCCCTACTCTTCCAGTATTTCTTTTAATATTTTCCTACTGTTGTGGCTTTTGGCTTTTCTTTTTCTGCTCAATTTTAAATTTCTTCTTTTACAGGTTTACAATCTTGTTTCTTCAAAATTTATCTTTTGGCTTTTCTTTTTCTCAGTATCTATAACTATAGTAATTGTATTTCAAAATCGTACGAAAGAATTAGAAGAAAGAAAACATTTTGCCGAAAATTTAGCCAATAAGGCAGACCCATCGGGTCCGGTAATCATGAATATTATGCTTAATGATTTTAGAAATGATTACCTCTCTGAAATATTTTATCGATTTAAAGACCCTGGTCAAAATAAATTTTTAAAAGATAGCCTGGTCAATGAAAACTTCTCAGGATATCTCAATAAATATGATACCAAAATTTATACGTATGATGCCTCTGAATTGCCCTTGTATAATGACGATTCCACTAATTTTAATTCGTTAAATACGATCATAAAAACGCAGGGGAAACCGACGGGTATCCCCGATCTTTTCTATTATGATTTATCTTATGATCGCTTTAATTATATCAGCAAAAAAGAAATTACAGACACTTCAGGAAAAATATTAGGCTACTTCTTCCTCATTTCCAAACCCAAAACTTATAAAAGCGACGCTTTATATCCAGAACTTTTTTCAAAAGGAAATAAAAATTCTATTGAAAGTTCGCCGGTATATGCCTTTGCCATTTACAATAACAACCAGCTAAGTACAAGCTATAATGACTACCCTTTTTCAACCAGTATTGATAATAGCAATTTTACTTTTAATGAATTTAAAACAGTGAAAAAAAACGGGTATGAAGAATTATGGTATCGGGCCAGCGGCGACAAAGTAATTGTAATTGCCAGGCAGGATAGATTTTTTATAGAATCCATTACTTTATTCGCCTATTTATTTTGTTCATTCCTCATCATTGCTATCTTTTTTAATCTAATTAATCAGTTATTAACAGAGCGTTCCAACAAATCCGACTTCAAATCTTTCTGGCAATTCACCATCAGAAACCAGGTACACGGCACCATCATTTTAATAAGCATTTTTTCATTTCTTGTAATTGGTATTACCACTATACTTTTCTTTATAAGCCGCTATCATAGTAATAACCGGGAAAAACTCAGTCGCACTATTCATGTAATGGAAAATGAATTGAGAAGTACATTTGATACAATTCCCGTTTTGGAATATGGGATCAACAATCTTAATGATTATTTTCACGGAAAGTTGGAAAGCGTTATCAATAATGTTTCCAATATTCATGCAGCTGATATTAACCTCTATGATCTTAACGGCAACCTTAAAGTTTCTTCTTTGCCTTTGCCTTACGATAAAGGAATTGTAAGTGAAAAAATGGATCCTGTTGCTTATTACCATTTAAGTAAATTAAAAGATGTTCAGTTTTTCCAGGAACAAAAAATAGGCAGCTTACAGTATTTAAGTAATTACCTACCTGTAAGAGGCGAAAGCGGCAAAGAATATGCTTACCTGAATATTCCCTATTTTGAATCCCAAAATAAATTGCAGGACGAGATTTCCAATTTTTTGGTCACCATCATTAATCTGAATGCATTTATATTTTTGATAGCAGGAATTATTGCTTTATTTATAACCAATCGCATTACCCGTTCATTCTCTGTGATTACCGATAGAATGAAACAAGTAAATCTTGAAACAGGAAATGAAGAAATTGTATGGAACAGACAAGATGAAATAGGTGACCTGGTGAGCGAGTATAATAAGATGGTAAAGAAATTAGATATAAGTGCAGAAATGCTTGCAAAAAGTGAAAGGGAAGGCGCATGGCGCGAAATGGCGCGACAGGTGGCTCATGAAATAAAAAATCCATTAACCCCTATGAAGTTGAATTTGCAATATTTGCAAATGGCGATAGATAGTAATTCTCCTGAAGTAAAAAAAATAACATTGTATGTGGCAGGGATTTTATTGGAACAAATAGAACATCTCTCGAAAATTGCCAGTGACTTTGCACAATTTGCGAATATCGGAAATACAAGAAATCAACTTTTCAACATAAACCAGATGCTTGAAAATGTAATTACACTTTATGCTACCAATGATGAAATACAAATTAACACTGACTTATATCCTCATGAAATTTTAATTGAAGCGGATAAAACACAGGTCAATCGTTTATTTACTAATCTCCTGCAAAATGCAGTTCAATCGGTACCTGATTTCAGAAAGGTCATAATAGACATCAAAAGTGATTTGGTAGACAACCAGGTTTTAATTTCAATAAAAGACAATGGAAGTGGTATTCCCCAATCCATGTTCAATAAAATATTTACTCCCAACTTTACTACCAAAACATCCGGAACCGGCCTTGGACTAGCAATGACCAAAGGCATTGTAGAAAAATTAAATGGAAAAATCTGGTTTGAAACAGAACAAGGAAAGTGGACTTGTTTTTTTGTTAGTATTCCTATTGCAAATGCATAATACATGGCAACGGAGTTCAAATAAATACAGGAAGTAAAAATCTTATCCTGTGAAATACTCATTCTCAATTTGACAAGATATCTGGCATTTTCATTAGTTATCTTGTCAAAAAATCTTCAAATTCTTTCAAACTAAAACTACTTAAATTGTTTTTTGGTGTAACCATTGCTTTCTGTGCAGCAAGCACCCCGTATTTTGTATTTTCAAATTCAGCAATTGAATGCGCATCAGGATCAATTGACAGTAATACATTTTTAGAAAGAGCATATTCCACCCATTGCCATCTCATATCAAGCCTTCTTGGATGAGCATTGATTTCAATCACCACATTGTTAGAAGCGCAGGCATCAATTATTTTCATGTGGTCTATAGGGTATCCTTTACGGCTTAAGAGCAATCTTCCCGTCATGTGGCCCAGGATAGTTGTATAAGGATTTTCAATAGCTTTAAGCAGGCGCATCATGGCTTTTTCTTCATTCATTTTTAAATTAGAATGCACTGAAGCAATTACCAGGTCGAAAGTGGAAAGAACACTATCACTATAATCTAAATTTCCATCATTTAAAATGTCACTTTCAATACTTTTGAAAATTTTAAATGGACTTAGTTTTATATTCAGTTCTTCCACTAATTCATGCTGTGCTCTTATTTTTTCTTCAGAAAGCCCCTGGGCATATGTAGCTGCTTTGCTGTGATCGCTTATTACTAAATATTCTTTACCGCTTTCTTTGCATGCTTCAGCCAGTTGTTCCAGTGTATTGATACCATCACTCCAGTTGCTATGGCAATGTATGATTCCTTTTATATCTCCCGGTTGAATCAATCTTGGAATATTATCTTTAGCCGCGATAGAAATAATCCTATCATTTTCTCTTAAATACGGGGGGATATACTTTATGTCGGCTTGTTTAAAAATATCTTCGTCATCATTAGCAATCTGAAAATTGATGTTAGGGTAGTTATTTAAAAATGTTGATACAAAATCCGGGGAACCTGTAGTTTCAAAAACTTTTTTTATTAATTCATTTGTATTGATTGGATACAATTTGGTTTTGATTCCATTATTATATTGATACAGGATGAAGTCATTATTTTTTTCCAATAATTTGAAATCTTCCAGCAACGACAATTTCTCCTTAATACTATCTTCGCTAAAAGGAATTACATATTCAAGTACATCTACTATTTCTGTATGACGGGAAAAATCTCCTGAGATAATTATTTTGTCGGATGAAAATAATTTTTGGAAAAATATTTTCAGATCACTTGCCAAATTTTCCACCTGCGCGAATAAAAAACTTCCCTGTTGACTCAAATAAAATTCAATTGATTCAATAACATTGTCCTGTGTTTTTTTTTCAAATCCTTTATAAAGAAGCAATCTGTTTTCATTGCAGGCGTATAAAAGTTCACCTATATTTTCTATGCCCATTTCTTTCCAGATTAAAGAAATTTTTTTAGGCCCTATTCCCTTAATTTTTAACATTTCCAAAATGCCTTCCGGCGTTTTTAGAAGCAAATCTTCAAGAATTTTCATTTTCCCTGTTGATAATATTTCTATTATTTTTTTGCCGATTGCATCGCCAATACCATTTAATTTTAAAATTTCGTCTTCAGAAAGCGTTTGTGCCTCTACCGTTAGTTGACCGATTTTATATGCGGCAACCGAATATGATTGTGACCGAAAACTATTTTCACCATGGATGTCCATAAGCTTTGAAAGCAATGAAAACTGATTGGCTATTTCTTTATTATTCATGTCAGATTAAATGGAAATACTATTAAATAAAGTTTTGAATTTGAATGTAGTTCTTTTTTTAAAATTAATTGAAAACCTGTAACTATCACTGATTATAAGTTAAGTATATAAAAAAAGTCCCGAAAATTCGGGACTTCAAATTATCTATAAGAAAAATTTTATTATTTTTTCTTAGGAGCAGCCTTTTTAGGAGCGGCTTTTTTTGCAGCAGCCTTTTTAGGAGCAGCTTTTTTAGGAGCAGCTTTTTTAGGAGCAGCTTTTTTTGCAGCAGCTTTTTTAGGAGCAGCTTTTTTTGCAGCAGCCTTTTTAGGAGCAGCTTTTTTTGCAGTTGCCATGTTTTTAGAATTTAATTGTTAGTAAATAATAACTAAAAATATAAACATTTTTTTAACTGCCAAAATTATTTGAAAAAAAAATTACACAGATGCTTCAACAGCATTCACAGAAACGTATGTTTTATCTCCTTTACTTTTTCTAAATTCAACAACTCCATCAGTAGTTGCAAATATTGTAAAATCTTTCCCAAGACCTACATTTTTACCAGGATGATAAACAGTTCCACGTTGGCGAAGAATAATATTCCCTGATGCGGCAGCTTGTCCGCCAAAAATTTTCACTCCTAGTCTTTTGCTTTGTGAATCACGTCCGTTTTTTACAGAACCTTCACCTTTTTTATGTGCCATAATTTTAAAATTAAATCATTAAAGTTTTTGAAATAAAAAATTATTTCATACTGTCAACAACATTATTATGCAATGCCGGTAACTTTTATGTGCGTATACTGGGTACGATGACCATGCTTTTTTCTGAATCCTTTTCTTCTTTTCATTTTAAAAGCAATTACTTTTTCGCCTTTAACCAGGTCATTTACTATTTCAGCTTTTACAGTTACACTGGCATCACTGCCTATAGAAATTTTTCCATCATTATCATGCAAAAGCACTTCAGAAAATTCTACTTCATCACCTTGTTTTCCTTCAAGATGTGGTACATATAAACTCTGGCCTGGTTGAACTTTAAATTGTTGACCGGCGATTTTTACTATAGCGAACATACTTCTCCAATTTTTAGGAGTGCAAATGTAAGGGAATTCCGAGTAATTTCTTATACTAAAACCATTAAAAATATCTATTTTTTTAATTTTCACCTAAATTGCTGGATAGTAAACACTAAAAGAAGGTAATTTTCTCAATTTGTTACCTTTTCTAACTCTCATTCAATAAATTACATAAATGGATCTTATAAAAAAAACATTTAGGTTTTGTTTCTCTATATACGGATTTCTGGTTTTTTTAGGCCTAATGTTTATTTTACTTCCGTTATTTGCTATTGCCTTTCTTCAAAATTCAATAAAATGTGGGAATCTTATTTATAAAATCTCACGTTTCTGGGCAGATGCCTTTTTTTTCATGACAGGTATTACACATCGGAATATTTATGAAGAACCACACAACATTAATACAGAATACATTTTTGTCAGTAACCACATTTCTTATCTTGATATTCCAATGATGATGAAAGTAATAAGAGGTCAGTATATCCGCATCCTTGGCAAATCTGAAATGACTAAAATTCCTATTTTTGGTTCTATCTATAAAAGCGCCGCTGTTACCGTTGACCGGGTAAGCCCTGAAGGCCGGTTTAAAAGTGTAAAAAGTCTGATTGGATTTATTCAACAAAAGATTTCTGTTTTCATTTGCCCGGAAGGAACTTTTAATATGACCAATCAGCCTTTAAAAAATTTTTATGACGGAGCCTTTAGAATTGCTATTGAAACACAAAAACCTATTCGTCCCATTTTATTTTTAGATACCTATGACCGGCTTAATTATAACAGTATATTCTCATTGAATCCGGGCAAATGCCGTGGCGTTTATCTTTCAGAAACTATTACTGAAGGATTAACACCGAAAGATGTACCAGCACTAAAGAAAAAAATATTTCAACAAATGGAAGAAGCTTTGATCAGGTATAAGGTAAGCTGGATTAAAGAAAACTCATTATAAATATCCCAGGCTTTTATTTTAAAAGCCTCCTGCTTTGAGCATGTTTTTGCCATAATAGACCTTATCCGTCCACACGCAATATATTTGCATAAATGATGACTGAAAGAACTGAAGTACAAAATTTATTCAATGAAATGAAACAACCCATAACTTCATGGGTTGAAGTTATTTTGCCTTTAGCGATTCCTAAAACCTATACGTATTCTGTCCCGGGTAACCTGGGTGATAAAATTAAAATTGGCTGCAGAGCTGAAGTGGTTTTTGGTAAAAACAAAAAATATGCAGGCATCATTAAATCCGTTAATAATGAAAGACCTTCCTATCAGACAAAGGATATTTTAAATATTATAGATGATGAGCCTGTCATTTATCCCCGGCAATTACAATTCTGGAAATGGATTAGTAATTATTATATGTGCAGCGAAGGCGAAGTGATGGCAGCCGCTTTACCTACGCACTTAAAATTAAGTAGTGAAGCTATTTTAATTTTCAATGAAGAATATGGTGAAAATTTTAACGACCTTGATGATGATGAATATTTGCTGGCGGAAGCGTTGCTTATCAAAAAAGAATTAAAGATTACCGAAGTGCAGGAGGTTGCCAATATCACTCATGTGTATCCCTTAATCAAAAAACTTATTGAAAAAAGAGTTTGTTTTATATGGGAATCGCTCACCGATAAGTACAAAGAAAAAAAGGAAAATTTTGTATTGCTGAATCCGGAATATGCCTCGGATGAAAAGTTGAGTATGCTAATGGATGATTTTGGAAGAGCCCCGAAGCAATTGGAATTATTGTTGAGCTTTCTGCATCTTTCAAAAACTACGGGAGAAGTGACACAGCCAGCACTTTTAAAAAAATCAGGAGCCAGCGCTGCCCAATTAAAAGGATTAGTGGATAAAAATATTCTTTTTATTCAAAAACGAAGTACCGACCGGATTCAATCGCTTCCTAAAAAAATGGAAGTCAATTTTGAACTGAATGCTTCACAAAAAAAAGCGCTGAACGAGATTGATATTGCTTTACAGGAAAAAGAAGTTTGCCTTGTACATGGAGTTACAAGTAGTGGCAAAACCCAATTGTATATTAAACAAATAGAAAAATTTGTAGGGGCAGGAAAACAAGTATTATACCTTCTTCCCGAGATAACACTAACGACACAGATTATACGCAGATTGCAACTTTACTTCGGCGGAAATATAGCTATCTATCATTCTAAATTTAATAATAATGAAAGAATAGAGATATGGAACAAAATAAAAACCGGTGAATTAAAAATTATCATAGGAGCAAGAAGCGCTTTGTTTCTGCCTTTTAAAAACCTGGGACTAATTGTTATTGATGAAGAACATGACTCTTCTTTTAAGCAACAGGACCCTGCTCCTCGGTATAATGCACGCGATGCAGCAGTTTTTTACGCATCTCTTTTTAAGGCAAAAGTGGTAATGGGTAGCGCTACACCTTCTTTGGAAAGTTATTACAATGCACAGAAAAACAAATACGCCTTAGTAACCCTGAATGAGAGATATGGCGGAACGCAAATGCCGGAAATCAAAATCATCGATACTAAAACCGTTGCCGCTTCTAAAAAAGGGAAAGTGATGATTTCTCCGCAATTAAAAGCAGAAATAGAAACAACATTAAAAAATGACAGGCAGGTCATACTTTTTCAAAACAGGCGGGGTTATGCTCCATTTTTAATTTGCGGCACCTGTGGTTTTATTCCGCAGTGTGAAAATTGCTCGGTAACATTAACGCTGCACAAATATTCGAATAAATTACACTGCCATTACTGCGGCAACACTTACCCAAAGCTAACTACGTGTCCTGCCTGCGGAAGTGTCAACTGGATAGAGAAAAATTTTGGTACAGAAAAAATTGAAGAAGAACTGACAGAAGATTTCCCTAACAACCGGATTGCCCGGATGGATGTAGATGCTGTAAAAGGGAAAAATGCACATGATACTTTGATAAAATTATTTGAACAGCACCGCATTGATATTTTGGCAGGTACACAAATGGTTGTGAAAGGCCTGGATTTTGAAAAGGTAAGCTTAGTGGGTATCCTTGATGCAGATGGATTATTGAGTTTTGCTGATTTCAGGGTGAATGAGAGAGCCTTTCAGTTGATGGAACAAGTTAGTGGAAGAGCAGGCCGAAAATTAGAGAGAGGGTTAGTACTCATACAGGCATCTAAAATTAATCACCCTGTTTTGTTATTTGTACAACAGCATGATTACCTGAAATTTTACGAGTATGAGATGGCCATGAGAAAACAGTTTTTTTATCCGCCATTCAGCCGTTTAATCCGTATTACTTTAAAACATAAACTTAAAGAAACGGTACTAGAAGCCGCGGATATTTTAGCGAATTCATTGAAAAAAGATTTTGAAAATATAGCAGGACCAGCAGCCCCGATTATCAACCGCGTACGTAATATGTTTTTAATGGAAATATTGATAAAACTACAGCAGGATGCTGCACACCTGCAAATACAAAAGAAAGTAATTGCCAATCATATTGATCTTTTAAAATCACAGAAACAATTTAGAAGTATGATCACCATTGCCGATGTTGATCCTTTTTAATATACAAATAAATTAAAGTCATCAAAATCCAAAACTTCTTACTACAGTTTTTGAGCAACCATGTTTAAAAGTCTTCTCACCAATATCCGAACAGAAACAAAAGAGTTATCGTTTAATCTTTCTTTCATTAAATTTACCTGCTTATCCGTTTACTTCTAAAACAACGGCTGACAGTTCATTCATAATTTAATTTTTTACAGGTAATTTTACATAATGCATGTTCATCAAAATATTTTTCTCAAAGAATACAATACATTCAGAATAGGCGCTTATGCTAAATACTTTGCACAATTCAGGTCTGTTGAAGAATTGAAAGTGCTCCTGGAAATTCAAAAAAATACTCCATCAAAATTGATACTTGGCGGCGGAAGTAATATTCTTTTTACTCAAAATTATGAAGGTATTATTTTAAAAAATGAAATACCCGGAATTGACATTATAGCTGAAGATGAAAATTTTGTCTACATCAAAGCAGGCGCCGGTGTTAACTGGCATAATTTTGTACAATATTGTGTCAATCATAATTTTGGAGGATTAGAAAATCTTTCCCTTATTCCTGGGAATGTAGGCGCTACTCCCATGCAAAATATAGGAGCTTACGGGGTAGAAATAAAAGATGTTTTTTATGAACTGGAAGCATTTCACCATGAGGAAAAAGTAATTCAAAAATTTACTGCCAATGATTGCGAATTTGGTTACCGGGAAAGTATTTTTAAGAAGAATCTAAAAGGGCAGTTTGTAATTTTAAATGTCACATTCAGGCTTAATAAAAAACCAGTTTTCCATATTTCTTACGGCGCCATTGAAGAAGAGTTGGAAAAAATGCACATAAAAGATTTGAATATTAAAGCTATTTCCAATGCAGTTATTCATATCAGGAAATCAAAACTACCAGACCCTGAATTAATTGGTAATGCAGGAAGTTTTTTTAAGAACCCGGTTATTGGTAAACGCCATTTTCAGGAGACCCAACAGATATGTGAATTACAGAAAATGGATCCCCCATTTTTTAAAATCCATGAAGATCTTTATAAAATACCTGCCGGGTGGCTTATTGAGCAATGCGGGTGGAAAGGTTTTAGAAAAAAAGATGCCGGTTGTTATGAAAAGCAGGCCCTGGTTTTGGTAAATTATGGCAATGCTACAGGCAAAGATATTTTCAACCTAAGCGAAGAAATCGCCATTTCAGTAAAAGAAAAATTTGGAATTACCCTTGAAAGAGAAGTGAATATTGTTTAAGAATATATAGAGTCATACAGTGGCAAATTTTGTTTGTAAGCCACCTATTCGATGAACTGAGAACCCGTTCAAATATTTATTTATTATGAAACTGCTATCTTCTGTTATTATAAATAAATACTGAACCAACATCGCGATGGAAGCGAGTGCAGCCACTACATAAGTAAGTGCCGCCCATTTCAATGCGTCTTTTGCTTTCTCATGCTCCTACGGCAAAGTTATATGAGAAGAATCAAGCCATTTTAAAGCCCTTGCAGAAGCATCAAATTCCACAGGCAATGTGATCACAGAAAACAAAGTGGAAACCGCAAAAAGCAGAATACCGATTAAAAGTATAGTAGGATTTCCTCCACCAAAACTAAACAAACCAAGCCCTATCAAAATTACCCATTGCGCCAGGTTAGTACTAATCTGAACAAGTGGTACCAAATTACTTCTAAGGGTAAGCATCGAATATGCTGTAGCATGTTGTACTGCATGTCCACATTCGTGTGCCGCAACAGCAAGGGCAGAAATATTCCTTCCCGAATAAACATCAGAACTCAGGTTAACCGTTTTTTTTGCAGGGTCATAATGATCACTTAAAAAGCCCGAAACAGATACTACTTCCACATCAAATATGCCATTATCAGTAAGCATTTTTTCTGCTATTTCTTTTCCGCTCAATCCACAGCTATCTGGCGCTTTGGCATATAAAGCAAATTTACTCTTTAGTCTATATTGCACAAGCATTCCAAGCCCCATAAATAAAAAGGATATAAATAATATTGATATGGGCATTATACTGAATTTGATATAATCCTAAAATTAATTAATAATCAATTTATCGAAATAAAATAATTAATAATCAGCATCAAGTTTTTTGTAAAAATTTTCTTACTAAGATAAAAATCAATAAGGCCAAATAAGGATTTTTCTCAACCCATCTTTAAAATTTTTATCATAAAAAAAGGGAGAAAATATCTCCCTTATATAAAAATTAAAATTTTTATTATTTGAATTGAGGCATTATTTCATTGGCAAGTTCCACCATTTTCTTAACCCCTTCTTCCGGCAATGCTCCTTTCTTAAATTCTAAAAGAACATCAGGTAATTTGTTTTCCATTTCCAGTAAAAACTGTTCTTCAAATGCCTGAATATTTTTTACAGGGACATTACTGATTAATCCATAAGTACCCAAATAAATAATAGCTACCTGCTTTTCAACTGCATAAGGAGTAAACTGGGGCTGTTTCAAAATCTCCACATTCCTTGCACCTTTATCCAAAACAGATTTTGTGGCAGCATCAAGATCTCCTCCAAATTTAGAGAAAGCTTCCATTTCCCGATATAATGCCTGGTCCAGTTTTAAGGTACCGGCTACTTTTTTCATTGATTTGATCTGTGCATTTCCCCCCACACGGCTTACCGAGATACCCACATTAATTGCAGGTCGGATACCGGCATTGAAAAGATTACCTTCTAAAAATATTTGCCCGTCGGTAATAGAAATTACATTAGTAGGAATATATGCTGATACATCACCCGCCTGGGTTTCAATAATCGGCAAAGCGGTTAATGACCCACCACCTTTTACCAAATGCTTGATATTTTCAGGTAAATCATTCATCTTTTGAGCAATTTCATCTTTGGAAATAATCTTTGCTGCTCTTTCCAATAAACGACTATGGAGATAAAATACATCACCAGGATAGGCTTCGCGTCCCGGAGGCCTTCTCAACAACAATGATACCTCACGATATGCTACTGCTTGCTTACTTAAATCATCATAAATGATTAAAGCATGCCTGCCGGTATCACGAAAAAATTCCCCGATAGCTGCACCTGCAAATGGAGCAAAGAACTGAAGCGGTGCCGGTTCTGAAGCAGAGGCTGCAACAATAGTAGTGTATTCCATAGCCCCATTATCTTCCAAAACTTTCATTACATTGGCAATAGTAGATGCTTTCTGCCCGATAGCTACATATATGCAATAAACCGGGTTACCGGCTTTATGAAATTCTTTTTGATTAATAATAGTATCAATACAAATAGCACTCTTCCCGGTTTGACGATCCCCGATTACTAATTCCCGTTGACCACGACCAATAGGAATCATTGCATCAATGGCTTTAATTCCGGTTTGAAGAGGTTGTTTTACTGGTTCACGAAAAATTACACCCGGTGCTTTACGTTCCAAAGGCATTTCATAAAGGTCTCCTTTAATAGGACCTTTACCATCAATTGGTTCCCCCAGCGTATTAATTACCCGGCCGGCCAAACCATCACCTACTTTTATTGAGGCTATTTTCCCGGTACGTTTTACGGTGCTGCCCTCTTTAATATCCCCACTGTCGCCCATAAGTACCACACCTACATTATCTTCTTCAAGATTTAATGCGATAGCTTTTACACCATTTTCAAACTCTACCAATTCGCCGGAACTCACATTGTCTAATCCATATAGGCGGGCAATACCATCACCTATCTGCAATACAGTTCCGACCTCTTCAAGGTTGGCTGCTATATTGAAATTGCTTAGCTGGCTCCTGAGAATTGCTGAAATCTCATCGGGTTTAATGTCAACCATATAAAATATTTTTTTTTGAGGCTGCAAAGGTATGTAAAGCAAATGCAAAATCAAAAGTAAAGAGGGGCAAAATTGGAAGATTCAATACCTTTTCTGGAATAAAGGAAAAATTATAGATTATTTCTATTCAATAACAGATTACAATTCTCATCTTTAAGCAAAGTAACCTATTGAATATCTATATATTAAAATATTGTATTGAAAAAAAATCAATTGATTCTAAAGTAAATCCACGCTGACATTTATTATTATGCGCAAAGAAATTATTATCTATAAATCATTTATGCCTGTGCAGTTGGACCACCAAAATTCAAAGGTAATTCTACAGCTTCAATATCTTGTATGGGACCATTAACAGATTCAAATTTTTTCACATTATCTATCATCGCTTTCATAAAACGTTTGGCATGAGTTGGGGTAAGAATGATCCTGCTTTTCACTTTGCTCTTAGGTGTCCCAGGCATCACATTTACGAAATCAACCACAAATTCAGCATGGCTATGCGTAATAATGGCTAGATTGGCATAAATACCTTCAGAAATTTCTTCTGAAATTTCGATATTAAGTTGGCTGGGTGCTGGGCTTTGATCTGGCATATTTTTTTTACAAATATATTTGATTATCATTAAAATGATTCAATAAATGCACTATATATACATAATTTGATTGCACATTCATATAGACAGGTAAAAACAAGGAAATTCTTTTAAAGCGTTTTATGTATAAAATCTGACTGTTGTTGCTTAAGCTATTGCTTCCTTAAAGCTAAGGAGCAAAATCACAAATAGATTTGCGAAGAAGAAAGCTGCCTCATTATTATAAGGCAACTTTCTTCTAATATTAGAATAAAATTAATTTATCTTTTAATTTTGAATACATAATTAGTCGCATATAATGCTCCTTGCCCCGGACCAAAATAATTTTCAACAATTAAATCTGTTGCTAATGTTATCGTTTGATTACATACTGAAAAATTACTTATTGTCCCGGGAGTGGTACGAACTGAGATTGGCTGACCCGCAGCATAATCAATTCCTAAATTTTGCCTTGGTACAGATACCTGAACATTTGCAGGATCTGTCCAATCAAAATTAATCGTCACATTTCCTCCTACATCCCATAAATTATTAATCGTCCCTGTACCTGTGGTTGCAGATGTACTTGTTAAATTAGAGATTGTAACTGTATAAGGAGCATCATCGGGATCAGTAGTATGCGCATAATCTCCAGACATATCTGATAAAGTCACATCTCCATCAAAACAAGGGCCTCTCAATACCAATTGAACGGTATCAAGAAAACTGGCAACCTTAACAGATGGTTCACTGAGAGAAAATGTCAAAGTATCCTTTCTCCCTGAGGTATAAAAAGAATAATTTCCCTGGACAGAAATACTTGCCAGTGATTGACCAGCCGGAATAGTTACCGTCCCGGCAGGAGTTAAGGTGTATTGGCTGCCTTCTACTGCCCCGGTTTGGGAAGTTACATTGTAAGTAACCAACCTGTCCTTTGAGGAAACATCAGTTGTACCAATCATAATAGTATATGGCCCGACAGTACTTGTATCCAGAGAATATGCCTGTGTTGCATCTCCTACAAAGTGTACCGCTGGAGAAGGAGTTATCACTTTATACGGTTTTGTTTTATCGCAACTTCCCGTTAAAATGGCAAGAAGCACTATGCCAAGATAAGAAAGAATATTAATCAATTTCATAAGTAAATATTTTGTTTTTTATTATTTTCAATATAAAAAAAGTTAAAGGGTTCTTTAATTAATATTGGGCATTTTGAATCATATTTGGGTTTGCATTCATTTCAGTTCTGGGAATTGGCAATACGAATAAATAACTGGAAGCCGGTAAGGTTTGCCATGCTGCATTAGCATCGGAAGCCAAACGTTCTACTGGTAAGCCATTTCTTTTCAAATCATAGAAGCGAAAGCCTTCAAAGCATAGCTCTTTAAATCTTTCATTCATAACTGCATCAATCAGATCAGAAGCAGATGAAAAAGTTTCATCTACATATCCGCTAATACGATTGGACCTTAATTCATTCAGATCTGCAGCGCCTAATGTCAAGTTAGGAGTAGTACTCCTGGCATAAGCTTCTGCACGAATAAGGTACATTTCAGCTATTCTACATGCTTTCATGTCTACAACTTGCCCGCCTCTGGAAGAAGTATAAAATTTGTTAACATAATGATCCCCTGAACCTACTGTTCCAATAAAAGTACTTAACCTGATATCCGAAGGATCATAAGAAGCCACCAACTTATCTGAGGGGGCTATAAGTATTTGTCCTCCTGAAACGGACCACAATCCGCCAATTGCAGAACTTGTAGCATATCTTATCCTGAACAAAGTTTCATCGGAATTATCATCAGTCCAGATATCCTGAAAGTCAATTCCGGAAACCAAAGGTTTTACCCCGGAATTAATTACCTCAGAGCTATAGGTTATCGCGGAAGTATAATCTCTTTTATACAATGCTATCCGCGCCTGGTAAGCAGCAATATTAATTTTATTCATTACTGTATCCGAAAAATTACCAACTGTTACGGTGGGTAGCAATCCTTTTGCTGTAGCCAAATCAGTTTCAATTTGTGTCATCACTTCCCCTACAGTATTTCTTGCAGGTTTACCCAAAGGGTCCGATTTTAATAAGATAGGAATGCCCAGTGGATCATTGGCATCATAAACTTTTGAATAATTCTCAAGCAAATCAAAATTGGCAATAGCACGAAGCGCTAATAATTGACCTTTCAATATATTTCTCCTGGGTTCTTCAGAAGGAGAAGCCGTTACCGTTGCTACAAAAGGCAACACCCTGTTTACCTGGTCTATCAGTGCATAGTAATCGCCCCATGCAGCTACTACGTCAGCACCAGTAGTAGCATCAGAGCTAAATTGATATCTATAAGTTAAAGCACCAAAATTGTTATTATCTATCCCTAATTTGGCTTCGTCAGATAGTAAAGCGCTTACATACATATCATTGGCATAAGCCCCATATCTGCCATAAGCAGCATTAGTACCTAATTGTACATCATTTAATGTCAAAAATGCATTCGCTTCACTAAATGAATCAGTAGGTTGTAAATCCAATTGTTTCTTACAACTTATTGCTAAAAATGTAATAGCTATAAAAAGAAACTTAAAGATTTTATTATATTTCATATTAATTCTTTTTATTTTTTTTTAAAAAGTTACCTGGAATCCGAGCGTCATTGCCCTTGGGTTTGGATATTCATCAACGTTAATATTCACCGCACCCGCTTCAGGATCTCTTCCCCTCCATTTTGTCCAGATAAATAAATTGGTCCCCTGAACATAAAACCTTGCCTTGGAAATAAATTTAGTTTTATTTAATATATTTTCAGGTATAGAGTAAGAAAGTGTTACATCTCGTAAGCGAAGAAAAGAAGCATCATGAAATAAATTCGATGAAAAATTAGTACCATATAAAGGGCTTGGAGTACTTGCAATATCCCCGGGCTTTTGCCAGAAATTTAAATCGCTTGATTGATTATATCCACTGGACATAAAACCCAGGTTTTCTGTGAAATACTGAAGGTTATCCGCCTTCACCGCTCCCTGTTGCCAGCTAAATAAAGCAGAAAAATCAAAGCCTTTATAATGTAAATCACTTCCAAAACCTCCATTCCACGGTGCTTCCCAGGTACCATAATCCTGAACAGCATTGTCTGCAGAATAAGTAGTAGTTAAAACTCCATCTTTAGTATAATATAAAGGAGCGCCCGTTGCTGCATCTACACCTCCCCATTTTACGTCATAGAGCGACCCTAAAGGCTTTCCTACTGTTACTAACCCGGTACCTACTTCGTAAGATTTTTCGCCACCTAAGCTCAACACTTTATTCTTGTTGTAAGCGCCATTAGCAAATACCGTCCAGACAAAATTTTTGCTGCGTAATACATCTATATTTAAATTCACTTCAACTCCTTTATTTTGAAGCTCACCGGCATTAATATCAAGTGAACCACCATTGCCAAAGCCTGCCGTTGCAGAAAGCTTTTTTTCTACAAATAAATCTTTGGTACGTTTATCATATAAATTAATATCCCCATAAATTCTGTTGCTAAATAATCCGAAATCGATACCGAGATTGGTCACATAAGTGGTTTCCCATTTCATATTTGGATTGCCAGGGTAAGTCGAAACGATAGTATTCAAGCCTGAATAAGTTCCCTGGGCATAGGTTGCCTGGTATGGATAAGCGCCTCCCGGGAAATTATTGGCATCACCTGATCCACCATAGCTTAGCTTAACATTCAGAACGTTAATTGCTGAAATATTCTTCATAAAACCTTCTTTACCGGCATTCCATACGGCACCTACCGAATAGAATCCCTGCCACCTGGTGGCTGTTGGAAGTTTTGATGAACCATCATAACGATAAGAACCTGAAATGGTATATTTTCCATCATAAGTATATCTTGCCATTCCCAGGCCGGATAAAAGTGCATCTGTAGACTTACCGCCGGTAACACTTTGATATAATTGATTTACTGCATTTCCCGGTGTAACGGCAGCTATAGTATTCGGAGTCCTGGGATCTATGCCATACCCGGTTCCATTGAAATTTTTTGCCATCTCCTTAATATATTCACCAACGGCAGTTACTTCTAACTCACTCTTGTCAAATGCTTTTTTGTAAGTAACAGAAGGACGAACATCTCCTGTAAAAAAACGGTCTATCCCTTCGGACTGGAATCCTGCATGCCCCCTGACACTTGTAGAACTTAACCTTATATACGCTAGCGGGCTACCATAGTTAGAACTCTGGGTTTCCCTGAAATCAATACCTGAAGTCAGGGAAAGAGTAATCTCCTTAGTGATTTTGTATCCGGCCGTAAAACCAATGGTTGCCTTTAGCTGATTATTGTAATTTCTATCATACCTGGTAATGTCTAACTGATCTGTTGCGACATATTGTGTCCCTGTCCCCGTAGCATAAGAGCCATCGGGGTTATAAAGCTTTTGATAGGGAACCGCAAAGGCAGAAGTAGCAAATGGATTACCTGTATCAAAATCAGAACTTTGTTGAAAATCTCTTTTGGTGTATCCAAGATTAGTTGATAAAGCCATGGTAAACTTATCATCGCTATAATCTAAATTGTTTCTCAGTGTTACACGGTTCATATCAGTTCTAAGTGTAGTTCCCTGTTCATTATAAAGAGCAACACTGGAATAAATGCGCGTTTTCCCGGTACCTCCTGAAAGAGATAGCTGGTGATTATTAAATGAACCCTGGCGAAAAATAGCATCCGACCAATTGGTATTTATTTGTGAAATAGAATCCAAAATATGATCCGTATTAGCCTGCTGATCAGGAGTTAATGTTGCATAGCGGGGATTTAATTTTGAATAATACCAACCTGGAAGAGTCTGTGTACTTGCAGTGCTTCCAATAATTTTTCCATATTCTTCCTGTGTTTTCAAAAGTTGGGTAGTAGTCATCGGTTTAAAAGCAAAATCAGGTTTATATTTAATACCCAATTGCCCATCATAAGATAGTTTCATTTTTCCGGCAACTCCTCTTTTTGTGGTTATCACTATTACCCCGGCAGACCCCCTTGACCCATATAAGGCAGCGGATGCTGCATCCCGTAAAATATCTACAGAAGCAAAATCATTCGGATTTAAATTTTGAAAAACAGCAGTTTCAACCGGTATCCCATCTACAACATACAAAGGATCAGATCCTCCTGCAATTGATCCCTCGCCACGAATAATAATGGCGGAATTATTACCAGGCTGTCCACTTGTGGTTAAAGCCAAAAGCCCCGGCACCCTACCCTGTAACAATTGATCAAAAGACCCTACCGGTTTATTTTCAATTTCTTTTGCGATGAGTTTGGTTGTTGCCCCGGTATATTCTGATTTTTTTGTATTACTGATACCAGTTATAACCACTTCATCTAAATTAGTTACATCAGAAGGTAACAGAGTAATAAAATAAGTTTCAGATGAGCTAATATTTATTGTCTGACTCTTATATCCTAAAAAACTAAATACAACCTGCTTTGCTCCAGAAGGAATTGACAAAGAAAAACTCCCGTTATCATTTGTTATTGTCCCGATTTTAGTTCCTTTAACCTGAACTGTCGCAGCAGAAACGGGTTTCCCGGCCTCATCTTTTACAGTGCCGGAAATCACCCGGGTTTGTGAAAATGCCAATACCCCACTGAGCATTAGCGATATAAAAAATATAAGAAATTTTCTCATTATATGTACAGTTTAAATTTTAGTTCAAGAAGTATTTTTAAATAACTTATATTATATTGATAAGTATAACTTTTGGAGAAAGGGGGTTATTATAGTATGAATTAATCTTTAAGGCATACAAAGGTACCAATACGCTGCATATTACAAAAAATTAAAAAAAACTGAATAATATCTAAATAAACTCATAAATAATATAAATTATTAGATAAATACTAAAAATATATTTTAAATATCGAAAATATTTTAAAAAAAATCAAAGAAATATAAAACAAAATCATTAAAAGTTAGATCGAATTCACTATAAACGATGGAAATCATTACTTTGTTGCATGTCCATGATAATGTTTCAAAAACTATAAATTGCCTGTAGTTTTATTTCAGATTTCTTATTGCCTTTTATTTCATCTAACCCACTTCCGATCAAATCTTTTTCAGGATAAAGGGTTTGTGCAAATCTTGCCCATACAGAAAGCTTCCTGCTTACTTCACAGTTTATATTTATATAATAGCGGTATCCTTTATCAAAAAAAACAGGAATGGAATAGCCAAATAATACGTCATTTTCATAAGCGTACATGCGACTATTGTAGCCATCGGTTTCAAAATATAATAACCTGGCATTTCCTGAAAATGATTTTAATAATGGTTTATAAAGAAGGTCTGCAAAAATCAAAAAGCCATTTTGCGGATTATCGCCTCTTTTATCGTACCAGTTCAATTCTACTCTTGAACGAAATGTCAATGCCTGGTCAAGTTTATAATTGAACTGAGTTCGTAATCCCTGTTTCGATTTACCAATTACCGGGTTTAATGCCAAATTACCAGGATTCGAGTTGATGGGTTTATTTTCTGTTCGATACCGGGTATAAATGCTTACCTGTTTATTTGGCTGATAGGTCACTTGAATCATATAATCATTCCCCGAAGTAGGCGCATCTGTTCGGTATTTTAACCAGGGAAAATGATAAAAATCTGCATAAGCATCTATGCGTAAATAATCAACAGGATTGATAGTGATTCCCGAATAAAAACCACTTTCATTAGTCGGAAATGTATTTTCAGTAAATGCATTGGTATATAAAGATTGATATCCTCTTGAAATTTTTCTATAGAGGAAACTCATATCTACATGAGCATTGGTACTGATCAATAAGCCATTTATGAAAGCCTTATCCAAATTATTATCGGTAGCAACTTCGCCAAAAAAATGCCAGTTTTGGTAAGTATAGCTGTAATCAATACTATAATTCCCTAACTCCTTCCCGGAAATGGCATACCGGTTATATAAATAATCAACTTTTATAACAGGATATTGGAAATGATAATTCACTGCATTGAATCCAATATGGATTTTATTGGTAGAATAATTTACATTTCCACCGAAGCTGAATTGTCCCTGCGAGTTTTTGTCGGCAACTTCATTGGCTGTGCGGTGCAACCCCGAAGATTGCAAAGAAGACACGTAATCTTCAGAATTCAATGTATCGGTATTAAACCCTGCATCTAATCTTCGAAAACTTACAAAACCGGTAGTTTCCCAATTATTTTTTTTCAAAGTGATCCCTGCTCCCCTATGAAAAATTATTTCGCCGGCAGAATTGTAAGGTTGCAATACCTCCGACTGTCTTTTGATATTTAATACATCCGAGCCTTTGTTAAAAGCCAGGCTATGCCATTGAGTTAAGCCCTGGCCAAGATTTACCGCAAAATCGCCAATCGCCAGGGACTTTATAATGCCTGAATTTCTGACAAAAAAATGAGCAGAATAAAAATCAAATCCTGATTTTTGAGATCCTTTAAAAAATTGTTCGCCCGCATCTTTTTCCGCTGTAAATCCATATTTCAGGATATTTTTAAAAGTATATTTATAGCGCATTAAGATCTTTTGAGGACTGCCGGGATAAAAATTTTTGGCAATGCTGCTATCTATCAGGTAGCCTTTTGATTTTTCTAAACCCCTGGAACTTCTTATTAATAAAGTATGTTTCCCGTTTTTTAACCGGCTCCTCAAAGAATTAATGACATCAGCTTTTGCATCAATAATAATATATGGCCTGATGCGTTCTATTAATCCCAAATCCCAGCCTGGGATTGCCTGAAGCTCATATAGGTCTATTAGATTCCCCAATAATTTACGATACGACAAAAGATTACTTATTTGAATCGGGGATAATAAATTCAATTGTTGCAATAAACCGGCATCTGCATCATTTAAATTAATGGGTTCATTAATAAAATGTTGCATCCCTTGCAAATAAGCGTCATCTTCCGTCGCTAAATCATCATTCGCTTCCGTTAAATTCTCTAATTGTTGTTCTACCTCTGCAGGCGGTTCTTCATTACCAGGTGTTATTTCCTGTGAAAATGCACAATTAAACACGCTACTTAGTAATAAGCACCATACAGTTGATGAAAAAAATTTTATATAATTACTGATACCCAAAGTCCCTGGATTTAAAATTTACAATCAGCATCAACCCCGGACTTACGCCCAATTGTGGATGATAACTTGCGCTCACATCGAGGCGAAGATTATCCCAACTTATTCCGGCACCTGCATAGGGCGATTCATTTTCTGAGGCAATACCAAACCTGGCGAAAAACTGTTTGGCAAAATTATATTGCACACCCGCATTTACATTTACGGGAAGGTCTTCCTGTTTTACTATTTCTACACTTAATAAAAAATCGTCCGAAGCTTCATAACCAATTCCGAATTGATACACAGAGCCCAGTTTCTCATTATCCGTTTTAGAAAGATTACCACCCACCGGGTTATAAAAATGAATACCTGCATGAAGTTTTTTGGTAAGATGAGCAATAGCTCCAATTTCAAAATTTACCGCAGAAGCATTTTCATAACCCGGAATCCGGAAAGAATAATAATTAAATTTAATCCCCAGGTCCAGTTTTTCTCCCACGCTCCTGGCATACGCGATTCCCAATTGCGATTCGTTGTAATTTTTATAGCCAAAATAATCGGCCTGGAATCCAAAATTTCCATATTGAGTAGGCATGGCTACTACTGCAGAATACATATTGGTAGCGGCAAGTGAAAACCTTCTTTCGCCATAAACTCCCAACGCAGGAGTTTTGATTTGCGCCAGCGCTGCCTGGTTAGAAGTAAAAGAAAATACATCAATATGATTTAAACTATAAGCGCCTAAGCCAAAATAGGAAGCCGCTATCGGCCTCCTCAGTGATTGCGCATTCGTACAATTCAATACTGAAAGAGATAAATAAAAAAGGAATATTTTTCTCAAAACAATTGTTTTGTATTCAAATAAATATAAATATTAATTTTAAAATTTCAATGCAGAAAATTAAATAGGCAAAAAATGAATACTGAGGGTTAATTTTGCAACATGCAATTATTAGAAGGAAAAGTGGCTTCTTCAGCCATAAAAGAAGATTTAAAAAATAAAATTTCAGCATTAGCTTCAGAAGGAAAAAAATTGCCACACCTGGCTGCAATACTTGTGGGCAATGATCCCGCAAGTCAAACCTACGTAAATTCGAAAGTTAAAAACTGCCATGAAATCGGAATTACTTCTTCCCTTTTCCGTTTTGATGAATCGATTTCTGAAAAAGAACTTTTAGAAAAAATAATTGAGCTGAATAATCAAAAGGATATCGATGGAATTTTAGTACAGGTGCCCTTGCCAAAACATATTTCTGAAAAAAAAGTCACCCTGGCTATTTCTCCTGAAAAAGATGTGGATGGTTTTCACCCAGTGAATATTGGTAACATGGTACTTGGCTTTCCTTCATTTATTTCTGCAACACCCTTCGGAATTCTTTTAATGCTTGAACACTATAAAATAGAAACAGAAGGTAAACATGTAGTAGTTATCGGAAGAAGTAACAATGTAGGAACGCCGATAAGCATTTTGCTTAGCCGGAATAATAAATATGGTAATGCAACTGTAACTCTTTGCCATTCACGAACAAAAAATTTACAGGAAATCTGCAAGCAGGCAGATATTATAATAGCTGCCATTGGTAACCCCAAATTTGTTACCGCAGATATGGTCAAAGAGAATGCGGTGGTTATTGATGTAGGTATCAACCGCATAAAAGATGAAACTAAGAAAAGCGGGTTTGCATTAAAAGGCGACGTGGATTTTGAGAATGTTGCTCCCAAAACCAGTTTCATAACTCCGGTACCTGGCGGGGTTGGTTTAATGACAATAGCTGCTTTATTGATGAATACTTACCAGGCAGCTACCCTACATTCTCAGGAAGGAGAATAAAAAAGTCTCCCTCCGGATAAAGAAGGGAGCTTGAATGATTATGAAATTTTCTTACCTGAATCAAATACTTTAGAAATACTTGGAAACTTTATTAAATAAAACAACCGCCTTACCCGTAATGGAAGCTTTTTATACATTGCAGGGCGAAGGATTTCACCAGGGCAAAGCTGCTTATTTTATAAGACTTGCTGGGTGCGATGTAGGTTGTGTATGGTGCGATGTAAAAGAGAGCTGGGATAAAGATTTATATCCATTGCAAAGCGTAGAGGAAATAGTAACAGAAGCTAAAAAATTCCCGGGAAGATTAATTGTAATCACCGGGGGAGAACCTACACTTTACAATCTTGATCAATTAACCAATATCCTGATACACGAAGGTTTTTCCACTAACATTGAAACATCCGGATCTTCGCAGCTTACAGGACGCTGGGATTGGATTTGCCTTTCACCCAAAAAATTTAAGCCTCCATTACCAGGCATCCTTTTAGAAGCAAATGAACTTAAAATAATTGTTTTTAATCAATCGGATTTTGCCTGGGCCGAAAAATATGCCAGCCAGGTTTCTCCTTCCTGCAAGCTTTATTTACAACCGGAGTGGGATAAAGCAGCAATAGTAACTCCATGGATAATTGAGTATATTAAAGAAAATCCAAAATGGGAATTATCATTGCAGATACATAAATATATTAATGTACCATAGAGTTTCCCGTATTTTTCCTGTGATTAATTTTTGATACGCCATTGAATTTTTTGATCAATTATTATATAGCTTATTCAACATTCAAACAATTTACCAGTTTAAACTATAACACCCCATTAAATAAAAGCATCAGAAATTCGTTTTACTTTTAAACAAACCTGATTCATGCAAAAAATCCTCTTTCTCTCTTTATTATTAACCTGCTTTTTACAAACAAAATCTCAATGGTACGATCCTGAAAAAGTAGATCATAACGCGAACACAATTTACAACCTGGGAAATAATAAAGCCATAAACGGAGATTATCAGGCAGCAATAAAAATGATTAATAAAGCTTTAGAAATTGAACCAAAATTTGTGGATGCCTATCTTTCACTCGCTGGAATATATGCAGATATGAAAGATTATGCGTCTGCAGTAAATTATTTTGAAAAGGGATTTAAACTTGATCCCGTATATACCAACTATTATCTACTACCATATTCTATTGACTTAGCAGGTTGTGGAAGATTTGAGGATGCTTTAAATGCAGTTGACACCTTTTTACAAAATCCTAACCTAAATGAAAGAAGTAGAAAGGCAGGTGAATTCAGAAAAAAAACTTACGAATTTGCAATTAACTACGCAAATATGCATCCTTACAAGAATTATATTTTTACTCCTAAAAACCTTGGTGATAGCATAAATACAACAAACGCAGAATACTTTCCTTCTCTTACGGTGGATAACCATACATTAACTTTCACAAGAAAAATCAACGGCAATGAAGATATTTATGAAAGTAATTTAATCGACGGAAATTGGAGTAATGCCAATCCATTACCTGGAAAAATTAATTCTTCTGCATTTAACGAAGGAGCTCAGAATATTTCACAGGATGGAAAATGGATGCTGTTTACAGGTTGCAATTTCCCTGAAGGACTAGGTAGTTGTGATCTTTACATATCTTATCTCACCAAGAATGGATGGAGCGAGCCTCAAAACTTGGGACCAAATGTCAACTCAGAATTTTGGGAATCCACACCTTCATTATCACCAGATAAAAAAGATCTCTATTTCAGCAGCAATGTCCCCGGGGGTTTTGGAGGAAAAGACATCTGGGTATGCCATCGTGGAGAAGATGGTAAGTGGGGACCCGCCTTAAATCTCGGTGCAGAAATTAATACCGCCGGGGATGAAAGCACTCCATTTATTCATGCAGATAATCAAACATTGTTTTTTAATTCTACAGGTCACCCCGGGTATAGTGAGAAACCCGACTTGTTTGTATCCCGTAAATTGCCCAATGGGAAATGGAGCCAACCCGAAAATTTAGGATACCCGATCAATACTATTGATGATGAAGGTTCGCTCGTAGTAGCCTCTGATGGAAAAACAGCTTATTTCTCCAGTGACCGTAGTGATAGTAAAGGAGGCCTTGATATTTATTCTTTTGAACTACGTCCCGATATTCGTCCTCTGAAAACTTTGTGGGTTAAGGGGCAGGTATATGATAAAAAAACAAAAGCAGGACTGCCTTCTACTGTTGAATTGACAGATGTAAACACAAGAGAACTTATAAGCCAATTGCAGACAGATGAAGAAGGAAACTACCTGGTAACGCTACCGGTAGGAAAAGATTACGCGTTTAATGTTCACAGGAAAGGGTATTTATTTTATTCGGAGAATTATAATATGAGTAATATCTCTTCCGATTCTACTTACACTGCCGATATTCCTCTGCAACCCATTGAAGCCAATGCTCATATTATTTTAAAGAATGTTTTTTTCGACACAAAAAAGACAGAGCTAAACCCCGCATCCATCACAGAATTGGATAACGTGGTAAGACTTATGAATGAGAACCCAGCCATGAAAATATTAATTACCGGTTTTACAGATAATGTCGGTAAGCCCGCAGATAATTTAATCCTTTCAAAAGGACGCGCATTAGCAGTAGTTAATTATTTAATCCAAAAAGGCATTAATAATACCAGGCTTTCTTTTAAAGGTTTAGGGGAAGCCAATCCTGTGGCAAATAATAACACGGAAGAAGGACGTGCTTTAAACCGCAGAACTGAATTAAGCGTTGTGAGTAATTAATCTTCGGAGAAAAATATATAATGCTACCAGAATTTTGCTTCCTAATTGCATTTGTAGCGGAATAGTTTCTTTAATTAAAATATCAATTCAAAAATCATAATAGAAATTTTTTGCTATTTTACACTGGTAAATCTTATCATGCAAAACGATCTACTTTACCAAATAGCACTAACGCTTATTCCCAACATTGGTGATGTAAATGCCAAAATATTGATCAATCATTTTGGAAACGCTAAAGCTGTTTTTGATGCCCGCCAAAAAGAACTGGAAACACTGGAAGGCATTGGAAATATCAGGGCTGCTTCTATAAAAAACTTTACCGATTTTAGCAAAGCTGAAGAAGAGATTGAATTCATCAATAAATTTAAAATCAAACCCCTGTTTTTAACAGATAAAGAGTATCCTCAAAGATTATTAAATTGCTACGACAGTCCTGCATTATTATATTACAAGGGAAATACAGATTTAAATTCTTCAAAAATAATTGCAATAGTTGGCACCCGTAACCATGATGATTATGGAAAAAACATTTGCGAAAAACTAGTCGAAGAATTAATAAATGAAGAGATCATTATTGTAAGCGGTCTCGCATTCGGTATTGATAGTATTGCACACAGAACTTCCCTAAAGAACAACATTAAAACGATTGGAGTTTTGGCTCACGGACTTGACAGGGTATATCCTGCGCAAAATACGGCATTGGCTAAACAAATGATTTCCTGTGGTGGCTTACTCACAGAGTTTACAAGCAATACCATCCCCGATAAACAAAATTTTCCCGGAAGAAACCGGATTGTTGCCGGGATAAGTGATGCCATTATTGTGATAGAGTCAGGTCTAAAGGGAGGATCACTAATTACTGCAGAATTAGGAAATGGGTATAATAAAGATGTATTTGCTATCCCCGGCAGAATAAATGACAGCAAAAGTGAAGGATGCAATTACCTGATAAAAAATAATAAGGCTGCCCTGGTTACCTGCGCCAATGACGTACTGGAAAATATGGGCTGGAAAAAAATCAGAAAACCAACATTCAAAAAACAACGGGAATTATTTATTGAATTGACAACTGATGAAAAAATAGTGACAAACATTTTGCAAAACCATGAACAGATACATATCGACGAATTATATTTCAAAAGCAAACTCAGCAGCAGTGCGGTAGCACAAGCGCTGCTCATGCTGGAAATGCAGGGGATTATAACCTCATTGCCTGGGAAAATTTACAAGATCAGCCCATAAATATCCACCTTGCATTCTTATCAAAGTTATAAAAATCGGAATATCTGATATTCACCTGCAGAGATATATTGGCATTTATTATCTTTGCACATGGCTACAATAAATAATCCCTCAACGGGTTCCAAAAAATTTTTCGGTGAAGGCTTAACTTTTGATGATGTATTGCTGATGCCAGCTTACAGTGAAGTATTGCCCCGGGATGTTACCACCACCACCCAACTTACTAAAACAATTACACTCAATATCCCAATGCTTAGTGCTGCAATGGATACGGTTACAGAAGCCTCTCTTGCTATTGCATTAGCAAGAGAAGGAGGACTGGGCGTTCTGCACAAAAACATGAGTATAGAACAGCAGGCGGCACAGGTAAGAAAAGTAAAACGAAGTGAAAGTGGTCTTATACTGGATCCGATCACCTTAAAAGTGGGAGCTACAATTGGTGATGCCTTAAAATTAATGAAAGAAAACAGGATTGGAGGAATTCCGATTGTTGATAAAGATGGTAAATTAGTAGGCATTTTAACCAATCGTGACCTTAGGTTCGAGGATAACATGAACCGGAAAGTAAATGAATTAATGACCAGGGAAAATCTGATAACTGCTCCCGAAGGTACCGATTTAAAAAAAGCTCAATTGATTTTAAGAAACTATAAAATTGAGAAATTACCCGTAGTCAATAAGAAGGGGATTTTAAAAGGACTGATTACTTATCGTGACATTCTGCAGGTACATAATCATCCCAATTCAACAAAGGATGAATTCGGAAGATTGCTTGTAGGCGCCGGGGTAGGTATCACAAAAGATATCAGCGACCGTGTTGACGCCTTACAACAGGTAGGGGTAGATATCATTGCCCTTGACAGTGCGCATGGTCATACAAAAGGAGTAATTGATGCATTAAAAAAGATCAAAAAAGAATTCAAGAATATACAGGTTATAGCAGGAAATATTGCTACATCCGCAGGTGCTAAAGCATTAGCCGATGCTGGTGCGGATGCTGTAAAAGTGGGTATAGGCCCAGGATCTATATGTACCACACGAATTGTTGCCGGAGCCGGTGTTCCCCAGATAACTGCAATAATCGAAGTTGCAGCAGCTTTAAAAAATAAAAACATCGGCATTATCGCCGATGGCGGAATCCGCTATACGGGTGACATGGTTAAAGCCATTGCCGCAGGTGCCAGTTGTGTGATGATGGGCGGTGTATTTGCGGGAACTGAAGAAAGTCCGGGAGAAACAATTATCTATGAAGGAAGAAAATTTAAACAATATCGTGGCATGGGTTCTTTAGGAGCTATGGCACAAGGCAGCAGCGATCGTTATTTCCAGGATGGCGAAGAACAAACGAAAAAATTTGTTCCTGAAGGAATAGAAGGAAGAATCGCTTATAAAGGCTTTTTATACGAAGTAGTTCACCAATTTACGGGAGGGCTTCGTGCCGGAATGGGATATTGCGGGGCAAAAGATATTAAAGCTTTGCAACAGGCTACCTTTATAAAAATCTCCAATGCCGGTATGCGCGAAAGCCATGCACATGATGTTGAAATCACCAAAGAGGCCCCGAATTATAGCAGGTAAACACAAGAGAATATATGGTTTATTAAATCCTTAATTTTTAATTCCTAATAGAAAAAATCTCTTGAAATTCTTAATCAGCTTATTATTATTTCTTCCCCTGCAAATATTGGCACAGAATGATTCATGCCATTTGCGTATAAGCCTTTTAACAGCTACACCAGGCGAAGAATTGTATTCTACTTTCGGCCACAGTGCTTTGCGTGTAACCGACAGCGTTAGAAATACTGATATTGTATATAATTATGGAACTTTTAATTTTGATGAACCCAATTTCTATATCAAATTTATAAGAGGAAAACTTTCCTTTTATTTATCAGCCGATTATTTTGCCGACTTTATTACAGAATACCAAGAGGAAAATAGGGCAATCACTGAACAGGTATTAAATTTAAACTGTAGTGAAAAATACAGAATTAATGAATTGTTACAGGAAAATATGCTGGGACCCAACAGAACCTATAAATACGATTTCACATTTGACAATTGCACCACCCGGCTCCGGGATCTCATTGAAAAAACAACCGATTCGACTGTACATTTTGGTGAAGTATTGAAAACAAAAGCCAGTTTCCGTAATCTCATTTATGAATATTTAAATCGGAATGACAAGCAATGGAGTAAATTAGGAATTGACATTTTACTGGGCAGTAAAATGGATGCAATCATGACTCCACGGGAAACGATGTTTTTACCCGATTATCTTATGAATACTATTGACAGCTCTTCCATAAATGGAAGGCCCCTTGTTCTGGAAGAACACTCACTGTTCAGAGAATATTATACTCCGGTCAATAAAAATAATCTAACTCACCCTCTTTTTATTTTTACCTGCTTTTTTGTGTTGATCGCTTTACTAAGTTTTTCTAAAAATATAGTAATCCAAAAATTCCTTTTTGCCTTTGATGGGTTCCTGTTTTTTATCATTGGATTATTAGGTATTTTACTTGTTTTCATGTGGCTGGGGACCGATCATATTATGTGCAAAAACAATTATAATTTACTTTGGGCATGGCCTACCAATATTGTTGCCGCATTTTATATACATTCAAAAAAGAATTGGGCAAAAAAATATTTTACTATTTATTCAATGTTTAATTTACTCCTGCTGGCACTTTGGTTCTTTCTTCCACAACACATGAATCCTTCTTTAATACCCATTGTACTCATTTTAATTACCAGGAGTTTTATTTATATTTCTCACCAGAAAAAAATTTAGATCATGGCCTATATTATTTTCAGGGAGAAAAAAATATTTTACCGTATGACAGGAAAAGGAAACCCTGTCATATTGCTACATGGCTTTGGTGAAGATGGAAACATCTGGAACCAACAGGTTGAGAAATTAAAAAATAATAACTTTTTAATTATTCCTGACTTACCAGGTAGCGGACAGTCAGAACTTCTTGAAGGAAATTGTAGCATTAGTGATTATGCCGAAGTAATAAAAGCTATCTCTGATAAAGAAATAACCAAAATTGAAGAGAAAAAATTTTCCATTATCGGCCATAGCATGGGCGGTTATATTACGCTTGCCTTTGCAGAAAAATATCCTGAACACCTAAATTCCTTTGGGCTTTTTCATTCTTCTGCTTATGCAGATGACGAGCAAAAAATTGAAACCCGGAAAAAAGGAATTGATTTTATTAAAAAAAATGGTGCTGAAGTTTTTTTGAAAACATCCACACCCAATTTATTTGCCGAAAAAACAAGAAAGGAAAAACCAGAGTTGATAGAAAATCTATTGAGCCTGGCTTATAAAATTTCACCTGAAGCACTTATCCAATATTATGGAGCAATGATTCTGCGCTCCGACAGGACTTCGGTTTTAAAATCTTTTTCCAAACCGGTACTTTTTATTATTGGCAAAAATGATATTGCAGTTCCGATAGAAGCTTCGTTAAAACAATGTCATATCCCTCCAATTTCAACTGTTCATATTTTACAGAATTCCGGCCACATGGGCATGTGGGAAGAAGAAGCACTTTCTTCCACTTATCTAAGCCAATTTTTAACTGACATGCCTGGGTAAAATTGAAAGTTAAAATAATCTTGAAGTTCACAACTTTTATTACGAAATTTAGAGTTGATAACAAATGTCTTTCTATTGGTTTCGCTATGAAAAAAACACTACTTATAAGCCTGATTTTGCTAATCATGCATCCATGCCAGGCAAAGCATATTATAGGTGGTGAAATGATATATCAATATATAGGACCGGGAAGTTCTCCTAACACCAGTCAATATTTAATTACCCTTAAATTATTCAGAGACAATAATGCGCCACCTGATGCCGCACCAATGCCGGGGAATGTTTACATTGGCATATTTAATAATGATAATTCAAATCAATATCCCAATGCTGGCGGCTATTATGATGTAACTAAAAATAGTGAACAGCCGGTAACTGTAAATCCTTTCCCGGTATGTATCCATAATCCTCCTGCTCTTAGCTATAATGTAGGGCTTTATTCATTTACTGTAGATTTACCTAAAAACAATACAGGCTATACGGCTTCTTTCCAAACCTGTTGCAGAATTTCTCCACTGACTAATGTAAGTACTCAAGGAGGTAATGGTACGGGATCCACATACACATGCTCTATTCCGGGAATTCATGATAATTCACCACAATTCTCTACCAGTATAGATGCAATTTGTGGTAACAAACCGTTCCATTTACAGTTTAATGCAACGGATGCTGATGGTGATTCTTTGGTTTACGTTTTTGCCCAGGCTTATGATGGAGGGAAATTTCAAAACTCAGGGAATGGTAACCCTGCTCCTCCTCCCTATAACTCTGTTCCATATATGGGGGGGGTCACTTACCAATTTCCATTGGGAAGTCAAGCTACTATAGACCCACAAACAGGAATCATTAGCGGCATTGCTCCTGATGTGGGAAGATATGTAGTAGGCGTTGGAGTTGCTTCTTATCGAAATGGAGTACTCATTAATGTACATACAAAAGATTTTATTGTAAATGTTACAGATTGTGATTTTGCCGGTGCAAAACTTGATCCTAAACCGGTAAGTTGCGATGGCTTTACCGTTTCATTTTCCAATGAAGATTTTTCACCTTTGAATAAATCATTTTATTGGGATTTCGGAGATGCAGCAAGTGGCACTTCAGATACTTCAACTATGCAATCTCCCACACATGTTTATTCGGATACAGGTACATATGTTTATAAGCTAGTAGTAAATCGCGGCGATCAATGCTCTGATTCTGCCACACAAATTGTAAAAGTGTATCCCGGATTTTTTCCTGACTTTGCCATTGGCGGAAAATGCATCAACTCTCCGATACAATTTACCGACAAATCAAAAACAAATTATGGATTAGTGAATACCTGGTCCTGGAATTTTGGTGATCCTTTATCTGACGGAGATACTTCTCATCTTCAAAACCCGACCTATACTTTTAGCAATACAGGCAGTTACCCGGTTCAATTATCAATTACCAGCACCAAAGGTTGTAATAAATCAATAACGGATACAATTACCATTATAGAAAAACCCCAATTTTCCGTTACTAACGACACATTAATATGCAACATTGATACTTTACAATTAACCGCTAATGGAATAGGAACTGTTTCCTGGACACCCAATTATAATATCAATAACCAAAACAGCTTTACTCCTTTGGTAAGCCCGAAAGTGCCAACGACTTACTTTGCTACCTTATTTGAAAGTCCGGGTTGTATAGCCACAGATTCTGTACATGTAGATGTGGTAAGCAATGTATCTTTAAATGCAGGAAATGACACTACAATTTGTTTAACAGATACCGTAAGAATAAATACCACAAGCAATGGGCTGCACTACCTATGGACACCAGCAAATACATTAATCAGTGATACCGCCAAAAACCCTTTAGCTATACCACAGTCCAATACAGCCTATCATGTTGTAGCCAGTATTGGCAAATGCAGTACCTCCGATGATATAACGTTAAGAATAGTCCCCTACCCTAAAGCCAATTCAGGGAAAGACACTTCCATTTGCTTTCCTGATAGTTACCAACTTGTAGCCAGTGGTGGCAGTATTTATTTATGGTCACCAGCAGCATTCCTGAATAATACTAATATAGCAAACCCGGTTACTACTCCCGCAGAATCCATTCGCTATGTTGTAAAAGTAAATGATGTATTAGGATGTCCTAAATCTACTTATGACACCGTGGTGATAACTGTTGAAAAAGTAATAGCTGATGCAGGCCCCAGGGATACGATTATTGTAGTTAACCAGCCATTGCAATTAAATGGAACAGGAGCCGCAGAGTCATTTACCTGGTCTCCTCCAAAGGGATTGAGTAATCCGTATATTCCAAACCCTGTTGCTACTTTATCAGACAATCAACAATATGTTTTAAAATTAACAAGCAGCGCGGGATGTACCGATTCAGATACAATTGATGTAATTGTGTACAAAGTAAAACCTGGCATATTTGTGCCCAATTCCTTTACGCCAAACGGCGACGGCCTCAATGATGTTTTCAGGCCAATTCTAATTGGAATGAAACAACTGAATTATTTCAAAGTTTATAACCGGGGCGGACAATTAATTTTTTCAACCAATATTCAAAATAAAGGATGGGACGGAACTTTTAAAGGATCAGCACAAGATGCCGCTGTATATGTATGGATGGTGCAAGGAATAGATTACCAGGGGAAAACAATTTTTGAGAAAGGAAGTGTAACATTAATAAGATAATGTGACCATTGGCAATGAAGTACTGAAAAACCAGTAAACACCTAAAATTACCTACCGTATCTTCTATACCTGTTCTGAAATAATCCTATATTATAACCGGCGCGAATAACCGGGATTGCCCGTCCGAGACCATCAACATATGGAGAGTTTGTATTACCCGAAACATCCCACATCACAGAAATAAAATAATAAGTATTATTTCCCCTTTCTCTTCCACCAGCATAGCCTCCACCTATTAACAGACTACTGGCATTTATATTACTTTGATAAGGTACATATCCACTATTATTGGCAGGTATATATTTCAGGTGCATCATGTTATATTCATATTGGACTGTGCCAAATAAGAAGTTTACCGGAAATAATCTTACAAATGCACCAGGTCCATAAACTGTCTGGCGCAATTTATCACCATAGTTTTGATAATCTCTTTGTGAAGTATAATTAAGATTAAAAGTAATTCCTGCATCTGCCCAATTGGTTAAACTATAGCCCAATTGAGGTGTAATCCCCAGGCTTGTATAATAGCTTGAAAATCCCAGATTGGCACTTCCCCCAGTAAATAATCTTTCTTTTTGAAATCCTTTTTTTTCTCCCTTACTTTCATCTTTAGATTGAGCATTAACCTGCAAGCAAACAGGTATCAATAAAATTAAAATCACTTTTTTCATACATACATATTTACAAGGTTTGAAAGAAAATTGATCAAGCGAAATTAATGGTAGCTTCGCTAATAATTAGTTAATATCGACTACTAATATTTCCTCTGGTTTAATTTCATAGCCGATAAAATACCTGCAAACAGAATATATTTATGAATAGTTATTGAGGACTTGAATTAAGTTCAGATTCCATTTCCCCATTCCCCATATTTCTGCAAAAAAAAGTTTATTCCAATAAATTTTTACAAAATACGAATTACATCGTATATTTGATTACGACATATTTCGTAAACAAAAAACAAAAAACATGAAAACAATTAATTCCTTATCAACTGTCTGCGTCAGATTCGCAATCATATTCGGGTTAATAATCACATCGATGGCTTTTCAATATCCTTCAACCCCCGTAACTAAAAAAATGGTTCCGCTGGTAAAAGATACTGTTCCTCAAAGCGAAATGAACATCAATATAGATGTCGATAAAATTTTAGCGGAAGTATGTAAGAATCTTGCTAGAATAGATTTTAATCAAATTTCAAAACAGGTGGAAGAGTCTTTAAAAAATATTGATTTTGTCAAAATTCAGAAAGACATTGATGCCTCACTAAAAAATATTGATAATGCCATGAAAAACATGGACTCAAAAAAAATAAACGGGGACATAAAAAAGAGTCTCGAGGAGGTACAGAAACAGATACAAAGTAAAGAGTTTCAAAAATCCTTAGAAAAAGCAAAAAAAGAAATAGAAAAGACTAAGGAACAAATAAACAAGAAGTTGCAAAATATGAAACAAGAAAAAAATTCAGCCCTATACAATCTAGAACCTGGCTTCGATCTGACAGAGCCCATCATTATTTGAAATAATATTTAAAAATTCATCTCTGATCGAAATTATTTATTTGTAATTTGGTTGGGATGAAAAAACATATCATAAACGGTTTAATTTCCCTGAGCATCTTTTTAAGTTCCTGCTCCGTTTCAAAGAAAATAAGCCGGTCTGCAAAAGATGATATATTAAATAATAAGGCTTTTGTAAATGCCCATATCGGCATAAGTATTTTTGAACCCTCAACCGGAAAATTTTGGTACAATTATCAGGGTGAAAGGTATTTTGTGCCGGCAAGCAATACCAAATTGGCCACCTGCTACGCCGCACTGAAATACCTTGGAGATAGCTTAACCGGCGTAAATTATGATGTACTCAATGATAGCACCATCGTTCTGAAAACTTCTGCAGATCCAACTTTCCTGCATAGCGACTATCTGAATCAACCGGTTTATGATTTTCTAAAGAATTTTCGTTTAATCCAAATTCTCAAACCGGAATTCACCAATTTCCTGGGCAGAGGCTGGGCATGGGACGATTATAAAGATGCTTATATGGCGCAGAGAAGCAGCTTCCCGATCTATGGAAATATTGCAAAAATCAAATGGATAAATAATCACACTTTGTCTTTTATGCCTTCTTTTTTTGCAAAAAAATTGGTTATAAAAGAAAACTTATCCAATGGATTTGAAATAATAAAATCATGGGATCAAAATGATTTTACTTTTATCAATGGGAATGAAAAATTTACTGAAATTCCTTTCAGACCGAATGAAAAAACAATACAGGATTTATTGCAGGACACCTTGCACCAGAAAGTAGAAATAATTACCGGCTATACCGGAGAAACTAACCATATTATTCATTCTCAACCAACTGATTCTTTACTAAAGCCTATGATGCACCGAAGCGATAATTTCTTTGCCGAGCAAAGTTTATTAATGGTGAGTACTAACATATTAGGAGAAATAGATGATCGGAAAATAATTGATACTTTATTAAAAACAGACTATAAATTATTACCTCAGAAACCTCAGTGGGTAGATGGTTCAGGATTGAGCCGGTACAATCTGTTTTCACCCAGGGATTTTGTTTTTATCCTTAATAAAATGATCAATGAATTTGGAATAGATCGCATAAAAAACATTTTGCCAACCGGTGGCACAGGAACCATCAACAGCTATTATCGCATGGATAAAGGATATATTTTTGTAAAAACCGGAACATTAAACGGTGTGGTAGCTTTAAGTGGCTTTCTATATACCAGGAAAAATAAACTCCTTATTTTTTCAGTATTGGTGAATAACCACCAAAGCACATCTACCAGTATCCGAAATGGAATAGAAAAATTTATCCAGAATATCATAGACAATAACTAATCATTCCTGCAAATTACATGTAGCGATAATTAGCAAAGCAAAAAAGTATATCTTCAATTTACAACTTCCATTAGGTTTGGCTAACCATAATTTATTTTGTATGTTTAACCGAATATGAAGTTGATACAGTACATAAAACAATTTTCTTTTTGCGGAGTTATTAAAAGCGTAAGTGTATCATTTTGCCCTAATGGCAAACAGGGCTACCTGTTCATACACAACTATTCTTTTTCAAGATATTAACTTATCAAAAAGTTTTCTCCGTGATGATCACAAAAGATTATGGAGAACATTTTTCATCAACTTTTCCCTGGTAAAACTTTTTATATTACCAGGATTCTATTAAAAATTGAATTAGCCATTTGCAAACGGCTAATCAGGCATTTTAAAAAAATTCCCAAAATCATGCAATCCCATTTAATAAAATAGCAAATGCTATTGCATAAATTTAATACCCTTAAAACAAAAAATATGTCAACTATTCAAAACACCTCAACAGGAAGCCAGGTAATCCTTTTAAAAGATGATTATGCACTTTTAAATGAATATGTAAAAAACCTGCATGGTATAGAGGTAAATGAAAAAGAAAATTTCAAAAAGTTAAGCCATGAACTGGGCAAAGCTCAATTAGTAAATATTGAAGATTTTCCAATAGATATAGTTCGGCTCGATTCCTCTGTTGTGATTAAGGACCTGGATACAAAAAGGGATATGACCCTCCGTATCGTAATGCCCCAGGATGCAGATATAAAACAAAAGAAGATTTCAGTACTTGCCCCGGTTGGCACTGCTTTAATTGGTTTCAGAAAAGGGCAGAAAGTAAGATGGAATGTACCTTCCGGCAAAAAAGATTTCAAAATAATGGAAGTAGACAATTCATTTCTTCCTAAAAAATAATACTCATTTTAAACAAATCCGATAATGAATCCAGTCATTTTAATTGCTCTTTTTATCATCTTTATACTGGTAGCATTTGCCGTCTTCATTTCATGGCGCAGTAAGTATAAAAAGAAAAATAAGAATAAAAAATTATTGAAGGAGATGGTGAATTATGCAATCAAAAACAATCTTACCATAGATAAAAAACAAATCCTTAATAATAACATTATCGGGCTTGACAGGCTAAATATGAAACTGGTTTTTTTTGATAATAACAAATCGGGAAAGCAAATTCATTGTATCAATTTAGGCGAATTATCTTCCTGCCGTTTGATAAAACATTTTAATAAAACCAATGGAAATGTGAGTAGCATTTCTTTAGAATGTTCTTTTGTAAAACCCAAAAAAGCAAGTATTTATTTGTCCTTTTATAATGAACTCAGCGACGGCTTGAATAAAATGGTGCGTTTATCAAGGAATGCTTCATATTGGGAAAAAGCAATCAATATCTTCAGGAAAGTTGAAATCATTAATTATTCCTGAACACTAAAGATCAATCCTTACAAAAAATGGTTCGCTAAAATTCCAATCCCGTATTTATTTACCCATCACATTAGCCATTGTTTTCCCAATATCAGCCGGACTGGCAACTACGTGAACACCGCATTCAGCAAGAATTTTCATCTTGGCAGCAGCAGTATCTTCTGCCCCACCCACAATAGCACCGGCATGTCCCATTCTTCTTCCAGCGGGAGCAGTTTGGCCGGCAATAAAACCTACTACGGGTTTTGTTGAATTTTCTTTTATCCAATAAGCGGCTTCGGCTTCCATGCTCCCACCTATTTCACCGATCATCACAATGCCATCAGTTTCTTTATCATTCATAAAAAATTCAACGGCTTCTTTCGTTGTGGTACCAATAATCGGATCGCCGCCAATTCCTATTGCTGTTGAAATCCCTAATCCTGCTTTGGCCACCTGGTCGGCTGCTTCATATGTAAGTGTTCCGGATTTGGAAACAATTCCTATTTTCCCTTTCTTAAAAATAAACCCGGGCATAATACCGACTTTACATTCATCAGCAGTAATAATTCCCGGACAATTCGGACCTATTAATCTTGACTTTGTATCTAATAAATAACTTTTTACTTTCACCATATCCTGTACGGGAATGCCCTCAGTAATGCAAACAATTAACCCAATGCCTGCATCGGCAGCTTCCATAATGGCATCTGCAGCAAAAGCCGGTGGCACAAAAATAATACTCACATCAGCACCTGTTTCTTTTACTGCCTGTTCCACCGTATTGAACACCGGCCTGTCAAGATGAACGGTCCCTCCTTTATTGGGAGTTACTCCTCCTACTACATTGGTTCCGTATTCTATCATTTGAGTAGCATGAAAAGTACCTTCTGTTCCTGTAAAACCCTGTACTAATATTTTTGAATTTTTATTTACTAATACTGACATGAAATATTTTTTTTAAGTTGCGCAAATATATGAAAGTATGATTTAAGGATTTCAGATTTGCTAATTGATTAACTTGCACACATGGAGCAATATCTTCAACTTTTAACAAAAATAATCGAAACGGGCGTTGATAAAAACGATCGCACCGGCACCGGAACCCGCAGTTTATTTGGTTACCAAATGCGGTTTAACCTCCAGGATGGGTTTCCTTTAGTTACCACTAAAAAACTTCATTTAAAAAGCATTATTTATGAATTACTGTGGTTTTTAAAGGGAGATACCAATGTAGATTATCTACAAAAGAACGGAGTAAAAATATGGGACGAGTGGGCAGATGAAAACGGCAACCTGGGACCGGTTTATGGCAAACAATGGCGGAGCTGGGAAGGCGCCAATGGAAAAACAGTGGACCAGGTCACTGAATTAATCGAACAATTAAAAACCAATCCTGACAGCCGCAGGCTCATAATAAGTGCCTGGAATGTGGCGGATCTCCCGGAAATGAAATTAATGCCATGCCATTGTTTATTTCAATTTTATACAACCCCGCCTGATCCCTCCAGGGGAGAAAAAAGAAGAAAACTTTCCTGCCAATTGTATCAAAGAAGTGCAGATGTTTTCCTGGGAGTACCTTTTAATATTGCTTCTTATGCTTTGCTGACTATGATGATTGCCCAGGTATGTGATATGGAACCCGGCGAATTTGTACATTCTTTTGGCGATGTCCATTTGTATAAGAATCATTTTGAGCAGGCAGAACTTCAATTAAGCAGAGCACCCTTCCCTCTTCCTCAAATGAAATTAAATCCCGTGGTAAAAAATATTTTTGATTTTAAGTTTGAAGATTTTGAATTATTGAATTATCAGTCTCACCCGGGAATTAAAGCCCCTGTAGCTGTTTAAAAAAAATTGATTAATTGCATAATTAAATATTTAATTCAGGAAATATGCTTTCTCATATAGTTGCTGCTTCGGAAAATAATATCATCGGTTCCAACAATGAGCTCCCATGGAAATTGCCCAATGATTTTAAATATTTTAAAAACAAAACATGGGGCATGCCGGTGATCATGGGCAGAAATACTTTTGAGTCTCTTAAAAAAGACCTGCCCGGCAGAATAAATATTGTACTCACACAAAAGAAGGACTGGCAGCCCGAGAATGTATTTGTGGCACACACGGTAGAGGAAGCAATCGAAAAAGCAAAAGAAAGTGATGCCAAAGAAATCTTTATAATTGGTGGAGGCGAAATATTTAAACAAACAATAGGGATAGTTAACAGGATTTATTTAACCCGCGTTCACACTATTGCTGAAGGCGATACCACCTATCCTGAATTAGATGCTTCCCAATGGAAATTGACCAATTCAGAATCATTTCCCGCAGACGAAAAGAACAATTACCCGTACACATTTGAAGTATGGGACAAAATTGATAAAGTGTAAATTCGCAGGATGTATTCAGCTTTTCAACTGGCGAAAAAGTACCTCAGGTATTACATCAGTGCAAAAAACAGTAAAGGGCATGGTGTTCATTCACCCTTTGTTTTTGACTTTATTATCCATGTTTTAAATGACCATAAAAAATACGAATGTTACGATATTGCAGAATTGTTACGCAAACAACTTCTTGCCAATAATACCATAATTGAAGTTGAGGATTTTGGTGCCGGCTCGGCAGTAATTCCATTTAAAAACAGGAAAGTAAAAGACATTGCAAGTTCATCTTTAAAGAAGAAAAAATATGCCCGGTTACTTTTTAGAATCGCAAAATATTATCAATCCAAAACTATTGTAGAATTAGGAACTTCCCTGGGAATCACCACTTGTTATCTCGCCTTTGCCTATATCAATTCCCGGGTATTCACTTTTGAAGGCTCGCATTCTATTGCACAAATAGCATTGAATAATTTCAAACAAGCTCACTTACAGAATATTGATTTAATCGAAGGAAATTTTGAAAAAACACTGTCCGGCTTCAATAATAAAACTGACAAGGTTGAACTGGTTTTTATAGATGGAAACCATAGAAAAGAAGCGACTTTAAAATATTTCGATTTTTTTCTAAAAAAATCTTCCACCCAAACTATTTTTATTTTTGATGACATTCACTGGAGCAGGGAAATGGAAGAAGCCTGGAAACTAATACAGCAGAACAGTTCAGTAACCTTAACGATCGATTTATTTTTTATGGGCCTTGTTTTTTTAAACCCTGATTTTAAATTTAAACAACATTTTACAATAAGATTTTAAATTTTCGATAACTTAGGAGCATATTTTCTAACTATGATCATTGGTATTTTAAAAGAACCACTACCCGAAACCAGAGTCTCCCTTCTTCCCATACATTTGCCAGTTTTAAAAAAATTAAATGTTGATATTTTAATTGAAACCGGTGCAGGTGAAAAAGCATTCGCCTCAGATGAAAAGTACTCAGAATCAGGAGGAGAAATAGTTTCAAGAGCAGAAGTCTTAAACAGATCTGATATTATTTTATCGATTCATCTCCCTGCCGAATCAGAATTCGATGCCATTCAATCAAAAATAATTTTAGGTATTTACCAACCATTATTTAATGTTGAATCAATCAAAAAATTAGCCGAAAAAAATGTTACTGTTTTCAGCATTGACATGATTCCGCGAACAACACGCGCACAAAGTATGGATGTGCTGAGCAGCCAGGCAAATATCGCAGGTTACAAAGCCGTATTGCTCGCTGCAAATATTTTTCCAAGGTATTTCCCTATGTTCATGACAGCAGCCGGGAGTATACCTCCTGCCAAAGTTTTAATATTAGGTGCGGGAGTTGCCGGATTGCAGGCCATCGCCACAGCAAGAAGGCTTGGCGCTGTGGTGGAAGTTTTCGACACAAGACCCGCAGTTAAAGAAGAAGTGATGAGCCTGGGAGCCAAATTTGTAGAAGTAGAAGGAGCTGCCGATGCCAGTAAAGCCGGTGGTTATGCGGTAGAACAATCACCTGAATTTCTGCAAAAGCAAAAAGAAAAAATAAGCGAAAGTGTTGCCAAAGCAGATATCATAATCACCACCGCACAAATTCATGGGAAAAAAGCGCCAGTCCTGATTACAGAAGAAATGCTTGATAAAATGAAAAGCGGATCGGTAATAATTGATCTCGCTGCTTCCACCGGGGGAAATACAAGTGTTACTAAAAATGATGAAACCGTAGTTTATAAAGGAATAAGTATTATAGGGAACTCAAACCTGCCAGGTACCATGCCCTTTGACGCCAGCAAAATGTATGGTAAAAATATATCCAACTTCTTACAATTGATCATTGACAAAGAAGGAACGATAAATTTAAACTTCGAAGATGAATTGGTAAAAGGAACCTGTGTGGTGAAGAAAGAAGAAATGCTGATCAACTAATTGATAAAAATTTTTTATGCAAATAATACTGGATTTTTTTCGGGAACATATAGAGTTGATCTATATCGTTATTCTAATGATTTTCTTAGGAATTGAAATTATTGGAAGAGTACCAAGTGTTTTACATACACCGCTAATGAGCGGTGCCAATGCCATTCATGGTGTCGTAATTATAGGCGCCATCATAGTTATGGGCAAAGCCGAGAGTGACAATTATTTGGCCTTGATCCTCGGTTTCTTAGCCGTGGTGCTGGGTACACTCAATGTTGTAGGTGGTTTTGTAGTCACAGACCGGATGCTGGAAATGTTTAAAAAGAAAAAGTAAATCGCAAATTGTACCAATTCACTAATCAATTAATTAAGCTGTAAATGGGCCTTAGTATTTTATCAATTTGTTACGTGGTAGCTTCAGTAACATTTATTCTTGGATTAAAAATGCTCTCCAATCCGGCTACAGCAAGAAGAGGAAACCTGATTGCCGCCGGGGGAATGATTATTGCTATAGCAGGCACTATTTTTTTGTATGAAAATGATGGTAAAAGATTAGGAAATTATACCTGGATATTTTCTGCAATTATTATCGGAAGCGTCATCGGGTCGCTGGTAGCCAAAAAAGTAAAGATGACCGCCATGCCCGAACTGGTGAGCTTTTTCAATGGAATGGGCGGCGCCTGTGCAGCATTAATATCAATAGTTGAATTCGATTACCTGTATCGTGCTAACAGGTTGATGGATGCCACCTCATTTTCGGACGTAGTGCCTTCAGGTCATTACCTGGCCATCATTGCCGGAACTATTATCGGTAGTGTTTCCTTCATTGGCAGCATGATCGCCTGGGGCAAACTGAGCGGAAAAGTAAAAGATTATTCATTTAAAGGGCAACATCTATTTAACCTGGTCGTCTTGTTTTTTGTAGTGGCAATGGCAGTATATACTTATTTCTCCAGCACACACCATGCTAATATTCCTTTCTTTATTACCGTAGCGCTTGCTATTTTATATGGAGTATTTTTTGTACTCCCGATTGGCGGAGCAGACATGCCGGTTGTTATTTCTCTATTAAATTCTTTCACAGGAATAGCTGCCGCATGTGGCGGATTTCTATACGATAACAAAGCCATGCTCACCGGTGGCATATTAGTAGGAGCCGCCGGAACCTTATTAACTATTTTGATGTGCCGGGCTATGAACAGAAGCCTTAAAAATGTGCTCATTGGTTCCTTTGGCGGGGGAGCAAAAGCAGCTTCTGATGCCACAAGTACCCATGGAAACATTAAAGAAATATCACTAAGCGATGCAGCCATGCTGATGGCTTATTCAAAAAAAGTAATGATCGTTCCGGGCTACGGATTAGCAGTGGCACAGGCACAACATACTTGTCATGAATTGGAAAAAGCGCTGGAAGAAAAAGGAGTAGAAGTAAAATACGCCATACACCCGGTGGCAGGCCGTATGCCCGGCCACATGAATGTGTTACTGGCTGAAGCTGATGTAAATTATGAGAACCTGCTGGAGATGGACGATGCCAATGAAGAATTTAAGTCTACCGATGTAGTGTTAATTTTGGGGGCCAATGATGTAGTAAATCCCGCCGCTAAAAATGATCCTTCCTCTCCTATTTATGGAATGCCCATACTTGAGGTAGAACTGGCCAAAACAGTGATCGTAAATAAAAGAAGCATGAAACCCGGCTATGCCGGTATTGAAAATCAACTTTTTTATCAACCGAAAACTTCTATGCTTTTTGGCGATGCCAAGAAAGTGCTGCAGGAGTTACTGGCCGAATTAAAAAATATGTAAGGAATTGCTATTCATTTTCTATCGCAATTATTCGCTGCAAAATGGCGAACACTGATGATTGTAGCAAAAGGCCAAAAGAAAAGGAAATAAATTGGATTGCTTATACCGGTCCAGCAGACCTGCCAACCTGTTAACCTTATAGCATTTTACCACTCACAAAAATTTATGAATAACAGTTTTTGAAATTTTACTGCTTACCCTTACTTTTGCACTCCTTTTGTCCCATAGTATAAAGGTAGTACAACAGATTTTGATTCTGTCTGTCGAGGTTCGAATCCTCGTGGGACAACACTACCATACTGAAAATCAATGACTTACGAGCTTTGATTGACACTGCGATTGACACTATTATTTAGTAAATATCTCAATTCTCCCTGAATTTTTGAAATCAATACGCGGTAGAAGAAAATAAAAAATTTTTGACTTTAAACTTTTTTGATAAATTACATGGCTCTCCACTGGCTTTTATCTTCTAATTGTAAGTATTAAATAGTAAAAAAAGGAAAGAAAAAGTATAGAAAAGAATAGAAAAAGGATAAAAAAGGATAGAAAAGAGTAGTTTTTGATTTTCTAAAATGCCGATTCACCTTCTTTTGCCTCTTAACAAATTAATTAAGAGCGTGCAAATTTTATTAAATGGCATTAATGTCGATGAACTGTTAGACAAGATTGGTCAGTTAATTGATACGAAGATTGGAGATATCCAACAGCCCACAGGAAAAAACCGGTCCAACTTAATTTCAAGAAAAGAGGTTGCTAAACTTCTTCAAATTTCACTTCCAACTTTAAATGATTGGACTAAATCTGGTTTATTAAATTCTTACCGGATTGGAACAAGAGTTTTATACAAACGTGAGGAAGTAGAACAATCACTAACTCAAAGAAACTTCAACAAGTTTAAAAAAGGAGGTAATCATGACGCATAAAAATGATTACTCTGTGATAGTATATTTTGAAAATACTACTCCTAAAAAATGGCAGTTCGTTCACACGTTAAATAGTTTTTCAAAGTTCTTGGATTCTAAACATCCAACTTGGAAATATTTTAATGTCTATGAAA
>JAUZOE010000010.1 GCA_030706605.1 Bacteroidota bacterium
CCTTTTAGCAGATCATCCACTAAACAGAAAATTGCTATAATTTTATCTTCATTAAGCATCGGTAAAGATTTTTTAAGTGTCGTAACTCAAAATTATTCTTTATCGATGTCCTTTTTAATTAGCAACTTGGGTTAATTAGTAAATCTAGATAAATATACCTAAATTTTACCGGATTCAATTTTTGAGAAAATTGGAAACGTTGTCGGGAACGATTGCATAAAAATTTTTGTTCTGCATTGATGGTTACTAAAAAATTAGCGTTACCCTTGCTTATCGAGATTTTAAAACTTAGTTTTATTACTTCATAAAACGATTCTATCCAGGTATGAAAATAAATGATCTATTTAATCTTTCAGGTAAGACGGCTCTCGTTACAGGTTGCTCTCGTGGCATAGGCAAATCAATGGCCATAGGCCTGGCAGAAGCGGGGGCTGATATTATTGGGGTCTCAGGAACACTCAGACCCGGAAGTGATTTGGAAGAGGAAATTAATAAGCTGGGAAGAAAATTTTCATCCTTTGCGGTTGATCTTGGAAACAGAAATGAGCTTTATGTATTTATTGAAAAAGTAAAAGGTGCTCACCCCGTAATTGATATTCTTATTAATAATGCCGGAATCATAAAAAGAGATGCCGTTGCCCTGCATACAGATGAACAATGGGATTCTGTCATGGCTGTAAACCTGGATGCCGGATTTATTCTTTCCCGTGAGCTGGGAAAAGAAATGATAAAAAGAGGAAGCGGGAAAATAATTTTCACCTGCTCTCTTCTTTCTTTCCAGGGAGGAATCAATGTGCCGGGATACACAGCAAGCAAAAGCGCTGTTGCCGGGTTAGTAAAAGCACTTGCCAATGAATGGGCGTCAAAAGGCGTAAACGTGAATGGTATTGCGCCCGGATATATTGCCACAAAAAATACCGAAGCATTAAGACAGGATAAAGAAAGAAATCAATCTATTACTGGTAGAATTCCGGCAGGCAGATGGGGGAAACCGGAAGATTTTAAAGGTCCGGTTGTTTTTTTAAGTTCTTCTGCATCTGATTATGTACATGGGGAAATACTAACGGTAGATGGTGGCTGGATGGGGCGGTAAATAAAATCTAATATTAGCGGACGAGGTATATTTACAACAACCGATTCTTAAAAAGAGTGTCTTAAAAACAAAAATGTGATGAGAAATTGTTTGAAAAAATTCCCTACCTGCTTTCTTATCCTGGTCATCCTGGTAAACTCTCTTGTTTCAAAGTCGCAGATTACCCATCGTGATCTTTTACCCACATTTGGGGAGCAGTCTGTCACACAGGCACTGGTTACTCCAAATGAATTCAGGCCATTCCCTCAAACTCCTGCAGTTTGGAAGCACATTTTGCCTGATTCAGTAATATCTCAAATTATTGAGAGGGGCGAAGAGGCCCTGAAAAAAGATTTTGTAAATATACCGGCAACTGTAATGTTGGAGTTTGTGCGCAATAATAATCGCACGGATTATGAAAAAATATCTTTTGAAAAACGTAACCTTCTTTGGGACCTCGTTATGGCTGAATCCATGGAAGGCAAAGGACGTTTTACCGACCACATCGTCGATGGGATTTGGTCGATTAGTGAGGAAACTTTTTGGGGTATTAGTGCACACGTAGGAATTCAAAAGGCCGGCGCAGGATTACCTGACGTGGAAGACCCGATAGTTGATTTGTTTTCTGCGGAAACGGGAGCAGTGCTAGCGTGGACTGATTATTTTGTTGGCCCTGAGTTGGATAAAGTGTCAAAACTCATTCGGCCACGGATCCGGTATGAAATTACCAGGAGAATATTAGTACCGATGACTACTGCAAAATACGGATGGATGGGCAGCGGTAATCCAAATGCCAAACTCAACAACTGGGCGCCCTGGATTGCTTCCAATTATATTGCAAGCAACCTGTTAATTGAGAAAGACGAAAACAAACGCAAACAGGGATTAAACATTGCCATTAAAATACTTAATCAATATATAAATGGTCTGGGTGTTGATGGCGGTTGTGATGAAGGGCCTGGCTACTGGACTGCTGCCGGAGGTTGTGTGTTTGATGCTTTGAATTTATTGTATGATGCAACAGACGGGAAATTAAATATCTACAGAGATCCGTTTATTCAGAAAATGGGCTCATATATCTACAAAACTCATATTGCCGGACAGTATTTTATTAACGTGGCCGATGCTCATCCCACTTTAAAACCTGATGGATTGATGATCTATCGTTTTGGTAAGGATATGGATTATGAGCCGATGATGAATTTTGGTAGTTGGGCCTATCACACCTTTTCCAGTGAAGACGATGGAGTAGAAAATTTCCATCGTACCCGGGGGCTTTACAATCTTTTAGCAATAAAACAATGTGTTGCCTACTCATACCATGAAAGTGCTGTGGATGATGTTTGGTATAGTGATGTACAGTTGATGGCCTCACGTTCCGACAACGGGTTGTTTGTGGCAACCCATGCGGGCAATAATGGTGAAAGTCATAACCACAACGATGTTGGCGATTTCGTAGTCTATGCTGACGGATACCCGGTGATTATTGATGTTGGATCAGGCACCTATACTGCCAGAACCTTTTCAAAAGACAGGTATAAGCTTTGGTTCAATACATCTGCCTATCATAATTTGCCAGTTATTAATGGAATTGAACAAAAAGAAGGCATTCAATTTTCAGCAACCAATGTTGCTTATGATAAAAATAAAAATGTCTCACAACTCAGCATGAATATTAAGAATGCTTACCCGGCAGAAGCCGGAATTAAGAGTTGGTTGCGTGTCGTAAAAATGGATAAAAACACAAGAGTTATCAAGGTTGAAGATAAGTATGCAATGGCCGCAAAACTTACAAGTCTTGCACAATCTTTGATGACCGTATGTGCAACAGATATTACTTCTCCCGGTAAAATTATTTTCAGCTTGCCGGATAACAGTAAAGTTTACCTGGATTATGATAATAAATTATGGGATGTACATAAAGAGAAGATAGACCTGGTGACGCCTGAAGACCAGGGTTTGAAACACTCATGGAATGGCAGAGATATCTGGCGAATATTACTGACAAGCAAGTCTGGTAAACTTAAAAATTCAATAAGGTATGATATTCATAAATAACCCTATAAGTACTTCAAATAATTAAAAATTATTATTCCATATCGAACTTGCACAGTTTAGATGTGCTTTAATTAATCAGGTGCACAATATTTATTGAGGGGAATTAAAATATTAATAAAAGATATTAAAGTGGAGAATTAAAATTAGGTTGAAATAAATTTAGTAAAATAATAAAGTAAAAATTTTCAAATGAAAAGAGATATTGAAACCAGGAATACATGCAGTCCTGCAGAAGTGACAAGAATGAACACATCCGAATTGCGTGAAAACTTTTTAATTCAAAATATTTTTAAAGAAGATACGGCACAACTGACTTTATCTTTTTATGACCGGTTCATAGCAGGCGGTATTATGCCAGTTACCAAAGTAATTGAACTCCCTAATCCAGGTAATCTGAAAGCTGAATATTTTTTAGAAAGAAGAGAGATTGGAATTATCAATGTAGGTGGCAGAGGTAGTATAGAAGCAGATGGAGAAACCTATACGCTGGAATCAAAAGAAGCATTATACATTGGCAAAGAAACCAGGAAAGTAAGTTTCTCTTCTTCAGATAAATCGAACCCTGCAAAATTTTATATCAATTCTGCACCGGCACATCAGAAATATTCTACCATAATGGTTACAAAAAAGGAAGCTGAAACTGTAACGTTAGGGTCTCTGGAAAACTCAAATCACAGGACAATTAGTAAACTATTGGTTGCATCAGTAATAGGAACCTGTCAATTGCAAATGGGGATGACGGAATTGAAAACGGGAAGCGTATGGAACACCATGCCTGCGCATACACATGACCGTAGAATGGAAGTGTATTTCTATTTTGAAATTCCGGATGGGCAGTCTGTTTGCCATTTTATGGGAGAACCCCAGGAAACAAGGCATATCTGGATGCAAAATGAAGAAGCGGTAATATCTCCGCAATGGTCCATTCATGCAGGAGCAGGTACTTCTAATTATACTTTCATATGGGGAATGGCTGGTGAAAATTTGGATTATGGAGATATGGATGTGTGTACAGTAAAGGATTTGAAATGATTAGTTTTTTAAAATTATATAAATGAAAAAATATCTATTAACTTTTTTATTGATTGCTTTCGTAACGACAATCTTTCATAAAACATTAATTGCGCAAAATAATTTCCGTGCTGATTCCACATTGAAAATAATGGAAAAAGTAGCAGACTGGCAATTGGAAATATGGCAAAAAGAAGGGATGCGACACCCAATATACGATTGGACTAACGGTGCTGCCTATGCGGGTTTTATGGCGTTGAATGGAATAGCCAATGATTCAAAATATAGTAAAGCTATGTACAATATTGGTGAGGAAACTGGCTGGAACCCCGGACCTCGTAGAGCTATGGCGGATGATTATTGTGTCGGGCAAATGTTTTCACAAATGTATTCTCTGTACCGGGAACCAAAGATGATTGCTCATTTTCGCGGGCTGGCAGATACGATCGTTGCCCTTCCTCATACAGAATCACTTGAATGGAAAAACAATGTTCATCTCCGGGAATGGGCCTGGTGCGATGCCTTGTTTATGGGGCCTCCGGCTTTAGCGTATCTTTCGACAGCTACCGGTAACAGGCAATATTTGGATATTGCTTCAAAACTATGGTGGAAAACGACAGACTATCTTTTCGATTCTTCTGAGAATCTTTATTTCCGTGACGGCAGGTATTTTGATAAAAAGGAAGCCAATGGAAGGAAAATGTTCTGGTCCCGCGGAAATGGATGGGTAATGGGTGGACTGGTAAGAATGTTGGAAAATATGCCTGCAGATTATCCTGATCGTCTCCGTTTTATTTCCCTGTACAAAAGGATGGCAAAAAAAATTGCTTCACTGCAAAGTGATGACGGAAGCTGGCATGCTTCGTTGCTGGATGCTGCAAGCTACCCGGTAAAAGAAACCAGCGGAACCGGATTTTATTGTTATGCGCTTGCTTATGGAGTGAATCATGGCTTGCTCTCTGGCAAAGAATTCGATCCGGTTATCAAAAAGGCCTGGGAGGCGCTAATATCCTCTGTTCACGCTGATGGTAAATTGGGAAATGTGCAGCAAATAGGCGCCCAACCTGAGTCTGTTGACAGTAATAGTACAGAAGTATATGGAACTGGTGCATTTATTTTGGCCGGTTCTGAGATGATCGATTTGCTTTTAAAGCAATCTGGAAACGCAGCTATTTTGTCAATAGATAACAATACAGGTTTGCGAAGGAAAGAAGAAGTGGTAGCAGTACCGTATAATGACTTTATATCAAAAACAAAATCCAATACAAATAAAAAGTTTAAAACCTCCAATGCCCTGACAGGTGAAGAAATTCCTTATCAAATAGAGTACAGGGGAAATAAGAACCCGGTAAATGTTTTATTACAGGTAAGCCTCGCTCCCGGTTCAAAATTATATGCGGAGACATCTGATGAAAACCCTTCCAATTTTAAAGTAGAAACCTATGCTCGTTTTGTTCCGGAACGGTATGATGATTTTGCATGGGAGAATGACCGTATAGCTTTCAGGGTATATGGTGCTGCATTGGAAAAGAGAAATGATAATGCATTCGGATTAGATGTATGGGCAAAGCGGACTCCTGAACTTATTATTAATAGATGGTACAAAAGAGCAGATTACCATGTGGATCATGGTGAAGGACTTGATTTTTATGAAGTAGGTTTTAGTCTGGGTGCAGGCAGTAGTGCTCCTTATGTTAAAGACTCCATTTATTATTCTAAAAATTTCAGGAAATATAAAGTGCTTGACAATGGTCCTTTGAGAAGCACTTTTCAATTAGATTATAATGATTGGGATGTTGATGGGAAAATGGTGGGTGAGAGTAAAATTATTTCATTGGATGCCGGATCACAATTAAACAGAGTAGAAACTGTTTATTCTTTTAAAGATAAAAAAGACCTGCCAGTTGCTATAGGCATTGTTGAACATAAAGGTAATGGGACCATGTTGCTGGACGAGCGAGATGGCATCATGGGGTATTGGGAACCGCAGCATGGCAAAGATGGTACACTGGGAATAGGGACTGTAATTGCAGAACCGGTTGCCAAGATGAATGTAAGTCATAACCATTTGCTTACAATAATCAAAGCCGAATCTAAAAAGCCATTTGTGTATTATACCGGGGCTGCCTGGGATAAGGCAGGACTAATTACCAGCTCACAAGACTGGTTTCAGTACCTGGAAAATTTTAAAACCGGGCTGCAACGTCCTGTTTTAGTCAAATGGTTTTGATAAAAAATACTCTTTTTTATAATGCTGAAAAAGAGTATGAAAAATCATTCTTGATATTTATAATCTTATATCGCTGGAATTACTTTATACGTAAAGCTAAAATGTCTTACAGGTGGGTTTATAGATTTTTTGAAGAAGATCATCAAATAATTTGTAATATTCAGATTGTAATTGATTTAGAGTGCGAACTTTGCCATAAAAAGATTAAAAATGAAACCAATTAATACAGCATTATGTTCTTTTGGAATGAGTGGATGGGTTTTCCATGCCCCATTTATCAATGTAAATCCGCATTTTAATCTTTATGCGGTTTGGGAACGAAATAAAAATCTGGCAGAAAAAAAATACCCGGCCATAAAAACATACCGGAAACTCGAAGACATGCTTGCCGATGATGCTGTGGAATTAGTAATTGTTAATACGCCTAATTACACACATTATGAATATGCGAAAAAAGCATTGGAAGCTGGTAAGCACGTCATAGTTGAAAAACCTTTTACTATTAATATTGATGAAGGAAAAGAATTAATAGAACTGGCAAGAAAGAAAAATAAAATTGTAACTGTATACCAAAATCGCCGGTATGACAGCGATTATAAAACTATAAGAAAAGTAGTTAATGAAAACTTATTGGGAGATCTTGTAGAAGTTGAAATGCATTTTGACAGGTTTAAAGAAGAATTGAGTCCTAAAATACACAAAGAAATTTCAGGGCCGGGAACGGGTTCATTATTTGATCTGGGGTCTCATTTAATTGATCAGGCATTGCAATTATTTGGTATGCCTAAAAAGCTGTTTGCAGATATCAGGATTGTAAGGCCGCTCTCGCGGGTTGATGATTATTGGGAAATATTATTGTATTATGAAAATCTGCGGGTCAGGATAAAATCAAGCTACATAGTAAGAGAAGCCTTGCCAGGCTATATTCTGCATGGTTTAAAAGGCTCGTTTATCAAGCCAAAGACAGACATCCAGGAAACCCTGTTGCAACGGGGCGTCGTGCCGGGAAAAAGTGATTGGGGCCTGGAACCAGAAACAGAAAAAGGATTGCTACATACTGAAATTAATGGTAAGGTTGTCAGAGAATATGTTCAGTCAGAACGGGGAAATTATGGAGAATATTATGATGAGGTATTTGAATCAATCCGTAATGAAAAACCAATCCATGTAACCCCTGGACAAGGATTGAATGTTATCAGAATAATTGAAGCAGCTTTTAGAAGTCATGAAACAGAAAGCGTTATTAAAATATAATGGAAACGGTTATAAAAGGGAAGATGAATTTGGTTAAAGTCTCTTTTTGTAAGGCTGTTTAATTAGTTAGTAAGGTTTTCGGAATCGTTTGCGTAAATAAATAATTGAAATACTATGGTAATTAATAAATATGAGAGTACAATTGTTAATAATCAAGAAGTCGTATCATGTTTTTTTAAGAAAAGATTTAGTGTTTTATTCAGGGGGAAATTTTATTTTGCGCTGTAGGATTAATCAATGCTTTAACTGTTGTAAAATTCTATTTTAAAGCAATCTTTTTCCTGCCTCTTCTGAATTATTGTTTAAGATTGGTAGTGAAAGACTTTCAGATATAAGTAGGGACAATTCAGGTATGAAAATTATAAAGACAGAAGTAAACCCTGAGACAGTAGAAAAAGAAGGCAACATTAACCATTTAAATTATTAAGTGGCTGAACACCTCGTGAATTTGGCTATGGGGCAAACAAAATAATAACTATAAAATGTCATTTCATTTCAGGCAATAAAAATGTAAATTAAACTTCTGAAGAAATTGACTGATTTTTTAAATTAATACCAGGTATAAACAAACAGGACATGAAATTATCGCGCTATACATTAAAAAATATTTCCTCAGAAAAAGTAATTGTGCCTGAGGATGAAATTTTTGATTTGCCTGAAAAAGTACTACAATTTGGGACGGGAGTGTTGCTTCGCGGACTACCAGATTCTTTTATTGATAAGGCCAACATGATGGGGATTTTCAATGGGCGGATTGTGATAGTAAAAACAACTTCAAAGGGTGATGCCAGTGCATTTGATAAACAGGATGGTTTATATACTTTATGCGAAAGAGGAATTCAGGATGGTGCTAAGGTGGAAGAGTATACAATTTGTTCTTCAGTGAGCAGGGTTTTGGCGGCCCAGGATGAATGGGGCCAGGTACTGGAGTGCGCGCATAACGAACATCTGAAAATAATTATTTCCAATACCACCGAAGTGGGTATTCAATTGGTCAATGATGATATCCGTCGTTATCCACCTTCCTCTTTTCCCGGAAAATTACTTGCATTTCTTTATGAAAGGTATATTGCTTTTAATGGTAGCAAAGACAGTGGTTTTGTAATAGTCCCTACAGAATTAATTACCGATAATGCCAAAAAGCTGGAATCAATCGTTTTAGAGTTAGCGCATTTAAATTCTCTTGAAGATGATTTTATTGAGTGGATTGAGCAATGTAATTTTTTTTGTAATTCGCTTGTAGATAGAATTGTGACAGGTATGCCGGATGAAAAAACAAAGCAGGCAATAGAAAATGATTTGGGTTATAAAGACGAATTATTGATTGTTTCGGAAATATATAGTTTGTGGGCTATTGAGGGAGATGAAAAAGTAAAGAATATTTTATCTTTTGCAGAAGCTGATGACGGAGTGGTAATTGAACCCAATATAGATCTGCACAGGGAATTAAAACTGCGGTTATTAAACGGGACCCATACGCTTACCTGCGGGCTTGCCTATCTTGCTGGTTATGATACCGTGCTACAGGCTATGGAAGATGAATTGTCTGCCGGTTTTATTGCTGATTTAATGAGTAATGAATTAGCACCTTCAATTCCTTATGTGATAGATGAATCAACCAAACAACTTTTTATTTCGAAAGTTCTTGATCGCTTTCGTAATCCTCATATCAATCATAACTGGAAAAATATAACACTCAACTACACTTCTAAAATGCGTATGCGGTGTATTCCCTTGTTAATTAATTATTACAATCATAATGAAGTTGCTCCGCAATTATTTTCTTTAGGTTTTGCTTCCTATCTTTATTTTATGAAAGTGGTTAAACAAAGTGGAAAAGACTTTTTTGGGGAATTAAATGGGGTTGAATATTTAATTGAAGATGTAATGGCAGAAAAATATCATTTATTGTGGCAGAAGAATACAGTAGAGGGTCTTGTAAAAGAGGTATTGAAGGATGTTTCTTTATGGGGGCAGGATCTTTCTCACCTGCCAGGTTTTTCACAATCAGTAATCAATAATTTGAATAGTATTATAAGTGATGGTATGAAAGCCACTTTAATTAAAGTGATGAATCAAAAGAAATTATATGTCTGAAATAAATCATAAAGTAACAAAAGTGCATCCGCATGATAATGTATTGGTAGCACTTTCCAATCTGGAGCCGGGTGAAAAAGTATATTATAACCAGGAAGAATATACGATTATAGACCGGGTGCAGGCAAAGCATAAATTCGTAATTGCTGACCTGCAACCGGGTGATGAAATTATAATGTACGGGGTACTGGTAGGTAAAGCGCAAACTCAAATTTCCAGAGGCGCAAGAATTACAACAGAGAATGTAAAACATGCAGCAAGCGGGTTTGAAGTTGGGGAAAGAAAGCTTGACTGGCATAAGCCTGATATTTCAAAATTTATTGGCAGAACTTTTAAGGGTTTTCACCGGGAAGATGGGAAAGTGGGCACCGCAAATTACTGGCTGGTTATTCCTTTGGTGTTTTGCGAAAATCGCAATATTGAGGTTTTGCGCGAAGCATTGGTAAATGAATTAGGTTATGGAAGAAATCAAAATAAAAAAGTAGAAGTTTCCCGGTTGGTTGACCTTTATAAAAGCGGGAAAACTATAGAGGAGATTTTAAGCTCAGATGTTTCAGTTCACGTGGAAGAAGTAAAGAAACAAATGGTTTTTAAGAATGTTGATGGCGTTAAATTTTTAACCCATGAAGGCGGCTGTGGCGGCACCCGGCAAGATGCACAGGCTTTGTGCGGGTTACTTGCCGGATATATAACTAATTCCAATGTAGCCGGTGCCACTATATTAAGCCTTGGTTGCCAAAACGCACAGGTATCCATTTTGCAGGAAGAAATAAAAAAGCGTGACTCCAGTTTCTCGAAGCCTTTATATATTTTAGAACAACAAAAAATCGGGAAGGAATCTGATTTAATATCGCAGGCAATTAAACAAACTTTTGCAGGCTTGGTGCAGGCTAATTCTCTTGAAAGAAAGCCCGCACCTTTGAGTAAAATTTGCATTGGGCTTGAATGTGGGGGCTCTGATGGCTTCAGTGGAATCTCGGCAAACCCGGCTATAGGATATACTTCTGATTTATTGGTGGCGCTTGGTGGTTCTGTAATTCTTTCAGAATTTCCTGAATTATGCGGAGTAGAACAAAACCTTAGTGACCGGTGTGTAACTGAAGAAACTGCAATTCGATTCAGTGATTTAATGAGGACTTATAATGAAAAAGCAAAAGCGGTTGGTTCAGGGTTTGATATGAACCCTTCACCTGGTAATATTAAGGACGGGTTAATTACTGATGCTATAAAATCAGCAGGGGCAGCGAAAAAAGGAGGCACTTCACCAGTTACTGATATCCTGGATTACCCGGAAATGGTTACTAAACCGGGGTTGAACTTATTATGTACACCCGGTAATGATGTGGAAAGCACTTCCGCTGAAGTGGGATCTGGTGCTAACGTTGTTTTATTTACTACGGGTTTGGGTACACCCACTGGCAATCCGATTGCACCAGTAATTAAACTCTCCAGCAATACTATTTTATACAACAAAATGAATGATATCATTGATATAAATACCGGCTCTGTTATAGAAGGTACGGAAACCATAGAACAAGCCGGAGAGCGAATTTTAGAATATGTAATTAAAGTGGCAAGTGGTGAATTTGAAGTAAGTGCCGTAAAGCATAAGCAGGATGATTTCATTCCCTGGAAACGGGGTGTGAGCCTGTGATTATTTTCTATATTCATCATTTCCGATAAATAATTTAAACTCTTTTTAGGGATAGTGCTTATGAAAAAATTTTTAGACGAAAACTTTTTACTCCGGACAGAAACAGCAAATAAATTGTATCACAATTTTGCAGAAGAAATGCCAATCATTGATTATCACTGTCACCTTCCTGTAGAACAAATAGCCAATGATATTAATTTTGAAAACCTTACACAGATATGGCTTTATGGGGATCATTATAAATGGCGGGCCATGCGTACCAACGGTATAGATGAAAGATACATTACCGGTGGAAAATCTGATTATGAAAAATTTGAAAAATGGGCAGAAACGGTTCCGTACACTTTAAGAAATCCTCTCTATCACTGGACGCACCTGGAATTACAAAGGTATTTTGATGTTCATGAAATATTAAACAAAGAAAGTGCCAGGCGGATATATGATGAATGCTCCGGTAAATTACAGACTAAAGAATACTCTGTAAGGAATTTGTTACGCAAGATGAATGTAAGGGTTGTGTGCACCACAGATGATCCAACTGATACGTTAGTCTATCATCAGAAAATAAAAGAAGATGGGTTTGAAATAAAAATTCTTCCTGCATTCCGTCCGGATAAAGCTATGAATGTGGATGATGTTGCTGAGTTCAATGCTTACGTAAAAAAAGTGGAGACTGTGAGTGGAGTAGCGGTTACCTCTTATACATCTTACCTGGAAGCATTAAAAAAACGTCATGATTTTTTCGCGTCTATGGGATGTTCGGTTTCAGATCATGGCCTGGAATATATTTATGCTGAAGATTTTACTGATGAAGAAATCTCTGCCATCTTCAATAAAATCAGAAATGGCAGAGAACTATTGCCGTCCGAAAATCTAAAATTTAAATCTGCCCTGTTGTACATTTTTGCAATATGGGATCATGAAAAAGGCTGGGTACAACAATATCATTTGGGAGCATTGCGAAATAATAATGAAAGAATGCTGGAATTATGTGGCGCCGATTCAGGCTGGGATTCTATCGGCGATTATCCACAGGCAAAATCAATGGTAAAATTTTTAGGGAAACTTGATTCTGGCAATCAACTGGCAAAAACCATCCTATATAATCTTAATCCTTCGGATAATGAAATGATGGCTACAATGGCAGGTAATTTTAATGACGGAACCATTCCCGGCAAAATTCAATTTGGTTCTGCCTGGTGGTTTTTAGATCAAAAAGATGGTATGACAAAGCAGATAAATGCGCTTTCTAATATGGGTTTACTGAGTAGGCTGGTGGGCATGCTCACAGATTCAAGAAGTTTCCTTTCATATCCCCGTCATGAATATTTTCGCAGATTAGTATGCAATATCTTTGGTGAAGAAATTGAGAATGGAGAATTACCCGATGATATAGAATGGACCGGAAAAATTGTTAAGGATATTTGTTATTATAATGCCCGCAATTATTTTGGGTGGTGAATTTTCTTGTCACAAACATCGGAAGTCGTGATTTAATCACGACTTATTGACGATTATATTTTCACCTTTATTACTAGTTTTTTTATTTCACCTTCCCCGATCATTGGGGCATGCACATCTTCGGGAAAGAAAATAGCAAACTGGTTATCAGTTAACTGAAAATGCATGTCTGGGGCATCATTATAAAAAACAACATCTTTTTCCGGATTATAGTCGCCTTTTTGCTGAGTGCAGGCGCTTCTTGGCTTCCAGCCAAATTGTTCATTACCTTTTATGCAAAGTTGTATATCTATGTGCTTATCGTGGCATTCAAATTTTGCTGCAGATTCTGCAGAAGTCATCCCTGGTTTACTCGAAATGATTGCTTTCAGTTTTTCACCATCAATTTCGTATTTACCGGGTTCAAGTGTTTCCAGGTTTTGTGATTTGATGTATTCGAATGCCCTGGCAAATAATGGATGAACACAAAAATATTTTTCTGCGTTTATTAAAGTATCTATGATCATAAATTGAATTCAAATTGTTAATGAGTATCTAAATTATTCATTATCTCTGTACCCTGCCACTTGCATCACCTTTCATTAATCCCTGTACTTCACTTAATGTAGCATGATTCAAGTCGCCGGGAATAGTATGTTTCAACGCTGAAGCGGCTACTCCAAATTCGGCAGCATCATTCAATTTCATTCCGGAAACCAGGCCGTAAATAAAGCCACTGGCAAAAGAATCGCCACTGCCTACACGATCTACAATTCTTACTTCATATTGTTTGGAATGATAAAATTCATTGCCATCATAAACCAATGCACTCCATCCATTATCAGAAGCGCTATGGCTTTCTCTTAAAGTAGATGCTATGTATTTAAAACCAAATTTTTCTTTCATTTGCTGAAATACATCTTTGTATCCATCCAGGTTCAATTCACCTTTGGTAACATCGGTTCCTTTGCTTTTAAATCCCAATGTAGTTTCTGCATCTTCTTCATTGCCTATACATACATCTACATATTCACAAAGCTTTGTCATTACTTCACGAGCTTTTTCTTTGCTCCACAATTTTTTACGATAATTAAGATCAATACTTGTGGTGATGCCCTTTGCTTTAGCGGCTTTCAATGCGGCTTCAGTAAGTGCTGCGGCTTTATCGCTTAAAGCAGGTGTGATGCCTGTAGTATGAAACCAGGAAGCGCCTTCAAATATTTTATCAAAATCAAATTCAGCAATGTCCACTTCTGCAATCGCTGCATCAGCCCGGTCATAGATTACCTGTGATGCACGCATAGAGGCACCTGTTTCTAAAAAATAAATACCTAATCTTTTTCCGCCGCGGGCTACAAATTGTGTGTCCACGCCATATCGCCGTAAATGATTAATGGCAGCTTGTCCAATGGCATTATCAGGAACTTTTGAAACAAAAACTCCCTGCAATCCATAATTGCAAAGCGCTGCAGATGCATTGGCTTCTCCGCCGCCATAGGTAACATCAAAACTATCAGCCTGTACAAATCTTTTAAAATCGGGAGTAGATAGACGAAGCATTATTTCTCCAAGCGTAACAACTTTTTTTGACATGATCCTTAAATAATTAAAATTAAAAATTAGTTTATTTATATTGTGAAAAGTTATTTGCCAAATCTCTTTCTTATTTAGGGAAAGAACAAGAAATTCAACAATAAATATTGAAAAATATACGGTAACGATTGCGTAAAAAAATATGGTTTGCTAACATAATTCCAATAACATTGTCTAATTATAAAATAAATTTATGAATAAGAAAATTGAACTATTACAATTAATTCCTGAACAGGGAATCTTGCCTCTCTATTTTTATAAAGATTCTGAAGTGAGTTTACAAGTATTAAGAGCATTGTATAATGCCGGAATCAGAACAGTTGAATATACTAACCGGGGTGAAGCTGCCTTGGCGAATTTTAAAGAAATGCGGATCTTATGTGATTTGGAACTAAAAGGAATGTATCTTGGAATTGGTACCATTAAAAATGGGGAGATGGCTAAAACATTTATAGATGCCGGAGCTGATTTTATTATTTGCCCGGGACTTATTGAAGAAGTTGCCACTGTCGCGGATCAATCTAATATGTTGTGGGTGCCTGGCTGTATGACTCCTTCCGAAATTATTCGTGCAGAATCCCTGGGGGCAAAAATGATAAAGCTATTCCCTGGCAATATTTTAGGCCCGGAATTTATGAGCGCCATTAAAGCCTTGTTCCCTGACTTGTTATTTATGCCAACGGGGGGAGTAGATCTCGATAAAGAAAATATTGCAGGATGGCTAAAAGCCGGAGTATGCGCAGTTGGTATGGGAAGCAAATTGATTAGTAAGCAATTGCTGGAAGAAAAAAATTATGCAAAGATTGAAGAACAAACAAAACTTGCTTTAGATATTTTGAAATCATTACGATAACCTAAATTTAAATTTTACGATATGCAGAAAACGATAGGGAAATACCGCTGGACAATCTGTTCACTGATATTTTTTGCAACGACCATTAATTACCTCGACAGAGCTGTGATCAGTTTATTGAAAAGCGATCTTGAAGTACGTTTTCACTGGACAGAATCCGATTATTCAGATATAGTGATAGCCTTTCAATTGTCCTATGCAATAGGGATGTTGCTGGCGGGTCGTTTTATTGATAAGGTGGGCACTAAAGTTGGATACGCTGTATCCTTATTACTCTGGAGTATTGCTTCCATAGGTCACGCCGCAGTAAGAAGTACATTAGGATTCCTGATAGCACGGTCCGCACTGGGGATCAGTGAAGCAGGCAATTTTCCGGCAGCTATTAAGACCACCGCAGAGTGGTTTCCACAAAAAGAAAGATCCTTTGCCACGGGTATTTTTAATTCTGGGTCAAATGTAGGTGCTATTCTGGCACCGCTTACCGTACCCTTCATAGCAGCGCAATGGGGCTGGCAATGGGCTTTTATAATTACAGGCTCTTTTGGTCTGATATGGTTGATGTTTTGGATTATTTTATATGAAATACCCTCAAGGCATAAAAAGCTTTCAAAGGCTGAATTCGAATATATTCATAGCGACAAAGACGGAGAACAAACTCAGGTACAATCTTCGGAGGGGGAATCATCTGTGATCCAACCGAAGGAAAGAGTGCCCTGGCTTAAGTTATTAAAATATAACCAGACATGGGCCTTTGTGTTGGGTAAATTTTTGACAGACCCGATATGGTGGTTCTATCTGTTTTGGTTACCCTCTTTTTTAAAAGCACAATATGGTATAGACGGGACAGCGATGGCGCTACCCGTAGCATTGGTTTACACCATGTCAACAGTGGGTAGTGTATGGGGCGGTTGGCTTCCGATGTTTTTTGTTAAAAGAAACTGGGCGGTACCTCGTGCACGCAAAGTATCAATGCTTATTTATGCTTTTTTAGTGGTGCCGGTAGTTTTTGCGCAGTATCTGGGTTCCTTGAATATGTGGCTGGCGGTATTGATAATAGGTTTGGCCACATCAGCCCACCAGGCATGGTCGGCCAATATTTTCACGACTGTGTCCGATATGTTTCCCAAGCGTACGGTAGCCTCCGTAACGGGCATGGGAGGAATGTTTGGAGCGATAGGCGGTATTTTAATAGCCTTTTTTGCGGGTAAATTATTTGATCATTATAAAGCATTAGGGGATATTGATACAGGGTATTATATCATGTTTATCATTTGTGGATCAGCGTATCTGATTGCATGGGTTCTCATGCATTTCCTGGCACCTAAATTGAAACGGATTCATTTTAATTGAGAATGATTGTTATAAGGAAGTGGCGGAAAGATGAGATCTGAATTTTTAATTTTTGGACGTGATTTATGGAGAGCCAGGTGTGATTTTAGATTCAGTTGATGTGATCTATTTTTGACTGTAAAGAAATTTTTGCCTGGCCGGTATTTTTACAATGAGTGTAAATAATTATAAGTTTGAATGATAAGTAGCTGTCCTGAATAGATTTAGTTATAGAATATGATTGAATAATTTTTAAAAGAAATTAGTTTTACAAAAAATACATCATCTATTTTTGTGATGCTATGCGAGATTCCAAATCATTATTTTTACTTGTTTTTGCATTAGTCCTTATCACTATTTCAATTGTGTTGGTATCGGTATGGGGATATAATTTTTATTACAGGGATAAAAAAATTAATGCTACTGAACAAATTGAGAAAAAGCCTGTCGCTTTAGTTCAGGATAGCATAATAGATTCATTGCAAACACATTATGATAATTCAGATAGCGCTGAGCCGCCATTAGAGAATGGGGATTCATCTTCAGTAGAAAATATTAATAATAAATTATTACAGTCTGATTCTCTTAAAAATGCAATTGCTGAATTGCAACGAAATATAGATCAACTCCAAAATAAAAATAGTGAAGTAATAGAAGAAAACAGGAGATTGGATAGTCAATTGGCAATACTTATTCATAAGCGTCAGAAGGTAAAATATGGAACTAAAAAGGTTATTCCTGAAAATAAGGATCCTTTACAACAAAAGATACCCCTTTCAATTACGGTTTTTAATTTAAGACTTATTGGCCTGGAGATTAAGAGTGGTAAAGCATATCAAACTTCTCTAGCATCGAAAACTGATAAGTTGGTTGGGCTGTTGGATGTAAAGAATAATTCAGATCAATTGAATTCATTTCAGATAGAAGTGATGGTGGTGCAACCCAATGGAAGAGTACTCCAAAATGCTGCATGGGGATCGGGGAATTTTGATACTCCTTCCGGGAAAAGATTTTATTCAGTGAAATTTAATTTTGAATGTCCCAAGGGAATAGTCAAAACATTGAATTTTTCTTTAGCTGATTACAAATTTCTAAAAGGAAATTATTCAATGATTGTTTATCATAATGGACTGAAGATAGCTAAACTCGTTAAATATTTAAAGTGACCCAGTCATCGATGCTTGTTAGTTAATACTTTCAGTGGAAAATTTCAGGTATCAGGGAGATGGTAAGTTTGAGAAATGCTGTTTATATAGTTATTAATTATAAAATTGATTAGGAATTAATGGGCTTGTAATGAAATAAATACTGAATTAGAAAATTCAAAAAAACTAGAAGGAATACAGAAATATTTATTTAATTATGGCCTTATAAATTTATTATCTTCAGTAAAAAATATTTATGGAATATTTATTGATAAAAAAGACAGATGCAATAGATTTGGTTACAGAAGTAAATGAGTGGATAAAAAAAGGATGGAAACCTTGTGGGGGTATTTCTATAGCTTTTGGGAGGATCAGGAATACTACGGGTGGCTCCAAATCATGGCTGGAAGTGCTTTTTCATGTTCAGGCTATGATCAAAGAATAACTTCCTGTTTTGTTGTAAATTTTTTTTGCTTTAAGATGTAGAATATGTTTTGCCATTTTCTTTTCAATTTTTTGTTGGCAAAAAGATAGTTAAAACCTGATTTCAGTGTTTTACAATTCCCGATTTCATTACCTACTTTATACTTATTTGTGAATGGGATCTATTTTGAATTGGGATGAAAAATTGTTTTGCAAATACATATGGAATAAAAATTATTAGAAAATTCATTTTAGTTTTTATTGATTTGTTATTAAGCTTTTCGAAGATTGGGCCTGTAGTCAGGAAAAACGAGCCAGTGAATTAAAACAAACCAATGCAAAAATTGGTGAATTTCTTTCATTGTAGTGTAAATGAAAAAAATCAAAAATATTTGTTGATTCTTCCGCTTTTGAGAATGTAGACTATATAGCCAGTTGTTATTCTTTATATACTTATATTACAATATAAGAATATAATTCCTTCTGCTTTTCTTTAGAAAAAATATTGTGTTATTTAATCCAGTTAATCCCGGAATATTTTTTGAATTTGTAGTGAAATAAGAAATTAATAGTTGTTTATAACAATGTCCTTATATTTATCGAAAAATATAAGATGCTGTAATGAGAATGCAATCTTGTGAGAATACAAAGAGTATTTATTTACCTTACTTTAATATAAAAACGAAGATTTTCTTATTCCAATAATTTTAAGTTTCAATAATATAATCATCCTTACATGAAATTTTTATTTCTTCCTTTAGTGACTGTTATTTTTCTTTTTTCTTTTGCTGACGCCCAAAAGGAGAATAATCTTTCCGGCAAAAAAGCCAATAATACGGCACCCCAGCTAGGCAAAAACAAAATTGAAGCGGTTATTGCTGCCATGACACCTGAAGAAAAAATTGGAATGACGGTGGGGGATGGTAAATTTCTTCCTGCAGTTGATCAGGAAAATATTGAGCAGGGGACTGGAATCATTATTGCCAACCAGAATTCGAAACTGCTTATTCCACGTCTTAATATCTGGTCGTCTGCTCTTTCCGATGGTCCTTCCGGCCTGAACCGCGATCCGCATCCTGAAGGCGCTACTGAATACACTTATACTACCGCGTTTCCAACCTCAACATGCTTGTCTGCAACCTGGAATACGACGTTAATTGAAAACGTAGGAAAAGCCTTCGGAGAAGAAGTGCTTGACTATGGTTATGATGTTATCCTGATGCCGGCAATGAACCTGCATCGCAATCCGGAGTGTGGGCGAAGCTTTGAATATTATTCCGAAGATCCGCTGCTTTCGGGAAAAATGGCTGCTTTTATGGTCAAAGGATTGCAGTCAAAAGGAATTGGAGCAACGTTAAAACATTTCGTCGGTAACAACCAGGAAACCAACCGCCGGACTTACAATGCAGTTATAGGTCAGAGGGCTTTGCGCGAGCTTTACCTGCGCGGTTTTGAAATTGCCGTTAAAGAAGGGAAACCGGACTGTATCATGACTTCCTACAATAAAGTGAACGGGTTTTACACGGCTGAAAATCCTGAATTACTTCAGGATATTGTACGTCGGGAATGGGACTTTAAAGGTTTGTTTATGACCGATTTCGACGGCTACGGAAGTGCAGTAGCTAAAGTTCGTGCCGGTAATAACATGCTGATGGGCGGAAACAAGGATGAACTGAATGAACTTACAAAAGCACTTAAAGATAAAACGCTGGATGAATCAACTCTCGATAAAAACCTGGTTTATAACCTGCAACTTAAACTGAAATCTCCTCGTGCAAAAGGTTATGTCCCGACTATGAAACCAGATTTGGAAGGTCATGCAAAAATAGCCCGTGAAGCTGCTGCGGAAGGAATGGTGTTACTAAAAAATGATGGAAATACGCTTCCGTTTGAAGCAGGAAAAACGGTTGCTGTTTTTGGAAAAATCGGATATTATCTCATTGATGCAGGAACAGGCAGCGGCGGAGTCCGTAGTAATAAATATGCTGTTTCAGTAAATGAAGGATTAAAAGCAGCAGGCTTTAAGGTGTTAAATGAACTTGAGGACAATTATCTCTCTTTTATTGAAAAAACAAAGAAAGAAAATCTGGTGCCGGATTATTTCAATAATCCTAAAATGCGCGCCGATAATGGCATAACTGGTGATCAGGCCCCTCCTCATTTTAAGGGACGATTGGTTGCGTTTAGTAAAGAACAGCCGTTGTCGAAGGCAGAAATTACCAGGTACGAATCTAAATCTGATGTCGCAGTTATTACCTTGGGTAGAAGTGGTGGCGAAAACTATGAAAATGGTTATCTGCCAATAACTAAGGTAGAACTTGACCTGGTTAAGACTGTATGCGAAGTTTATCATTCCGAAGGCAAAAAAGTAGTTGTCGTACTTAATGTTGGAGGCGTTTGGGAAACGGCAAGTTGGAGGGATTATCCTGATGCCATTCTTCTGGCCTGGGAGCCCGGTCAGGAAGGAGGAAATGCCGTGGCCGATATTTTGAAAGGTGCTATCAATCCTTCCGGAAGGCTGCCGGATTCGTTCCCTCTCAAATATGATGATGTTCCTTCGGCTTCGACGTTCCCCGGTGTACCTGCTGACGACCCGGTTAATTCGTTCTATAAAGAAGGCATTTATGTTGGGTATCGTTATTACAACTCCTTCAATGTGCCGGTTGCTTATGAATTTGGGTATGGACTTTCCTATACCAACTTTGGATTTTCAGGCTTGAAATTAAGCAGCACTACTTTCGCCAATAATTTACAGGTAGAGGTAACTGTGAAAAACATAGGGAAAGTTGCCGGGAAAGAAGTGGTGCAACTCTATGTGGCTGCACCGCAGGTAGAAATTGAAAAACCATCAGAGGAACTGAAGGGATTTGCCAAAACCAAATTGCTCCAGCCAGGTGAAAGTCAGCACTTGACTTTGGAACTGAATGCTATGTCATTGGCTTCGTTTAGAAGTGGTGTCAGTTCGTGGGTGGCTGATAAAGGAAATTATGAAGTGCGAATTGGGGCATCCTCAAAAGACATTCGTCTGAAAGCATCATTCTCTGTACCTAAAGATATTGTAGTTGAACATGTTCATGATGTGCTTTACCCAAATTTTGCTATGAAGGAACTAAGCAGAAATGATAAATAGTTGAAGTGATGAAACGAAATTTGTTGGCAATTCTTCTTTTGTTTTTTCTCTTTGCTGTTGCTCCATGGGCAAAAGCACAGAAGTATGACAAAAAACAGGGAGGCGGTAAACCTGATCCCGAATTGAGTCTAAAAGATAACGATTACATTGATCGGCAGGATCAGGTTTTCCTGGACACGGTTCAGTCGATTCTGGCCAAATATTCGCCTCTTGTTCACGATAATTTCCGGCGCACTACAGCTAAAATGCTGATGGATGCCGTTTTTCACGATCATTTTACTGCCTACCGTAAACCCGTTCAGCAATTCTTTCATGCGCGGGTCGACCAGGTAATTCAGGAACTGGAGCAAACAAAAGTTGAAAAGGGTGTCCGGATTTGGAAAATTTATAACATGGGTTTCATCGCCCGTACAAAAACGGTTACACTTGCTTTCGACCTGGTGAGCGGGAGTACTTCCGAATCGCCCGATTTTTCCATGAACCAGGATGAAATGGATCGGATTGTACGGCAATGCGATGCTTTGCTGATTTCCCACCGGCACGAAGATCATGCGGATATTCAGATGGCTCAAAAGTTTGTCGATCTGGACCTGCCGGTTTTGACGACTGAAGAAACATGGTCCAATGAACCGATTCATTCCAAAATCATTCATCCTGAAAGAAGTGCTGAAAAACTTCAGCATTTAAAACTTAAAAATTATACGCTCGACCTGTATGTTTTTCCGGGGCATCAGTTGACTTCAGCCATCAACAATGTTTACCTTGTAAAGACACCGGAAGGAATAACGCTGGCTCACGACGGCGACCAGATTAACGAAGGCAATTTTATGATGGATTGGGATTGGATCGACCAGGTACATAAAAATCAACAGGTGGATGTGTTAATGACTAATGCATGGACAACGGATATTTTCAGGGTAGTGCGTGGTTTCAACCCGGAGTTGGTTTTGCCAGGTCATGAGATTGAATTGGGACACACAGTTTGGGACCGGCTTCCGTATTGGGGCGACGACAAATATTTGGGCCTTAATTATGCTGAGCTTAAAAAATCAAAATACCCTGTTGTGGCTATGATTTGGGGAGAATCGTATTGGTTTATCCCTCGCCTGAAGAATCAAAAATGATTGATTTGAATAGAAAATAAGCTTAATTTAAAAACATAAACATCATGAAAAATCGATTCTTAATCCTTTGGTTTATTTGGACTTTACTCGGAGCTGTATTAATATTTGAAGTGTATACTGCTGATTCAAAAAATACGCTGACTTCTGTTATAGCAATGGTTCTAAGCATTGCTCCTCTTATGGGTTTAGTGCTTTCTTTAGGCTCTTTAAAAGCCTCGAAACAGTTTAAAGATTGGCTTCAAAAAGATAAAAATTCGATGTATTATACTGCAGGAGGTATAACACTTTTATTTGCCTTGCCGGGATTATTGACAATTACTTTCAATCCATACACTACCACGATTTTTGCGTTTATTGTTTTAGCTGTATTTGGTTCGCTTAAGAAGCTTAACAGCGAATCTTTTGAATTGAGTTGGACTGATGTTGCCCTCTGGATCCTTCTTTGGATTCCATTTGATCTTCGGTGGTCAATGGACATGCATCCCTTACTTGATTATACCTGGTGGTCAATGGCAATTTCTGTAATTGCAGTTATTGGCTGGTATGGTTATCGCAATGCGGAAATCGGTTTTAACCTGGTTCCAAGAATTAAAGATTTATACATCGCACTTCTGGCACTCCTTATGATAATGGTGGTGGTGCTTCCTATCGGAATTATGACAGGCTTCCTTACTTTTAAGATTCCGGAAACATTCAATATCCCTAAATTAAGTGCTCATTTTATTGGAATTTTTCTAACTATTGCTTTGCCGGAAGAACTGTTTTTTAGGGGTTTGCTTTTAAGAGGCCTCGAGAAAGTTTCTTCAAAAAAATGGGTTCCAATGGTTGTATCTTCTCTCGCTTTTGGATTAATGCACTGGAACAATATTAGTGGGTTACACATGCAAATTACCTATGTTATCTTAGCCACACTTGCCGGGCTTGGTTATGGATGGGCTTACAAAAAAAGTGGCAATAATTTATTGGCAGCCATGCTTACACACACACTTGTTGACTGGGTTTGGAAATTGGTTCTTGCGGGTTAGTGGAATAGTATCTTCTTTGACTGGTATTTATATTTTTACTTTAAATATCAGAAATAACTAAGAATATGATTGAAATGAAAAAAGCACTTTCAATAGTTATTTTATTTTTAGCATTGACTTTAGTAGTCAATGCTCAGATCGACAGTTCCCTTATTTTCCCTTTGCAGGAAAAACATGTGCACTCAAGTAGTATTGTTGAGTTGCCTAATGGCGATTTATTGGTTTGTTGGTTCAAAGGAAGCGGCGAACGAGGGGCCAACGATGTATTGATTGAAGGCGCCCGGTTAAAAAAGGGAGAAGAGAAATGGAGCCAACCTTTTTTGATGGCGGACACTCCCGATGAACCTGATTGCAACCCGGTGATGTTCCTGAATAGCAATGGCAAACTATTCCTGGTGTGGATTGTGGTTCAGGCTAACCGATGGGAACATTCAATACTCAAAGTAAAAACTACGACCGATTATAATGATGAAGGCGCTCCGCACTGGCAATGGCAAAATGTAATCCTGATGAAACCAGGAGACGAATTTGCTAAAAGAGTAGAAGACCAATTCGGGAAAAATGGCCGGCAGGATTTAGCGTGGGCCGAATACGCCCCACCTTATGAAGAATTGTTGACTAAGGCGTCAAAAGATCCTGCGAAAAGGGAAACTGGCTGGATGACACGAACGCATCCGGTTATCCTTGAAAATGGGAAAATGTTGCTGCCACTTTATTCAGATGGCTTTAATTTTGGTTTGATTGCAATTTCGGAAGATCACGGTGAAACATGGAAATGCAGTCTGCCCATTGTTGGGCGAGGTTTGAATCAGCCTAGTTTGGTTGTTCGAAAGAATGGCTCGATCGACGCTTATATGCGCGACGATGGGGATGAACCCGGAAAAATTATGCTGAGTCATTCTAATGACCAGGGCTATTCGTGGACGTATGCTAAAGAGACGAATTTGCCCAATCCGGGGGCGAGCGTTGAGGTAATCAAGCTAAAAAGCGGCAACTGGCTGCTTGCATATAACGATGTTGAAGACGGGCGTTACAGCCTGGCCGTCGCTCTTTCAGATGATGAGGGCGCAAGCTGGAAATGGAAAAGACACCTTGAATACAAAAAAGGAAGCAGTTTTTCTTATCCTTCTTTCATCCAGACAAAAGATGAAAAAATACATATCACATTCAGCTATGCAACTTCTAAGAATAGGGAATCGATAAAACATGTGGCATTCGATGAAAATTGGATCAGGGAGAAAGAATAAAGGCAGGTGCAGATTATCCTATCGGGTTGAAAACCAGTATTCGTAAGAAAAATAAAAGAACACGATGAAAACATTTGCATATGAGACTAAACTTAAATCAATTTATTGCCGCAAGTAGCTTTCTTATTGTCTTTGTGCTGATTCTCCCGACAGCCAAAGTTGATGCGCAGGGGAGAATGGTGCGGGGAGTAAAGAAAGTTGAATATTCATTACCAGGGGCAAAAGCCGATTTTTATGTTTCCCCTTCAGGAAATGATAACTGGACTGGGAAACTGGCTGAACCCAACAAAGCTGGAACTGACGGTCCCTTTGCTACAATCGAACAGGCAAAGGCTGCGGTGAGGGCACTGAAAGCTGAAGTATATCAACTCAAGAAACCGGCTGTCGATAAACGGTTTATTGGTACACCACACCGGTTTGGTAGCGGTCGTGATATCCTGGTGTTGATCCGCCAGGGAGTTTATAATCTGGACTCAGCCCTGGTTTTCAAACCGGATGATGGTGGCGAACGCATTGAAACCGATTTGCCAACCGGCGCTTTTGAATATCATGAACTGGAGGATTGTTTCGTTACCTACGCCGCCTACCCGGGAGAAAACCCGGTCATTTCAGGAGGAGCAAGAATTACAGGATGGGAAAAAGCCGGTAAGGGGAAATGGGCTGCTAAAATTAATTCAGGAGAAGTTAATGATTTATATGCTAACGGAAAACGAATGACCCTGGCCCGGACACCCAATAACGGATATTATTTAACTGACGGTCAACCAACTGACTCCACTTATTTCAGGTTTAATGGAAAAGATATTCAACCTTGGAAAAATCTGGAAGAAGCGCGGATCAAGCTGGTGGTTAGATGGGGTTCTCAGTACAATGCCATTTCGAAAGTTGACATAAAGAAACACCTGGCCTTCCTGAAGAAACCAACTCCGGATATTCTGCTCGTTCCACCAAAATATTACATCGAAAATCTGGAAGCACTTTTAGATACAGCGGGAGAGTGGTTTTATAATAAAACGGACCAGGTAATCAGTTTTATTCCGGGACCGGACATAAAAAATCCGAATGAGGCCAACATGGTCATTCCTCAGCTAAATGACCTGATACAGGTAGTTGGAACAAGAGAGAAACCTGTCAGAAACCTGCGGTTTTACAACCTGATTTTTAGTAACACCCGTGATGGTGGCAGCGCAACGCTTTCGGCACAATATTCAAAAAATTGTGAATGGCTGTATAATCACATCGAAAATGTGGGGCAAACCGCCATCCGGCTCGGGCTGGGCTGTTACCACAACCTGATCAATAAAAATATAATTAACGATACCCATGGTTCAGGAATCGTTGTTTCAGGAGACAAAAAACCTGGAGACTGGAACGATGTCGTAAGCGACAACACGATTTCATACAACAAGGTTACTAATCTGAGACCAGCAGTAACGGGTATTTCTGTTTTTAATGCAAACCGAAATGTCGTTTCGCATAACTATGTGTCAAACGTGGGTAGTTACGGCATAACACTGGGTAGTTGGCCTAATATTGAGGAAACCAGCGATGGAGGAAATGTGGCTGAATACAATGATGTGTCATTTACCAATATGGAACGAGATGATGAAGGCGGAATTGCCGTTTATGGTTTAAGTCCCGGGTCAGTGGTACGTAACAACTTGATTCACGATGTGCATCCGGCAGCAACTAACGAGAATGTCGCCTTCTTTTTTCAGAATATGTCAAAGGAATGGAAAGTTGCCAACAACATTTATTACAATCTTAAGCAGGGCGAGATGAAGCTGTGTGCCTGTTACCTAGTGGATAATATTTACAAGAATAATTTCATTGTTGAAACTCCGGAAGTTCAGCCTGAACAAATCATCGACGGGAATCCGTATTTTTTGTACGACCAGCTTGAGGTTTCTGCGACCGACCAAAAGTATACTACAGGAAATGATATTAATATATCTGCCAAAATTTATAACCAGGGGTCAACCGGAATGGACCAGGTATTTCTGTATGTTGACGGGAAAGTAGTCAAGACCCAACTTTTTCCGGTTATTGCAAAAAACAGCCGGACCATAAAGTTCAGCTATAAATTTGGTGATCCGGGAAAGCACAAGGTCGCTATTGGCACAACTCAGGAAAAAGAACTCGATATTCAGGGCAAACCGCAGTTCCTTATTTTTCATAACCTCAATACTTCGTTGGATGAAATTCCTCAAGGAGATTCACTGACCGTGAGGGTCGATGCCCAAAACGTCAGGGATGAAAAAATTACCCAAAAAATTGAGTTGCTGGATAATGGAAAGACGGTTGCCGTAAGGGAAATTTCTTTTGCTAAGGAGGAAAATAAAACCCTGGAGTTTTCTTTTCTGCCTAATGTTGGCAGCCATTCCCTGGTGATCGGAAGCCTGAGTCCGATGAAGATTAAAGTGTATCCGGCCAGGAAAGTGGATACCCGTAATGCCGTTTATTCAACCTACTGTTCGGCCACGGCGCAACCCGGAACATTTAGCTACGATGCACAGAAGAGTCACTTCGAAATCTCGGCAGCCGGTACCGATTTTCTTCATGCCGAAGATTCTTATGGAACAATTTATTTAAAGGGAGCTATCAAAGGAGATTTCGTAGCAATGGTTCGTGTAATGAGCTTCAGTAAGGATATTAGCGAATGGTTCCGGGCTGGCATCTTTGTTAGAAACGACCTGGCAAAAAGCCATACATCAGAACCGGGAAGCCTGGGCTCATTCCTATTATTTACTACAACCAAGCGTTGCGGAGCAGAATGGGATGAGTTTGGAAATGGCTGCATGCATAATACAAAAAGTACAAATTACGGAGTCGATAACCCGATACCGGTTTGGCTGAAGCTGGTCCGGCATGGAAACCGTTTCTCAGGGTATTACAGCTTCGACGGGAAGGACTGGGTGCTTTCGCGCGAATCAGGAGAAATTCCTGGTTTGGCTAAAACGATGGACATTGGGTTGGCTGGTGGGTCAAACGACCAACGGGTTTCCAAAGTGATTTTTGAAGACTTTCAACTAGCTGTCGAGGATAAATAAGCCTGGGGAAAATTGATCTCAGGTTCCATTAAAAAGTTGGCTGACTTGAAAAGATATTTTTAATATAAAAAATATGAATTCAAAAGAAAGAATATTGTCGGTTGATGTTTTAAGAGGATTTGATATGTTTTGGCTGATTGGGGGGACCGGATTGGCCCTGGCAATCGTGAAGATGTTTGGGCAAGGTGTACAGAATGTTTTATTGCCTCAGTTAGATCATGCAAATTGGATCGGTTTTACTTTTTATGATTTAATTTTTCCCCTTTTTGAATTTGTGATGGGTATGTCGATTATATTTTCATTATCCGGCATTTTGCAGAAGCGAGGGAAAGTTGCAGCCTATAAACGCTTGCTACGTAGGTTTATACTGCTTTTTGTTTTGGGAATCATTTACTATGGTGGTATATCTGGTGGTTATGCTGATGTTAGGATTTTCGGAGTGCTTCAGCGCCTGGCTGTTACTTATCTCCTGGCAGGGATTTTATTTATTCATTTAAAACCCATGGGGCTCATTATAACTTCAGTAATTATCCTGCTTGCCTACTGGATTTTAAATGTATTTGTTCCGGTTCCTGGCACCGGCATTGTTTCAATGACAGTGGAATCCAACTGGGCACAATATATCGATTCAATCTGGCTGCCTGGCAGAAAGTTTGACGGAAACGGAACATGGGATGTCAACGGAATTCTAAGTACTTTTCCGGCGACTGTTAGCTGTGTCTTAGGCATATTTGCTTCGTTTATTTTATTGGACAAAAAAGTAAATGATATCAAAAAAGTTTATTACCTGGCTGGCCTGGGAATTACTCTCCTGGTTATAGGTTTAATTGGGTCAGCTTCATTTCCGGTAATTAAGAAAATATGGTCTTCGACTTATGTACTGGTTGCCGGGGGATTAAGTTTTATGCTGATGGGTTTATTTTATTGGATTATTGATGTTCGCGGATATAAAAAATGGACTTTGATCTTTGTTTGGATTGGCGTTAATCCAATAACCATATATATGCTGCGAAAACTGATGGATTTCAATAAAATAGCCACTTATATTGTAGGTGGAACTACCGATTTGCATAGTCCTGATACATGGGGCTATTTACTGGTAATGGCAGTTTCAACACTATTGTCCTTGCTTTTGCTGAGGTTTTTATACAACAATAAGATTTTCATTAAAGTATAGTACCATCGCACTGGAAGAGAAAAGATCCGCCCCGGCATCACTATTTCCTGAAAGCAGGTTGCAGGTAAGTTTTTAGCGCACTAAATGGAATCAATAAATTGACTTCACCATCTGCAAAAGATTTTAATGCATAGGGTGGATATAAAAATCCAATACCGGTAGAGGTAACATAAAATTCTTTGGAAGGTTCTATTTTCTTTACAAAAAAATTATTCTGGTCCAGGGGTTTATTGTTAGTGATGCCATATTGCAATCGTGCTATTTTATCTAAAAATACGGGAAGCGCTTTAATTCCTTCAGGGGTTAATACATCGGCTAACTGAATTACTTTCCCGGTATGCTTGTTAATATCAATTAACGAGGTAGCAGAATTGCCATGTGCGCCACCAGTATAGGAAAAATCATAATTGGCAAGTGTAATCGTATGTTCGTTCTCATACATTACCAGGATGCGGTTATCCATTTGTACTGACAATGACATGCCCATCTCTGAAGCATCTTTGGGAGTTAGTTTGCTATTGTCTTTTAGCCATGATTTAATAAATTTATTTTTTTCTTCCTTCAGCCAGGCAGAGGGTTCTTTAGAAGTGGATTTTGTGCCGAGCATCTTGTTGATTTCTTTTTTTAAAGCGATTGCTGCTGAATTGTTTTCTATGGGCCACACGGTACCTGCATTGTATTCGCAGGTAGATTCATTTTTGAGTTTTGCGGGTAGCTTAGCGCTGCCGGTGGTGTAGATATATTCCATCGGGGTATAGGTCTTATCATTACTTACTCCTAAATGAAATGCTGCTTTTTTGGAACCCTTGTAATTCTTTTGCAGGATACTATAGCCATTAAATTGAGCGCTATCTAAAATTCCGGTGAGCGTAATAGAAAGCGGGCCGCTTGCTGCTTCCAGTGAAATGCTGTCAGTTTTTGCTATTTTTCCACCATAATAAAAAGACATGGGCCATTGGTTTTGTTCAAACCATATATAACCCGAATAATTTTCTCCCGATTTGGTCAGATGCAGTGTGGTATTCATATTCCCCGCTTTCCCTGTAAAAGTTTTATACCAATCAGGGGCTACCTGGGCATTACTGATAAAGGGATTTAATAAAATAAAAAGGGTGGAAATAAAAAGTCTCATTGAGTTTTTTTGCAAATATAAATAGCCAACTGATCTCATTGCCGGCAGATCAGTACTTTATTTATCTTTTTTCTAAAGATGGATCAAAGGTCGTCTTATTTCCGGATCATATTCAACATAGATAATGTTTCTGTGATCATTTTGGCATTATATTCCAGGGCGAGTTGTTTGTGATTGATGGCATCTACCATAGTCCCGATAAAACATAATCCGGCAGTAAAAAAATACAAGATGCCCATGCCTACATGCCCGATAATAAATCGTTGCACACCGGCAACACCTACCAGGCCCAGCAGGCACAATATTAAAATCAACTGGGGATCTTTTCTTTTGGAACGATAGATCATGCAGAACTGCCCAATTTCATCATCACTAAAATCTTTTATTCTTGAATTGATGGTAACCAGTTCCTCTGGAGTAGCATCGTAAAGAAGTTTTAAAATCATCGGGCTTATAGAGCCAAAACTATTTTCGTATTGCATAAAAGTCTTTTTGGTTTTTGTGAAATATATGAAGGAGTGATAATTGATAAATCCTGTACACAATGATGATGACGGCAAACAACCCCAGTGGGTGCGCTTTTAATGAGGACTGAAAATCGCCATGGAATAAAAAACTGATGGAATGGCCAAGTCCACAGCCGGGGCAAAAATGAATTCCTGCCAGCCTAAAAGGGCATAAAGAATAATGCACTTCAGTACCCGGATTCATGAATGCCAGCAAAAGCAGCGCCGTGATCCAGAATGTCAATTCGAAATATCGTTGTAACAATAATTTCACTACAATTAATTTGGCTAAAGTTATTCAATTTTTTTGGTGAAAAACAGGAGACTTATTCCTTTATTCTACAGGGTTGTATTTGCGCTACTGGTCAAGCACTGCGCTTTCCGCCCATGTTGGTCTTGTTGACCAACAACATCATTTGTTTTTTTGTAATTTTCACTAATGTCTGCAATTAACTTTAATAATCCAATAAAAGATCCATGGAATCTTGTGGTGTACCCCGAAGATTATAAATATTCATCGGCAAAATTTTATGAAACAGGAATGGATAAATTTGGAATAATAGCTCACTATAAAGAATGATTTAGCTGCATGAATTGGGTTGTTGGTCACAAGACCAACAACGGCGGCAGCCTATTGCTAGCCCACGTTGTATACTGTTAACGTAAATCCTGAAATAAATTAAAGTTAACTAAGAGGTCTTTATTGTGGTCTAATACATTTTGCATAAAAAAGACCTTGTATTCTTCCCTTATTTTTTTTAGTATTGATAAAAATAACTTTTCTGACATACACCAAAATTCACATCTTGCGCTAACTAAATCACTTAATGCTTTTAAAATAGTTTTAGTTGAGCTATTTTCAAATAATGCTTTCATTTCGTTCGCCCATTTATTTTCAAAATTTTTGCAGAAGCCAATAATAACATAGCTATAATCTTTTACTGGGAAAGTATTAAACATTGTTGTTTCAATTGGAACCTCTAAAAGTTTTTTAAGTTGTAATTCCCGTGGAATATGAATCAAACGATCATAGCTAATAGTTAAGGGTGCCGATATACATAATTCTACTCTAGGTATTTTTAGGGTGACGAAACTATAATGTGAGTAATCACTATTAATTATTCCTTCTTCTAAAATCTTTTTGAAAATTAAAAGATTTTCTATTCCCTTTAAATAACCAGCGGCTGAAAGTTTAAATTGTGAAATTGAGGCTGGGTGAAAATGAGTTACATCAACACCACTTAAACAGTCATAAGATATTTCTTTGATTCTAATTTCTTGGCAAATACATCTATAACCTAAAAGAAATTGATTTTGTACTGCATAAAAATCAGGATTACCACTTTCTAATTTTTTGAATACGGAATTATCATGGTCTTTGCAATATCCTGGAAATGTAAAGACATCATTTATTCCTGTTCTTTTAAATAATAGCGATCCTTTTTTTGATCTCTCAAATATATTAGTCGGCTCTACTTTGTAAACATGGCCTTTGGAAGCAATTTGATTTAATATACCATTCCGTTGAAAGACATGAGATTTAATAGCAGCGTTGGAACAATTAGGAAACAAACATAGACGGGCTTTGTTTTTAGCTTGCTTTACTGCAAAATCAATGCTTTTGCTTCTTTCTAGTAGGATGTCCATTTTAATTGCATACAACGTTGAGTATTGCTGCAGGTGGGGAATTCAATGAACGTCTCGCCCGGTACTTTAGCTCAACAATGTTTTAAAAGATGAAGATAAGAACTTTTGCTTGGCTTTGTTCGTCGGCTGGAACTATTGCTGATAGCGAACTACAGCTGAAGTTAACAACGTCAAGCCCCACTTGTAGCAATACTTTTGTTACCTGCTGGCTTTTCCAGTTTGTCGTTAATAATATCTGTAATTTGTCCTATCCCAATTATTTTTGAACCTTCTCTGAATTCAAATTTCATTCCTTCTGTCAAGTTACCTGCAAAAAAATCTGGAGATAATATTTTGATTTTTGCATTTACCGTTTCACCAGGATAAACAATTTCTTTGTCAATGAATGTCTGTTGTCCGGACGTTTGCATTTCAGTGAAACCAAATTTGACTTGTGGCCTATAACCTGAATATGCCGGTGTCTTTCTGCCTCCTTGTTCTGTTGTCAAATATTTGAGTTCAGCAATAAAGTCCACTTTACTAAATTCTTGTTCATAGTGGTTTAAGATGTTGCCTATTATTTTGTCAAAGTCAGCTTCATTGTAAAACTCGGTTGATAAATCAATGAGTTCACTGATTGAACTTCCAGCTTCAATGTCCCAAGCATTTCGCCCGTCAAATTTCTTACTATCTATTTTATCTTTTGTTAATGGTGTTCCGAAATAAACCTTAAGGTCTTTAATAAACTCTGAAATATTTGTTGGATCAGTTCTCTTCCAGTCAAGCATTGCGATTAGAAAAAGTTTAGCAATGTCTTTTTCTTTGTGGTCGCTTGTGTCAAGGTTAACCAAGTTCCAAAGTGTCGAATATGTCAAGATATGTCTGTCCATTTAAGTGGTCGCTTGGCTAGCAGGTGACGTTTGTATTTATGTTATAACGTGTAATAGTACAAAAAAATCACTATTCGTTTTCAATTATTTAGTCTTATACTTTTTGTATTGCCGTTAGTACAATTTGATTGGCATTTTTTAAATGAGCGGCGCAGTATTTCCAGTCATAAATTGTTCTTATCTGAACTTTAATAAACCAATTCTTAAATGGTAATGATTCAACTATAAGCACTCACATTATTTTTAACTTCCGGTATATTTAAGTTAAGTCTGTTAAATAAATTTTATCTTCCCCTTTATCAGTATTACATTTATGAAACGATTGCCTTGAAACGGTTCATTTTTAAAAATAAAACCAATATGGCAATAAGGGTAGCAATCAGGCACAAAACAATTTATTCTTACGACAGGTTAGTAGCATTATCTCCTCATGTATTTCGTTTACGCCCGGCTGTTCATTCCAGAACCGCTATTGAATCCTATTCGTTTAAAGTGGAACCAAAGGAACATTTTATAAACTGGCAACAGGATCCCTTTGGTAATTACCAGGCAAGGGTGGTTTTTCCTGAAAAAGCCAGAGAACTGAAAGTACAAGTAGAGGTGATTGCTAACCTGGTAAGCATTAATCCTTTTGATTTTTTTGTAGAAGAATATGCAGAAAATTATCCTTTTCAGTATCGTGATCAGTTACCAAAGGAACTGGTGCCTTATCTTGAAATAAAAGAAAGCGGTTCCCGCCTCATGCAATGGCTGCAAGGGGTTGATAGAAGCAAAAAAACCATTAATGATTTTTTGGTATACCTCAACCAGAAATTAAATAAAGACATCAACTATTCCATCCGAATGGAAGTGGGGGTGCAAACCTGCGAAGAAACATTAGAAAAAAAGTTAGGCTCCTGCAGAGATACTGCGTGGCTGTTTGTGCAGGTATTACGCCACCTGGGTTTGGCTTCAAGATTCGTATCCGGTTATTTAGTGCAGTTAACTGCAGATGAAAAGTCATTAGACGGTCCGTCAGGCCCACTAAATGATTTTACAGATCTTCATGCCTGGACAGAAGTTTATATTCCCGGAGCAGGTTGGATAGGGCTTGATGCCACTTCCGGTTTATTCGCAAGCGAAGGGCATATACCATTGGCCTGTACACCAGACTATGCAAGCGCTGCACCGGTTGTGGGCGCCACTGATAAATGCGAAGTACAATTCTTTTTTGAAAATTCGGTAACCCGGCTTTATGAAGATCCCCGAGTTACCAAACCTTTTACAGAACAGCAATGGGAAGAAATCAATGCGATAGGCCAACAGGTGGATAAAGACCTGGATGCCGGCGACGTACGCATGACGATGGGCGGCGAACCTACTTTCGTTTCTATTGATGATATGGAATCGGCACAATGGAATGTAGCAGCCGATGGAAAAGAAAAGCGCCTCCTTTCGCATAATTTGATTTACCGTTTAAGGGAAAAGTTCGGCCCTGATGGATTGATTCATTACGGGCAGGGCAAATGGTATCCCGGTGAACCTTTGCCCCGCTGGCAATATGGTTTGTTCTGGCGTAAAGATGGGTTTCCCGTTTGGAAAGACCTTGATCTTATTGCCCACGAAAAAACTAAAAAGAAATATACAATCAAAGATGCCAACGCATTTACTAAAGAACTGGCCAGGCATTTAGCGGTTAGCCTGGATAACATAAGCCCGGCTTACGAAGATGTATTTTATTTTTTATGGGCCGAAGGAAAGACCCCTGCCAATGTTGATCCGTTAAAAGCGAATCTAAAAGATCCATTAGAGCGTCGCACATTAGCGCAATTGCTCAACCAGGGGCTAGACGAACCGGTGGGCTATGTAATACCCCTGCGCTGGAATTACTGGGATGATAAATGGCTGAGTTGTCAATGGGTCTTTAACAGGGAGCATCTTTTTTTAGTGCCGGGCAATTCTCCAATAGGATTACGCTTACCGTTAGACTCGCTGCCGGTTGTGCCCAAAGCCAGGATACCCTATAAAGTAGAACGCAGTTTATTTGAAGATATGCCCGAGTTGGAAGATTTTCACAAAGCGATATTATGGCGCTATGGAAAAGTATTTAACAACACCGAGCCAATAACAAAATTTGCGGGAGAGAATAAAGAAAAATTCGAAAGCCGAAATGCTGCTGTAAAAAAGAAAGCCGAAAAAAAAGAACAACCGGAAGAAATTACCAGGGAAATTGAAACCATCCGCACTGCATTAAGTGTGGAAGTAAGGGATGGCTTCATTTATATTTTTCTGCAGCCGATGGATTATATAGAACACTATCTGGATATGGTAGCCTGTATTGAAAGCACTGCTGCTAAATTAAAAATGCAGGTACGTATCGAAGGATACGAACCACCAAGAGATAACAGGATGGAACGATTGGTAGTATCACCCGACCCCGGTGTAATAGAAGTAAATATTCACCCTGCAAAAAGCTGGAAGGAACTTTTAGCCAATACAGATACTTTATACGAACAGGCAAGATTATCACGCCTGGGCACGGAAAAATTTATGCTGGATGGCAGGCATACCGGCACCGGTGGCGGCAACCATGTTACCATTGGTGGCGCCACACCAGCCAACAGTCCTTTGCTTCGCAGACCTGACCTGTTGCGCAGCCTGATTACATTCTGGCAACATCATCCCGGTTTATCCTATTTGTTCTCAGGATCGTTTATCGGGCCTACCAGCCAGGCGCCACGTATCGATGAAGGGTTAGAAGATAATTTGTACGAAATGGAAATCGCCTTCAGCCAGGTACCTGAAAAAGGCTTTATTCCTTTTTGGACAACAGACAGGATATTCAGGCATTTGCTCACTGACATTACGGGTAATACACATCGTTCCGAATTTTGTATTGATAAATTATATTCGCCCGATTCCTCATCGGGCAGGTTAGGGATTTTAGAATTCAGGGCCTTTGATATGCCTCCTCATAAAAGGATGAGCTTATTGCAAATGCTGCTGATCCGTGCGTTGATTGCTTCTTTCTGGAAAAAGCCTTACAAGCATAAATTAGTCAGGTGGGGAACAGCTTTATATGATAAATATTTATTGCCGCATTATGTACAGGAAGACATGAGAGACATAGTGGAATACCTTAATAATGCAGGGTATGCATTTGACATCAACTGGTTCAAACCTTTCTTTGAATTTCGCTTCCCTCATTACGGTTCAGTGCAAATCAGGGATATCAATATGGAACTCCGCATGGGTATTGAGCCCTGGCATGTACTGGGAGAGGAAATGTCAAGTACAGGTACGGCAAGATTTGTGGATTCCTCCTTAGAAAGGGTACAGGTGAAACTAAGGGGCATTACAGACAGCCGGTATATTTTATTATGTAATGGTTTTCGTGTGCCCTTATCTGATACTCCCGTAAAAGGCGAGTCTGTATGCGGCATCCGCTACCGGGCATGGCAACCACCAAGTGCTTTGCATCCAACGATTGGGGTAGATTCTCCTCTTACATTTGATATTGTAGATACCTGGAATGCCCGTTCTATCGGAGGCTGTACTTATTATGTTTCGCATCCTGGCGGCAGAAGTTATGATACTTTCCCTGTTAATAGTTTTGAAGCGGAATCACGACGTATCAGTCGCTTTGGCATTACGGAACATAGCCAGGGGCCGCAGTTTGTGAAGACTTATTTTTCGGTAGTGCAACATCATGTAGAAAATAACCGGGTACCGTTTATTTATGATGCGCCTGCGCCGGAAATTAATAATGAATTTCCATGTACGCTGGATTTAAGGTTGAAGAAGGGAAGTTGATAATTAAAAAAATACAATTCACCAGAAATTAAATTCCATGCCAGGAGGCATAATTATTTTAGTTTAGTTTTTCTGACTTCACTTCTATACATCAGGCACACTTCTTGTTTTTAAAAATCTTTACAAAAAAACAACTTTAATTATTACACTTCTATAAATGAAACTTTTTAAATGCGATCATTGCGGCCAGCCCGTTTATTTTGAAAATTATTTTTGTGTTCACTGCAATGCATCCCTTGGTTTTGACTCCCAACTAATGTCTATGGTGTCATTGAAAGAAGAACCCGATAAAAGCTATACTTTATTTACCGGTGAGGGAACATCCGCTGGTTCTGAAATACATTATAAATATTGTATCAATAAGCAGTACCATGTCTGTAACTGGGTAATGGCAAATGACGATAAAGCGCAGTATTGCTTTGCCTGTAACCTGAATCATATCATACCTGATATCGGGAATGCTGATTATTGGGAAAAATGGGGCCGGATTGAAATGGCCAAACATCGTCTTGTTTATTCGTTGCTCCGTTTTAAATTGCCGGTGATCAGCAAATTCCAGGATGAAGAAAATGGAATTGCCTTTGACTTTAAAGCGGATGAAAATAAGGGAGGCGGTAAACGATTGTTAACAGGCCATGATAATGGGTTGATCACACTCGATATTGCAGAGGCTGATGATGCCATCCGTGAAATGGCCCGTAAGAATATGGATGAGGTTTATCGAACGTTACTGGGGCATTTTCGACACGAGATCGGGCATTATTACTGGGATCAATTGATAAGAGATACAAAAAATTTACAGCCATTCAGGAATCTTTTTGGTGACGAAACCTGTGAGTATGCCGAAGCTTTAAAACAGTATTACAACAAAGCGCCTTCAGATGCATGGAAAGATAATTTTATCAGCGCCTATGCAAGTTCCCATCCATGGGAAGACTGGGCGGAAACATGGGCACATTACTTACATATTGTAGATACAATGGAAACTGCCTATTCTTTTGGTATGTCCTTAAATCCGAAATCTGCTGACAAGACAAATGAAATGAGTGCAAAGTTGAATATTGATCCTTATACAACAAAAGATTTTGAAGATATTATTGAGCGATGGATACCACTCTCTTTCGTGATGAACAGCCTGAACCGTAGCATGGGACTCAAAGATTCCTATCCATTTGTAATCAATGAAACAGTAAAGGAGAAATTAAATTTTATTCATGAGACCATCAGGAGTAAAAGTATGCAATAGCATAGTGTTCAATTAAAGAAGTTCTATTGCTCCTCTATCCTTTTTACATCTACAGATACCGTTAATTCATGCGGATTACTGCTCATAATGATGCCTTTTAATGGAACAACATCAAAATAATCACGCCCCCATCCTATAGTAATATATTGTTCATTAGCCAGTTGATTATTGGTTGGGTCAAAATCAACCCAGCCCATTCCGGGAATAAATACAGATAACCATGCATGTGATGCATCTACCCCGGTAAGTTTTTCTTGCCCAACGGGAGCCAGTGTTTCAAGGTAGCCGCTTATATATCTTGCAGGAAGGCCCATAGAGTGCATGCACGAAATAGCCAGGTGGGCAAAATCCTGGCAAACACCCTTTCGTTCTTTCATCACAACTGACAAGGGTGTAGAAATAGTAGTAAAGCCAGGAGTAAAAACAAAATCTTTATAAATGCGTTTTATCAAATCATGCACAGTTTCAAATAATGGCCTGCCCGGCGTGAAAGATTGCTCAGCATACATTTGTATTTCCGGGGTTGCCCCGGTTATTTTTGTAGGATTAGAGAATTGCTTTTCCTCCATAAATTCCCCTGTGGATGCAACCAACATTTCTTTTACATTTTCCCAGCTTTGAGAAGGATAAGAAACGGGCACATCCTGGTTATTTAATTTTTCAACCTGTGACTTTACGGTAACCGTTAAAGATTCATGCTCTTGTTCAATTACAAAATAAAAAAGCCGGTTGCCAAAAAAGTCTATATGCTCTTCAAGTATTTCAGGTAGTGGCGAAATGATAATATTAAATGCTTTACAGGTTTGATTATTTGTATTCCTTGGCGTTAATGCTGCTATATTATGGCACAGGCTTACCATTTCATGGTACTTATATTTAGTGGTATGTTCAACAGAATAAAGCATATTAATTACAATAATCAGATAAGGTTTGCGGTGAATAATTGCTTTTGTACCTGGCTATGTTTAAAATAGGTTTTCGATATTTGCATTGAGGTATCAGCAAGAAGATTATATAATTTATCCAAAAAATTATTTAACGAAGTGTATTCATTACTGTGAAGATCACATCTTGTTAGCTTAGCCAGATCTGCAAGTTTCAATAAAGAATCTGCTTCTTCCATATTACGTTGCTTTTTACTTAATGGCATTTCTTTTCCTTCATTAGGCAATAGCGAAACATAGCGTTTTATTTTTTTCACGAGGTAAGCTAATGATTTAGGATAGTTAGTATCAAGCATTAATAATTCAAGGGCAAGTGGCAACTGTAAATGATCCCTGTAAGTATAACGGTAGGTAATTAAACTCTGGCTCGCGTTCATTACAGATTCCATCAGGTCATGTTCTACCTGCACCGGCTGCTTCTGTTGAAATACACTTTTTAATAAAGTAATGATGAACAGCGATTGTTCCAGTTTTCTACCAAGGTCCAATATGTTCCAACCCTGTTCACGGCGCACACTTTCGCGGTTCATTCCTAAAAATGCAAACATGGATGTATTTAATGAATCAATAGTATTGATCATCCTAAAATGATCTGAATTCAAACTTTTTTTTGCTACCGTCCATTCTTCTTCCATTTGCCGGAGCACCCGCCACGTATCAACAGACCAGAAATTGCGGACACTATATACTGAATTTTTTAAAAGAGAAAGGTTATGGCTCAGGCTCCCCATTCTTTTTTCATTGTACAATATATCTGTAAGTTCCATCCAGGGTTTTTCAAACATTTTTATCCTGGCAACTTCATCATCCTCTTCCATGAATCCGGGGAAAGTATAAGTGCATTTGGTAACCGTCTGCAACAATATGTTTTCTGTAGTCATGCTATAGTTTACAAATGATTTCTTGCTTTGCAAAATACGTTGCATAACGGTTCGTTGCAGTCGTGCATTATTGATTACCCTTTCTGTGTAACGGCCCACCCAGTAAAGGTTTTCTGCAGTATGGCTTGGCAACGATCTCTTATATACTTCCTGTTTCAAAGTTTCGGTATTCAACACCAGGTTGATAGGTTTTTCTTCTTCAGCATTTGCCGATACCACCCAGGTATCTTTACTAATGCCACCCAACTGGTTAGAAATAATAAAATTGTTTTTGCCGGTGGTGGTTCGTGTAAGCCCGCCTGGCATAGCCATATAGGTGTTATTGTGGTTCACTAAAAAACTTCTGAACAGGGAACGACCTGCTTGTATTTTTCCATTAAGCCATGAAGGAGTAGATGAAAAATTAATTTTTTCCTGCCCGGCATATAAATGAGGATGGGCTTTTATTTCCTTTACCAATTCCTCCGCCTTTTTTGTTGAAAGAGAAGCCCCGTCAATAGCTGAATGGGTACCTGCATTATTTCGAAATATTTTTCTGACTACCAGTGTTTTTAAATTGGCAATTACATAATTCATTTCTTTTGGCTGGCCGCACCACCAGGTAGCAATAGAGGGCATAATCAGCTCATTCCCAAAAAAGTGTTTCGCCAAAGCAGGTAAAAATGGAACAAGTCCGGCATTTTCCACAATACTGCTGCCAAGAGGATTGGCAATAGCCACATTACCTTTTCTTATAGCCTGTACCAGGCCCGGAACGCCAAGCAACGAATCACTTTTTAATTCGAGCGGATCACAATAGCTGTCATCCAGCCTTCGTAATATAACATCTATTTTCTCAAGGCCTTCGATAGTTTTAAGCCATACCTTATTGTCTTTTACCATCAGGTCATTGCCTTGAACCAGCGTGAGGCCGAGATAGGCAGCGAGATAAGAATGTTCAAAATAAGTTTCGTTTTCAGGCCCCGGTGTAAGAATTACTATTCTTGGATCTCCGGGAAAGTTCGGGGCCATATTGGTCAGCGTTTGTTGCAGTGCATCAAAGTAAGGAGATAACCTCTTTATATTTAAATTAGAAAACAATTCAGGCAAAACACTCGACATGGCAAACCTGTTTTCCAATGCATACCCGGAACCAGAAGGTGCTTGAGTGCGATCGCTGATAACCCAGAGACGACCGTCACTCCCACGGGCCATATCTGCTGCATATAATGGCAGGTATCGTTGGAGCGGTAATTTGATATTAACACAAGGGCGGATGAAACCCGGATGCAGGTAAATCAATTCCTGCGGTAAAATGCCTTTTTTAATAAGTAGTTGAGGGCCGTAGATATCTTCCAGTAGAAGGTTAAATAATTCAGCCCTTTGTATCAAACCTGCACTGATGGTTTCCCATTCACCGGAAGTTATCAATTGGGGAACCGGGTCAAGTTCCCATGGACGGTTTTGCCCTGAAGGATCATTGTAAATATTATACGCTACACCATTTTCTTTTAACAGGCGTTGAATATCTATATTGCGATTTTGCAATTCTTTATATCCAAGTTGGCGAAGGGAATTGAAGAATATTTGCCAATCAGGCCTTATAGTATTGCCTGCTGCAAATAATTCGTTATAAGAATTAAGGGCCGGGATGTATTGCTGAAGCAGTGAGTCGATTACTGGTTGATACGGCATACTTTTTTAAATGCTTTGGTAATTAAAAATAAGAAAATAAACGATTATGCTTTAAGTATATTTTATTTTCTCTAATAGTGAGAAAGTATCCTTACTTCAATAGATTGGGTTGCTATTTTTGAAGAAAATACTTTTTTAGTTTTATGTACTTGAAAATGACATCAGTAGAAAGTTCAAGGCCAACAGCGGTGGAGAGAGATTTTACATCAACTTGACCTCAACACATCGCAAAACAACTTCCTTCAACAAGCAAACTGTTCTCTGTACAATTATGCCTCAGCAGATTATTCGTTTTATCTTTGCATTTAAACCCGCACCTTGAATAAAGTATTAGTCATAGATGATGAAGAAAAAATAAGGACATTACTTTCTAAAATAATAAGTTTGGAAGGTTTTGAGGTATTGCAGGCTGGCGATGCAAAAAAAGGCATGCAAAAATTAGAAACCACCGATATTGATGTAGTGATTTGCGATGTAAAACTACCCGACAATAGCGGTGTGGAATTATCAAAAATCATAAAAGAAAAATATCCTGCTATAGAAATTATTTTGCTTACAGCTTATGGCAATATTCCTGATGGTGTGCAGGCAATTAAGAATGGAGCTTTTGATTATATTACCAAAGGTGACGATAACAACAAAATAATTCCTTTACTCTACAAGGCAACTGAAAAAGTGCTCTTGGCAAAACGGGTATTGCAATTAGAAAAACAATTGGGCGACAAACATTCTTTTGATAACATCATCGGCAAATCAAAAATAACCAAAGCGGCTATCGATATTGCGAAAAAAGTTGCTGTAAGCGATGCTACAGTTTTATTAACAGGTGAAACGGGGACAGGCAAAGAAGTGTTTGCGCAGGCCATTCATAATGCCGGAAATAGAAGAAAACAAAATTTTATTGCGGTTAATTGTTCTGCATTCAGCAAAGAGTTATTGGAAAATGAATTGTTCGGGCACAAAGCCGGTGCATTTACAGGTGCTATAAATGATACCAAAGGTATTTTTGAAGAAGCCAATAATGGCACCGTTTTTTTAGACGAAATTGGTGAAATGCCATTAGACTTACAAGCCAAATTATTAAGGGTTTTGGAAACCGGCGAGTTCCTAAAAGTGGGCGACAGCAGAACAACGAAAATTAACGTACGTATTATTGCCGCCACCAACAGGGATTTGCAAAAAGAAATTGAAGCAGGCAATTTCAGGGAAGATTTGTTTTATCGCATTGCAGTTTTTCAAATAGCTTTACCTGCATTAAGGGAAAGAGTAATTGATATTGAAGAACTGGCCCTTTATTTTTTACATGTTTTTGCTAACAAGACTAAAAAAATAATTACATCTATTTCAAAGTCCTATCTTGAAGCATTAAAGCAACACACATGGAAGGGGAATATTCGTGAATTAAAAAATGTGATCGAACGCAGTGTGATACTTACGGATAATACAGAGTTGGCCATTGATAGCTTACCAGTTGAATTACAAAAAATTAATGCTAATAGCTCTAAAGAAAAAACGCTTTCAGCCTTTGACCTTGCCAGTGCCGAAAAAATCCATATTCAAAAGGTATTGAACTATACCAATGGTAATAAAACAGAAACAGCCCGTTTGCTCAATATTGCCTTAACCACTTTATACCGGAAAATTGACGATTACCATATCAGTTAGCCCTTTCAAAACGATAGTCTTCACCCTTTCAAAATGAAAGGGTTTTTTGTTTCCAATATTGTTCGGACAAAAAATAATATCCGGCAAACCCTTTTATATCAATAGTTTCAGGGAATCGCTACGTATTCCTTTAAATAAGGCATCTTATTTGGCATACACGGCATGAACAAAACACTAGTATGGCAAGGTTACATTACCCTACAGGCAATTGTAGCTCTTTCATGGCTGGCGTATTAAAAATTTGATTTATTAACTAAATAAAATTTTATGACTGCAATATTAATACTATCAGGCATTGTGCTTTTTGCACTCTTCTTTTCATCCATTAAATACTTTGAAAAAATATAACAATTATGATAGCTCTATTCATCATAGCCATTGGCGTATTTGCTTATATGTGTTATGTATTGGTAAAACCAGAAAAATTTTAAAGCATGAACACAGAAATTTTAGGAATCGTTTTAATGTATGTCGCAGTGCTGGTAATGGCTATTCCGCTGGGCAGGTACATGGGGAAAGTTTTCAGCAATGAAAAAACATGGCTGGATAGTCTATTCAGCCCCATTGACAAAATATTTTTCAAACTAAGCGGTATCAATCCAGCCAAAGAAATGAACTGGAAGCAGCATCTTGTCGCTTTACTTACTATTAACCTTTTTTGGTTTTTGCTGAGTATGTTTGTATTAACCAATATGAGTTGGTTACCACTCAATCCTGATGCGAATCCATCAATGAGCGGCGATTTGGCTTTTAATACAGCAGTAAGTTTTGTTACCAATACCAACCTGCAACACTATTCAGGTGAAACAGGTTTATCTTATTTAGGACAGCTTACTTTAATGCTGTGGCAGTTTATCAGTGCGGGCTGTGGTATTGCCATTGCTGCTGTGGTGTTTTTTGCCATGAAAGAAAGAACCACAGATAAATTGGGCAACTTCTATTTTTTGTTTGTAAGAAGTTGCACAAGAATATTATTCCCTATTGCATTGGTAATAGCCACTTTGTTGGTATTTAACGGCACGCCAATGACTTTTGAAGGCAAAGACACTATCACTAATCTGCAAGGCGATACCGTGCAGGTAAGCCGTGGTCCCGTTGCAGCATTTGTTGCTATCAAACAGTTAGGCACTAATGGCGGTGGTTTTTATGGCCCCAACTCGACACATCCATTAGAGAACCCCAGCTATTTCACTAACATCGTTGAAACCATTTCCATATTCCTTATACCAATGGCAATGATATTTTCTCTGGGATATGTTTTAAAAAGAAAAAAATTAGCATGGATGATTTATGGTGTAATGACGATTGGGTTTTTATTATTAGTTATTCCAACTGTTATTAATGAAATGAATGGCAATCCTGCCATCGCAAAAATGGGTATTGCACAGCCGTTTGGCAGTATGGAAGGAAAAGAAGTACGGTTTGGCCCTGCTGCATCCGCCTATTGGGCAATTAATACAACCGTAACAAGCAATGGTTCTGTAAATGCTATGCACGACAGTCTTACACCGCTTTCAGGTATGAATGCTTTGCTCGGTATGATGGTGAATTGTTTTTATGGTGGCGTGGGTGTAGGTTTTCTAAATTTTTACATCTTTATCATTTTAGCGGTATTCATCAGTGGGTTAATGGTGGGTAGAACACCCGAATTTCTTGGTAAAAAAATTGAAGCAAGAGAAATGAAAATCGCCATGATTATCGCGCTGTTGCATCCTTTGTTAATACTTACAGGCACTGCTATTGCGAGCCATTTATATGCACACAATCCAATTGCTTATGCAGGATGGCTCAACAATCCCGGGCATCATGGCTTTACCGAAATGCTGTACGAATTTACTTCTGCAAGTGCAAATAATGGTAGTGGCTTTGAAGGGCTGGGAGATAATACGCCATTCTGGAATATTTCCTGCGGTATTGTGATGTTATTAGCAAGGTACTTACCTATTGTTGGACCTGTTGCCATTGCTGGCAGCCTTGCTGCTAAAAAATACATTCCCGAAAGTGCGGGCACATTAAAAACAGATACCTCAACATTTGGTTTAATGGTATTTGCAGTCATTGCCATTGTTGCAGCGTTATCCTTTTTTCCTGCATTGACATTAGGCCCTATTGCAGAATATTTCTCAATTCATTAATCAGATTAAATATGAAACACAGTTCAAATAATAAACTCTTTCAATCTTCATTGGTAAAAGAAGCATTAAAACAATCCTTCATCAAACTAAGCCCTGCAAAAATGTTTCGCAATCCGGTAATGTTTACCGTATGGATAGGTACATTGGTAATGGCAGGCGTTTGTGTTTGGATAGCAACCGGTGAAACACACCAGGGCAGCCTTGCTTATAACGTCATTGTAACAACTGTGCTTTTCATCACCTTATTGTTTGCCAATTTTGCCGAGGGCATTGCCGAAGCAAGAGGAAAAGCACAGGCAGACAGTCTTCGCAAAACAAGGGAAGAAACACCCGCCAAATGGATACAAATAGTTGGTGAAATGTATGTGAATGAAATTAAAATTGTTCCCTCATCACAATTAAAAAAAAGTGATTTGTTTTTGTGTGAAGCTGGTGATATCATTCCTTCTGATGGCGAAATAATTGAAGGCTTAGCTACAATTGACGAAAGTGCCATTACAGGCGAAAGTGCGCCGGTGATAAGAGAAGCCGGTGGCGATAAAAGTAGTGTAACTGGCGGTACCAAAGTTTTATCTGATAAGATAAAAGTAAGAGTAACCACCGAACAAGGCGAAAGTTTTTTGGACAAAATGATCGCATTGGTTGAAGGTGCATCAAGACAAAAAACACCCAATGAAATTGCATTAACTATTTTGCTGGCAGGCTTTACGTTGGTGTTTGTCATCGTAACTGTTACACTAAAACCGTTTGGCGATTATGCACAAACGCCTATTACCATTGCCGCATTTATTTCATTATTTGTTTGTTTAATTCCTACAACAATTGGGGGTTTGTTATCTGCCATTGGTATTGCAGGTATGGACAGGGCATTGCGGGCAAACGTAATTACCAAAAGCGGTAAAGCAGTAGAAACCGCAGGTGATATTGATGTATTGTTATTAGATAAAACAGGAACGATTACGATTGGCAACAGGAAGGCAACTCATTTTTATCCGGCAAATGGTATTGAGGAAAAACAATTTATTAAAGCAACTGTATTGAGTTCCATGGCAGATGAAACACCGGAGGGGAAATCAATTATTGAATTGGCAGGTATTAATCCATTAACTTATCAAATACAAAATCCGCGGTTCATAAAATTTACTGCTGAAACAAGAAGTTCAGGAATTGAGTTTGAACATACAAAAATCAGGAAAGGTGCATCGGATGCTATTCGCAATTTAGTAGAGAAAGCTGGAAATATTTTTCCTGCCGAAACTGCCGAACAGGTAAAAATTATTGCAAGCAATGGCGGTACTCCTTTAGTGGTAGCAGAAAATGAAAACGTATTAGGTGTAATTGAATTGCAGGACATCATTAAACCCGGCATTCATGAACGTTTTGACCGGTTGCGTAAAATGGGTATCAAAACCGTAATGGTTACAGGCGATAATCCCTTAACTGCAAAATACATTGCTGAAAAAGCAGGTGTAGATGATTTTATTGCAGAAGCAAAACCCGAAGATAAAATGAACTATATCCGCAAAGAGCAAAGCAGTGGAAGGCTTGTCGCCATGATGGGCGACGGCACAAACGATGCTCCTGCATTGGCACAGGCTGATGTTGGCGTAGCGATGAACAGTGGAACACAAGCGGCAAAAGAAGCAGGCAATATGGTTGATCTTGATAACGACCCAACCAAGTTGATTGAAGTGGTAGAAATAGGCAAACAATTATTGATGACAAGGGGAACGCTTACCACTTTTAGCATTGCCAATGATGTGGCAAAATATTTTGCTATAGTTCCCGCATTGTTTATTGCTTCTATTCCGGCATTGCAGGGCTTAAACATTATGAAATTACATTCGCCTGAAACCGCCATTTTATCGGCAGTAATTTTTAATGCTATCATCATCCCTTTATTAATCCCTTTAGCATTAAGAGGTGTAGCCTACAAACCTATCGGTGCAAGTGCATTGCTCAGAAGAAATTTATTGATTTACGGTTTGGGTGGTGTAATTGTTCCGTTCATAGGAATAAAACTGATTGATATTTTAGTTACAATATTCATTTAAAAATCAAGACAATGAAAGAAAATATATTTCCGGCTATCAGGCTTACTTTTGTTTGCTTATTGTTCTTCTCAGGAATTTATACATTGATTGTATTCGGCATTGCTCAATTTTCAACCAATCATGGTAAAGGCGAAGTGATAAGACAGGATAACAAAACTTATTATGCCAATGTAGGACAAAAATTTACAGACGATAAATATTTTAATTCCCGTCCTTCTGCCGTTGAGTATAATGCAGCAGGTGCAGGAGGCAGCAACAAAGGTCCGTCAAATCCCGGTTACTTAAAAGATATACAGGCAAGAATAGATACTTTCTTATTACACAATCCCGGCATCAATAAATCAGAAATTCCTTCTGATTTGGTAACTGCAAGCGGTAGCGGGCTTGATCCAAACATTTCTGTACAGGCTGCCAATATACAGGTAAAACGGATTGCCAGGATAAGAGGCGTTGCCGAGGGTAATTTGCAGCAATTAATTATTTCAAATACAGAAATACCATTGTTAGGATTTTTAGGAACAGAAAGGATTAATGTGCTTAAGCTGAATATTGCATTGGATAATTTAAAATAGAAGAACTGAAAAAAATCTATTATTATCGCAGTATTAATAGCTCATTGAATCCAAATTTATTTTTAATAACACATTAGCAGTTTCATTTTAATGCCTGATAAAGACCATACAGTACAGCATTTCCTCGACCTGATTAAAAAATCGAGAAAGGGAAAATTTAAAGTGTATATCGGGATGAGTGCAGGCGTAGGCAAAACCTATCGCATGTTGCAGGAAGCACATGCACTATTGCGAAATGGTATTGATATAAAAGTTGGATATATTGAAACACATAACAGAATAGAAACCCAGGCTTTGCTCGAAGGCTTACCTATAGTACCCCGAAGAAAATTATTTTACAAGGGAAAAGAATTAGAAGAATTGGACGTTCAGGCTGTAATTAATTTACGCCCCGAAGTAGTTATTATAGATGAACTGGCTCATACCAATATTGAAGGGAGCAAGAATGAAAAACGCTGGCAGGATGTAATGGAAATATTAGATGCAGGCATTAATGTAATCAGTGCGGTAAATATTCAGCATATTGAAAGCCTGAATGAAGAAGTAAAAAAAATAACCGGTATTGAAGTAAAAGAACGTATTCCTGATAGTGTGCTGTCACACGCAGATGAAGTAGTAAATATTGACCTTACGGCAGATGAATTAATTGCAAGATTAAAAGAAGGCAAGATTTATGAAGCTGCGAAAATTGAAACCGCTTTAACTAACTTTTTTAAAGGTGACCATATACTTCAATTAAGAGAATTGGCATTAAAAGAAGTGGCTTCGCAGGTTGTAAGAAAAGTGGAAACGGAAATTACCAAAATAAACGCCCTAAAGCATGAAATATTCTTAGCCTGTATAAGCTCCAATGAGGTAACAGCAAAAACAGTTATCCGTAAAACAGCAAGGCTTGCCAATTATTACAACAGCAAATGGTATGCGTTATATGTGCAAACTCCGGCTGAGAAAAGTAATAAAATTGCTTTGGATAAGCAACGTTATTTAATTAATAACTTTAAGCTGGCAACTGAACTGGGAGCACAAATTATTAAAGTAGAAAATACGAACATAGCAAAAACAATCATTGAACAATGTGAAGAAAGAAAGGTTACTACTGTTTGTGTTGGAAAGCCGCATTTGAACTTAGTAAGAATAATTTTGGCAACAAATGTATTTAATGAATTATTAAAAAAACTATCAGCAAACAATATTGACCTTGTAATTCTAAGCTAATGAAAATTAAGTCTAAACTTGTGCTTGGTATCGGATTTTTATTTGCAATGGTATTGCTGCTCACGGCATTAAGCATTTTTCATATAAACAAATTAAGTAACGATACCAAAAATATCCTTGTTGCCAATTACAATACATTAGACTATTCCCGTCAAATGCTTATTGCTTTAAATAAAGGGATAGAAAATCCTGGGCCTAAAATTGAATTTCTGGAAAATCTTTCAAAACAGCAGGAAAATATTACCGAAGTAGGAGAAAAAGAACTGACAGATAAATTAGCAGCAGATTTTAGGAAATTACAACAATTTAATGCTGATAATGCGTTACAACGGGTTATTCAAAAAGATATTACTGATATAATGTTGCTGAATATGCAAGCTATTCAGAGAAAAAGCGATAAAGCACAAAAAACGGCAGATGCGTCTATTTCCTGGATTTCATTGGCAGGCGCTATTTGCTTCATTATTGCATTAACAGTGTTGTTCAATTTACCAGGCAATATTGCTAACCCGATAAAAGAATTGACAACAAGCATTAAAGAAATTGCTGCACAAAACTATTCTCAAAGGGTACATTTTGAAAAACATGATGAGTTTGGTGAACTGGCAACTGCCTTTAATACGATGGCGGAAAAGTTAGAAGAATACAAAACGGGCAACCTTGAAAAACTAATGATGGAAAAGAAGAGAATTGAAACACTTATCAACAATATGAACGACCCTGTTATTGGGTTGGATGAAAACAAGAAAGTTTTATTCATGAATAATATTTCTTTGAAGATATCAGGACTAAGTGCAGAGAGCGTAATTGGTAGGCCTATACAGGATATTGCCATGCGTAATGATTTAATCAGAATGATAGTGCAGGATTTATTTGATAACGAAAATGAACAAAAGCAAACCAAATCTTCTCCGGTAAAAATATATGCTGACAACAAAGAAAGTTATTTTGAAAAGGAAATCGTACCGATAAACATCATACCAACAGGTGAAAAAGAAGAAAAAAAAATAGGCACTGTAATCCTATTACAAAATATAACACCCTACAAAGAATTGGATTTTGCAAAAACAAATTTTATAGCAACCGTTTCGCATGAATTAAAAACACCAATCTCTTCAATAAAAATGAGTTTGCAATTATTGGAAAACAAACAGGTAGGAGAACTAAATACAGAACAGCAAAGCCTTATTGAAAGTATTAAAGAAGATGCCGGAAGATTACTGAAAATTACAGGTGAGTTGCTGAATATGACGCAGGTGGAAAGTGGAACTATTCAAATGAATATAATACCGTCTGACGCAAAAGAAATAGTTGAATACGCAGTTAATGCTAATAAATCAGCAACAGAACAAAAGCAAATTAAGTTTGAAACAAGAATACCCAATAACTTAGCAAAAGTGCTTGCAGATAATGAAAAAACTTCATGGGTATTAACCAATTTTCTTTCCAATGCCATTCGTTATTCTTACGACAATTCTGTTATCTATATTGATGTAGAGAATGAAAATGGAAAAATAAAATTCTCCGTAAAAGATACGGGGCAGGGCATATCACCTCAGTATATTGACAAAATCTTCGACCGATATTTTCGCATACCAGGAACAAAAAAAGAAGGCACAGGATTGGGATTAAGTATTAGCAAAGAATTTATTGAAGCACAGGGTGGGACAATAAATGTGAAAAGCGATTTTGGTGCCGGAAGTACGTTTTCATTTACACTTAATTCTATGCAAGCAGATAAAAAAAAGGCATGACAACTTTTTTCAGGACGGGTCAATCTTCTCAAGGATTTGGAGCCAGGCAGGGCATGGCCCATTTATCTAAAAGAGTAATATTGCCGGATTATTAATTGATTTCAATAAAATCAGGTTTTTTCACAAACTGTGTATTGTACTTGAAAATGACATTAGTTGAAAGTTCAAGGCCAAAACTTTCATTGTGAAAATTTTTCTGGGGGAAATAAAAACCTCTTATTTCTATAGTTCCAAAAACAAAACTTTCGTTCCTCGTCCTGATGCCGCCGCCAATAGAGGAAAAAAGTTTAGCGTCGGAAAGATAGGGAGAGAATACACTGGCATTACCAAAGACAAATGGTGCAAACTTAAATGCAGCTAATGACCACGGGCTAAAAAAGACGGACTCCGCTTTGGCTGTTGCCCGGAGAGTGCCGCCAATCTGGTTGTAACCATACTCCGGCAAACCGAATTTGCTGTTTAAATATAAAGGTTCATTTAAAACAGTGTTGGTTTGTTGAGCTGCATCAAGATTTAGAAAAAAACGTTGTTTCCATCTTGTACCAATTGACTTTAAGTGGTCAAAATAATTAATATTTGCCAGTAAATTGATGTCTTCAATGGATCCCTTGTCTAAGTAGCCTTCTGCACGCACTGTGTAGCCAATATAATTATTCTTTTTATTAAAATGATATTGCTGAAAATTAAAGCCGAGGAAAGGACGGGATCGGTTTTGTTTGATAGTATAGCCAGTCGTAATACTCAGGAGTAAGCCCTCAGGGATATCTTCATTACGGCCGAAACCATAAATGAATTGCGTTTTATAGAAGTTTTGCCGGTAAAAAGTTAACGTAGCCAGCAATCCCATCAAATCAGCATATCGCCAGTTGTAGGTAGATAAATATTTGGTGGGAATATCCTGAAATTTTTGCTGAATCATCCTTACTCCTATTAGTTTTCTTAATTTGTTGGATTCCTGCTGCGAGGTGAAATCCTTTGCATTGATATTATAACCGGCCCAGGCTTCCATATTATAAAAACGGTACCTGTTATCAGAGTAATAAACTGAATCACTGTTGTATAAATGCCTGGTAGAATGGTAAGCAAGGTCAAGTTCATATACCCATTGCATATACCGGTTAATTAATGGTTTGGAAAGATTTAGAAAATAATAGTTTTCTTGGTTTGGGCCGCTTAGCGCTGAATAAAAACTTTGATATCCAAGGTTGCCATCGATATAACTTCCGCCAATATTCCTACGAATATATTCACCTCCAAACGCAAAATTGTTTTCTCTTCTATCATCATACAATGCATCTAATACGGCGGCATTCCCACTGCCTGCAAAATTATCTTCACGCATTTGAACTTTGCTTTGTTTTACTCCCAATGAACCTATTTCACCGCCTAATGAAAAAACATCTTTTGTCAAAACAATGACGTCGACTGAATCTGAACCCAGACCTGTAGGCTCCACCGTTATTTCGGCGTCCTGTAAATAGGGCAATTGTCTTAAAAACCTTTCGTTATCCGCCATGAGGTATGGTTTTACAAAATCATTTTTATTAAAGAAAAGATTATTTTTTACAACCTGTGTTTTCGTAGTATGATGCAGGTCATTTGCCAACCTGGTTAACGGGCTTTGTAAATTTTTTGTTGTATCTGAAAACGGGATACCAAAAGGCAATCTTTTGATGATGATCTTCCTGATAATAAAACCTTCATACCGGTTAAATTTTGCCTCATTCCTTTGAAGATTATTGACAGGGGCCACTATAGTAGTATCCTGCCTGAAATTTTGAATTACTTTACCCAGCAAACCCTTATGACTTTTTGCTTGAGACATGGAATCATTATGGGGAATGGAATCAGTTTGGGCCAGCAGGCTGAAATGCAATGTTATAAAAAAAGAAAGTATAAAAATTTTTATAAAATATTTCAGGCAAAACGTCATGAGGTATTTAAAATATGTCCTGATAAAAATAATGAATAATAAAATAGTTCAGTTTTTAATAAGAGGTATTTGTTGTTAAATCTTAAATATCTCTGGGCGCTTTTTAAAATTCTTGAAATAGATAAACAGGATATTTTTAAATCACCCAAAAGTAAAATTGCTTTTATTTCAAAACTAATCCGAATAAAAAGTATTGCATATTAAACAGGTGGGGCCAGATGGAGCTATTCATTCTATTTAAGGAGGCACCAAAAGAGAATCTCCTGGTTATACATATCCTGGGAAGAGATATAATAATGTGAATAGGCTTAATTAATGCCGCCTAAAAGAAGTTAAGGAAAATAAAAAGTTACAAAGGGCCCAACCTTTTGCAGGTGAATCCATCACTTCCTGTTTATTAAGAAGATTATTTTTGTAAACTTCCGGAGTCTTTGTATGTCATAATTCTTAAGAAATAAAGCATAGATTAGGAGAACCTTTTATCATTTATTTAAAACAATGCCAGAAATCGGAACGGAAGTTTTTAATTACATTGCAAAAATGGGTCCCTTGAAAACTAATTCAAATACGCAATAAAACAAGTTTATGAAAAAAATTGTCACCGCTGGTTTTTTATTATTGATCTCAAACTTACTTTTTGCACAGTTACAAAACCCGGTTTCGTGGACTACTACTGCAAAAAGAATCAGTGATAAAACTTATGAAATTCATTTAACTGCTAATATTCAAAGTGGCTGGCATATTTATTCTCAAACCACACCCGATGGGGGCCCTATTCCTACCAGTATTACTTATGCTAAAAATCCGTTACTTACTTTTATGGGTAAGGCAAAAGAAGTGGGTAAATTAGAAAAACATGCAGAGCCTTTATTTGGAGTAGATGTAGAACAGTTTTCTAATAAAGTAGACTTTGTTCAACTGGTCAAATTAAAAGCCAATGTAAAAACTTCAGCAGATGTTGCAGTTGAATTTATGGTATGCAATAACCGGCAATGTTTACCCCCTACAACAAAGAAATTTACTGTAGCTTTAAAATAAATCAATAGCTCTTACCTAATAAAAGTTTTTAAATGTATAAGTTTATTAAGCTTTCTGCTTTTTTGATAATGGTATTTTTTGCTGGTAATGTTTTCTCCCAGGATTCTTCAGAAATAGAATTTTCTTATAATACTCAAAGGTTGAGTGATAGCGAAGTCCTTTTGACTATTAAAGGGACAATAGGAAAGGGGATCCAATTATTTGCTTTGCAAAGATATCCGGATGATATCATGTATTCTTCTATTCAGTTTGATTCCTCTGTTCAAAAACTTTTAAAAGATTCTTTGATTCAAAAAGGTACTGTGCAGAAAGCTATGGATCCTTCATTAAATAGTGAAGTATATTTTTTTAAAGACTCAGTGGAGTGGCAACAAAAAATAAATGCTTCTTTAAGGGATAGTTTTTTGGTGAAAGGAAATGTTAATGTGATGTACCAGAAAGGTGGAGCATATTTGCCTAAAGAAGCTAAATTTAAAATATTTATTTTACCGCAGGCTCAAACTACTGCACAAAATGATGGCCCGGAATTGAAGCAGGGAAATACAGAAAGTTCTGTGGCTTCAAAATCATTGTTGTGGATATTTGCCACTGCATTTGCAGGTGGTTTGCTGGCCTTAATAACTCCTTGTGTTTATTCAATGATTCCGGTAACGGTTAGTTTCTTTACCAAAAGGAGTAAAACCAAAGCGGAAGGAATTAAAAATGCCTTCTCTTACTCTTTATCAATCATTTTTATTTTCACACTTTTGGGCTTTTTGATTACTGTCATATTCGGTCCAACTGCATTAAATAATTTGGCTACTAACTGGATTGCCAACATGATATTTTTCCTGTTATTTTTACTTTTTGGGATTTCCTTCTTAGGCGCTTTTGAAATTGGATTACCAAGTTCATGGTCTAATAAAGCAGATAGTAAAGCAGGTGCAGGAAGTTTTATCGGGATATTTTTTATGGCGCTTACCCTGGTGGTAGTATCCTTCTCCTGTACCGGCCCTATCATTGGTAATTTATTGGTAATAGCAGCAAGAGGGAGTTATTGGGGGCCGCTCATTGGTATGTTTGGATTTTCCCTGGCGCTTTCCCTGCCTTTTGCTTTTTTTGCGTTTTTCCCTGGTAAATTAAATGTATTGGGAAAAGCCGGTGGATGGCTAAACTCAGTAAAAGTGACCTTGGGTTTTTTAGAACTGGCATTGGCATTAAAATTTTTATCCAATGCAGATCTTTCACAGGGATGGCGGTTATTAGACCGTGAAATTTTTATCAGTTTGTGGATTGTGATTTTTATTTTACTGGGTATTTATCTTTTAGGGAAAATTAAATTTCATCATGATGATGAATTGCCTAAAAATGATTATGATATTCCTTATATCAGTATCCCCAGATTATTTTTTGCTATTGCGTCATTTTCATTTGCTGTTTATATGATCCCTGGTTTATGGGGCGCACCACTCAAAGGAATCAGCGCTTTTTTGCCGCCAATGGGAACCCAGGATTTTAATTCTGCTCCTACAAACTCAACGAACTCCAAAGGACATATTATTTCATCTACCGATCTGCCTCATCCTGTAAAGTATTATGACAGAATGAGAATCAATGAGCCGGATGTGGTTACTAAATACGGGATGGTTACTTATTTTGACTACGATGAAGCTCTGGCAATTGCCAGAAAATTGCATAAACCATTGATGCTTGATTTTACCGGTGTCAATTGCGTTAACTGTCGTAAGATGGAGGGAGCAGTATGGAGCGATCCTGGGGTAATGGAACGCTTGAAAAATAATTTTGTAATTGTATCCTTATACGTGGATGTGCCTGTGGATCTGCAGCCGGGTGATCAATATTTTTCAAAAACATTAAATAAAAAGATTACCACTCTTGGCGACAAAAATGCAGACTTGCAGATTTCAAAATACAATGCCAATACACAGCCTTATTATTTTTTCCTTGATGCCAATGAAAACCGTCTTGAACCTGAAGGGTATGGCTATGACCCGGATGTTCAGAAATTCAAAAGTATGCTTGATGACGTAGTGACTAAGTACAATAAGATAAAATAATATTTATTGGACATTTATCCCATGGCTCAGAATTCATTCTTCAATAAGAGATTTTTCAAAAAAATGGTTACTGGCTCTATTGGCTAATCGGGTTAAATGGATGAACTGGGTATCATATTTAAAATTTGTAAAAATTTTTCAAATATTAAAATCAAAGAATTTCAAGATAAGATTTTTCCTAAACCTGGATTTCTGGTATGAAAGAGCAAACTGTATTTAAAAAAGGATTAAAGCTGATGGGCAATCACTTTGAAATAAGTGTTGTCACAGATGATGAAGCCTGGGCTAATGAGCGTATTGATGCTGGCATTCATGAAATACAAAGGATAGAAAAATTACTGACTACTTTTAATGAAAGTAGTGAAACTTGTCTTATTAACCGATACGCAGGCGCATCTCCTGTTGCAGTATCACAAGAAACTTTTTCGATTATTGAAAGATCATTGCGTATTTCAAGTATCACTCAAGGTTCTTTCGACATTTCTTATGGATCGATAGATAAGCGTCTGTGGAATTTTGATACTAATATGAAGGCATTGCCTGACAAGAGAACCGCTAAGAAAATGGTGCGGCTGATTAATTACCGGAATATTATCCTTGACCATGAAAACTGCACAGTATTTCTCAAAGAAAAGGGTATGCGTATTGGTTTTGGGGGTATAGGGAAGGGATATGCAGCAGAAAGAGCCAGAATTGTAATGAAATCTTTAGGTGTTAAGAGCGGAATAGTAAATGCTTCTGGAGATCTTACAACCTGGGGGTTACAGCCAAATGGAAAACCATGGACAATTGGCATTGTAAATCCAAATTCACCCCATGAATTATTTTCTTATATTAATGTAACTGATCTGGCTGTTGCTACCTCTGGAAATTATGAGAAGTTCATAATGATCAATGGCAAAAAGTATTCACATACGATTGATCCAAGAACCGGATTGCCTGTGGCTGGCATAAAAAGTGTTACCATCATTACCCTCAATGCAGAAGTCGCAGATGCCATGGCCACCCCTGTTATGATAATGGGAATTAAGGCGGGAATAGACCTGGTAAATCAAATGAAAGATATTGAAGCCATTGTAATTGATGACAGAAATATCGTCTATTCCTCTGCTAATATAAGATTCTCTTAAGATTAAAGTCTTAAAACATCACTATGCATAAGGAGATTGAATTTGTTAAAAAACTGTTAGCGTTTTATTTATGCCCAACTAAAAATCTTCTATTTACAACCTTGATATAAAGGAATAAAAATAATATTGAATGAAGAATTTATCAATTATGATTCTTTGCTTTACCGGGATGTCTTTCACCGGGTGGCAACCAAACTTTGAAACTGCGAAAAAAGTCGCCAGTGAAAAACACGAACTCATCTTATTAAACTTTTCTGGTTCCGATTGGTGTGGGCCTTGTATGCGTTTACGAAAAGAAATTTTTGAAAGTGACGTGTTTTCAAAAATGGCAGATACATCTTTAGTTTTGCTGGACGCCGATTTCCCAAGAAATAAAAAAAATCAGTTAGACGAAAAAACCATGAAACAGAATGATGCTTTGGCCGACAGGTATAATCCAGATGGAAATTTTCCATTTACCCTTCTTTTAGATGCAAATGGTAAAGTCATAAAATCCTGGATTGGATTACCAACTGAAAGTGCTGAAGAATTTACAGATGAAATAGCAAGTATTTGTAATTATAAAAGAAACGGGGGGCAAATTACTTACTAAATTAAAGTGGCGATTTTTTACAAAAAAAAAGTATAAGATTCACACAACTCAAATATGGTAAAACAAATTTTTAAAGTAGTAGCATTGGTGCCTGTAGCCGGAATTATGTTGGCTTCCTGTGCTAATGTAAAAGCCTATCAGAAAAGCAGGCTCAATGATTCTGAAATGATTTTGGGGAACCGGAAAGTAGAAAAAAATGAGCTCAATTTTCAATCATACCGCGAAGGTGCTTCAGGTGCTAATGGCGGGAAAACGGGTGGTGGTTGTGGATGCAATTGATTGATACTTTTACTATTAAAATAATTCATGAAAAAGATTTGTTTAACCCTTGTGGGGATTTATATAATGATGTTGCAGGCTTTCGCACAGTACCGCGATAAGGATACTACATTATATACTTCCAGGCCGTTGAAGGTTGATGAAATAAACCTGGTATCCAGTTACTATTCACAAAATGGAGATCATTCGCCAATTACGGGTGGCATTGGTACCGAAAAGGTGACAGATTTGTCAAATGGGCTTGATGTCACATGGATCGGCTGGGATGCAAGGAATCGCAAAAATACGTTAACTGCAGGTTTTGGTTATGATCATCATACATCAGCATCATCTGCATATGTTAGTAAAACCGGGGCCTCCAGAACCGGTGGATCACGTGTTTATCCTTCGTTAAACTGGTCAGTAGAAAATGCAAAAAAAGGGACAGGGTTTGGTTTGGGCCTCTATTTTTCCAAAGAATTTAATTACAGTTCATTTGGGTTGGATGCTGAGTACTCTAAAAAAACAAAAAATAACGGAGAATTTACTGGTAAACTTACAGGGTATTTTGATCGGGTTAAATTGATTTATCCTTCTGAATTTGTACAACAGGTTACCGTAACTGCAGCCAGCGGAGGAGGTGAAAGTAGATACAAAATCCCGACAAATCCCAGAACAACGGGAACGTTATCTCTGTCCTTTTCGCAGGTCATCAACCAAAGAATGCAAGGTATCATTCTTGTAGATGGAGTTGCTCAAAATGGTTATCTGGGATTACCATTTCATAGGGTATATTTTAATGATGGTACCCCCAATATTGAAAACCTTCCAATTAACAGGCTAAAATTGCCTATTGGTATGCGGTTAAATTATTTCCTCGGTGATAAAATTATTCTTCGATCGTATTACCGATACTATATAGATAGTTGGGGATTGCAGGCACATACTGCCAGTCTTGAAGTACCATTTAAAATTACCCCGTTTTTTTCCGTATCCCCTTTTTACAGGTATTATACACAAACAGCAGTAAAATATTTTGCGCCTTATGAAATGCATACAGCTGCGGACGTATATTATACCAGCAATTATTCCTTGTCAGCCTTTGACAGCCAGTTTTTTGGGATTAATTTTAGAATAGCACCTCCAAAGGGAATTTTAAATGGTTTGAGTGCTCTGGAATTGCGTTATGGTCATTACTCGCAGACGACTAAACTTGTGTCTGATGTAATTTCCTTGAACCTGAAATTTAAATAAATATTTTATAATTTTTTTAGGCTTTAATAATAATTTAGTCAAAAAATAAACTGCTCCCGGCGACTTTTAATAAATGTGCCAGTTTTTAGATGAGTTTGCCGGGATTGAATAATTGCCAAATGAAAGTGCAGAAGAATTCGCATATGAAATAGTAAGTATTTGTAATTATAAAAGAGACAGGGGATAAATTACTTACTGAATTGGGTCTTGTTTTTTTACAAAAAAAATTATCAGATTCACACAAATCAAGCATGATAAAACGTACTATTAAGTTTTTAGCATTGATGCCTGTAGCCGGAATTATAATGACTTCTTGTGCCAATGTAAAAGCCTATCAAAAAAGCAGGCTCAATGATTCTGAAATGATATTGGGGAACCGGAAGATAGAAAAAAATGAGCTTAATTTTCAATCATATCGAGAAGGTGCTTCAGGTGCTAATGGCGGTAAAACCGGTGGTGGTTGCGGGTGCAATTGATTAATACTTTTTTCCTATTAAAATAAGTCATGAAAAAGATTTGTTTAAGCCTGGTGGGAATTTATATAATGATGTTGCAAGCGTTTGCCCAGTACCATGATAAGGATACTACATTATATAATTCCAGGCCGTTGAAGGTTGATGAAATAAACCTGGTATCCAGTTACTATTCACAAAATGGTGATCATTCTGCAATTACGGGTGGCATTCGTACCGAAAAGGTAACAGATTTGTCAAATGGACTCGATGTTACCTGGATTGGCCGGGAATTCAATGAATCGTAAACATACCTTAACAGCAAACTTTGGCTTTGATCATCACACATAAGCGTCATCTGCATTTGTTAGTAAAACCGGTGCTTCTAAAACCGGTGGATCGCGTGTTTATCCTTCGCTAAACTGGTCTGTAGAAAATGCAAAAAAAAGGACAGGATTTGGTTTGGGCCTCTATCTTTCCAAAGAATATAATTACAAATCATTTGGCTTAGATGCTGAGTACTCTAAAACAACAAAAAAACGGAGAATTTAGCGGTAAACTTATAGGTTATTTCGATAAAGTAAAACAGAGATACTGCCTTCTGAATTGATTCCATCGGATACTGTAACTGCTTCCAATGGTACGATTTATGTAACTTCAGCCAGTGGCCGACAGGTTGCCTTAAATTCAAATGGAGGTTCTTACGTTAATAAACCGGCAATACCTTCAAAACCAAGGAATACTATTACCAGTTCCTTTGCTTTTTCGCAGGTAATCAATAAAAGATTACAGGGTGCCGTTTTACTTGATCTCGTTTTTCAGAAAGGTGATCTCGGTTTGCCTTTTCATCGTGTTTATTGGAACGATGATACTGTTGATGCTGAAAACCTTCCATCGTAGCGGTTTAAATTACCTATTGGAATAAGGTTGAATTATTTTCTCGGCGATAAAATCATACTTCCATCGTACTATCGTTATTACACTGATAATTGGGGAATGCAGTCTCATACTGTTAGTCTTGAAGTTCCTTTTAAGATTACACATTTTTATCTGTCTCTCCTTTTTATAGGTACTATACACAAACTGCAGTAAAATATTTTGAGCCCTATGAAATGCATACACCCGGTGATTTGTATTATACCAGCAATTATTCCTTGTCAGCTTTAGATAGCCATTTTTTGGGGACTAATTTTCGAATAGCACCTCCAAAAGGAATTTTAAATGGCTTGAGTGCTCTGGAATTGCGTTATGGTCATTATTCACAAACAACTAATCTTGTTTCTGATGTGATTTCAGTAAACCTAAAATTCAAATAAATATTTGCGTAGTAAAAATTGGCTTTTGGAACAATTGCAGAAAGTTGATTCCTGGTAGGAGCCTTCGTATTAGAAAAATCGTTTAAGGCAATTGAGAAGGGGTGAGTTGTTTATCGATCCTGAAATTGGATCATTCCTATAATTTTTTAAAGATATACTGAAAAAATAAGGCCGAAATTGATTCCGGCCTTATTTAAGAGATAAAGATGATAATTATTATTGGTGTAAAGTAATGACAGGAATTTTGACCAACTGGCCAGCCTTCACTTCTAAATTAGTTATAGTAGTATCCATATATCCAAAGGAACCTTTAAATTGTAAACTATAAATACCCGCATTTAAACCCCTGATCTTATATTCTCCATCATGTTCTGGTAATGCTGAGGCAGTATCTGTTGCATTCCAAACCGTAACATAAGGCTGTGCGGAATTTGGTAATACTATCCCTTGGATCCGGCCGGTATTATCCATTGCAAATACACTGAGAAATGGTTTAAGATAATATTGACCATTATCGAACCGAATAGATTTACAAACATTGAAATCAAGCCACATAGAGGTTTGCCCAGGCCGGAAATGATTGTCTTCATCTTCTCCATGAATTTTGACATATTCATAATTATTGGTGTTGGGGAATAGATTAAGAGGATGACTTATACCTGAAATCACTACAGAATTATTGCTTCCTAAGGTAAGTCTTATTTTTCTGATCTTCCCGGCAGGAATATTTGTTGTCCCTAATAAGGTGTCAATACCATTACGGAGTTGTAGAACATCATAAACACCTGAGCGAATACTAAGTGTATCCCAAAATCCATATTGATCATGATGCATATGATCTTCATTGTGATCATTCTCATTGTCTCCAAAATGGTCATCATTCATGTGTTGAGTGCTGGTGTCAATTTTTATTTCTACATATTGGATATCAATAAATACTGAATCATACTGGCAGGGATCGTCTGTTAAATATATTCCTACATTTCTGGGAGAGCTTGAACTGCTAAGCGGTGTTACGTTTTTTTGACAGGCGAAGATTAGCAATGATAAAGTGGTTATCATTAAACCTAGGCCAAGAAGGAGTTGCTTTTTGTTTTTCATACAGGTTTTTTTTTAGAATAAATAGTGAAATAATTATAAATAAATATGCTATGAATTTTGTTTATTTTATTCTTATAAATGTTAGCAGGTATCACAATTAATGATAAAACTTGAGGAAACAAAAATCAAGTGCATGTAATTTTTTTGTATTGGTTTAGGTATTAGTGTTTTTGATATTGAAAATATAGTAATTAGCATCATATATTAGTCAATAATCCTGCCAATATTTTTATTCTGATTTAATTTTTTAGTAGTATTTGAGATTCTTTGTATTAATTCTTTTTTAAGTTTTTCCTGTACTTTCCAAAAGGTAATTTGAATAGAGACCTAAAATTGCTGTTGTCTTCATTTTCCATATGGGTATCTACGCCAAATACCACGTTTTCCGGGGGTAGTTTTTTGAAGGTCCCGAACAGTCTATCCCAGATACTTAGCACATCTCCATAATTACTGTCAGTGTAAGGTTGTTGATAATGATGATGAACCTGGTGTAAATTTGGAGTAATGAAAAGAGCACCCAATATAGAATCCATCTTGTTGGGAAGGCGGTAATTCATATGTGCAAAAAGTGTAGTAAAGACCTGTATGATCTGCCTTAATACCAACGCCCAAAAAACTGCGCCACTTAAAAAAACCCACAAAAGGGTAAAGGAAAGTCTTATGATATTTTCTCCCGGATGTTCTCTGAGAGTAGTGGATACATCTACTACTTTATCGGTATGATGTACCAGATGAAACATCCATAATCTTTTTACTTTGTGCATGATGACATGATAGAAATACTCTCCTAAATCAAGCAATAAAAAAGTAACTACAAATAAAAGAAATTGACTATGAAATGTAGGGAAATAATAAGCAAGGCCAAAATGGTGTTTAGCCGTCAATTGCATGGTACTTACAAAAGCAATGCCCATGAGTAACTGAATGGGGCTGTTCGTTAAAATAAAACGTGCATTTAAGAAAGCGTGTTTCCATTTTTTATAATCCAATGAAAGTGCGGCAATATTTTCAATATTCCAGCAAAGGAATAAAGTACAAACAAAAAGAATTAATTGTATTTGATCAGAACTGTGTGTTATAAAGTTGATGAACAGGTACATTAGTATTTATTTTTTGAATTTTTTTATAATTCTTACCCTAAAGTATAAAAACGTTTTAATCTAAAATGTTAAGTTTACTCCAAGAAAAATTCCGCCTTTTGGTGCACTATTATTCAACTCTGAAAGCCTTTTATAATAATCGATTGAAAAGACATGAAAAATATTTTCAATTCCAACACCTGCTTCCATAAAAGGCTGACTATTGGGAACTAAAAAAACGGAACCTTTATTATAGTCTTTATTTGCCTGCGACATACTTCCCTGGTAAGCATTGAACGAAAACCGTTGACGCCATCCTAGTTTTTTTATAAAAGGGATTTTGTCAAATATTAGACCTCCCAGGTATAGCCTTGTGTGTAAACTAATATATTCATCAGTTGCATATTCATAAGGGAGCATGGTATTGAACAAATATTTGCTCGCAACATAATATTCATTACCGTTAGGGATATTCAAAAGAAGATAAGGCAATGTGCCAAAAGTTTTACCAGCCTCTATTTTGTAATATAGCAATGATTTGGGGGGTAATCTTAACCTTTGTTCTATCCCTATATTCACTTTTTTATATGAAAACTGGGCTTGTCCAAACTCTAAACCATAAATAAAATTCGCAGTAAATATGGGCTTATAAGTGTATAAGTAAATGCGATCATAATTAAATGTAATGCTTCTTTCCTCACCTGTATATCTGAAACTTAAAGATGCTTCTGCAACAGGTAATTTTCTTGCAGAAACACTATCCATTGGCTGTTCTGTTATCTTGTTTAATGGATGGTATGAAAAATTAAAAAAGGGAGTCAGTTCTTTGTAGGTTATTGAACCTGTACTGCTTAACTTTTTTGAAATGTATTGTTCATGTTTGAGTAAAATTTGTTTTAAATAAACGCGTGTTGTGGGTATATTTTTTCTAAAAAAAGAACTTATCAAATTATCCTGGTCCAATTCGTCTTCCTGTTGTATTAAATAATCATAATCACTACTGGCAAACAAAGAAGTCTTTGTCCATTTGGCAGCATTCCATAAATATTTTACTCCAAGGCCGCCTTGAATTTTTTGATCTTTTGTACCGTATGCGGCATATCCGTTTATATTTAATTTTTTGTTGAATCCCGGCAGAGTCCAGAATCCTGTTCTTATACGCCATCCTTCAATTTTGTTGGTGCTTAGGAATGATGAATAGGGGCCGATACGGATTTTATTTCCGAAATCCCAATATCCGGTTCCAATCAAACTGATTACTTTAGAATTTCTTTTGAAACGATTATTGTTTTGCAATGAATCTACCATCACATAAATACTCTTTTCATGTTCCGATAATGTATCCAACCGGTTTTGTCGCCAATATGAATCAGGCTTTTCCAAATCAGAAGTTTGTTCATTTTTCATTTGCTTTATGGCCAATTCATCAGGAAGTGAGGAGTTGATTTTTATGTTACCGATTACAGTAGTATTTGCTGTTATTAGTCTTACGCTTTTTGAATTGGATTTTACCGGTATTCCTAACAAAGCTAAACCTGTTTCGAAATTGACTACAGATTTATATTGGTAAGGCATATATTCATATTTGTTAGTAGTAGAATCAAGCACGAGTCGGTATTCTTCAGTATAATGAATATCATTAATGAAATCAAGGTCAGCAGATTTGCTTAAATGCATTTCAATTTTTTTTATGGAATAAGTACTGTCATTAATCCATAATGTTCCAAAAAATGCATTTTCATATTTTTGTTTTGGAGTAAAATGTATTTTATATACTTTTTTACCATTCACCAAACTGCTGTCATCAAAATAGTAGTTGTAATAATTAAATGCTGTATTGCATAATGGGCTTGCATAGGTTTGATTGAAAATTTTCAGCCAATTATCATATATATTAAAACTAAAATTAAATTTATCAAAATGCCATAGCATTTTATCTGTTTGTAAACCCAATGTTTTTTTAGCCAGGATATTTTCTTTTTCAATCTTTGGGTCAATGCTGTGGTATTTGTGGGATATGGTTTCAGAAAAATAGAGTGGTAAGCGATTGCTGGCAGAATTTACTGTGTCTGAATTTCTATAAATTTTGATCACGAGAGATGCCAAACCTTTACCATAATCTTTTGAAATATTTAAATTACTTAAATCAAGTTCATGCCGGAGATATTGTTGGTAACTATAACTTCTAAACCTGTCAGGATTATTATATATTTTATGGGCAATTACTTTTTTCATATACCTTTTGCCTGGTTCTTTGTCCCTATTATCTGATGTTATGATAATATCAGATAAAGTCTTCTCAGCAATTTTCATTTTCAATAAAAGATGAGTGGTTTTATCTTTTTGTAATTTATAGTTAAGTTGAGTATAGCCAATACTGGTAAGTTCTAATAAATTACTCCAATGAGAACTTTGGAAAAAAAATGAGCCATCATCTTTTGAAATGGTACCTCCTGAAATTCCATTTAAATGGATGCTTACATTTTTGAGAGGCAATTCTGTATTTGCATCAATAATATTCCCAGAAATGATAATTGGCTGACAATAAATATTATGAGAAAAAAAGAAAGTTGTGATAATAATAAAGAAAATAGATTTCAGGTACAAACATTGCATAATATGTAGATAAAATTAACGGACTTGAATAATCAAGTTCATGCACAAGAGTATTGTTGATGTTTTTTATGAAAAGGTTGGGTAAATGAAAAGCTAAATTAGTATATTTTTATCAAAATATTGGATGAAATATTTAAATGAACATCTATATTACTCCAGTATTTCATATTAATAACCCTATCACTAAAACATTTAGAATGATTGGAAATTTTTTCTCACCCAACTAATTGTCTATACCATACAACTATGCTAACAGACATGCCTGATTTTTTGGAAAAAACTAAGGAATTAATACAAAGTTGTATTGAGGGGGATAGGAATGCTCAAAGCAGGCTGTATGAATTGTATGCCCCAAAAATGTTCCCTGTCTGTTTACGCTATGCAAAAAACAGGGAAGAGGCTGAGGAAATAATCCAGGAAGGGTTTGTAAAAGTTTTCAAATCATTGCATAGCTTTAAGTTTGCAGGTTCATTTGAAGGCTGGATCAGGAAAATTATGTTATATACTTCGATTGCCCATTATCGCGCCAAAATAAAATTGCATCCTGTAATTAATATTGAGACCGCGGATATTCAGGGGGTTAAAAGCGAAGATATTATTGGCAGGATTGGGGAAAAAGAATTATTAAAAATGGTGCAGGCGTTGCCGCCGGCTTATAGATTGGTATTTAACCTGTATGTTTTTGAAGGCCTTAAACACCGTGAAATTGCACAGGAATTGGGTATTTCAGAAGGTACTTCAAAATCTAATTTTTTCGATGCAAAAGTGATTTTACAAAGGGCCGTTGCTAACAGTATGAAAATTGCTAATCAAAATTCTTTGAATGGATAAAAATTTACAAAATATAGAAGACTTATTCAGAAAAGGGCTTACAGGCAAAGAGGAAATGCCTCCCCCGGAAGTTTGGGAAGCTATTGATAAAAAATTGGGCAATGATAATATTGTACGAATAAAATACAAGTATAATCAACTAAAAAAGGCCACCATCTTTTTGGCTATACTTTTATCGGGTTTTATTGTTTATTTTCTTTTTTACAAGTATAATCATCATCATGAACTGGCAAAACAAAATAGAGCAGATACCATTCAAAATTCAATAGGAAAAAATAAAAATAATTCTGAAGCGCAAGAAAATAAAACAACTACTTTAAATAAGCCAATTGATTCTTTAAATTTAATTCCTGGTAATCAAAATTCTATTACCGGTATTGAAAATAAAATTATCACTAAAGATATTCTTAAAACAGAAACAAGTAATAATCTTCCTGCAAAAAAAGATATAGGTTCAGGCAAGAATACTGCGCCAGTTATCCCAAATGACGTTTCAAATTCTTCCAACGAAAAGGAGGATAAATTTACCGGAAGTAATCCGCATCATACGGAAACAATAAAAACACCTGGTCGAAATGTGAATGAACAGGTCGTAGCCGCAAATGTTTCAAGGTATGAAACTGGAAAAAAATTACCATTGAAGCAATTATATGCTATGCCCATAACAGGAATAGTTTATACAGCAAATTGGGTTAATTCAAAATCAATAATTGAACCTTTAGTTGATATAATTCGGGTAAGAGGAAGCAACGATCATAATTCAAAAATAACGTCACCAACAGCATTTCAAAGCTCACGTTTTTCTATCACAGGATTTTTTTCGCCTGATATTCCATTTAATCAATTGCATGACGATAAATCGGGCAACAATAGATACAATGCTGATAGTATTGAGAAAAATGAAAATCAATCATTTTCATCAACTTTAGGAGTGCTGATTGATTATAAAGTGAGTCCACATTGGAGTTTGCAATCGGGGCTTACTCTTTCAACGACTCATTTTGATATTGATCCTGAAACCATTTATGCGCAGAGAGATAATACCGGGAATGTAAAATTTCGTTTGAATACTTCTTCCGGATATGGTTATATATCGCCTTCTTTCAACCCTAATCCGAGAGTAGGGGATAGCTTACATACAACTTATTCGTCACACACTTTGCAATACCTTGGATTGCCGGTAGCCGTGAAATATAATGTTGACAAGGGGAAATTTACGATTAATGCAATGGCGGGTATTTCAATTAATTTTTTGACCAATGGAGCCATCAGGACTTTATTAAGAAAAGGAAATGAGGATGAAACCGAACATACCAATCATATTCACGGATTGAAACCAATTTATTTTAGTGTATTAACTGGCTTAGGCGTGGATTATAAGTTAAATAAAAAATTTGCTTTAACTTTTAATCCTTCACTTAGGTTAGCATTAAATTCTATCAATAAAGATGTTCCTGTTCATTCTTTCCCTAAATCTTTCGGGTTATCTTTTGGTTTGAAAATGGAATTATAAACAACAATTCTTTTTCTTTGTTCATTAATTTTCAACCTGGAAATTAATTCAATTTATTTCACCCTTATCCGTGATTAATAAATCATCCTTTTTCAACTTTCCATAACTTTTCTTCGTTTGTAAAATTACTCTTTCTTCAAATTCTCTCCAGAATCGGGTTATAAGTTTGTATAAATTAAATAATAAAAAACAAACAATATGAAAAAGATTATAGGACTTGCAGCAATATTATTCGCAATGAGCAGCACTACATTTGCACAGGAAAACGAAAGCAGGGAAAAGGTAAATGTTCCTTCTTCTGTCAGATCTGCACTCCATAGCAAATATCCGGAATCCCATACCTATCATATTACCTGGGAAAAGGAAAAAGGTAATTACGAAGCCAACTGGGGAGGAAAAGACGGCGAGGCCAATTCGGTTCAATTTACTCCTAAGGGTGAATTTATTGAAATCGTAAAAGCAATCCCTTCAAGTGAACTTCCAAAATCTATTTTAACTTATGTAGCAAACCATTACAAAGGTGCAAAATTAGGTGACATGGGAAAAGTAAATGATGCTAAAGGAAAAACTTCATACGAAGTGGAGATTCACGGTAAAGATGTTATTTTTGATGAGAATGGGAATTTCGTAAAAGAAGAAAAATAAAAAATAATAATTTGGATCATAAAAGCTATTTCGATCTTTACGGAATAGCTTTTTATTAAAAGGTATGAATAAAAAATTACTGGTAATAATTCTTGTTTTTGCTATTCCGTTATTTTCTATTGCGCAAAATAGGGACCTCAATTATTTTATTGATAATTCAGTTATTAATAACCCTCTGAGTACGCAATCCCAAAATCTGATTTTGGCAAATAGTATAGACAGTCAATTGATAGTTGCAGCTAATAAATTTCAAATAACAGGAAACGGGAACGCCTATTATGCGCCGGTTTTGAATGGTTATGGTTATGATGCAGCCATCACCAATGGACAGCAGCTTTCTGCCCTGGTAGCCATCACTAAACAAATTAATAACAAACGAAACCTGGGACTTCAGTTTAAAGATCTTCAATTACAGAAAGATTCTTTAAATATATCATCTGCTATTTCCCGGCAGGATATTAGGAAGGCGATCGTTAACCAATATATCATTACTTATGGAGATCAGCTTCAACTCGATTTTAATGATGAAGTAATTAACCTGCTTACCAACGAAGAGGCTATCTTAAAAAAACTGGCACAACAAAATGTTTATAAACAAGCGGATTATTTATCCTTCCTGGTTACGCTTCAACAGCAACAATTAACGCGCAACCAACTTTTTGTTCAATATAAAAATAACTATGCGACACTTAATTATCTTGCCGGAATAATTGATACCACTACTGCGACCCTTAATCCGCCTGACATTGAAGTGGTAAAGAATTTTGACAAGGCAAATTCTCCTTTTTTTTTGAATTATAAAATTGACAGCCTCCGTATTTTGAATCAACGTTCTATTGTTGATGTTGGTTACCGCCCGAAAATAAATTTGTTTGCTGATGCAGGTTATCAATCTTCTTTTATACTAACGCCCTATAAAAATTTTGGTTATAATGTAGGTATCAATTTGTCCATTCCTATTTATGACGGACATCAGAAGCAATTACAATATTCAAAACTCAATATTGCTGAACGAACCCGGGAGAAGCAAAAAGAATTTTTCAGCAAACAGTTTCAGCAACAAATACAACAATTAGAACAACAATTAAATGATCTTAACAATCTTGCCGGGCCTATCAATCAACAGATAAAGTATTTACAAACCCTGATACAGGTAAATGGAAAATTGCTGGAAACAGGTGACATAAAAATTACAGATTATGTACTGGCTTTAAACAATTATATTACCTCTAAAAACCTGGTGGTGCAAAATAAAATTGCCCGGTATTTTGTAATTCATCAACTTAATTATTGGAATCTGAAACAATAAAAATGAAAAAATATATCAATCAATCACTTTTACTGTTCTTTTCTTTTGCAATTGTTTTCATGGGATGTAAACAAAAAGATTCATCTGCAACCCCGGATTCTCCTGAAGAACCTCGTACACCCGTTACAGTTACCTCTGTTAGTTATGAGCCTTTGGAAGAATCTGTTGACCTCAATGCAACTTCAGCTTACCTGCAGAAAAACTTTGTAAAATCTAACCTGAACGGCTATATAGAAAAAGCCAATATTAAGTTTGGTGATTTTGTAAACAGAGGGGAAACATTATTTGTTTTAAAAACAAAGGAAGCAACAGCTATTGGCAATTCAGTAAATAATTTAAATCCTGATTTTAAGTTTTCGGGTGTGAATGTCATAAAGGCTAACGCAAGTGGCTATGTAACTGAGCTCAACCACCAGGCAGGTGATTATGTGCAGGATGGCGAACAACTTGCCGCAATCAGTGATTCAAGGAGTTTTGTTTTTGTTATGAATGTCCCTTACGAAGATAAACAATATGTTGCCCTGGGAAAGCAGGTGCAGCTTACTTTACCGGATGGCGAGCGCTTAACGGCTACTGTGCAGTCTTCTTTACCCATGGTAGATTCAATATCTCAAACGCAGGCTGTTTCTTTAAAAGTAAATTCTCCTCATCCTATCCCGGTGAATTTAGTGGCAAAAGTAAAAATTGTAAAAATGGCTAAAACTGCAGGAGCCATTTTAGATAAAAAAGCAGTTTTATCTGATGAAACTTTAAATACTTTTTGGGTGATGAAATTGATTAACGATAGCACTGCAGTAAAAGTTCCTATTGAAAAAGGAATAGAAACGAATGACAATGTAGAAATCCTTTCACCAAAATTTTCTGTTCAGGATAAGATTTTATTAAGTGGAAATTATGGTTTGCCTGACACGGCATTGGTGATAGTGAATAAATAGTCAGCAGTCAATAAAAATGAATAGTGATTATGAATAACAAAAACATCAAAATTTAAAAACTTCTTAATACTCCATGTCCCTCTTCCTTTGGAGAGGGGTTGGGGTGAGGCCTCATGAAAAATTATTTTACAACATATAAGAATCCACTTACAGTCGTATTGATAATGTTGATTTTAGGAGGACTGTTTGCTTATAGTAAACTGCAAACGTCACTATTTCCTGAAATTACATTTCCAAAAATAAAAATCATTGCAGATGCGGGTCTGCAGCCGGTTGACCGGATGATGGTTACCGTAACCCGGCCATTAGAAAACGCTATAAAACAAATACCGGATCTAACAACCATTAGAAGTACTACAAGCAGGGGGAGTTGTGAAATCTCAGCTTACCTTGACTGGAAAGCAGATGTTGACCTTGGCCAGCAAAGAATTGAAGCAAGAATCGCAGAGATCAGAAACATTTTACCGCCCGATGTAAATATTACTGTTGAAAAAATGAATCCCTCCATTTTACCGGTAATGGGATATTCGTTAGAAAGTCATGTATTATCACCGATAGAGTTAAAAGAACTGGCGACCTATACCATAAAGCCATACCTGAGCCAGGTAGCCGGCGTTTCTGAAATAAGAATCATAGGTGGAAAATCAAAAGAATACTGGGTACAACTGGACCTTCAGAAAATGAGCACGCTTTCTTTAACTCCTGAAATGATCAATGCAGCGCTGGGCCAAACAAACTTTTTGAAATCGAATGGCTACCTGTCAGATTATCGTTATCTCTATCTTACCGTTACTGATGCTTCTGTAAAAACTATTGAGGAATTGAAAAATGTAGTGATCAGTAATAATGGGAAACGTATTATTCGATTACAGGACATTGCGGATATCCAGGTAAAAGAGGCTGTTGAATATATAAAAGTAAACGCCAATGGGAAGGAAAGTATTTTAATAGCAGTAATAAAACAGCCCAATAGCAATCTTATTGATGTTTCTAACCAGATGAAGCAAAAAATAGCTGATCTTGAGAAGATACTTCCAAAAGGGGTTACTTTAAAACCTTATTATGTTCAGGCTGATTTCGTGAATGACTCCGTAAAAAGTGTAACGGACAGTTTATGGATAGGCCTTCTGCTGGCAATAATTGTAGCGATTATCTTTCTAAGATCTCTTAAAGCAAGCGCTACTATTTTAATAATAATTCCTGTAACGCTTGGCGCTACCGTAATAGTGCTGTATGCCATTGGCTACACGCTTAATATCATGACAATAGGGGCCATAGCCGCTGCCATTGGATTAATCATTGATGATGCCATTGTGGTTGTGGAACAAATTCACCGAACGCATGAGGAAAATCCGGAAGACGATTATAAGCACATAGTTCAAAATGCCATACGTTATTTGTTCCCGGCTATGGTAGGATCTTCCATAAGCACCATTGTAATATTTATTCCGTTCATGTTAATGAGTGGCGTAGCCGGAGCTTATTTTAATGTGCTTACCAATACAATGATCATTACCCTGGTATGTTCCTTCTTTGTAACATGGATCGGGTTACCAGTAGTTTATTTACTTTTTTCCAGAAAAAAGAAAAAAGGAAAGATTGATACAAAAAAGAAAAAACATGAAGAAGTAAAAACACAAGGATGGGTGAAATGGTTTATGCTTCGCCCCTGGGTAAGTTTTATTTTTATTGCTGGTTTAATTACAGCTATTGTTTTGATTTTACCAAAACTCCAAACCGGGTTTCTTCCGCACATGGATGAAGGAAGTATTGTGCTCGATTATTCTTCCATCCCCGGCACCTCCCTTGAAGAAACAGATAAAGAATTGCAGGCGGTAGAAAAAATAATTACCTCCACTCCTGAAGTAGCCGCCTATTCACGCCGTACCGGTACACAAATGGGATTTTTTATTACGGAACCCAACAGGGGAGATTATTTGATTCAACTTAAAAAGAACAGGAAGAAAACAACCGACCAGGTAATTGAAGACATAAGAGTAAGGATTGAATCTTCGCAGCCGGAACTCAGGGTAGATTTTGGACAGGTAATTGGTGATATGTTGGGCGACCTGATGACATCTGTGCAACCAATCGAAATAAAAATATTCGGAGATGATAATAATAAACTGCACGAATTAGCCAAACAGGTAAGTTCCGTAGTAGAAAATGTTAAGGGTACTGCTGATGTATTTGATGGCATTACCATCACGGGTCCTTCTATAACCATTGATCCTGATTACTCGAAGATTGGTCAATTTGGGATTACAGCTGCCAACCTGCAGTATCAAATTCAATCATCCCTCCAGGGGAATTTAGTTGGAAATATATTTACAAAAGATCGGGAATATCCTATAAGATTAGTCTATCCTGCGTCAAATAAAATGAATTTGAATGATGTAAAAAATCTAAAAGTCTTTTTACCTGATGGCCGGTTAAAACCAATAAGTGAGTTGGCTACCATACAGGTAAATAAAGGTGACCCGGAAATTGAAAGAGAAAATATTCAATCTATGGGAGTAGTAAGTGCCAGGCTTGATAACAGGGACCTGGGCAGCACCATTAAAGATATAAAAAAGGCAGTAAGCAAGCAAGTGAGCCTGCCATTAGGTTATAGCATCGAATATGGCGGAGAATATGCACAACAACAAAAATCTTTTACCGAACTTTTAATGATCCTTATTTCATCAAGTATCCTTGTGTTTGGCGTAATCCTGTTTTTATTTAAAGATGTAAAAGTTGCCTTCGTTATTTTAATTATCGCTGTATTGGGAATCGCGGGAAGTTATATTGCCCTATTTATAACAAACACTCCTTTGAATGTTGGCAGCTATACCGGGTTAATTATGATTGTTGGAATTATTGGGGAAAATTCCATCTTTACTTTTCTGCAATTTAGGGATACGCTGCAGGAAAAGAGTGTTGATGAATCGGTTGTTTATGCTATTTCTACCAGGCTTCGTCCTAAATTGATGACTGCTTTGGGGGCTATTATCGCCCTGATGCCTTTAGCTTTGGGAATTGGTGCAGGTGCAGAATTGCACCAACCTTTAGCCATTGCTGTTATAGGAGGTTTCTTGATTGCACTGCCTCTACTCTTAATAGTTTTGCCAAGTATGCTGAGGTTGTTGTATAGGAATAATAATGCTTCAAAAGGAGTAAAAAATTAATTGAAATTAAAAATATCAGTCCGATTATTTTTTATGTTGATAACAATAATTTGATTTGTAGTTAAAATGAATAAGCAGCTATTCTTACAATTGAAGGATACCCAATAGATTTTATCTATGCTGGCAAATACGAATACTGTGAAAGCAGGGGAAGTTTTTATCTAAAATAGGGTAAATGGACACTGGTATTAAGTATATTTTTGTGAGCAGGAAAGTTTTTGAATAAGGAAATTATCGCTGAATATCATGCAATATTTCCAAATTTATATACAATTTTTTTTGATAGTTAACGTTCAATGACTGTTCAACCTAATTGGCAGGCCTATTATTAATTATTTTTTCGTGTGTCCATTTAGGTGATGCTGACAAAAATAGAAACAAGCTCTATAAAAGATTGCCTTTTTTCTTCTTCGGATAAAATGACCAGCGTTACTGTATAATATCCAACTCGAACAATATGAATAGGGAGATGGGAAACTTTATGGATTATTGTTTTTATTTTAGGAAGGAAGGTATAGGGGACTGTAAATATTAGCTATAAGTCTCTTTAGTGGTTTTTATTTTTATGGTAGTTTATTATTCCTGCAATATTAATGTTGGCCTGTATTATTCGTCATTTTTTTATTGTAGAAAAAAATAACCGGCTATTATAATGAGCATAGATATTTGAGACTACCCATCCTAAAAATGTTCCCAATATCGCCCCACCGATTATATCTGATGGATAATGTACACCAAGGTATATCCTGCTGTAAGAAACAAACAATGCGACCGGAATTAGTAAATAGGGAAGCCATTTTATTTTCTTTACAGTAGTTACTGAAAGATAGGTCACCCATGCAAAAAAATTGCATGCATGAGAAGAAGGGAAACTATACAATCCTCCTCTGTATTGGTTCACATAATGGAGTAATTGATCTAAATTCGGTTCATGGCTGGGGCGCAGGCGATGTAGCAAAGGTTTAATGAGTCCTGATGCCAATTGGTCACTCATCACTATAAGAGGAATAATCAGAAGGATTAATAACCAGCTTTGCTTTTTAAATTTCACAATTAGGAGTATGATGATAAAAGCATACAACGGAAACCAGCTTATTGTTCCGCTCGCAAACCACATTGCCGTATCCCAAAATGAATTATGATGAGCATTGATAAACAGCAATATCGCATCATCCCATCCTTTTATTATTTCAACCATTATTTGTTTTGGTAGTAATTTTTTTCGTAAAAATCCGGTTAACAATAATTGCATTTGACATGCCAATGATTATAGCCCCAATTACATCGCTTGGATAATGTACGCCTAATGCCAGGCGTGTATATGCTACCACAAATGCCCATATCCATATAAGGAAGAGTAACCACTTATTTTTATTGAAAAGAATAGTCATACAGGTGGCTATTAAAAAAGCATCTGAAGTATGCCCGGATGGAAATGAAGGGCTACCCCCCGTAGAAAGTTTTTCAATGTATTTATCTATTACAAAAGGCCGCTGCCGGTTAATGGTATATTTTAATATTGTTATTATAATTGAGTTGAATGCCAATGATGCAACAATTTGCCAGGCTTTTATTTTGAGCGATAAATCTTTTTTTAAATAAGAGTACAATAAAATAAAACCCGGAACTAATAGTGCAACCAGGTATGTTGTATTAGTAATGAGAATAAAAAAATAATCTAAAGATCTAATTCTATTATGATTTATCAATTCTAATAGGTGTTGATCGTATTCAAAGAGAGACATGCTATAATTTATTTATTGCAAAACAAGTATGAGAAACCAAAGAAAATCTGAAGCATAATTTTATTCATGTTACTAAAGTGGCAATAATGAATGGGGCACCTTTCTTTAATGTATCTAAATTAATCTTCGATTCAGAAGGTATTCCCTGCTATTCGGGGAATAGATGGCCATTCCTGAAAGTAGCCAAAGTATTTACTGTACTGTATCATAAAGAATCTATTCTGGCATACATGATTCAATTAAAATTCAACTAAGGATAAGATAATACCCATACTTCCTTTCGTTTATAGTACGGGTTGTTTTATAAAATGGTTGGCGGAGGTGGATTTTTTAATTTTGAATTAAAATGATACACCGGAGTGTTTTATTTATTTTCTACTTCAAAATTTCCACATATTCGGTATGTAATTTTGTTGAATTATTAAATAAATACAACATAAAAAACATGAAAAATATTATATCGTTATTAATCACAGGCTGTATAATTACATTAGCTGCCTGTTCGCAAAGAATTGATGATTCAAAAGTGCCTTCACCTGTAAAAAGCTCTTTTGCAAAAGACTTTCCGGGAGTTTCTTCTAAATGGGAAAAAGAAAAATTAAATTATGAAGCTAATTTCGGCCAGGATGGCAAAACTATGTCTGCTTTGTATGATGGGAATGGTAACAGACAAGAAACTGAAACTGATATAAAGGTTTCGGATTTACCCACACCTGTTCAGGACTACATTACCAATAATTATCCAGGTAAGAAAATAAAAGAAGCAGCCGTAATTACAAAAGCCAATGGAGAAGTTAACTATGAAGCTGAAGTAAATGATATGGATGTCCTTTTTGCCCAGGATGGCAAATTTATAAAAACTGCAAAAGATTAGATACTGTGAATTAACTCAATAAAAGCTGTTCTCTATTAATTAGGGGCAGCTTTTTTAAGATGGAGCCGATTTAGTATCCTGTTTATTATTACAACTTAAATAATTGATTTTTGGAATTCAACTACAGAATAAAAACAGAATATGCTTTTAGTTTTGAAAAACATTCGATAATCGGGTAATGGCAATCAATTGAAAATTCAGGTCTTAATGATTGTCCGATAATTGCCAGATTGATATAAATATCCTTTGGTATAAACAACATATCCATTTGATTTTTTGCCATTCCGTAAAATGTAAGTTTTTCAATCTTATTAAGTAATTAGCAAGTCATAAACGCTTTAAAAATTAAAAATAAAATTTCCATGAATAAGATGATCAATAAGGTCCCTGAGGTTACTTTAACTTTCTGGATCATAAAAATATTAGCAACTACAGTAGGTGAAACGGCAGCCGACTATTTATCAACTACCTTAAATCTTGGTTTAACAATTACCTCGTACATAATGACTGGCATTTTATTGATTGTACTCCTCTTTCAATTCAGGGCTAAAAAATATGTGCCGGGAATTTACTGGGGTGCTGTTGTGTTATTAAGCATTGTTGGTACGCTGATATCAGATAATTTAGTTGACAATCTGGGAGTGGCGTTATCTACAACTTCTATAATATTTGGCTCAGCGCTCATCGTAGTCTTTATATGGTGGTATATAAGTGAAAGGACGTTATCTGTGCATAAAATTGATACTACCAAAAGAGAATTTTTTTATTGGGCCGCCATTCTCTTTACATTTTCATTAGGCACCTCTGCAGGAGACCTGATTTCAGAAAGTTCCGGCCTGGGATATGTGTATGCAACGCTACTTTTTGCTGCAGCAATTGGAATAGTTTTTTTAGCTTATAAATATTTAAAGATGAATTCTATACTTGCCTTTTGGTTAGCATATATACTTACCCGTCCGCTGGGGGCATCTTTAGGAGACCTGCTTTCACAGAAGGTGAGTGCAGGCGGGATGGGGTTAGGAACTACTATAACTAGTATTGTTTTTCTTCTTACTATTCTGTGCCTTGTAATCTATTTAACAATAAACCGGAAGAAACTTTCTCTTCTCAATGGGTAAATAAAAGATCGCTATTTGCATTGCTTGCTAAGGAATGCGAAGGAAGTAACCTATTAATTTTCACATACAACATTTCCTTCTGTACTAAATATTACTTCTTTCGAAACACTACCATTATTGAGGTCAACAAGATATTGAACTGTCTTATTAGCAAGGGTTAATTTTTCAATTTGGTTTCCTGCCGAATAATTAGAGAATTTAGTTTTTAAAATTGATTGAATTAGATCAGGTGCTGTATTTAAGGGGACGTCTTCTTCCTGCTGCACAAAGGTTCCATCTGGTTTAAATATCAAGGAAAGATCGGGTAAGTTTAGCTTTATAATAGACAAATCAATTGCGTCGTCGCCACTGCAAAGCGGATCAGAGACAGCAATTATTATTGAATAACCCGGATAGTTTTTTTTGACATATCCTATAACATTTGCAGGTAATGAATGTAATGGCTTCGCGCCTTTAGGTAGTGGAGAATTCGATATAGCCGTATTTGCATTCAAAGGTTTTATCGATCGCTGCTGCTTGTGGACGGTTTCTGAATTATTGTTACTACAGCTTATGATAGCGATAATAATGATAATTATCGTTGAGACAAAAAATATAGTTTTCAAATTCATGAAAAAGTTGTGTTATTGAACTTCTTTTAAAATGGGGGAAATATAAATATTCGCAAAACCTTACTTTGTCAATTTTTATTAAAAGGAATTTTAAATAAGGTTTTGAAGTTTCGTTTACCGTCTTTTTTCATGTGCGTATCCACTCCAAATATCAGATCTTCAACCGGCAGTCTTTTTAATGTTCCAAACAGCCTGTCCCAAATACTTAACACGTCGCCAAAATTACTATCGGTATAAGGCTGCTTATAATGATGATGCACCTGGTGTAAATTAGGGGTGATAAAAATCCATCCGATTAATCTGTCTAATCTTTCAGGAATCCTGTAATTAATATGTGCGAATAAAGTGGTAAATGCCTGGATAATTTGTCTCAATAAGATTGCCCAAAATACGCTACCACTTATAAAAACCCAAATTAAGGTGAAGGTTAAACGAATAATATTTTCACCCGGATGTTCCCTTAATGTAGTAGATACATCCACGACATGATCACTGTGGTGAACCAGATGAAATCTCCAAAGCCTTTTTACTTTATGCATGATTAGGTGATAAATATATTCCCCAAAATCAAGGAAAATAAAGGTTATTGCAAATAAGATAAAAGGACTTTTACCAATATGAATATGATATAAAAATCCAAATTGATGATACGATGTCCATCGGATAACTTCAACAAAAGCAAGTCCTAAAAGAAGCTGGCCGGGAATATTGGTAAATATGAAAGGAGCATTTATAAATGCATGTCTCCATTTTTTATAATGAAAAATAACACCTCCCATATTTTCTATATTCCATGCAATAAAAAAAACTCCGATAAATAAAAAAATTTGTAGAGTTTCTCCATGCGATAAAATAAAATTCTGAAAATGATTATTCATTGGCGATAATTAAAAATTATGTTATAAAATTTTCCTAAACATTAAATCCTTCCCGATAAATTGAAAATCCCAGTATCCCCGGACTTTTAGAATTCCATCTTTTGTCAACCATGCTTTTGCATTCCATTCTTTACCGCTGTCCGGATCATAAATCTTTCCATTGTACCATTCGTTTTGCCTGGCATTATATGTGAGCCCAAACATCACTTCCAACCCAATAATTTTCCTGTTCCGTAGTTTCTCATCCGGATTATTTTTGTCGCATCTTACATTCATGGGTCTGCTCTTATCATCACTATCATCTATCCAAATAACTTTTGCGTTATACTCATTTGCTGTTTTAAAAATTTCTACTTCAAGATTATTTTCAGAACTCATCCACCGGCCTATAATAGCATCAGGATTATTTTGAGGCATTGCTTTAAATGCCCCAGTTATTGCCATCAGTGAAATAAATAATATTTTCATCATTACCTTAAAAAATTAAAAAGACAATGTTAGGCCAAGGTAAATACCGTCCTTCCTGGCATAAGGGTTATTCAAATAGGACAATCTTCTGTAATATTCCACAGATAATATGTGGAATATATTTTCAATTCCTGCGCTGGCTTCCATGAATGGTTTTTTACCCATTAAATTAAAATTTGAATTTTTATTATAATCCTGGTTCGCCTTGCTCATATCTCCCCAATAGGCATTAAAAGAAAAACGTTCCCGCCAACCCCATTTTTGCAATAGGGGTATTTTATCAAATAAGGCTCCACCCAGATAAAATCTTGTATGAAGGCTAATGTACCTGTCAGTAGCAAACTCATAAGGCGCCATTGTATTGAACTGGTATTTACTGGCGACGTAATATTCATTACCTGCAGGTATATTAAGTAACAGGTAGGGTAAAGTGCCAAAAGTTTTTCCAGCTTCGAATTTATAATAAAGCATACTTTTTGGTGGCAAGCGTAATCTTTGTTCTATCCCTACATTTATTTTATGAAATTCAAACAGTGATTTGCCCCATTCAAAACTATAGGTATAGTTGGCCGTAAAAATTGGATAGAATGATCCTAAGCGGATGTTATCATAATTAAGAAATTTGGTACGTTCTTTATGTGCGTACCTAATTCCAATAGTGGCTGAAGTGGCTGGTAATATTTTCGCAAATACACTATCATACGGTTTGTCTAATGCTGGATTAATGGGTCTGTATTTAAAATCAAAAACCGGGTTAATTTCTTTATAACTTACAATTGCTTTGAATGAGAAATCGGGTGAAATATATTGTTCATGCTTTAATAAGCCTTGTTTTACATACATTCTTGAGAAGGGAACTTTTTTTCTTAGAAAGGAATTAATAATATTGTCCTTATCCAATTCATCATCATTATCTATAATAAAATCATAATCGCTTCCATAACTTAAAGTTGTTTTAGTCCATTTTGCTTCATTCCACACATATTTTATTCCTAACATCCCTTTTAGTTTATGATCTTTGGTACCATAAGCTCCATAACCAAATAGGTTTACTTTTTTACTGATGCCGGGCATTGTCCAAAATCCAAGTCTGAAGCGCCATCCTTCAAGTGAATTTTTACTAAGAAAAGAGGAATAAGGGCCAATGCGTAGCTGCTTTCCAAAATCCCAATATCCTGAGCCTGCAAAAGCAACCAATTTTATATCTCTTTGAAATCGGTCATTCTGCTTCAGGGAGTCTACCATTTTGTAAATATTCTTTTCGTGCAGAGTAAGTGGATCAGGTCGGTTATTTTGCCAAAAAGATTCAGACTTGTCCCAATTAGTAGTTTTTTCTTTTCTAATAAGCTGTGCTACTATTGCGGTTGGCTCACCCGTATTTAGTTTGATTTTATCAGTAACGGTTGTGTTCCTGATAATAAATTGCATACTATTTTTACTTTCGGGAACAGGAAGCCCCAATAGAGCCAATCCACTTTCAAACTTAACAGCTGAAGTAAATTTATAGGGCATGTACACCATTTTATCTGAAGCGCTATCATAAACCTGAGTATAATCTTCACTATAATTAATGTCCTTTACAAAATTAATATTGGCTGTTTTATTCATATGCATTTCTACAGATTCTATTGCAAGGTTGCTGGTGTTAATCCATAAAATACCACTAAAAGCCCTTTCATATTGGCGATTAGGTACGAATCGGATTTGCAGAATGGTATCTCCGGCTTCAATAGTAGTATCACCTTCAAAGAATTTATAATAAGAAAACGCATTTGAATTAAGCGGGCTTACGTAAGTCTGATCAAAGACAGGAATCCAATCATCATACACATTAAAATTAAAATAAAATTTGTCCAACCTGGCAACCAGGTCATCAGTTTTAAGCCCGAGTTTCTTTTTGGCTATTATGTTCTCCCTATCAATGTTGGGTGAAACTGAATGATAGTTATTAGCAAGCCTTTCTTCAAAATAAACAGGGAGTTCTTTATCTTCAATGGCATTACTATCAAGGCCGGCATAAGTTTTCAGCATCAGGCTTTTTAATCCTGAACCTTTTGCTTTTTGATAATCTACTTTGTCAATATCCAGTTCATTGCGGGTATATCGCTGATAACTATAACTGCGAAACCGGGATGGATTATTATTGTTCTTTCGTTCAATCACTTTTTCCATAAATGACTTGCCGGTTTTTTTGAAACCACTAATCACAATCGTTTTTAAAATATCCGATTTATTCTTCATGCCAATATTGAGATTAATAGTATGTCCTTCAATTAGCCCTATTGTAAAATTTTGAAAACCTACTGTCGAAACTTCCAGGCTATCATACCATTTGTCAGTATGTATTCTGAATGAGCCGTCCATATTTGAGAGAGTACTAAAGCCACTCCCCTTCAAATGGACTGTAGCATTTTGCACAGGCTTGCCGCTATTGTACTCGTTTACCTTTCCTGAAATTAAATAGCCATTTTGGGCATTAGAAATGATTGGTAAAAATATTGAGACAATGTATAAGACAATTCTAAAAAAGGGTTTATTCATTTAATTATTTAAAAGTAATATCATTATTGATGAAAAATTTATTTTATTGCCAGATCGCTCTTACTTAAAAGTACCTGCAATGCAATAAAAGAGTTGGGTTAAATACAAATTAAAAGGTGATTTTCTTTGTTTAAAAAATAAAGCTGTGGTTATACTGAATACAGAATTACTCCAGTATTCAGTTGGAGATTTGCATTCTTCCTGTTATTTAATTTAATGACCCAACCATTCTTTATGGCACCTGGTACTTTGTATTTAAAAAGAACTGATTTATTGGAGAATTATGAAGTCTTGATACGGGCATGTATTAATGGAGATAGGAATGCGCAAAGCAAATTGCATGAGCAGTTTGCTCCAAAGATGTTAGGTGTTTGTATGCGCTATTCAAAAAGCCGGGAGGAAGCAGAAGAAGTAATGCAGCAGGGATTTGTACAGATTTTTAAATCATTGGGCAACTTTAGATATGAAGGATCTTTTGAAGGATGGGTAAGAAGAATTATGGTATATAGCGCTATAAGGCATTATCATTCAAAGCCAAAAATGTACCCGGTGGTGGAAATAGAAACTTCACAGGCGATGGAGATAGGAAATGAAGATATACTAGCCAGGATACAAATAAAAGAATTGCTAAAAATGGTTCAGGATTTGTCTCCGAGGTATAGAATGGTCTTTAACTTATACGTTTTTGAAGGAATGAAACATCGCGAAATTGCTGAACAATTGGGTATTTCTGAAGGAACCTCCAAATCCAATTTGTTTGATGCAAAACGACTATTACAAAAAGCAATTATAAGCAGTTTGAAAATTGCTAATCATTATTAAAACATGAATAAAAATTTACAAAATATAGAAGACCTGTTTTATTCCGCACTCAACGATATAGAAGAAGTACCGTCACAAAATTTTTGGGAGTCTGTGGATGAACAGCTTAATCAGAATAAAATAATAAGTATAAAAAAAGATTATACCAATTTAAAGAGAATTGCATTAATGCTACTATTGTTATTAATAAGTTTCTCACTATTTGAAATAAATACCAATCAGTATAGTAACAAACTAGCAAATAACAATGAGTTTCATTCAGATAAACTTCGTAAGTCAACGATAATAATCAATAAGGCGCTCAGCCGAAAGATCACAACTGATTCATCCGTTGCAATGGATGAATTTCATATTAAAGGGTATAAGAAAGAAAATATATTGGGTAAGAATTCGATTGGCAAATATAATGGAACGAATATCCGCAGCGGGGCCAATCCAATTAATAGGTATGATCAAGATCGGAAAAAGAATATACCTGAAATATCTATTTCTGAGAAAGGTGTTTCTGAAAATCAAAAAAATCTTGCCCATGGTCATAAGGGAAATCCAACTCTTCAATTCGTTTACCCGGATAGAATTGAAAATTCCAATGAGATAAAAGATGAAAAATTGATTGTTGAGAATAATGATGAAAAAATTGAAAATAAATTAATTGAAAATTTCAAATTGCAATTGAAAGATTCGGTTAACACAAAAAAATCTATCGAATCAAAAATTGTTTTTAAATCCAATGTTTCTAATAAAAGCAATAACGATCTTACCAAAATCTATAATGAGGTAAAAGCATCAGCATATTCAATTACGCTATTCTTCTCCCCGGATATTGCCTGGTACAGGTTACATAATGATAATTTTAGCAACCAGTCCAACAATGCTGTCGGATTTGAAAGAGAGGAAAAACATGAATTTTCATCTACTTATGGCGTTCTTATAGATTATAATTTAAATAAGCGTTGGGGTGTTCAAACAGGAGTTACTTTATCAAACATCAATATTACAATAAATCCCGAAACGCTATATGCCCAACCAGATAATACAGGAAATATTAAGTACCGTATCAATACCTCTTCGGGGTATGGTTATGTATTGCCATCATTCAGTTCCAGTCCTGTTATTGGCGATAGTTTGTATGCATTTACTTCTACACATTCATTACAATATATAGGCGTCCCCATAGCTGTTACTTACAATTTTTATCTTGGAAAATTTAAATTGAATGTTGTAGAAGGGCTATCCGCCAATTTATTGGTTAAATCAAAATTGGAAACAACGGTAGAAAATGGATTTCAAAATTCAAGCGAATCAATTAACAAAATCCAGGGGTTAAAAAACATCTATTTCAGTGGGTTAACGGGTATAAATGTTGATTTGAGATTAACAAAAAGAACATCTATCTCTATTACGCCTACTATGCGATATGCCTTAAATTCAATCAATAAAAATACTCCCGTAAAATCTTATCCCGTGTCTTTTGGATCTGTAGTAGGCTTAAAAATTGGGTTGTAATAATATAATATGACAGGCAGTGTTTTTGTATATATCGGATTAGCTATTGCTTTTGTTTTATTAGTGTTAATCATAAGGTTTTTGCCATCAGGCAAACCACCCAAAAAATAGTTATTATCTGAAAATGGTAAATAAAATAATTTTTTGAAAATGTTCAAAAGCCTTTTTTGAAATACCCAACCATACAATATCTTAACAGGTACTATTTAAGAAAGTAAAATAAAGTAAAATCATGAAAACTATCAGTATTAAGACATTCAACATTCTAAGCGCTTCTTTAGTTGGGCTGTATCTCATCGCTATTCTTTCATTCACATTAACTTCCTGCGAAAAGAAAGATGCCGCAACTTCTACTGCTACATTAAGAACCAAAGAAATTGCATTGGATTCAGCTAACGGTTATGCCGTATACGGAAAAGCTATAATTGCAGAAAATGCAGATCACTCTTTTAATGTAAATATTACTTTGCAAAATACGATTAAGGATACGGTAATGGTAATGCATATTCATAATGGAAGTATTACCTCCACAGGAAATATTTCAGTTCCTTTAACTCCTATTACCGGGACAGGCACCCAGGCGACGGGTACAACACTTAATATTAATTCTGGCTTCAACGCAATAGGCTCATCTGTAAATCTTAATTATGATAGTATTATTAAACCTATAAGGTATATAAATGTACACTATAGTGCTTCGAAATTAGATACTATTATAGCACATGGAAATATCCAGTAACCTTCATTACCTAAAATAAATTCTATGAGAAGTCCGCTTGTAGTTAGTGTCTTTGGCAATCACTCTTTTAGTATTTTTTGCATGTAAAAAATGTGACAAGGAAAAAGCATAAATATTTGTTCTATAGTAGTTGCAAGTGTGGTTCTGCAAGTAGGTAAAGATTCATTTTAGTAAGGTATCCTGCCACAAATGTTATAACGTGGCTCAATAAAGAAATATAACTTTTTTGCATACTTCATTACTTCTGCCAATATTGAAAAGCTGGCAGAGATTACAAATAAGGGTGCTTTTAAAAATGAAGAAATTGAAATGCAACAAAGTGGCCAACATCAGGCAGGACAGTACAGGACAACGGGCAAATTAAATGGCGGGTGTGAGTGCGATATAAAAAAACGAGAAAATCAGGATATGGTTCTTTTAATAATTTGAGGGTTTGTTTATAGCCCCTTTTTCTTCATTGGGAGGGGCTTTTTTTATAATTTTTATTGAGTCGTTGCAAGGCCGAAGTGCCGTTAAAATTAAATTGATGAAACAAAATATTATACTGTTACTAATTCTTTTATTTCCATTTTTGACAAATGCACAAAAAAAAATTACCATTAGTGGAAATGTAAAAGATATAAAGTCGGGAGAGGTCCTTATTGGAGCCACTGTTTATGTCACTAATGAGAAAAGAGGTGCTACAACTAATTCTTACGGATTCTATTCATTATCTGTTAAACAAGCAGATTCAATAGGGCTGGTTATTTCTTACCAGGGTTACCAGCCGAAAATATTAACTACCAGTGGCAGAACCGATCAGGTTATAGATTATAATCTGGAAGAAAAGTCAACTAGCCTTGCAGAAGTTGTTGTAAGTCTGAATAAGAATAATAATAATGTCAGTAAGGCTAAAATGAGTGTAATAAATATTCCAATGAAGCAAATAAAAGCGTTGCCTATGATTGCCGGAGAAAGAGATGTTTTAAAAGTAGTACAGTTGCTTCCGGGGGTGCAATCTGGTCAGGAAGGCACTACCGGATTTTATGTAAGAGGAGGTAATACGGATCAGAACCTGGTATTGTTGGATGAAGCCACCGTATATAATCCCAGTCACCTTTTTGGATTGTTTAGCACATTCAATACCAATGCAATTAACAACGTTACTTTAATAAAAGGGGGCTTCCCGGCTCAATACGGAGGAAGACTTAGTTCTATACTTGATATTACCATGAAGGAAGGCAATAAGAAAAAATTTAGCGGCGAAGGAGGTATTGGCTTAATATCATCTAACCTTACTTTAGAAGGGCCTATCAAAAAAAATAAATCATCGTTTATCATTTCTGCAAGAAGAACCTTTGCAGATTTATTCGTCAAGGCTTTTACACCTAAAAATAAAAACAGCACTAACTATAGTTTTTATGATGTGAATGCAAAGGCAAACTTTGAAGTAAGTAAAAAAGATAAATTATACCTAAGTTTTTTTAAAGGCTTAGACAATGCAAAGTATGTGGGTCTAAGCAGCCTGAATTATGGAATTAATTTCGGTAATACAACAGGAACTGTAAGATGGAATCATTTATTCAGCAACAAGCTTTTCAACAATACTTCATTTATATACAACGATTATCATTTAAGCCTTACTACCACGCAGGACCAATATTATGCGCAGTTGTACACGGGTATAAAAGATGTAAATTTCAAGAGTGACTTCAGTTATTTCCCATCGCCTTCGCATTCCATAAAAGCAGGTTTTAATTATTCTTACAGCACATTATTTCCCTCAACAACTTCTGCAAAGGCTCCTAAAAATGGCAATATCAACAAACCTAATTTAGACAGCATTCAACACGTATATTCTTCAATAATTGCCTTTTATGTTAACGATGATATTACTGTTTCTGAAAGGATAAGTGCGAGTGTAGGTCTACGGGTTCCGGTATTTGTAAAATCAGATGTGCAATACCTCCGTTATGAGCCAAGGGCTACCATCAAATATCAATTGAATGATGCCACTTCTATTAAAGCTGCCTACACGATCATGAATCAATTCAAGCACCTGGTGCCTAATAGTACAGCCTCGCTGCCCACAGATATTTGGATAAGCAGTAGTAAAATCGTCAGACCCGAAAACAGCCACCAGATTGCCTTAGGATTATTTAAAAACTTTAAGGACAATACTTTTGAAACAAGCCTTGAGGTTTATTATAAAACCATGAGCAACCAGGTCTTGTTTAAAGAAGGGGCTCAATCTATACAAAGTGCCGCTATTGATTCCAAGCTTACTTTTGGTAAAGGCAGCAGCTATGGAGCGGAATTATTTGTAAAGAAAAATGTAGGCAGGTTTACCGGCTGGCTTTCTTATACTTTATCGTGGACGAACCAAAAATTTGATTCATTAAATTTTGGCAAACAATTTCCATTCACTTATGACAAACGCCACAACCTTTCAATCGTTGGTACCTTCGATTTAAATAAACACTGGACATTTTCCGGCGCTTTTGTTCTTACCAGCGGAGGGGCTTTTACTTTACCTACCGGCAGAGCAACTGTTTATGGTGATGGCTCTTTGTACGATGGTACTTATTATGATTATGCAGGAAGAAATAATTATCGCTACCGCACTTATCACCGCCTCGATATGAGCGCTATCTTTCACAGGCCGGCCAAAATATTTGGAATGAAATATCAGTCTGAATTAGTGATTAGCATTTATAATATTTATAACCGCCATAACCCATATTTTATTTATTTAACAAAAGATGCTATAACCAGTCAAACCTCTGCAAGGGAAGTGTCGCTTCTTCCTATAATTCCTGCTATTAGCTACAATTTTAAATTTTAGTACATGAAAAAAAAAACAAATACCATTTTTATTCTTTTTTTACTGGTGATCATGTCTTGTGAAAAAACCATTACTATAAAACAACAGTCATATCAAAGCAAATTATCTATACAAGGTTTGATAACCCCCGGAGAGTTGCCTAAGATTTATATAAACAGAACAGTTCCCTATTTCGACCCAAAAGTAAATACCCGCGAACTTACAGTGGATAATGCTACAGTTACTTTAAACAATGGTAGTACAAATGATATGCTTCATTTTGATTCTGCCTATAATTATCATTATTGTCGTTATGATTTTTTTTATACCCATGCACAAGCCATTCAGGCAAATACAAGCTATTCATTAAATATAACTTTTAATGGAATTGTTTATTCTGCACAGGCTACAACCAATCAGTCAAAAGTGTCAATTACATCGTTGAATTATGTACAAACATTTAAAGATCTATACGGCGAGCATGAAGGAATAATTGTTGGCTATACTGACAAGCCTGGCGAAGAAAATTTTTATCGTTATGAAATGGGGCGAATGATTGACAGCAGCGTTCATAGTGTAGATGCCGCAAAAAGCAGTTGTACTTTCGGGCAAAAGTATTATGTAAAGGAGTTAGGAAGAACCATCTATGCAGATAAGAATGTAGATGGCAAAGCTCTTACTTTTACGTTTGAACCCAACTACTCCCACAAAAAAGGCGACAGTGCTTATGTCCGGTTGCAGTCTGTCGATAAAAACATTTTCAATTTTTATGATAACCTTGACAGGCAAAAGTTAGCACAGTACAATCCCTTTGTAGAACCCGTATTTATTATACCGGGCCAATTCAAAAATGCCATTGGCGTGTTTGGGGCTTATGCTGTTTCTGATTCTGTTTTATTTGTTTATCCGGAATAAATATTCTTTTTGATATTTTTTCTTCAAAAAAGAGATACCTTTTTTACCCAACAAGATTTTCTAAAATAGCGTCATCAAAAAAAGGAATAATAATTTTTTTAGCGCTTTCTAATATTTCAGGGATGGTCATTTGGGTGTTTCCGCAAACTGAATAAGCTAATTGTTCCACATCTTTTTGATCTGTTTTGTATACGTTGATCAAGGCTTCTTCAGTTACCATAACTTTTAAACCATTGTCTTTTATTTTACCTAATTCTGCAATTATCCAACTTAAAGCATAAAAATAATTACTGCTTAGCAGGATGTGTTTTTGTAAATTGTTGCCGTCCGGCATTACATTGTAGGGAGAACTGATAATTTCTGGTGTGAGATATTTTTGTAAAAAAACAGGAGTGTCATCTGCGGGTTTCAATTGCATCAGCCCCCTGAAACATTGTGGATAAATACTTAGCCATCGGAGTTCCCGGCGTAGCTCATGTATATCTGATTCTATATCATTAAATTTTATTTCACCGTTCTTATATTTTTCAATAATTTTATTTACATCCTTTTGGTAAATGTCTTTTGTCGCATTGGTATCATCTTCTGTATTCAACCAGTCAACTTCATCCAGGCTTTTTATAATCTTAGCAATCCTTCCTCCTTTTTTTTCTATCCAGTTCTTTTTTTTCAAAACCCGATTGAGTGCATCAATCTCATCTTGTTTTTTCTTTTTTAAATAATCTGTTACCGGGGAAGGCATATTTTTTTGTGTAATGAATTCTTTATAAAACCCATCGTAATAATCTATTCGGCCCAAACAATCTTCTATCTGTTTAAAATAGATATCTAGTTTCGCAAATTTTTTCGGGTTGTGAATCTTTTTGTAAAAGCGACTTAATGCCTCCAGCATAAAAAATGGCGTTCGGATATTTTCCTCGTAAATAACCAATGCAGGATTTTCAGATACTTCAGATTTATCTAAAATAACCTTTGCCTGGTTTAAAAAATAAATAAAACGTTGTTTGCCGATAGAAGTATTGCTCATATTAGTAAAGATATATTTTATTTAACTTGATATGGTGTGCATTTTTCAATAACATTATTTAAAAATACCAATTATCCAAAGGTTATCAATCTAATAAATTAAGTAGTAAATTTAGTTATTAAAAAAAATATTTGAAAAACGTATTTTTTTAAAATTGATTACCCTACCTTTGCAGTAGACTATTCAATTTTAACAACATGATGCTTTGTACTTCTTTAATGTATATGTGCCCTAACCGCTATTCAATGCACTGTTGTTGCTGTTAATTTTTTTTTATAGATGCAGCATTTACTAATTCTCTTTTTCAATTTTATATTAAAATACTACATACGAAAATCATGTTTCCCGCGCTAAAAGACCATATTTCCCGCGTTGAAGGCCAGTTAAATGTTTTAAGCATTGATGAAGTGCTGGCTGATCTTGCAAAGCAATTTCCGGGTCAGGTAACTTTTTCCACCAGTTTTAGTTTTGAAGACCAGGTTATAGCTCATAAAATTCTAAGCAACGAATTGCCAATAAATATTTTCACTCTGGATACAGGAAGGTTGTTTGCCGAAACCTATTCTGTGTGGAGTGCTACCAATGAAAGGTATCATACAAATATTAAAGCCTACTACCCTGATCATACATTACTGGAAAACCTGGTGGCAGAAAAGGGTCCCAATTCATTTTATGAATCAGTAGACAATAGAAAAGCCTGTTGCTACATTCGTAAAGTAGATCCTTTAAAAAGAGCATTGAAGGATAATGCCATCTGGATTACAGGTCTCCGGGCAGAACATTCAGCAGACCGGCATGATATGCCACAGGTAGAGTGGGACCAAGGCAATGAGATTATTAAATACCATCCGATATTACATTGGACCACAGAGGAAGTAAAAGAATACATTAATAAACATAATATTCCATACAATCCACTACACGACAAAGGCTTTGTCAGCATTGGGTGTGCGCCATGTACAAGAGCCATTAAGCCTGGTGAAGATTTCAGGGCCGGACGGTGGTGGTGGGAAGACAATACTAAAAAAGAATGTGGGCTGCATATACATCAGCAGGCATCATAACAGAAATTAAAAATTAAAAGAATGAGTAAATATCATTTAGATTATTTGGGACAATTGGAGTCGGAAGCCATTCATATTATGCGTGAGGTAGCCGGTCAGTTTGAACGCCCTGCATTATTATTTTCCGGTGGAAAAGATTCTATAACGCTTGTTCATCTTGCATTGAAAGCTTTCCGGCCGGGGAAATTCCCTTTTCCTTTAGTACATATTGATACTGGTCACAACTTTCCCGAAGCATTGGATTTTCGCGATAAGCTGGTAGATGAAATTGGTGAAAAATTAATCGTCAGGAATGTGGGCGATACTATCAAGGAAAAAAAACTGACCGAGCAAAAAGGAAAATTTGCCAGTAGAAATGCCTTGCAGACTTACACACTGCTCGATATCATTGAAGAATTCAAATTTGATGCACTTATTGGCGGAGCAAGAAGAGATGAAGAAAAGGCAAGAGCCAAGGAAAGAATATTTTCTGTAAGAGACGAATTTGGACAGTGGAATCCAAAATTGCAAAGGCCCGAATTATGGAATATCTATAATGGAAAAATTACTAAAGGTGAAAATGTTCGTGCATTTCCAATAAGCAACTGGACAGAACTGGATATCTGGAATTATATACAAAGAGAAAAGATTGAATTGCCTTCCATTTATTTTGCTCACGACAGGGAAGTGATTGAGCATGAAGGGCAGTTGGTTTCTGTATCTGATTTTATCCGGTTGGATGAAAATGATGTGATCACAACAAAAAAAGTCAGGTACCGTACAGTTGGCGATATGACCTGTACAGCGGCGGTAGAATCAAATGCCGATGATATAGATGGCATCATCCGCGAAATTATTGCTACAAAAACCAGTGAGCGGGGTGAAACAAGAATTGATGATAAAGTTTCAGAAGCTGCAATGGAAGACAGGAAAAAAGGCGGATATTTTTAAACGCGGTATCAAAAATGTATGATGTACGATCAATGTGTGACGAGTAAACGATTGCCCATTGACAATTAAAACAAATAATAAAATGGATATTTTAAGATTTATAACAGCAGGCAGTGTGGATGACGGGAAAAGCACTTTGATCGGAAGATTATTGTACGATAGTAAATCAATATTAATTGACCAGTTGGAAGCAATTGAAAAACAAAGTAAGAATAAACTAAATGGCGAAATTGATCTTGCTCTTTTGACGGACGGACTTCGTGCCGAACGTGAGCAGGGAATTACTATTGATGTAGCCTACAAATATTTTTCAACGCCCAAGCGTAAATTTATTATTGCGGATGCTCCTGGTCATATCCAGTACACACGTAATATGGTAACAGGCGCTTCCAATTCTGAATTGGCTATTATTTTAATAGATGCAAGGAATGGAGTAGTGGAACAAACGCGCCGGCATTCCATTATTACTTCATTACTTAACATTCCGCATGTTATCGTGGCTATCAACAAAATGGACCTGGTAGATTATTCAGAAGATGTTTATAATAATATCGTGATTGATTACCAGGAAGTAGCTCAATCTCTTGGATTAAAAGATGTAAAATACATTCCGATCAGCGCATTGAAAGGGGATAATATTGTAGAAAAAACTGAAAAACTTTCATGGTATGGAGGTGAATCATTGTTGCATCTTCTCGAAAATGTACAATTGGATTCTGATGTTAATCTGACCAATGGAAGATTTTCTGTGCAATATGTTATCCGACCTCAAGCCGAAGAACTTCATGATTACAGGGGATATGCCGGTAAAGTAATCAGTGGTGTTTATCGCAAAGGCGATAAAATAGTGGTACTTCCGTCAGGTATTGAAAGTACGATTAAAGCTATTGAAATCGGAGGCCAGGAAATAGAAGAAGCCTATGCATTACAAAGCGTGGTACTCCACCTGGAAGATGATGTAGATATAAGTCGTGGTGATATGATTGTTCCTGCTAATAACCAACCGTCTCTTGAACAGGAATTTGAAGTGCTTTTATGCTGGATGGATAATAAGCCATTACTCCCCGGCAATAAATATTATCTGCAAACTAACAGCAGGGTAGTGCGAAGTGTAGTAAAAGGAATCGAATATAAACTGGATGTGAATACGCTCCAAAAAGAGTATTCGCCTGAGAAAGCCGGGTTGAATGATATTATTAAAGCTACTATTAAGACAGCTTCCCCAATAGCCTTTGATTCTTATAAAAAATTGAGACAAAACGGAGGTGCTATCCTGATTGATGAAACCAGTAGTGTAACCGTAGGAGCCTGTATGATTCAGTAATTAGGTATGATTCAATAAATTTTATATAAAAATAACTTTTTACCCTATCATTTTAGTAGACTAAATATGAGTAATTCTTTAAAAAAAGGCAAAGTGATTCTGGCAGGAGCGGGGCCTGGCGATCCGGAATTAATCACTATGAAAACCGTACGTTATCTAGGGCAGGCTGATGTGGTTTTGACTGATCGTTTGGTTAGCGATGAAATATTAAAGCAGTTTGTAAATCCACGGGCTGAAATTATTCATGTAGGGAAACAATGTCGTCGTGGCATTTCTACTCCGCAGGAAACCATCAACAATTTGCTCTTACAATATGCTTTATTGGGGAAATTGGTAGTGCGTTTAAAAGGCGGCGATGTGTCTATATTTTCAAACATAATGGATGAACTGGAGACATTGGTTGCTCATAATATCCCGTATGAAATCATACCAGGAGTTACTGCAGCTTTGGGAGCTGCCTCATTCGCAGGAATTCCTCTCACTGCAAGAGATTATGCAACTTCAGTCCGTTTTTTGACCAGTTACAAATCTGATATTGTAACAGATGAATATTGGAAAGAACTGGCAAATACAAATGATACCCTGGTGTTTTATATGTCATCTGAAACTTTATCAAATGTAGTAGAGAAATTAACTGTCAATCATATTGATGAAAATAAACTGCTGGCTATAATTGAACAGGCTACCACGCCACTTCAAAATGTACACATTACCAATTTGTATGATTTTGAAAAACAGTTTACCGGAAAGTCTTTTATATCTCCCTCTTTAGTGATTATTGGCCGGGTGGTATCACTACACGAAAAATTCAAATGGCTGGAAAACATTAATAGCAAAGAATATTATTTTAAACCCATGTCAAGCCAGTTAATCTCAATAAACCAACCCGATAAATTACACAAAAATGTTAGTTGAGCAAAAACTAAACACTTTCCTTGAGCTTATCAACAATTCGACCAATGAGGAATTGATTTGGATTAACGGTTACCTCAATGGCATCATGTCGAAGCAGGTTACAAAAGAGACACAACCGGTATTAAAAACCAGTGTGAATAAACTAACCATAGCTTACGGCACAGAAACCGGTAATTCAAAAAAGATTGCTACAGAATTTGCTGCAAAAGCCAAGAAGCAGGGGATTCATGCAAAAGTGCAAAGCCTTGACCAGTATAGGTTGAATGATCTTTCTAAAGAGGAGTATTTTTTAGCAGTGATCAGCACACATGGCGATGGAGAGCCGCCTGCGGCTGCAAAAAAATTTTATGATCATGTACATCAAAATGGTTTTAAACTTCCTAAATTAAAATATAGTGTGCTTGCTTTAGGCGACACTTCCTACCCGCTTTTTTGCAAAGCAGGTGAAGATGTAGATGAACAATTAACTAAATTAGGTGGCAATCGTATTGCTCCATTGAAGAAATGTGATATTGATTTTGATGCAGAGGCTGATGAATGGTTTGCAAGTGTATTTAGTGCCCTGAGTGAAAATCCGGAGACCCCCACTATAATTTCCCGCCCGGCAACAGTGAAAAAATCTTCAGGCAAAAAAATATATACAGGCAGCCTGCTTGCTCATATCAATCTGAATGATAAAGGTAGCAACAAGGAAACTTATCATATAGAAATTGAAGCAGAAGATGTTAATTACCAGGCTGGAGATTCTATTGGTATTGTGCCGGAAAATAAAACTGCTATTGTAGAAAAAATAATTGAATTAGCAGGGATTGATCCTGCAGCTAATATTGATTATAAAAATGAATTGGTTTCTGTATATGATTTGTTGCATACGAGATTAAACATTATCTATTTACCAGAACGGGTAGTGAAGAAATATGCTTCTGTGGTGCAACAGGAAATTCCTGCTACCAAAATTGATTTGCTGGACCTGATGAAAATATATCCGGTAAAAGATGAGAAAGAGTTTACAGAAATTCTCAAAATCTTAGAACCTACTACGCCAAGATTATATTCCATTGCTTCTTCGCCCGAAGCACATTCCGGGGAAGTGCACATTATTGTTGCCAAAAATACTTTTTCTGTTGGCAATGAAATTAAATATGGACAGACTTCAGAATTTTTATCTCGGCTTGATGAAAATAGCGAACTGAAATTTTATATCCATCCGAATAACAGGTTTCGTTTACCCGGGCAAGACAAAAATATTATTATGATCGGCCCGGGAACAGGTATTGCGCCTTTTCGTTCATTTATTGCTGAAAGAGATGCAACAGGAGCAACAGGAAAAAGCTGGCTTTTCTTTGGTGAACAACATTTTGCTACAGACTTCCTCTACCAGACTGAAATACAAAATTGGCATGAGACAGGCGTGCTCACAAAAGTGAACACTGCATTTTCAAGAGACCAGGAAGAAAAGGTATATGTACAGCATAAAATGTTAGAGCATGGTGCCGAGTTTTTTGAATGGCTGCATGCAGGAAGTTATATATATCTATGCGGAGCTAAAGAACCCATGAGTGTAGATGTTGAGCAAACCATATTAAAAATAATAGAGCAGTTCGGGGAGAGATCGGAAGAAGAAGCGATTCAATATCTTGATAGTTTAAAGGAGGATGGAAGGTATGTTACTGATGTATATTAATCCTTCTTCACAAAAAAAGATTAATCCTTATTTCCGTTTTATTAAAATAAATTATGCCAGATATTAAAAATCTATCACCGTTAGAAAAAGTAAAAGTTGTAAGTGATGGTCTTCGGGGAACTATTGCAGAAAGTTTGCAGGATGAATTAACCGGTGCTATTCGTGAAGATGACCAGGCCCTTATCAAATTCCATGGAATGTATCAGCAGGATGATCGTGACCGTCGCGAAGAAAGAGCAGAAAAGAAACTGGAGCGTTTGTTTTCTTTTATGATTCGTTTACGCCTGCCCGGAGGATTTTTAACGGCAGATCAATGGATTGCTTTACATGAAATTGCGGGTGAAAATACTACCGGTATAATTAAGATTACTACAAGGCAGACAGTGCAATTGCATGGGATGCTGAAGTCTAAAATAAAACCCACTATTAAAGAATTTCATCTTGCAAAGCTTGACTCTATTGCAACTTGCGGTGATATCAACAGGAATGTAACCTGCAGTTCTTATCCCACAGAATTATCTGTTCATGACGAAATTTCTTCTTATGCTGATAAAATAAGCACTTTTCTAAAACCAAAAACACGTGCTTATTATGAAATATGGCTTGATGAAGAAAAGATCCTTGATAAGAAAACAGAAGAAGATCCCTTATATCTGGATGCTTACCTGCCCCGGAAATTTAAAATCGGAATTGGTATCCCACCCAACAATGATGCGGATGTTTTCATAAATGACCTTGGACTGATTGCTATTATTGAAAATAATAAATTGTTGGGTTTCAATTTTGCAGTCGGTGGTGGCCTGGCAGCTACTCATGGTAATCCCCAGACCTATGCGCGGTTGGGAACAGTGATCGGGTTTGTAGAAGCGGGTGAAAAAACTTTTAAAGCGATTTATGAAGTGCTCACCACGCAAAGAGATTTTGGTAATCGCGAAGACAGGAAGCAGGCGAGACTGAAATATACAGTTGACAGAATGGGGGTAGATAAATTTAAAGAGGAAGTGGAAAAACGCACAGGCTTTCCATTTGAAGAAACAAAACCATTTACTTTTTCTGAGCGGGTTGATTATTATGGATGGAGACAAAATCCCTCAGGAAATTGGGACTACACACTTTTTATTGAGAACGGAAGAGTTCTTGATGAAGGAGAATTAAAATTGAAATCAGCATTACTGGAGGCAGCTCAAACCGGAAAAGTAAGTTTTCGATTTACAGCAAACCAAAATCTTATTATAACTGAGGTAAAGCCAAAAGATAAGAAAGCGATCCATAAAATTTTAGAAAAATTCAATATCATTGAACAAACTGGTAACGTATCAGCAATCCGTAAAAATTCAATGGCTTGTGTGGCACTTCCTACGTGCCCTTTAGCGCTTGCTGAATCGCAGAGATATTTGCCGTCACTAATTACAAAAATTGAATTGTTACTTGCAAACCATGATCTTGAAAATGAAAATATAATCACGCGGATGACAGGTTGCCCCAATGGTTGCGGGCGTTCTCCTGCTGCCGAAATAGGATTTATCGGAACGGCATTAGAAAAATATAATCTGCATTTGGGTGGTGATCATGAAGGATACCGGCTTAACAGGATTTATAAAGAAAGCCTGGGTGAAGTGGAAATTCTTTCTGAACTTGATGGCTTATTTGCCGATTTTAAAAAGGAAAGAAAGAAGAATGAATCCTTTGGAGATTTTACTCATCGTACAAAATTGAATACATAAAATTGGGATCAAAATTTTCCATATCAGAGCCGGTTATTACTGAGGAGATTTCGGGCGGCAACAATCTGTTTCCTGTTTTTCTGAAACTGGAAGAACTTTCCCTGCTTATTATCGGCGGAGGAAATGTTGCTTTTGAAAAATTGAACGCAGTTTTAAATAATTCGCCGCAAACAAAAATAAAATTAGTGGGCATTGAAATTAGTAATGCCATTAAAGACATTGCTGAAGAAAAAGACACGATAGAATTGTTAGAACGTGCTTATACCGTTAAAGATATTGAAGAAGCTGATATTGTGATTGCCGCAGTGAATGATCTTACGATTAGTGAACAAATAAAAAATGACACAAAAGAAAAGGGAAAACTGGTGAATGTGGCAGACAAGCCCGGCTTGTGCGATTTTTATTTGGGATCTATTGTAAAAAAAGGAAACATAAAAATTGCGATTTCCACTAATGGAAAATCTCCAACAATTGCCAAGCGGTTAAAAGAAGTGATCAATAACTTCATTCCTGATGAAATGGAAGACGTATTAAAAAATATGGGTACTATTCGTGCCGGGATGAACGGTGATTTTGACGAAAAAGTAAAACATCTTAATGATATTACCAAGGTGCTTGTTGCCAAACAAACGACATTAGCCAAAGTACCAAAAAGCGAAACAAAAAAATGGCAGAAAATTGTGACATGGTGTTTGCTTGCTTTTTTCTTTATGATTTTGGGACATACAGTTCTATCTTATATTCCTTTGGAAAAGATTATAGATGGTGCGAAAAAAATTCCTTCTATCGTTGATAAAAAATCTTTTTTAATGATGATGCTTTGTGGTTTTCTGGCGCAGATGGCTGACGGTTCTTTGGGAATGGGATATGGTACCATATCAACCACTTTTCTCCTGGCCAATGGTGTCAATCCTGCCATTGTCAGCAGCCGTGTCCACTCTGCCAGGGTATTTTCCAGTGGCGTTTCAGGGTATAGTCATCATCGGTTTGGGAATTTCAACAAGAAATTATTTAAAGCATTGGTGATTCCCGGTGTTGTAGGAGCTATTATAGGTGCAGCTCTTGCATTCTATGCGCAAAAATATTCAAACTATGTGCGCATTCCGGTTTCACTTTATACTGTTTATCTCGGTTTTTTTATTATAAGAAAAGCGTTTAAAAAACAGAATCTGAATGATAAAGTAAAAAGAGCCGGATGGCTTGCAACCGCCGGTGGATTTATGGATGCGTTTGCAGGTGGAGGCTGGGGCTCATTAGTAACAAGTACGCTTATATCCAAAAGGAAAAGCCCGCGTTATGTAGTCGGTTCTGTTTGCCTGGCAGAATTTTTTGTAGTGCTGGCAAGCTCTATTACTTTTTTTATCTTCTTAAAAAGTATTCCTTTATTTGATGTTGCGGGATTGATTATCGGAGGCCTCATTGCTGCACCCATAGCGGCCAAGTTTGTTGGAAAAGTGCCATTAAAAACCATGTTTATACTTGTTGGTTCTTTGGTAATTCTCACCAGCTTTTCTACTCTCTGGAGAGGTTTTGCACAACTGATGCTGGCTCATTAATTGGATAGGATGCAGGGTGTGGTGCTGTTTAAAAAATTCCTGTATTTGATAAATATTTTTTTATATCCAATTCCACTTAGTTAATTACTGATTATTCTGTCAATATTATTTATTTTCTGATGCTTCTGAAACCAGAAATATTGATAGGTATATAATTCACTCTAAAGTTTTGTAATTAATCATTAGTAATTTAAACCTTCGGTAATTTATATCCATTGTGATATTCCTTCATCAGGTATTGCTTGTTGATTGCTTCATCTGTAAAGCGTTCTGTTGCTGAATTCCACTCTAATTTTTTACCGCTGCGATAAGCAATATTTCCCATCTGAGCTACTGTAGCTACATGAGCTGCATCCTGGACAGGACAATGGAGATCCGACATTTTTCTTGACTTTATCACACTTACAAAATTAGCCATATGCTTGTCAACACCTTTATCTGATACTGCTGCAAATGGCTTGCTCACTTTGTTTTTACTTTGCTTTTCTTCTATTACTTCCCAGCCTCCCCGGTTAAGAATAAGCGTGCCGTTATTGCCAATATAGGCAATGCCATGATCGCGGTTATAAGGGCCGTTATCAATACCCATTGCAGAATCCCAAACCATATTAAAATTATCGAATTCATACAAGGTAGTTAATGTATCAGGTGTTTCTTCATACATATCCGGGTAGGCAAAGCGGCCACCCAATGCTGATATGGATTTAGGTATCGGAGACTTCATGCCGAGTAAACCATAGTCTAATAAATGAACCCCCCAGTCAGTCATTAATCCTCCTGCATAATCCCAGAACCAACGAAAGTTAAAAAGAAAGCGGCTCGAATTGAAAGTCCGCGTTGGAGCAGGTCCCAGCCACATGGTATAATCAACCCCTGCCGGTGGGGCTGTATCCGGAACAATGGGGCCGGGTTTCATCCAGCCCTGGTAGCACCAGACTTTTACGGTTCGTATATTACCTAACTGACCACTTTGTACATAATCTACGGCATCCTTAAAATGTTGCTGGCTGCGCTGCCATTGACCAACCTGAACTACTTTATTGTAATGTTGTTGTGCCTTCACCATAGCTCTACATTCGCCGATAGAATTTCCTACCGGTTTTTCGCAATAAACATCTTTGCCTGCAGCGCAGGCATGCATCATAATTAAAGCATGCCAATGATCAGGAGTGCCGATGATAACAGCATTCACATCTTTATTATCAAGCAGTTTCCGGTAATCGTCATAAGTTTTTACCTTGCGTGCATCTACATTTAATTTTGCAAGATCATTCATACGACGATCCAACACCTCTTTATCTACATCACATATAGCAACTATATTTACACCCGGTATTTTTGATGCGGCAGTAAGATCACTCCATCCCATTCCATTCACTCCTATTACGCCAATATTTAATTGTTCGCCCGGTGAAATGTGTTTTTTAAGATTAGCAAAAGCCTGGTTGTCTATTGCAGAAACCAATAAACTTCCGCCAAGAATCGAAGCGGAATTCTGTAAAAATTTTCTACGTGAATTCATTGTTTTTATTTTGATTATAGGAAATTATTATGACACCTCAAGTTAAATGTATTTTGGAAAGTTTACAAAATTTAATCTGAAACTGCACCCCGGTTACTTTTCCAAAAAATAAAAATGTTCAGTTATTTCTATTGTATTGTATCAATCATTGAAAGTCATTTATAGTTACCTTATAAGTTAATCTATTTTAATATTCAATTTCGGTTTTTCCTATATTTCCAATGATCAAAAATCCAGTAAGTAAGTTTGGTGGATAAGATGCCCAGACCTGCGCCTGCAAGCACTTCTGTTAAAAAATGATTTTTATTATAAATTCTTAAAGCGCCTTCTGTAGTGGCCACCAGGTAGCCGCTGTAACTTAGGATTTTGTGGCTTTCTTTTAATTCCTGGTGTATGATTTCTGCACCTCTGAAGGCATTTGCGGTATGTCCGGAAGGGAACTCTGTATTCTGAGTATTATATTCTTTAATATTGGCTGTAATATTTCTCATGACATATCCGATACCCCCGGTAATGATAATGGAGCCTGCATCTAATAGAAGGTGTTCCTTAAAACTATGTCTTGTTTTTACTTTAAATGCATCCATGGCATATATTGATGCAGAAGGGGCCCACATTAAATAATCATCTGCATTGGTATGGAAATCGGGGTGTTTATTTTTCATTTCTGCCATGATATTATTATCCAGGTTTTGAATGCCTGTTATGGCTGGCTTTAAGGCTCCATAAATAAGGAAAGTGCCGGGAACAATTAATGAAACAGGTTTGAAATATTGACTGCATTTATCCACATGATCTATTGTTGTATCTGAATTAGGATTTGTTATTTTTCCTGTTTCCTGACCGGATACCGCGAAACTCAATAAACTAAAAAATGCTATCAACAAGGGCAGGTACAACCATCTTTTTATCATCTTCAAAATTTTAAAACTCAACGAAAATACTAATGATGGTCGTCTCTCACAGATTTTTTTAATAAAGAAATGAATCAACAAGTTTGGCAGACACTGCGCCAAGGGTATTAGCTTGTTTATATAACTGACGGGGAAACAATCAATGTAAATTCATTGTTGCCGTAAAGCAGGTATATTGCATTGTGAGAAATTTAGAAGAATCCTATTTTAGAAGAATCTTTCTCGCTGATTTTTTGATTTGGGAGATCATGTAAACTTTTGAATACATTTTAGCTTTTTACTACTTAACTTTATTTTGTGATTGCAATTCATTCCGGAATATTTTATCAATTAAATACAAACTATAATTTATGAATTTGAAAAATGATTTTTATTTAAAAGGAAAGTACCTCTTATTATTTGTGTGCTTTTTTTACAGTTCTTCTAAAATAAATGCAAAGGATTCTAATGCGATTAGAGATATTATTACGCATCGGGAAAATGCAGCAGCAATTGACAATACCAATTTCCTGCAGAAATTTGTATTGGATTCTGATTCAATACCCGGGCGTAAAGAGAAATTAAAAAGCCAGGGTTGGGAGGTATTATTTGATGGAAAAAATACTGACAAATGGAGAGGAAAAAATAGCGAAAATTTCCCATCTAAAGGATGGGTAGTAAAGGATGGTACTTTGTTTTTAAATGAAACAGGTGCCGGAGATATCATCACCCGTGAAATGTACAGCAATTTTGAATTGGTGCTGGACTTTAAACTAACCTACAATGCTAATAGCGGTGTGAAATATTTTGTAAACGAAATTAAAAATAAAAAGACCGGGGAAGTTGTAATCAATGGACCTGAATATCAAATTATAGATGATTATAATTATCCGGAAGTTAAAGATCATAAGCATGATATCGCCTCTACCGCATCATGTTATTTGCTATACACTCCTGAAAATAAAAAATTACATCCTTATGGTCAGTGGAATCATGTCAAAATAATTGCCATAGGTAAACATGTGGAACATTGGCTAAATGGCGTTAAAGTATTGAGTTATGAAAGGGGAAGTGAAGATTTTCTGAAACGAAAGGCAGTTACTAAATTCGCAGATTTTGAAAATTATGGAGAAGAACCCGAAGGGCATATCTTACTTACAGACCATCATGATAAGGTGTATTTTAGAAATATTAAAATAAGGCGGCTGTAATTTTAGAAAATGTGAAACTCTTTTATTTTACAACTTTTGATATCGAAGGATAAGGGGTATTATATCCTTTTACTGAATGCCAGATAATCCGGTTAAAAACTGATTCATCAACACGATCATAATCATCCAGGTTTTGCTGCAATGATTTTAATGCCCAATATCGTTTCTTACCTGTTAATGCCTGCAAAGGAGGATTTAACTGGTCAAGAGGAATATTATTGGGTAATACTTTGTAAGGTGTGAAATCCGGAGTTTCGGTAAAGCACTCTGACATATCCCCTGAAGCCTTATCCATTTGATTCATAGGTGGAAGACCTAAAATATTTTCAATGGTTTTTACCATGCTGATTTGTGAATAGTACTTTGAAATAACTTTCCCTCTTTTTGTATAAGGGCTGATTACTAAACCTACGGTTCTATGGCTATCCACATGATCCAGTCCATCTTGTGAATCATCTTCCGATACAAAAATGCAGGTTTCTTTCCAGAATTTACTATTAGAAATGGCTTCTACTATTTGACCAAGAGCCAGGTCATTATCCGCAACTGAAGATTGCGTTGTTGGCATACCTGGCCTTGTGCCTGAAGTATGATCACAAGGCAAAAGCATTATTGTGAAATTGGGGAATGAATCATTTTTTTCAAACTGATGCAATTCTTTTATAAATTCTGAAGCCCGGTACACATCTGGCACAGTTTGAGGAAAGCCAATGTAAGTTGGGCACAAGTAAGGTTTTATCTGGTCCAGATTTGCCTTTGCAGTTATTTTTATTAATCCCGTTCCCTTTTTAAAATCATTATAAACATCCATAAATGTTGATTTTGAAGGATGGATATTTCCTTCTACAAACTCGCCATAATTTCTAAAGGTGAGGCCATGTTTTAAAACATTATTCCAGAGAAACCCTGAACTTGCATAGGCCAAAGCATCATCACCGTCATAAGGATAACTGCGTGCAAAGTCTCCAAAAGATTTTTCAAGATAATCAGTGGTATATGCTTCCGTGGCCCATTGATGCCCATCGGCACTCAATACGCCACTGCAATAATAATTATCAAGCAATACAAAATTCTCAGCTAATTTATGATGATTAGGAGTTGCCTGTCGTCCAAAAAGAACCAGGTTTGGGTCTCCATTACCCTGTTTCATATCACCAAACACCTGGTCATATACCCTGTTTTCCTTAATAATATATACGACATGTTTAAAATGAGATTTTTGGCCCGGCATATGAGGTACCGCCACTATTGGCTGGCTATTCAAATTATCCACAGTATATGACTGCTGCTTGTCAAAAGAATTATTTTCTTTAACCTGGTGTGTCATTTTCTGAAGTTCTTTATACGTAGGCTTTTTGACGATAGTAATACTGCCCGTAAAGTCACGGGTACGATAACCTTCCCGATCTGGTTTTTTATCCCTGGATCCAATTCCTTTTACATTGGCAATATATAAAGTGTTTCCAGCCTTGTTTACTAAAACCGCTCCGGGGTACCAGCCGGTGGGTATGTTGCCCAAAACTTTATGCGAACTGGTCTCAATAACCGAAACTGCATTTTCTGTGCCATTTGCTACATACAAAAACTTTCCATCAGGGGAAATGGCAAGAGCATTCGGTGCACTGCCAAACAACATATCATTATGGCTGTGGACAGATATTTCGCCGGCGACTTTATCAGTTGTTGTGTTAATGACAGTTATTACATCGCTGTTTGCACAAGCCACATACAAGCGGGATTTATCAGGGCTTAAAATCATCCCTGATGGATGCAATCCAACTTGAATTTCCTTTACCTGTTTGTTAATATTCAAATCTATAACTGAAACAGAACCGTTATTGGCTACTCCATTTTCTGGGTTAACCAAAACCTGGCTCCCTGAGGAATTATATGTTGATTCACCTTCATTCGGTTTACGCCCTCCCAGGTTACTGACATAAGCCTTGGAATCCGATTTCAATATAACACCATATGGTGCTATACCGACAGGGATTTGTGAAACCGATGAATCCTTTAAATTTACAATAGCTAGGGTGTTGTTACGGCTGAGAGTAACAAACATTTTATTTTCATGTTGATTAAGGGCAATACCACCGGGTACAGGATCTCCGCCAATGATTGGTTTAGGTAATAGAATATAAGAATGCCAGCTTAATATATTGCTTTTGTTAAGATGAGCAATAAGCACACGATCATTAGCCTGTGACAGGTATATGGTACTTTCGTCTTTTGACGTATACAATCCATTGAAAGAAGTTCCGCCCTTTTGTAAATGGAGTGATTGAACAACAGTTTTATCCGCTAAAGACACAAGGTCTAATGAATGTATATTTTGCATCAGAAGATAATTCCCATTCCTGATTAAATTAAGTCCTAGGGGTCTTCCGGGAAAATATACCTGGCTGCCTGCCGGCTTAATAAGTTGATTGGTGGGTACCAAAAAACTTTTATCTGTCTGCGGTCCAACTTCTTTTGGAAAATTATTAGTTTGTGCTAATAAGGAATCTATAGCCGAAAAGCATAAGCATATAAATAACAAGGAACAAAAAACACTTTTATTAGATTTCATCGCAGTTAATTTTATTTTATAAGTGAATTACCTGATTGAATATTCGTCGGTTATTTTCATTACCTGTTCCTATGCTTACATATCAAATAGATATTGTACCATTTCTTCTATATTCTATAAAATTCATTCATGCTCAGAATGGTATTTCCAGGTTTTTTAAATATTTAATTCCGTAAAGTTAATTACTTAGCCAAGGTAAAATATTTTTATTTATTTAATGTTAAATATTGGGATTCCCTTTTTATTATTGAAATAAATCAGCGGATAGATCATTCAATTTTTATTGCTATTCAGTTAATGCAAAGAAATATATAAAATTAAAATCTCCTTAAAATATTTTAGTAGTATTGACTATTCACCCTAAACAAAAAAATGAAAAAATTTTTCCTCTTAATTTCAATAATTCTAAATGTATCGGCCTGTTTTGCACAGGCTAAGAGTAAACAAAAACTAAAGGTATTTATTGACTGCAGCAGAACCTTTTGTGATCAGAATTATTTTCGATCCGAAATAAAAGTGGTTGATTTTTTACGTGACCCTTTAGCAGCAAATGTACATGTCCTGATTACTTCTCAACATGCCGGAGGTGGAGGAAGACAATACCAGATGATATTTTATGGACAGAATAATTTTGATAATTATAATGATACATTACTATTTATGTCAGGGCCTTCGGCAACCAATGACGAAAAACGAAAACTACTAACACAATATCTCATGCTTGGCCTGGCACCTTTAGTCGCTAAAACAGATTTTGCACCTGACGTAAAAATTTCTATGAATTCGGGTAATGATAGTTTGCAATCGTTGACATCCACTACCGACAAATGGAATTACTGGGTTTTTAAAGTTAATTTAAATGGTAATTTTAATTATGACAAAGTATATAAAAGCAATAACTACAGTACCAGTTTTTCTGCTAACAGAACTACTGATAAGCTAAAACTTAATTTTAGTGTTTACAAAAGTTTACAAAAATCAACCTATCAATATGATGACACAAGCGGGGTTACCAAATATTCAGTAAAAAACAGCAATTATGGATTTTATCATAGCCTGGTAAAAACAATATCAAAGCATTGGAGTTATGGATACAGGGCCAGTTATAGTAATAGTACTTTTTCGAACTTTCAAAGTAAAATTTCTCTAAATCCTGCATTGGAATATAATATTTTTAATTACAAAGATGTTAATAACAAGTTTTTTGTAATTCGTTATGGAGCCGATGTGATTGACTACAGGTATTACGATACTACTATATATAATAAAAAACAGGAAACCCTTTATGGTCAGAGTTTTTCAGCAGCTATAACTCTTAATCAGAAATGGGGCACTTTTAATAGCGGATTATATTACCATAGTTATTTCAAAGATTTAAAATTGAATCATGTGTCTCTTGTATTAAACTTGGACGCAAGGATTACAGGTGGTTTATCATTTAATGTTTATTCGTCGGGGAGTTTTGTACACGACCAGTTAAACCTTGCAAAAGGAGATGTTTCTGCTGTGGATGTATTGAGCAGGAGCAGACAACTGGCTTCCACTTTTAATTTCTATACAGCATTGGGTTTCAGTTATCGTTTTGGAAGCAAGTTGAATAATTACGTTAATCCAAGATTTGACGGGTATGGGGGATTTTAGTTTAGCTGATATTTCTCAAGCAATAAAATTTGTATATGTTAATATCCTTTCATAGACTTTCTACTTTTGGTATTTTTGAAATCTATTCTAAGCTCCCTTTACGATAAGATAATTAATTAATTCAAGTTGCTAGTTATTAAGTCAGTTTATTAAAAGTAAATGCTACTATAAACATTAATAGTTTCAGCAAAAATCCTTTAAATGTAACTGCATGTATTTTTCTTAAAAACAAATTTTTTATTTCACTAAAG
>JAUZOE010000011.1 GCA_030706605.1 Bacteroidota bacterium
AGGCTTGGTGGATGGAAAGGTTATGTCTCTCAAAGATGCGCTGGCTTAATTACCATCAGAAACGGGTTAGAAAAATTTTATCTCATCTATGAAGGATGGATGATAGCTAAAGATGTGGGTACACGGTAGGTTGCAAACGAGACCAAGAAGAGGTAGCGGGATGTATCAGGTAAGAGATTGCTTCGTCGTGCCTCCTCGCAAAGACAAGCGCCCTAGTGGATTGCCGTTAGTCAATGACAGGTGCTTCAGAGGATTACAGAATTGCCATTCATTGAAGCGGTACGGTGGCGATGGCCGAACAAACACGCGGAGCGATTGGGTTGTTCTTGAACTTTTTGGTTACTTTTTCTTTCAAGAGAAAAAGTAACAAGCAATTCCATTCATGTATGTTATCATTACCTGGAAGTGCATCACACAAAGTAAAAAATCCTTAGTGGTAAAATAAAAATTTCCCGAAGGCGAAGTTGGAATATTCATTTGAAAAATAAATATTTTACTATGTTTTAAGGTAATAGGGATTGCAGATAGTACAGGATAGTTGATGATAATTCTGTACTACTTTTATATAAACGTATATCATTTTGTCCTGGCTAATTAAAATTCTTATTTACGATGCTTAAAAAATACACTCCCTTTAGTTATTTCCTGTTGCTGGTATTTTCTTCATTTTTTCTCCTGGCATCAACTGTAACTGTTGCTCAGGTAAAAGTTGAAAACCTGCTTATAGAAAACCTGGCTAATCCCATAGGTCTTGGAGTTCAGCAACCTGGGTTTACCTGGCAGCTAATCAGCGACAAAAGAAATGTTGTCCAGGCTGCCTATGAAATTAAAGTTTACTCATCCTTAAAACACAAGGAGATTAGTTGGAGTTCAGGAAAAGTTTTGTCTGATCAGTCTGTTCACGTTCTTTATGAAGGCAAGCCTTTGCAAAGCGGACAAAAATATTCCTGGCAGATAAGAGTGTGGGATAACAGCGGCACACCTTCTTCGTGGAGTGAGCCAGCTTTTTTTGAAACAGCCTTCTTTGATGTGAGTGACTGGAAAGCCAAGTGGATACAGCCCGGCTATACAGAAGATAGTATTTTGCGCTCAAGCCCCTTATTCAGGAAACAATTTACTGCGAAGAAAAAAATAAAATCAGCTACCGCGTATATCACAGCACATGGTTTGTATGAAGCACAGATCAATGGCCAAAGAGTAGGAGATGCCTATTTTACACCAGGCTGGACAAGTTATAACAAACGGCTTCAGTACCAGGTATATGATGTAACTAATTTATTAAAGAAAGGAAGCAATGCGGTTGGTGTTACACTGGGCAGTGGTTGGTACAGGGGGCATCTTGCATGGGACAACAATAAAAATATTTATGGAAAAGATATTTCACTTTTGCTTCAGTTAGCCATTACTTATAATGATGGTACTACAGAAACAATAGTTTCGGATAAAAGCTGGAAATCCAACACTGGCAGCATTATTAGTTCAAGCATTTATAATGGTGAGACGATAGATGACCGGGCCAAAAAAACAGGATGGACAATGCCGGGGTATGATGACACCCGCTGGAGTGACGTAAAAATTGGTAATTTCTCCGACAACAACCTGGTAGCAACTTATAATGAACCGGCCAAAAAACATGAAACATTTAAACCGGTAAAAGTGATTACTACTCCCAAAGGAGAAAAGGTGATCGACTTCGGACAGAACCTGGTAGGCTGGGTTATGCTGAAAGTAAAGGGTAATGCCGGAGATACTGTTATAATAAAACATGCAGAGGTATTAGATAAAGAAGGAAATTTCTATACTACCAATCTTCGCGCAGCTAAAGCTACTTCAACCTATATACTCGATGGAAAAGGTGAAGAATATTTTGAACCTCATTTTACGTACTATGGTTTCCGCTATATAAAAGTTGAGGGGATTAAAGGGAATTTAAATCCTGATGATTTTACAGCCGTAGCTATTTATGCCGACATGAAAGAAACCGGCACTTTCTCTACATCCAATGCAATGATCAATCAATTGCAGCATAATATCCAGTGGGGACAAAAAGGGAACTTTTTAGATGTACCTACCGACTGCCCACAAAGAGATGAACGCCTCGGTTGGACAGGTGATGCGCAGGCCTTTTCAAGGACCGCTACTTTTAATATGGGGGTAAATAATTTTTTTGACAAATGGATGAAAGATGTTGCTGCTGATCAGTTTGCTGATGGCAGAGTGCCTCATGTGGTCCCCAATGTGCTTGGGCCCGGTGCAGGAGGTTCTGCCGGCTGGAGCGATGTCGCCACCATTGTTCCCTGGAATATGTACCTCGCTTATGGCGATAAGAAAATACTGCAAGATCAATATAGCAGTATGAAAGCATGGGTTGAGTATATGCACAAGCAAAGTCATAATGATCTCTGGAATACGGGCTCCCATTTTGGTGACTGGCTTTTCTATCGCCCGGATGATGATAATAGTGGAAGAGCAGCCGTTACAGATAAATACCTTATAGCACAATGTTTCTATGCGCACTCTACCCAACTATTGCTCAACACGGCAAAAGTATTGGGCAAAACTGATGATGTCGTTTTCTATACCAATTTGCTTCAGAAAATAAAAAATGCTTTTTTAAAAGAATACATGACTCCAAATGGTCGACTGGTTTCCGGTACGCAAACAGCTTATGTACTGGCATTGAATTTTGATATGTTACCTGAATCTTTGCGTGCGCAGGCAGCAGGAAGACTGGTAGAAAATATAAAGAATTACAATAATCACCTCACTACCGGTTTTCTGGGAACTCCTTATCTCTGCCATGTTTTAACACGCTTTGGTTATGATGATGTTGCTTATAAATTATTATTACAGAAAACTTATCCATCATGGTTGTATCCTGTAACAATGGGAGCAACAACGATATGGGAAAGATGGGATGGAGAAAAGCCAGACAGTACTTTTGAAAATCCCGGAATGAATTCATTTAATCATTATGCTTATGGGGCAATAGGCGATTGGATGTACCGTAAAATGGTTGGAATTGATACCTATGAAGATGGAGTTGGTTACAAGCATATAAAGATTCAGCCCCATATTGGAGGAGGCTTTACGTATGCATCTGCCAGCCTTGAAACCTACTATGGTAAAGTAAGTAATAGTTGGAAAGTTGAAGGCGATAAAATTTTAATGGATGTTCAAATACCGGCGAACACAAAGGCAACAATTTACGTTCCTTCTAAAGACGAAGCCTCAGTTTTTGAGGGTGATAAAGCGTTATCATTTTTAAAAGACATAATAGTTTTAAAAGTAGAGGATGGGTATATAATATTGAAAGTAGGTTCAGGTAAGTATCATTTTACTTCCAAACTATGATTAATTTAAAACTATGGTTTAAGGTTGGGTAAGAAATTTAATTATTAAAATTATTCTCATAGTCGTGCAGTTAACACGCCTGGGGACTGTTTCTACAGTTCCCAGTTTTTATTTTCTAAAAAGCCTAATTCTATTTCTGTTTATTTATTTTATCCACTACTACCCTGTAATAGGGGTCTTCCCATACATTAACATCAATGATAGAGGCCGCATTTTTTAATAATAATTTACAGTCATCACTCAGGTGACGCAGATGAAGTTTTTTGCCTGCATTTTTATATCGTTCGGTAAGCTTGTTGAGTGCTTCGATGCCACTCATATCTACAACGCGGCTTTCCCTGAAATCTATAATTACTTCTTCAGGATCATGTGGAACATCAAATTTTTCATTGAAAGCGGAGACAGAACCAAAGAAAAGAGGACCGTAAATTTCATAATGCTTGGTCCCGTTTTCATCTATATATTTTTTAGCCCGTATACGTTTGGCACTTTCCCAGGCAAACATCAGGGCCGACATGATGACGCCAATTAATACCGCCAGAGCCAGGTTGTGCAATAAAACGGTAATAGCCGCAACTAAAATACCCACGAAAATATCATGCCTGGGCATTTTTCCAATCATTTTTATACTTGCCCATTCAAATGTGCCGATAGCCACCATTACCATTACCCCGGTGAGGGCAGCCATTGGCACTTTTTCAATCAGGGATGAACCAAACATGATAAAAACGAGTAGCATTACCGAGGCAATAATCCCGGAGAGCCTGGCCCTTGCCCCGGAAGAAATATTGATCAGGCTTTGACCTATCATAGCACAACCACCCATGCCCGAAAATAAACCCGATACTATATTGGCGGTGCCCTGTGCTACAGCCTCTTTATTTCCGCGACCCCGGGTTTCGGTAATTTCATCAATAAGGTTAAGGGTTAATAGACTTTCTATTAAGCCAACGCCTGCCATTATTAAAGCATAAGGAAAAATGAGTTGTAAAGTTTCCATAGAAAAGGTTATTCCAGGAATATGGAAAGGAGGAAATCCCCCTTTAATAGAGGCTATGTCACCTACTGTCTTTGTATCAATATGAAATCCGATCACAATAGCCGAAATGATCAGGATAGCGACTAATGAAGACGGGATAGTTTTGGTAAGTTTGGGCAAGCCCCAGATAATAATCATGGTTAGAAGAACCAGGCCAATCATCAGGTATAATGAATTGCCATTCATCCAATGCAAAACTCCTGCAGAATCGGGAACCTTGAACTGCACGAGTTGCGACATGAAAATGATGATGGCCAGGCCATTTACAAAACCGAACATAACCGGGTGGGGTACCAAACGTATAAATTTTCCTAAACGAAGTGCGCCTGCAATAATCTGGAAAATACCTGCTAATACTACAGTGGCAAACACATATTCTACGCCATGCGTTTTGGCTAATGCTACCAGTACAACGGCAACGGCCCCTGTAGCTCCTGAAATCATGCCGGGTCTTCCCCCAAATATTGAGGTAACAAAACCCATAGCAAAAGCAGCATACAATCCTGTAAGGGGAGAAAGCCCCGCAATGATGGCGAATGCCACAGCCTCAGGTATCAAGGCCAATGCAACGGTTAATCCAGATAAGATTTCATTTTTATAATTTACTTTCTGATTAAAATCAAATAAGTTAAGATAAGCCTTCATAATTATGACGGTTTAAAATCGATTTAATAAATAGATTGAAATTTTTTGTTTGTTCTACACTCCCGGAATAAACAGAAAATACCTGGTAATAACGGTAGAGTAACTGCAGAGAGATGTATTCTTTTATTCCACTTCGGGCGCGAAGGTAAAGAAAAAAAATTTTATATGTTTGTTGGGGCAAACCTGTCTTTATTCAAAAGAGAAAAAGCTGAAATAGCATCGCATTGATTTTTTAATTAGCGGGTGAAATTTATTTTAGTTTTATTTATCATTAAAAGTGCTGTATTAACGGCTACTGGTACTATTTTTGCCATAAGGAGTATTCAAATTATCCAAACCAGGTTTTTTATGAAAAATTTATTTATATCTGTTACCTTCTTTCTGCTTGCCAACGTGGCTATCGGGCAAAAGTTTAATTTTAATCTGTTTGCCGGCGCTACTAATTACCAGGGCGATTTGCAGGATAAAGCATATACTTTTAACCAGGCACACCTGGCTGGGGGCTTTGGGCTTTCTTATGATCTTACTGATCATTTTTCATTGCGGTCAGGTATATTGTTTGGTAAGTTGTCTGCCAATGATAAATATGGAAGAAACAAAGCAAGGAATTTGAATTTTACCTCAAACCTCACTGAAGTAAACCTCGGCGTTGAATATTTAATTACTCCTTTGGGAGATCATGTACTTACGCCATACGTTTTTGCAAGTCTGGCTCTTTTTCATTTTAACCCATATACCAGGGATACCACGGGAAGGCAATATTATTTGCGCCCCTTGAGTACAGAAGGACAGGGCTTTGTTTCGGGGAAAAATTATTATAACCTGACCCAGGTTTCCATACCTTTTGGAGGAGGTGTAAAGATGGCTTTGAGCGACAATATTAATGTTGGCCTTGAACTGGGTTTTAGAAAAACATTTACTGATTATATTGATGATGTGAGCGGGACTTATGTAGATGAGTCACTGCTTCTTGCTAACCGGGGGTCGAAAGCTGCAGAACTAGCTTATCGCGGAAATGAACTGAAAAATGGAAGCCCTTATCCTCCGGGGGGAACAAAGAGAGGAGGATCTGCTCATCATGATTGGTATTATTTTACAGGGCTGACTCTTTCTTTCAGGCTTGGTAGTGGAAATGGTCTTGGATATGGCAATGGAAAGCATTCCCAGTATGCCTGCCCTGTAAATGTAAGATGACAGTATATAAGAAAGTTTGGATTCCAATTTTCACCTTTGCAGTATCAATTATCTTTGCCATACTATGGCGTATAAAAATCTTTCTGAATTTATTGATGTTCTTGAAAAAGAAAATGAACTTATCCGTATTAAAGAATATGTAAATCCCCGCCTGGAAATTGCTGAAATTACAGACAGGATCAGCAAAAGCAAAGATGGAGGAAAAGCATTGCTTTTTGAGAATACGGGTTGCGATTTTCCGGTGCTAATGAATGGTTATGGAAGCGAAAAAAGAATGTGCCTTGCACTGGGGGTTCATGATTTGAATGATGTGGCAAAAGAGATAGAAAACCTGTTTCACCTGCTCTCCTCTCCCAAAGAAAATTTATTGGATAAGTTAAAACTTTTACCAAAGCTTGGGCAATTTGCCAGTTGGATGCCAAAGGTAATTAGTGGCAGAGGAGAATGTCAACAAGTGGTTATGGAAGATCCGGATATAACACGGCTTCCAGTGATTACCTGCTGGCCAAAAGATGGAGGGCCTTTTGTAACTCTTCCGATTATTCATACAAAAGACCCTAACAATCATTCAAGAAATGTAGGTATGTACCGGATGCAGGTTTTTGGGCCAAAACTTACGGGCATGCATTGGCACAAGCATAAAGTATCGGCAAAGCATTTTAATGAATATAAAAAAACCGGAACCAGGATGCCTATAGCGGTTGCGCTCGGTGGCGATCCGGTATATGCCTATGCTGCCACGGCTCCTTTACCCGAAAACGTAGATGAATATATGCTTGCCGGGTTTTTGAGAAAGAAAAAAGTGGAGTTGGTAAAATGTATTTCTCAGCCTGGAGTGGAAGTGCCTGCCGACGCCGATTTCATAATTGAGGGGTATGTTGATCCTGCCGATGAACTAATATGGGAGGGGCCTTTTGGCGATCATACCGGTTATTATTCTTTGCCCGACTGGTATCCTAAATTTCATATCACCGCTATCACACATAAGAAAAATGCAGTGTACCCGGCAACGATCGTAGGTATTCCACCGCAGGAAGATGCATGGTTGGGAAAAGCGACGGAAAGAATATTTTTAGCGCCTATTAAAATGACATTGGTGCCTGAAATCGTGGATATGGAAATGCCTGTAGAAGGAGTATTTCACAACCTGGTGATGGCCAAAATACAAAAGGATTATGCAGGGCAGGGGCAAAAAGTAATGAATGCTATGTGGGGGGCGGGACAAATGATGTTTAACAAAATATTGGTGGTGGCCTCCCCTGAACCATCCAAAGAAGGGGAATCCGGAACTTATAATCTTAGTGATTATTTAAGTGTTGCAAAAGATGTTTTTAAAAATTTAAATTCTTCCCTTGATATTTATTTTTCGCAAGGCCCTATGGATGTGCTGGATCACAGTTGCAGCAAAATGGGCTTTGGCGGTAAAATGTGCATAGATGGAACTTTTAAATATGACGAAGAAAAGGATGATCGTTTTTTAAATGAAAAATCCCTGTTTTCTGCAGCACATGCCGGGGAACTTTTAAAGTCTTTTCCTGAAATAAAGATGATTAATTTCTCTTTAATTCAACAGGAAATTCCCTGCCTGCTTATTTCTGTTGAGAAAAACAGGAAGCTCCATGTTAAAGAATTACATGATGCAATTCTACAATTTCCATTTACGGAAGGCATAAAAATGATTTTGTATATAGAGCATACAGTTGATGCTAATGATTTGCCTGTTGCTCTCTGGCGTTTTTGCAATAACCTGGATCCCAAACGCGATCATTTTATCAGTAAAAAATCATCTTCATCGGATACTGATAAATATCTTGCATGCATTGGGTTTGATGGTACATTGAAGACAAAAGAATTTGATGATTTTTATCGAGACTGGCCCAATATTATTATTGCTGATGATGCAACTATTGCTTCAGTTGATGCAAAGTGGGAACGACTTGGTATTGGCAATTTCATTCCTTCTCCTTCTCTAAAATTTAAAAATCAAATGTATGGGGAAGAGGCGGTAGTGGCAATATAAATATTGAATGAGAGCATAACTATGGTCAGATTATTGAGGATGTTATATTATTGAATGGAAGAAGCCTTCGCAATAAATTTTTGTACCCGGAGTTATTTAATTTCAAGGGTGGAAGTCTGTTACGTTTAAGTAGTTGAAAAGGTTAAAATGTTTCAAACAAAAGCGCCCCTGTTTAAAAAACAGACTTATTTGGGTAAATTAGTTATTGAAAAACAGCTTAAAATTTTAGAAATGAATAAAATTTTCAAAATCCATAAAGTAACATTGATTTTTATGGCTATACAAATTAGTTTTTTGCATGCAGATGCTCAATATAAGTCCTATAAAATTTCGGTAAAAGGAGATACCATAAATGCAATTGACAGCAAAGGATTAAAACAGGGTAAATGGGTAGTACATGTTGATGCGTTGCGGGGCGAGCCGGGTTACGAAGCTGAAGGGATTTTTGTAAATGATAAAAAAGAAGGGCTGTGGAGAAAATACACTTTGGCGGGTGATATAATAGCTATAGAAAATTATAAAAATGGAGGGAAAGACGCGCTTTCTCAATATTTTACACCCTTAGGCGGAGATTTGTTAAGAGAAGAAAACTGGCGTGCCTATAATCCTGATGCGCCATATGATACCATTCCTGTGTATGGTACAGGTAGCAACGAAATTCTTAGTTTTAAAATTGTCAAAGCAAAGGAATACAGTGTAAAAAACGGCAACTGGACTTATTATGATCCCCGAACAGGTAGAATCGAAAAAATTGAGAAATATGATCGTGGACTTTTATTAGATCAGCCCAAACCTGCTGAAACCGTTATTGATGAACCTATGAAAAAAATAGTTCCTAAAGAAGTACAGGAGTATCAAAAAAAGAACAGTGGAAAGCGAAGAGTTAAGGTGCGTGATGGACAAACAGGAAACTGATAAATATTTTTATTATTGTAGTATAAATAAAAAATGGGCAACAAGTTATTGTTGCCCTAATTTTTTTGGTCTTTCAATAAATAAATTTTAACTCATCGACCTTTCATAAAAACTTGAATTTAGGTGTTGAAACATAAGTTATTGGACTATAACAATTTGCTTTCTTTGTGGATATTGGCTTATTAGTGCCAAAACTATGCCAAAAAATATGAAAAATTTAATACATTGATTATTATTTAATATTAAATATTAATTTTAAATATGTATGTTGAAAAGAGTAAATTGATTAGGTTTTCAAGAAAGTGAATTAATAATACTGGGCTATCTATTTTATAGTTTGCTCTATAAAATATTTATGAAAAAACAATAATTGGTAACAAACAGCATTGCTCCAATAATCCCAATTATGGGTGCCATTTCTTTCTGTATAATCATGAGGGATTTTCAATTTTAAAAGTTCCCCGTGCAATTTCCTGTTGTTTTCTATAAACGGATCATTGATGCCACAATCAAAAATTATTGCAGGAATTTGAGCAGGGATTTTCTTCATAAGATTTACTACAGAATAATCGTAAAAATTATTATTGTGAAGCGTATCTCCAAGAACATCAGTCAGTTCATATTTATTTTTCCAGGGAGTAAGATCTACAACACCACTCATACTTCCTACGGCTCCAAAAAAATCAGGGTGTCTCCATGCAATAGATAAAGCGCCATGGCCGCCCATGCTTAAACCGGCAATAGCACGATAATTTCTTTTGGCAATTGTATGGAAATGGGAGTCAATGAAATTGGGAACTTCGGTAGATATGTAGGTTTCATATTTGATGCTGCTGTTTACCGGGCTGTCAAAATACCAACTGTTATAATGCCCGTCAGGACATACTATAATTATTTGAAATTCATCAGCTTCTTTTTTAATTTTAGGAACTTTTTTAACCCAGTCGGAATAATTGCCACTATATCCATGCAGAAGGTAAACTACAGGAAAATGTTTATTGCTATTATTATAGGACTGAGGTAGTATCACTATACATTTACTATTCGTATGCATTGCAGTACTGTATATGCTTACAGTATCCACAGATGCTGCCTTTAAAGTAGTTTGAAGAAATACCAGGGCCAAGATAAATACAAATTTTTGGTATTTTTTCATTTTAAATTCATAGAGTTAATAATATTCTGAATCTTTTCATCAAGCATTTGTTTTGTTTTATCAAAATCATTGATGTCTTTTAATGGCATATTGATACTGAAATAGAACTTAATTTTTGGTTCGGTACCGCTTGGTCTTGCGGAAATTTTACTTCCATCTTCAGTGATAAATTGTAAAACATTGCTTTTGGGTAAGTTGATTTTTTCTGTTTCTCCTGTTGCAATATTTTTTTTCTCTTGTGACTGGTAATCTAATAAATGCATTACGGTGCTTCCTGCAATTTCTTTTGGGGGATTATCGCGGTATTCCTGTATCATATCCGCGATTTCTTTTGAACCATTCATTCCTTTTTTCGTAAGAGAAATAAGTTGTTCGTAATAAAATCCATTTTCCACATATAACTCTATTAACTTATCAAAAAGTGTTTGGCCTTTTTCTTTTGCTACTGCTGCCATTTCACAAATGATGGCTACAGCACTTACAGAATCTTTATCGCGTACTTTATCGCCTATCATCAGCCCAAAGCTTTCTTCTCCACCCACTACATAGTTTTCTTTTCCTTCTTTTTCTCTTATCAATTCTGCAATCCATTTAAAACCGGTGAGTACATTGTAGCAGTTTATATTATTTTTTTGGGCAATTACGTCTATCATATCTGTGGTGACAATGGTTTTTATGACCATATCATTGGATCTTGCTTTGCCTTCATTTTTCCGGGCTTCAATTATGTAATTAAAGACCAGCAGGGCGGTTTGGTTTCCGTTTAATAATACCCATTCTCCATGATTATTTTTTACGCCAACACCTACTCTGTCAGCATCAGGATCGGTACCCAACAAAATATCCGCATCCAGTTCTTTTGCTTTCTTTAAACCAATGCTCATGGTTTCTTTTTCTTCCGGATTGGGATAAATTACCGTGGGGAAATTTCCGTCAGGGGTCGCTTGCTCTTCCACGATATGAACATTGTCAAATCCAAATGAAGCCAGCGCTTTGGGCACTAGAGCGATACCTGTGCCGTGTATAGGAGTGTACACAATTTTAAGGTCATGCTGTTTGGCACAGATGTCGGGATTTACACTCAATCCTTTCACCATGTCAAGATAAGCTTCGTCCATATCTTTTCCAATGATGGTAATATTATCTTCTTTGCCTTCCCATTTTACATCATCCAGGTTTTTGATTTTCTCTACTTCAGTAATTACATTTTTATCATGAGGCGGCACCATTTGTCCGCCATCATCCCAGTAAGCTTTGTAGCCATTATATTCTTTTGGGTTATGTGATGCTGTAATGACCACTCCGCCCTGGCAACCTAATTGCCGAATTGCAAAACTCAATTCTGGAGTGGGCCGGATAGATTCAAATAAAAAAACTTTAATTCCATTGGCTGCAAATATGTGCGCGGCTATTTCTGCAAACTGTCGGCTGTTATTTCTTACGTCGTGAGCAATAGCTACTTTTACTTCTTTAAAACATTGGTTTAAATAGTTGGCGTAACCCTGGGTTGCCATCCCTACGGTATATTTATTCATCCGGTTAGTGCCAACTCCCATGATGCCGCGAAGGCCTCCGGTACCAAATTCCAGGTCTTTATAAAATGCATCTTCCAGTTGAGCCGGATCTTCTTTTTGCAGATGATGAATTTCGTTTTTTGTAGTTTCATCATAGTTGCCAGTAAGCCATTCGTTTATTTTCTTTTCTGTTTTTTCTTGCATGATTTATTATTTTACAATTTGAAGATATTCATTTTTGCTTTATTTGAATCTATGAATAAACATTCCCCGTATTTTTGCCGAATGTTTTTATCAATCCATAGGAAAATAATTATTTTTCTACTACCCTTTTTCTTTTATTTTTTTTCATTGACAGTTGGGTATTCGCAAAATACTTTCAAGCCGGGTATTACCTTAAATAAATTGGAAAATTATAAAGATTCTTCAAAATATCCTTATAATAAAAATCGGGTAAGATTAGTTACGGCTGCTAATATAGTCGGTTATGGCGGCACTTTGATAGCGCTCAATTCTATTTGGTATTCAAAATATCCCAGGTCTGGTTTTCATTTTTTTAATGATGATGCAGAATGGTTACAGATGGACAAAGTTGGCCATGTTTATAGCGCTTATCTTGAGAGTAATGCAACTATGGAAATGTGGAGATGGGCGGGACTTTCACGCAAAAAAAGAATCTGGCTTGGTGGGTTAAGTGGTGTTGCTTATCAGTCTATCATTGAAGTTCTGGATGGATTTTCTTCTGAATATGGATTTAGCCCCGGAGACTTTGTTGCTAACATAGTGGGATCTGCAACATTTATTTCCCAGGAGCTGGCATGGAACGAGCAAAAGATTAAAATCAAATTTTCAACTCACAAGAGAAATTATAAGGAAGCAGATTTAAACGCAAGAGCCAATGATTTATATGGAAATACAGAAGCGGAAAGAGCCATAAAAGACTACAATGCTCAATCATATTGGTTTAGCGCCAATATTCAATCTTTTTTTCCTGAGACAAAATTGCCCCGTTGGCTGAATGTGTCAGTTGGGTATGGTGCTGAAGGCATGTTTGGAGCCAGGAGTAATATCGCTTTAGATAAAAACGGGAATGTGATTTTTGACCGGAGTGATATTGAACGTTATCGTCAATGGTACCTTGCTCCGGATATAGACTTTACTAAAATACGAACCAATAGAAAAGGAATAAAAATCTTATTATTTGTATTGAATTCTTTCAAATTTCCTACACCCACATTAGAATTTTCTAAGGGCAGTTTTAAAGGCCATTGGTTGGTTTTTTAATTCTTTTTTCTCCGGAAAAGAAATATGTCTGCAGGTTAAGGATTTATCCTCGCTCCTAATATTTCGCCACCCTCCGTTTCTACAATAATTTTTTCAGATAAAGCAGTAGAAATAGACAGCCCGACATAATCGGGTGTTACCGGGAATTCTTTATGGCTTCTTTCAACTAAAACCAGTGTTTGTATTTTTTTAGGATAAAAATCGAGGAATGGCTTTAATGCATATAATAAAGTCCTACCGGAGTTGACAACGTCGTCTGTTATGATTACAATTTTATTTTCAAAATCAATTTCATCAGAAACAGAAGCATTTTTGGGATCTTTTTTATTAAGATTGATCCCAATTACTATGATTTCACCTTTGAAAATTTCTTTTAAAAATCCGTGAAGAATATTAGCGATAATTAATCCGTTTTTTTTGATACCTGCGATTATGATCTGCTTTTCGTTTATATTATGTTCGGTAATTTCATAAGCTATTCTTTGTATTTTTCTATAAGCTATTTCTTTGGACATGATAAAATTAGCGGGCATAATTACAATTTATAGTGAATGATTTTAATTTACAATGTACGATGTAAAAAGCGCAAAATTATAAAAAATCCTGTGTCTTAATTAACCCTTGTTTCATACTGAACAATCAGTTACAAAAGAGTATCTTAGCATTCTATATTATTATATGCAAATTGTACAGCAAATTTTATTTATTCTTTTAACGGGATTCGCAATTTTCTTTTTTGTTACTAAGGTAAAAGAGATTTCTGCTAATATTCATTTAGGCCGCGAAGAAGTGATAAGCGGGCATAAAAAAGAGCGTCTGAGAAATTTACTACTCCTGGCTTTGGGGCAAAAGAAAATGTTTCGGTATCCATTGGTAGGGATTATGCATTTTGTAATTTATGCAGGATTTATCATTATTAATATTGAAGTTGCAGAGATTGTATTGGATGGTATTTTTGGAACACATCGCATGTTTGCCGGCTTTCTCGGCGGGTTTTATACTTTCGTTATTAATTTTTTTGAAATACTGGCGATGGCTGTTTTGCTGGCGTGTGTGATTTTTTTGATAAGAAGAAATGTTTTGAAATTAAAGCGTTTTATGAAGCGGGAGATGGCTGGCTGGCCGCACAGGGATGCGAATTTAATTCTTATTGCAGAGATTATTTTGATGAGTTTATTTTTAACGATGAACTCTGCTGACAGGGCTTTGCAATTGCAGGGAAATCTGCATTATCCGGATCATGGTAATTTTATTTTATCAGGTTTTCTGGCTCCCATGCTGCAAAGTATTTCGGGTACTTCTTTAGTAAGTATTGAGCGCACCTGCTGGTGGTTGCACATTGCCGGTATTTTTGCTTTTTTAAATTATCTTCCCTATAGTAAGCATTTTCACATTTTGCTTGCTTTTCCTAATGCTTATTATAAGCCTATTGTACCAAAGGGGGAAATGCAAAATATGGAGAGCATTGAAAAAGAAGTTCAATATATTTTTAAACCAGAACTTGCCCCAGCTAACCCTGAAGCTCAGACGCAGAAATTTGGTGCAAAAGATATTTTTGATTTAAGCTGGAAAAATTTGTTTGATGCCTATACCTGCACTGAATGTGGAAGGTGCACGGCCGCCTGCCCTGCTAATATTACCGGTAAACTATTGAGTCCGCGAAAAATAATGATGGATACCAGAGACAGAATGGAAGAGGTAAGAAAAAATATAAAGATCAATGGCTCATTTACTGATGACGGGAAAACCCTTTTACATGACTATATTACCACGGAAGAAATAAGAGCCTGCACCTCATGCAATGCCTGCGTGGAAGAATGTCCTGTTAGTATTAATCCGCTGGGTATTATTTTTGAACTTCGACGCTCCCTGGTAATGGAAGAAAGTGATGCGCCTGCAGAATGGAATAGCATGTTCAGTAATATTGAAAATAACTTTGCTCCATGGAAATTTAGCCCTGAGGATCGAGATAAATGGAGATCAGAATTGTAAACCGGCATCTGCAATAATATGATAGCAATGCCTGATCTTCAAATGAACTTATAACCACTTTATGATAATTTCGGCAGCTATATTACAAACTTCTTTTCCCATCAAAATTTTCTAATTCTTTAGCAACTGCACTTAAAAAAATAGATCCCAGGGAGCCATCGATGATCCTGTGATCATAGCTTAAGGAAATAAACATCATATGGCGAATGGCAATGCTGTCACCTTGTTCGGTTTCAATAACTACCGGGCGTTTTTTAATAGCTCCCACGGCCATGATGGCAACCTGAGGCTGGTTAATGATTGGAGTTCCCATGAGGCTGCCAAATGTTCCAACATTGGTTAGGGTAAATGTTCCGCCTGCAGTATCACCAGGATTTAATTTATTATTTCGTGCAGAATTGGCAAGTCCGTTTACCTGTTTGGCAAGCCCGGTTAAATTTAATTGATCAGCATTTTTTATAACAGGAACAATCAGATTTCCGGAGGGCATTGCAGTGGCCATCCCGATATTAATATCTTTTTTTACTATGATGCGATCTACATCAACACTACTGTTAATTAAGGGATATTTCTTAATACATTTTACAACTGCCTCTATAAATAAAGGGGTATAAGTTATTTTTTCTCCTTCACGTTTTTCAAAATCTTTCTTTACTTTTTCGCGCCACAAAACAAGGTTTGTAACATCACACTCTATAAAACTGGTAACGTGTGCACTTGTATTCTGGCTGTCAATCATATGTTTGGCAATCATCTTACGCATGCGATCCATTTCAATAATTTCTACATTCCCCGAAAAAATAGTGGGAGCCTGGTATTCATGTTTCGATGTTTCTGCGGGTAATTCTTGTACTTCTGTTGTATGTGTCGGTTCCGCCTGTTTATGTTGTGGTGCATTCTTCCTGTCTTCCAGATAAGCCATAATATCCTTTTTGCTAACCCTTCCATCCTGCCCGGTGCCTTCCATATGCTCAAGTTCGCTCATGGAAATGCCTTCACTTGCGGCAATATTCAAAACTAAGGGAGAATAAAAACGGATGCCAAAACTGCCATTACCCGTGGATTTTTTTTCTTCAGGTTGGTAAGGGACTTCTTCTACCACATTGGCATCTTCGTATTGTGGAGAGGAAACGGATTTTTTTATATTTTCAGTCTGACCAGTTTCAACTCCTGTATCAATTTTTGCTATTACGGATCCTATGGGCACTACATCATTTTCTTTAAACAGTATTTCTGTAATAATTCCTTCCGCAACAGAAGGTACCTCGCTATCAACTTTGTCCGTAGCAATATCAAGCACAGTTTCATCCTGTTCCACTTTATCTCCCGGCTTTTTATGCCATTTTAAAATAGTGGCTTCCATGATGCTCTCTCCCAACTTGGGCATTATTAAATCTACCATGCTCATAAAAGTAATTTAAAATTTATTTTAAAACCAATGTGCCAAAATTAAGTAAAAAAATATTGTTGAATTTTGCTTTTGTTTTTAATATTCCTGGTAAAAAAAGATCTTTCAATTTGGCCTGGGCGAATAAAATATTACCCTTAATCAAAAACGGAAAATATCCTGTTTACTTTTACAAACCGTGGAATAAAATAAGAGTTCATTTCTGAGATCATCACTCCTTTACTTACAGAGGCATGTATGAATTTTATTTCACCCTTTTTATTTTCTGTAATGATGCCCATATGACCAACTACACCACTTTTGGGATTAGTTCCGGCAAATAAAATAATATCGCCTCTTTTACTTTTTTCTATTGGGATTTCTGCACCCGTATTTGTAAAATCGGATGAAATGCGTGGAACAGATATTTTAAAATGGTTGAAAACATAACTGATAAACCCCGAGCAATCAAACCCGTTTTCTTTTATGGCCGAACCATAAGCATATTTTGTGCCGATTAGCTTTTCTGCAAAAGCTACTATTTTATTGGCAGAAATATTTTTGGTGTCGATAGCATACGAAGGCACTTTCTTTTTGATGATAATTGTGCTGCGAATCTCGCTTGTTTTAGTTTCTGCAGGTTTGTTTAATTTCCTGGAAGTACTGCAACCGGTTATTATGAAAATAGAAATAAGGGAAGTAAAATATAATATATTTTTCATGCTGAGCTATTTAAATGATTGCAAATATTGAATTAAAGTTGCATACGCCTTCCCGTTATTTTGCAATAATCCAATAAGATACAGTTTTTGTGCTTTGCATATTCTAAAGTATTTTCGCAGCGATTTTAAATATCATTTTCAAATAACAAATTTATACTCAAATGGCATACGATTTAATAGTATTGGGCAGTGGTCCGGGCGGATATCCGGCGGCAATCAGGGCTTCACAATTAGGCAAAAAAGTAGCGATAGTAGAACGTGAAAATCTTGGAGGTATATGCCTCAATTGGGGCTGTATTCCTACAAAAGCCCTACTTAAAAGCGCCCAGGTTTTTGAATATGCCAAGCATGCTGCAGATTATGGAATAGAAGTAAATGATCCCAAACAAAACTTTGGTAATGTAATTAAGCGCAGCAGAGGGGTTGCAGATAAAATGAATAAAGGTGTCCAGTTTTTGATGAAGAAGAATAAAATTGACGTGATAATGGGCAACGGAAAATTAATAGCCGCTAATAAACTTGAAGTTACTGCTGCTGACGGTAATAAGCAAGTATTGGAAGCTGCTAACATCGTTATTGCTACCGGTGCAAGAGCAAGAGAATTGCCGGCGCTAAAATTAGATGGTAAGAAAATAATTGGCTACCGAGATGCCATGAATTTACCTGATCAGCCAAAATCTATGATTGTAGTTGGGTCAGGAGCTATCGGTACTGAGTTTGCTTATTTTTATAACAGTATGGGAACAAAGGTGACCATAGTGGAATTTCTACCAAGAATAGTTCCTGTGGAAGATGAAGATATTTCTAAAGAATTGGAAAAAAGTTTTAAAAAACAAGGTATCAGTATAATGACTAATAGTGAAGTTACCAGTGTAGATACCAGTGGTGACGGCGTAAAAGCTACCATAAAAACTCCCGAAGGCGAAGTTGCCCTTGAAGCAGATATATTGTTAAGCGCTGTGGGTATTACCGCTAATATTGAAAATATTGGTTTGGAAGAGTTGGGCATTGCAACAGATAAAGGAAGAATTATCGTAGATGCCAATCAACAAACTAATATTCCGGGAATTTATTCTATCGGTGATTGTACACCTCACCAGGCTCTTGCGCATAAAGCCACCAAAGAAGGCATTAATGCAGCAGAACATCTTGCCGGTGAAAAACCAGGTCATATTGATTATAATAATGTACCCGGATGTACTTATTGCTCACCCGAAATAGCTTCTGTAGGCTATACAGAAAAAGCTGCTAAAGATGCGGGATACGAAGTTAAAGTAGGCAAATTTCCTTTTATCGCCAGTGGTAAAGCAGTATCTGCCGGATCTCCGGAAGGATTTGTAAAAATAATTTATGATGCAAAGTATGGTGAATTATTAGGATGCCATATGATAGGTAATAATGTTACGGAATTAATTGCTGAAGTAGTAGTTGCCCGTAAGCTGGAAACTACTGCCCATGAAATATTAAATGCGATTCATCCACACCCGACAATGAGTGAAACTGTGAAAGAAGCAACTGCGGTGGCTTATGGAGAGGCAACTGATATTTAAGAAATAAAAGTTACAAATGAAGAATCATGGATTAAGAATGTGAATTTTTTGATTCATGATTCTTTTATAGAGCCTCTATAAAAATAGCCTATGTTTTCTATTCGCTATCCGGCTATTTTGCTATATAAATCCTTTTATTTTCATAAACATCGCAAATGGTAATTTAGAAAATTCCTATTCTCGTTATCTTTCCAATATTATTAATGCTTAATATAGTATATATTTTTTAAAATTTAAATAAGAAACTATGAAAATCAACTTACAAACATTGCACTTTAAAGCCAGTGATGATCTTAAAAATTTTGTGGAAGATAAAGTTAGCAAACTGGCACATTTTGATGATTCCATTATAAGTGCAGAAGTAACTTTAACTGAAGATGGAAACAGTATTGATAGTAAAGTGTGCGATGTCAGGTTGGTAGTGCCGTGTAATGATGAATATGTAAAGAAACATGCTGTATCTTTCGAAGAAGCTATTGCTGATGCTGTTGATGTTCTTAGAAAAGTATTAACTGATAAAAAAAGATAATTAATATTTTTAAATATTGCTATCAATATTGGAGATCAGTTTCTACAGGGTAATGATCTGAGTAGGGGACATGTATTGTCTGAAACTGGTTTACTTTAAATCGTTTGTCAGCCAAAATATAATCAATTCGCAAAGTGGGTGAAATAAAGCGAAAGGTGCGTCCTATCCAGTATCCTTTTTTAAGAAATGTGTCCTGCAGTTTTCCTTTCGCCTTAAAATAAGTGCTTGAGTTAGGCACATCATTAAAATCGCCGCAAATGAATGCGGGATAGGGGCTTTCGGCAATTTTTTGTTCAACCAGCTCTGCCTGGTTATAACGCGCAATATATCCTCTTTTTAATTTAGATACAATTGTCCGGGATTCATGAAACCCGGGATCTGTTGCCCGTTTTAGTCTGCTTAAACTTTGGTATTCAGAACTTTCAAAATGAACTGATTGTAAATGTGTGGCAAATATCCTGAATATTTTATCGTTCACTTTTATATCCGTATAAAGCAAATGTTCATCTGATTTTTCTGGATTAAATCCGAATTTTGCAGAATCAATCATGGGGTATTTTGAAAAAATGGCAATTCCACTTTCGTAATCATTTTTATAATTTTCGCTAGGAACAAAATAATGATAAAGGAATCCCATTTTAGTAATAGCTGAAATATTGGACTTAAAATAATCCGTATCTGCAGATTCAAAAAATTCTTCGAAACACATAACATCTGCATCTTGTTTCTCTAATAAATTCATCATCAAAGGGCGAAAACTGTGTTCTCCTTTTTTCTCTTTTCTTTTTTTATTATCCTCATCCCAGCTCGACACATTCCATTGCAAAACCCTTATGCTATTGGTCGGCTTGCGGGGAGAAAATTGACCAGGCAAATGAAATGAGAATACTGCAATTATTTGTTGAAATCCCAGGAGCAGGGCGATTAAGGAAACCCATGCCCATCCTGATTTTAAAATTGCCCATAAAAGAATAAGACAAAAAAGTGCGAAAAATATAATAGGAAAAGCCAGGCCCGGTAAAGCGATAACCCAATACTCTTTGGTATTGATATAAGGGACAAGGCAAACCAGCAGGTAAATGAGAATTACAAAGCAGTTGGTAATAACTAATAATTTTCTGAATACGGATTGTTTAAATTTTGACATTTAAAATTGCTTTAAAAAATCATTTTGAACCCAGGTAATGTTTTTAATAGGCAAGATCTGTTTCAATCGGGTAATGATTAGAGTAAGGAACATGAATTACCTGGAATTGTTTTGCTTTAAATTTTTTATCAGCAAAAATATAATCTATTCGTAAGGTTGACGAAATAAAAGGAATAGTTCTCCCAAAACCAGAACCTTTTTTAAGAAATGGATCCTGTAAATTCCCTTTTACCAGGAAATACGAACTTGAATTGGGTACATCATTAAAATCGCCGCATACAATTGACGGGTATGGACTTTCGGCTATTTTTTTACCGGTAAAATCTGCCTGATTGTAACGAAATTCGTAACCTCGTTTAAATCTTGTTAAAAGAGAGCTGGTATAGCCAAAATCTGTTTCTTTTGCTGAATTCATCCAGTTAGATATATGATACTCAGATTCGTCAAAATAAACAGGTTGTAAATGAGTGGCAAATATTCTGAAAATTTTGTCTTTAATTTTTATATCAATATAAAGTAAGTGTTCACCAGTATAATTTCTTTTATAACTGAAACTGGATGAATCAATAATGGGATATCTCGAAAAAATAGCAGTTCCTGTTTGGTGTTCATCTTCATCAGTACTTAGTCTTACAAAATAATAATAGGGGAATCCCATTTGAATGATAGCTGATATATTGGGTTTAAAATAGCCTGTATCTTTTGGTTCGAAAAATTCTTCAAAACAAAGAATATCTGCGTTTTGTTTTTTTACTAATTCGAGCATAGGCAATCGAAAGCTATTTCCCCCAAAAGCCTTTTTATTTCCTTCATCCCAACTGGTAACATTCCACTGGATAACCCTTAAGGTATTGGGTTTCTTATCCTGTTTGAAGGTTTTAGGCAGATTGAAACTAAATACAACGAGGATTTGCTGAAAACCCATGAGTAAAGCCACCAGAGAAATCCATCCCCATTTTGACTTTAGGAAAATCAAGATGATAATAAAAATAATAAGACCGGAAACCAAGAAAGGGAAAATAAGCCCCGGAAAAGCCATGATCCAGTTTTCGCCGGTATTGACAAATGGAACCAGGCAGGTGATTAAGTATGCAAGGATTACTATACTATTTACTGCAATTAATATTCTTCTGAATAATGATATTTTTCCTGTCATTATTTTCGTTTAAATTTTTTTTGTTTGGGAAAGATAATAATGAATTTGTGATAAGCATAAGTTCAATTTACCGTTTTCCCGGTGGCTTTCTTCATAAATTATTTTTAGACAAAGACAGACTCATCGGTTATTTCTTTGAAGTCCATCATCAAAAAGGTAGGCAACAGGGTTGGGGTTGAAGCTACATAAATCATTTTTCAAGTTTCCCGGTTATCCCAAAGTAGGGTAGGTTATCCAACAATTATCTCGGCATAGCAAAGTATTCAATAGAGCCAATAACAACCTATTTTATAAAATTTCATTTCCCTGCCGCTTAAGTATGTGCCTGTATTTAGTAAAGATGCTATTTTTTGTTACAAATCCAAGATATTGATTATCCCGGCTGATTACAGGTAGAATACGTGTATCCATGCTGTCCATTATTTGCATTACTTCGGACATATTCGTATCTACATTAATAACCCTGTCGGGTGGGTGGGCTATGTCTTTAATAGGGCGGCTATGGTCCTCTGCATTTTCACTCACCAGTAGTTCCAATAACTGGTCACTATAAATTATACCTGTTAATTCACCTTCCTGGTTAACCACGGGGAAAATATTCCTGGAAGTATGCACAATATCAAAGCTGCGGCTATGGGGAGTATCATCGGGACTAAGAATCACAAAATCCTTCTCTAAAAGGTATTTTAATTTTATTCTTCTTAGTACATTGTGGTCTTTATTTTCCAATGTTACTAAATTTCCCTGTTCAGCTAATATTTTGGTATAAATGGAATATTTTAGAATTCCTTTGTTAATAAAATAGGATATGGCGGATACCATCATCAAAGGTACCATCATCGCATAACCCCCGGTTATTTCGGCAGCAAGAAAGATACCTGTCAGTGGGGCGTGCATTACGCCACTTAAAGATGCTGCCATGCCCGCAATAATAAAATGTGTAACATTAAGGTGAACCATCCCCGTTTGATTCAGGCCAAAAGCAAAGACGAAACCTAATAAACCTCCTACCACCATGCTTGGGCCAAACATACCACCATTGCCGCCACTTCCCAGTGTGATGATGGAGGCAAGTGATTTTCCGACTACCGTAAATATTCCAAATAATAAAATAGCCCAGGAAATTGTCTGGTATTTTGAAAAAAAACTGTTTGCCAGTAGTGATTCAAATTTACCGTCCAATAATTTTTGAATCGTAATATATCCCTCTCCATAAAGGGCCGGGATCAGTGCTATCATAATTCCTAGGGTAATACCACCGATCAATACCCTGTTGTATTTATTTTTAATTTTCCCGAAAACCCTGGACAAATAGGTATTAAGGCGGCTGAAATAAACGGAATAAATACCAACAAGGATACCTAGGGCAATATAATACCCAAAAGCATGCATGACCCAATCTCCTGTTACCAACACAAATAAAGGTTCTGTATAAATTAGTTGTGAAACAACTGTGGAGAAGGCTGAAGCTATTAACAGAGGAATCATTACAGGTATCGAAAATTCAGGCAATATTACCTCAATGGCAAAGATCATCCCGGCTACAGGGCTGTTAAATGCACCTGAAATGCCTGCTGCTCCCCCACATGCCAACAATAGTGAGGTTTCCCGGTAGTTCAGCCCAAAAAAGCGGCCGATATTAGAACCAATCGCAGCACCACTGGATACGGCCGGGGCCTCTAATCCTGCAGATCCTCCAAGGCCAACAGTTAAAGCACTGGTAATCACCTGGCTGTAAATGTTGTGAAAATCAACCTTACTGGAATTGTGGGAAATGTTATAAAGAATTGGTGCAATGCCGTGTTTGAACTTTGTACGCCTGATAAACGTGTGTATGTAAAAAACAGTAAGAAAAATTCCAATGAGTGGGAAGAAAAAATAGAGATAGTATTTATATTCCCAATGCAAATCGTTTTCAAGAAAGCTGGCAACCTGGTGAGTAAGCTCCTTTAAAACGGATGAAGCGATTCCTCCCAAAATGCCAACAACGGCTGCAGCAATTATTAAAAAATTGGAATTTGAAATTCTAACTTTACGCCATTGATTGATTTTTTCAATATATTTCAGGAGCTTCTCGTACATTAATTCCGGACAAATAATTTTTATTTTTAAATAAAATTTGAGCAAAGGTAATTACAAAAAAATCATGATCATCAAATAACGATTTAAGCATGGAACTATCAGTTTCCGAATTACAGGATGAACTGATTTACGCTGATTGGGCGAATTAGCTAGTAAGCCTGATAATCCTAAGCAAGTGGATCAATATAAAGGAAGCCTGGACGAAATCCTTTAAAAGTGAGTTTCTCCTGTAGCTATAGTTTCTTTTCCTCCAAATTTTTTTTAGTTTATAGCCGGAAGCATTGAGGGAAAACCATAAGCAAAAAACTGCATTTAGAGTTATTGATAAGCTGGTTTATAATTTTCCATTGCCGGGAGATAAAATATTTGACTGTAGAAAAATTTCGGTGTATGAATTTCAGGAGAGGAGTAGAAGCAGAGCAGTGGTTAATTTTAATTAAAGCATGAATATTTACTAAATAATAGTATCTTGATGGAAATTTATTTCATATTCTTGAGGGAAAGTTAAATGGGAAATTATTATTCAAGGGCATTTCAAACTTTTAGAAAAGTATTAAAAAGGTCATTTGACAGGATAAACAATGAAAAAATCAAACGGAATATATTACAGGCGCTTCCATTTTGGGTCGCATCCATTATTACAGGATTGACTGCTGTTTTTTATTCAAAAGTTTTTGCTTATCTGGAATACCTGGGCTTGAGCATTTTTCATCACCATAATTGGGCGATCTTTATTTTGTCGCCGGTTTGTTTTTTAATTGCCTGGTGGTTAGTAATACGCTTCGCACCCAATGCCCGCACGAGTGGTATTCCGCAGGTAATGGCAGCTATTGAATTAGCCAATCCGCGGCACGATAAAAAAGTGGGGAAATTATTAAGCTTGAGAATCCTAGTGATAAAAATTTTATCAAGTTTTTTTATGATTTTCGGCGGTGGTGCTATAGGGAAAGAAGGGCCTACCATACAAATGGCTGGCACTATTTTCAGAAAGATAAATGAGTGGTTGCCGTCTTGGTGGCCGAAAATATCAAAGCGGAACATGATCATGGCAGGGGCAGCAGCAGGACTGGCAGCAGCTTTCAATACTCCTTTGGGTGGAATCGTTTTCGCAGTGGAAGAATTAACAAAAGTTCATTTTAGCTATTTCAAAACATCACTTTTTACCGCGGTTATTATTGCCGGTTTAACAGCCCAGGGCTTGTTGGGTTCCTATTTATATCTTGGGTTTCCCGACGTTACGCATCTTTCAAAGCTGATAATTTTCCCGGTGCTACTGGTAGCTGCCATTGCGGGATTATTAGGGAGTTTAATGTCAAAAGTTATATTGATAATCTTTGATTGGAAAAAAAAATTCAAAGGGAAGAACCAGCATATTTTATATGCATTATCCTGCGGTATTATAATTGCGGCTATAGCATTTTTCTTCGATCCCCGTATCCTGGGTTCTGGAAAGCAGATAATGACGACATCACTTTTTACTGTAAATAAAAATGTTCACTGGTACACGGCTATTTTTCGGATTCTTGGAACCACCTTAAGTTTTACCACCGATGCCTCTGGGGGTATATTTGCACCTGCACTTGGCGCAGGTGCAGGGGTGGGATCGTTACTTGCCGGATGGCTAGGGGTTTCTGCTTCGGGGTCTAACCTGCTTATTCTTTGTGGTATGGTGGGGTTGTTAACGGGCGTTACCCGCACTCCTTTCACCTCCGCCATCCTTGTCCTTGAAATGACAGACAGGAATAGCGTGATTTTTCATTTAATGATTGCAGCGCTAGTGGCAAGTATTGTTTCCCTGCTGGTGGATAAACATTCCCTGTACGATCATATAGGCGTTAATTTTCTTCACAACCTGCAACACGAAAATAATGACCTGACTCCACCTCCAGCATCCAAATAACGAAAAATATTTTCCTGTCCAGCCTCCAATTTTTCAGTTTTTATTTAAAATAATATCCTACCTTTGCGCCCGATTCAGTTTTTTATGTTTTAGCTGAAAAAGTCTTTTTTAAAACATATTGCCCACATGGCTCCATAAGTTCCCGTCTGTTCGGGACGCCGGTAAGGGTGTAAAAATAAAATATTAGAAAATGCCAAAGGTTAAAACCAACTCTAGCGCCAAGAAGCGCTTTAAAGTAACCGGTACCGGTGAAATTACTTTTCAAAAAGCTTTTAAACGACATATTCTGACCAAAAAAACTACTAAGCGTAAACGCAATATGCGAAAAAAAGGCTCAGTAAGTTCTGCCAACAGGCCATTTGTGATGAGGCTGCTCAGGATGAAATAAAAGTTTGTGTTCGCTTCCTGATAGGAAAAGAAAGAAATCAATTCAATAAATAATTTATTTTAGAAAGGAAATTCCGGATCTAAAAATACAATCAAAAAATATTAATTATGCCACGTTCATCAAATGCTGTAGCATCAAGGGCCAGAAGGAAAAAAGTTCTTAAAGCTGCTAAAGGCTATTATGGGAAAAGAAAAAATGTTTATACCGTTGCTAAGAATGTAATGGAAAAAGGTATGACTTATAGTTATGTAGGTCGTAAATTAAAAAAACGTGAATACCGTGCATTATGGATTGCCCGTATCAATGCAGCAGTAAGGGCTGAAGGTATGAATTACAGCCAGTTCATGTTTAAACTGAAAGAAAAAAATATTGATCTTAACAGGAAGATACTTGCAGATATGGCTATGAATGAGCCTGAAAGTTTTAAGAGCCTTATTGTATCAGTGAAATAATTTGCACGATATTGTAAACTATAATCCAACCGCTTCAAAAAAATGAGGCGGTTTTTTTATTTGTATGAATACATCTTCATTTACATTTGTAACTATTTTAAAAGCAGTTAATACTTTTTAATGAATAATACGTACAATGACCTCGTACAGCAAACCTTTAAGTTTCCACAGGAAGGCTATGAACTTAAAGAAGGTTACCTTCAATATAATGATGTAGATGTAAAAGCATTAATTGATAAATACGGCACACCTTTAAAATTTACTTTTTTGCCAAAAATTGGTATGCAAATCAATAAGGCAAAAAAAATGTTTGCAAATGCCATTAAAAAGCACAAATACGAAGGGAAATACAATTATTGTTATTGTACTAAAAGTTCACATTTTTCTTTCATTGTTGAAGAAGCTTTGAAACATGATATTCACCTGGAAACTTCCTACGCTTATGATATTGAAATTATTAATAAGCTATATGAAAGAAAGAAAATCACAAAAGATACTTTTATTATTTGCAATGGGTTTAAACAAAAATCATATACCAGCCGCATTGCCCGCTTATTAAATACAGGCTTTAAAAACGTAATTCCTATTCTTGACAATAAAGATGAATTAAAAGCCTACCGTAAATCGGTTCGGGTGCCTTTTAATATTGGGATACGTGTAGCCGCAGAAGAAGAACCTAATTTCCCATTTTATACCTCACGATTAGGCATACGCGTAAAAGATATTCTCGAATTCTATGTGGATGAGATAGAAGGTAATGAACATAGGTTCCAGCTAAAGATGCTGCATATATTTTTAAATAAGGGGATAAAAGATGACGTTTATTACTGGAGTGAACTCAATAAAGTGATCAATCTTTATTGCCAGCTTAGGAAAATTTGCCCTGAGTTAGATTCCATTAATATTGGAGGTGGATTTCCTATAAAACATTCATTGGGATTTGAGTATGATTACCAGTTTATGATTAATGAAATTGTAAGGAATATTAAGGTCGGATGTAAAAAAAGCAAAGTTCCGATGCCGAATATTTTTACTGAATTTGGTAGCTATACGGTAGGAGAAAGCATGGCACATATTTACAGTGTAATTGGAGAAAAAATGCAAAATGACCGCGAAACATGGTATATGATTGACTCATCTTTCATAACTACACTCCCTGACACCTGGGGTATAGGGGAAAAATTCCTGATGCTTCCGGTAAATAAATGGAATAATGAATATCAAAGAGTAACACTTGGGGGCATTACCTGCGACAGTCATGATTATTATGATTCTGAAGAACATATTAATGAAGTATTTCTTCCAAAAGTAGGCGAGGGCGAACCTCTATATATTGGCTTTTTTCACACAGGTGCTTACCAGGATCAGATCAGTGGTTATGGCGGTATCAAGCATTGCCTTATTCCTTCTCCAAAATATATTGTAGTTGATTATGATAAAAATGGGAAACTGGTTGATTGGGTTTATGCAAAGGAGCAAACTGCGCAAAGCATGCTCAAAATATTGGGGTATAAATAAACTGTCATCTTGAAAATAACTTGAATAGTCAAAAAAAGGCTGCCCACTTTTGCGACAGCCTTTTTTAAGTTACTATTTTCTATTACTGAGATTATTTAATAGCTATTTCTTTTGGTTGCACTTTTACTTCTTCTTTTTTGGGAAGTGATAAGATTAAGAGCCCGTTCACATATTCCGCATCAATACTGTCTATATTGATTTTTTCGTCAAGTGTGAAGGATCTTTTAAAAGATTGTGCAATAAATTCTCTTTTAATAAATTGTTTGGTTTCTTCTTTTTGTTCTTCATTTTTTTCAAAAGAAACTGTAAGAATGTTTTTGTCAACAGTAATTTTAAAATCCTCCTTTTTTCTTCCGGGAACATTAAACTCCAATTGATAATTATCATTGGTTTCCCAAATATTTACTGCCGGAAAATAGGTATTATTAGTTCTGGAAGCTGGCAAGTCGTTTAACAAATTGTCCAGGAAATAGTCGAGTGATTTTAAAGTGGGTTGATTAAATTTTAGTGTTGTCATGATTTTTATATTTTTTAAGTTTTTAAATGATTTTGTCATTTCATTCTCAAAATAAATACCAATCCATAAAATTCGATTAAGAGAAGGATATATAAGGCATAATGGCATTTATTACTTTCTGAGACTGACAATGTTTCCGAAGCGTATTAATAATACAATGTTTTTTTAACCTTTAAGTGTCGTAAATTTGCATCCTAAAATTTAAACTATGTATCCAGAACAAATAGTAATTCCAATGAAGGAAGAATTAATCCAAAATGGGTTTTCTGATTTGGTAACTGATGAACAAGTTGATAAGGCGATAGCCCAGGATGGTACTACATTGGTAGTGATCAATTCTGTCTGTGGCTGTTCTGCAGGAACTGCACGGCCGGGCGTTTTGCTGGCACTTGAGTCAAGCGAAAAAAGACCCACTCATTTGGCCACAGGTTTTGCCGGATTTGATTATGAGGCAGTGAATAAAATTCGCGAACACTTGTTGCCATACCCTCCCTCTTCACCATCTATTGCATTATTTAAAGATGGTAAATTGGTTCATTTTCTTGAAAGGCACAATATAGAAGGAGCATCAGCACAAATGATCTCAAGTAATCTTGTTGCTGCTTTTGAAGAGTATTGCTAAGCAGAATTTATACTTAAACCCTGCAAAATAAATGCAGGGTTTGATTTACTTTTAACGCTATTCTATGGTGATAAGAAGAAAATTAATTAGCCTTAACTAAACGGTTACTATGTATCCCAATTTATATTACGCACTTAATGACTGGTTTGGTTGGAAAATTAATGCATTCAAGATTTTTTACACTTTTGGAATCTTTGTAGCCCTGGGATTTATTATTTCGGCTTATTTCTTAACCCTGGAATTGAAGCGTAAAGAAAAGCAAGGTCTTCTAATTCCCCGTGAAGAAACTATCATTACAGGTAAGGCTGCTTCCTTTATTGATTTATTCATTAACGGGTTAGTCGGTTTTATTTTTGGGTATAAACTTATTGGAGCTTTTATCGAGAGCCGTCACCAGGGAGTAGATTTGCAGGAATATATTTTTTCTTCATCAGGTAGTTGGGTGGGGGGAGTAATAGTAGCTGCAGTCCTTATTTATTTAAAATACCGTGAAAAGGATAAGCAGAAACTTGCTGTTCCAGAAAAAAGAACGATCAGGATATGGCCTCATGACAGGGTTGGGGATATAGTAATCTTCGCTTTGGTATTTGGAATTATAGGTGCCAAGCTTTTTGATAATTTTGAAAATTGGGACAGGTTCATCCAAGACCCGATTGGTAATTTACTTTCACCCAGCGGTCTCACTTTTTATGGAGGACTTATCTGTGCCACAATTGCTATTTTAATTTATGCAAGAAAAAAAGGTATCGGGCTTCTTCATTTGATTGATGCAGCAGCTCCCGCACTTATGATTGCTTATGCAATTGGAAGAATAGGATGTATGGTGGCAGGTGATGGTGATTGGGGAATTTTTAACAGCGCTTACATAAGTGATGTTCCCGGGCACTCGGTTCCGGCAACCCCTGAACAGTTTCAACAGAAACTAAAAGAAAATTCTACTTATTTTTTAAATGGCTCTGTGGTTGATCCTTCGGGTGCTACTACTATGGTTACCGACCGCCACGAAGAATCCCTGGATAAAGTGCCACATAAAAGTTTCAGAGGCCCCGGTTTTTTGCCTACATGGTTGTTTGCTTATACCTATCCGCATAATGTGAATGAAGATGGTATCCTATTGCCTGACTGTGAAGGGAAATATTGCCGGGCATTGCCACAGCCGGTATTCCCTACTCCATTATATGAAATCATTTCCTGTGGATTCTTATTCCTGATACTTTGGGCGATAAGGAAGAAAATTGTTGTTCCTGGGGTTATGTTTTGTATATATCTTATTATGAATGGTATTGAAAGATTTTTGATAGAAACTATTCGTGTGAATACTACTTATTCTATTTTTGGAATACATCCCACTCAAGCAGAACTCATTTCTGCGGCATTGGTCATCGCAGGTATTGCAGGAATTTTTGTCTTTAATAAAAGATATAGGAATACTGAATTCTGATGAAATCAGTAATTTATCTCTGATAATAATCGTCATGATTTGTAAAAAAATCACCCTATTCCACAATCTGCTATTTAAGTTCGAGAAGCCTGTTACATATCTCAATACTTTCTAAATTTTTAGTGTTTTATTTTAATCAACTTGTGTATCCTGTCAATTGAACTTTCCATCTTCTTTATCCGTTTACATAAAATCCTTACCAGTTGTATAAAATTATTTACCATTCATGTATGACTATGTACTATGTAAAACAAAGTACTTAGTTTTGTATTGTAATATTGAAAACATAGTAATATAATAAAAATGAAAAAGTCAACATTCTTTACAATTTTAATGCTAATTAGCACCTCCTTTTGCTTTGCACAAACCCCTTATGGATCTATAAAAGGATCTGTTATGGATGGAGGCGACCAGGAAATAATAGATGCCGCCACAATCTCTCTTTTTAATGCCAATGATTCTGTGCTGGTGAAAATAAATCTTGCCGATAAAGGCGGGAATTTTTTATTTGATCATATTCCTTACGGTAAATATTATTTGTTAGCTACTTCTACTGGACACCTGCAAACCTATAGCCCGGTTTTTAACGTTAAAGATACATTTCCCGTTTCGGCGGGTATTATTCATTTAAAAGGTAATGTAAAAGCGCTCAAAGAAATAAAAATAGAGTTTAAGAAGCCTTTTATTGAAAGGAAAATTGACCGTACGGTTATTAATGTTGATGCCTCTATTACCAATGCAGGGACTACGGCATTGGAAGTACTTGAAAAATCTCCAGGTGTAACGGTTGATAAGGATGGAAATGTGAGTCTGAAGGGGAAAGCGGGAGTGATGATCATGATGGATGGCAGGCCATCCTATCTTAGCGGACAGGACTTGGCGAATCTTTTAAAGAATATGCCATCATCATCAATAGATCAAATTGAAATTATGACCAATCCTTCTGCAAAATATGATGCTTCAGGAAATTCAGGAGTTATCAACATAAAGATGAAAAAAAATAAATTGAGAGGCCTGAATGGAAGTATTAGTTCGACAATACTACAATCAATCTATACAAAGACCAATAACAGTTTCAATCTTAATTATCGGGCAGGGAAATTTAATCTTTTCAGTAATTACAGTTATTCGCTTTGGCAAAACAAGCAGGAAATGTACATCCTGAGAAAATTTAGGAATGCCAACACGAAAGAAATAGAAACAATATTTGATCAAAATTCTTCTGTGAAGAACAATGGTCAATATCATAATCTGAAGTTGGGGATGGATTTTTATGCCAATAAGAAAACTACTGTAGGAATGGTATTTTCAGGCTATTTAAATCCTTCAGATAATAATAGTAACAATCAGACCAATTTGAATAATTCAAAGAATCAGATTGATTCAATAGTGCTTGCCAAAAATACTGAAAGAACAAAATCGAATAATTTTGCTACCAATTTTAATCTCCGCCATGTTTTTGATTCTGCCGGAAAAGAATTTACCGTGGATTTGGATTACCTGGATTACTATCAGAAATCTGATCAGCTTCTAATCAACAATTTCTTAAATCCTGATTTTTCTGTAAGAGCCGATCCTTCAGAACTCAAAGGGTACCTGCCTTCAAAGGTGAAAATTTATTCTGCAAAAACTGATTTCACATTCCCTCTTAAAAATACAGCTAAAATAGAAACAGGGTTAAAAAGCAGTTACGTTACTACAGACAATGATGCTCTTTATCAAAATAATACCCCTTCGGGATATGTTACAGACGAAGGAAAAACCAATCATTTTATTTATGAAGAAAACATTAATGCTGCGTATGTAAATTATAGTCAACAAATAAAAAAATGGGGATTCCAGGCGGGTTTGCGTGCTGAAAATACTAACGCAAAAGGTAACCAGGAAGGAAATTCATCACATCCCGATTCTGTTTTTACAAAAGGATACACTAACCTTTTTCCAACAGCTTACTTAAGTTTTGCTGCTGATGACAAAAATACCTTTTCTTTAAATTATGGACGAAGAATTGACCGGCCCGCTTACCAGGATTTAAATCCGTTTTATTATTTTCTTGATGAATATACCTATCGGGTAGGCAACACCGGGCTTCAACCCCAGTTTTCAGACAATTTTGAATTATCCCATACGTATAATGGATTTTTAACTACTACACTTAACTATAGTGAAATTCATCACGTTTTTACCCAGGTACTTAAGCAAATAACCAGTGAAAGAAAAACCTTTCAGACTCCGGAAAATATTGCTTCGAAATCGAATTTTGGAATTGCTATAAGTGCCAATTTCCCTGTGACTAAATTCTGGAGTACCAATTTATATACTAATGTAAGTCATGATACTTACAAAGGACAACTTAGCGGTGGGATGCTTAATGTAAAAAATACCGGTTTCTTTTCAAATATGAATAATCAATTCAAATTCTCAAAAGGGTGGAGTGCTGAATTAAGCGGGTTTTACCAATCAAAAGGAATAAGAGGCCAGATAGTAATGAACCCAATGTGGAGAATGGATGCAGGTGTACAAAAACAAATATTAAAAAAGAAAGGAAGTTTAAAATTAAGTGTACGTGATATTTTCAAAACTCAAAATTTTTCAGGAAGTGTCAATTACCAGGATATTGATCTGCATATCAGGAATACGCAAGACAGTAGAATTGCATCACTTACCTTTTCCTATAGGTTTGGAAAGCCAATGCAAAACCAACGGCATAGAAGAACAGGTGGCGCTTCTGACGAACAAAGCAGGGTTAAAACAACAGACAATTAATTTTTAATAAAGAGGGGATTCATGCAAATTGTAAGTTGTGTTAATCTCCACTTTATTTTTATCAGTTTACTTCCTGGTGTCAGAAGTATCTGCCTTTAGAACAGGCAAAAAGAATAAAAGCTTCAACAGGCATTCTGCCTGTCATTTTTTATCTTTGCCATATATAAATTAAAAAATATCAGTCATGCCATCATTCGACCTTGTAAGTAAAGTAGATCTTCAAACTCTCGATAACGCTATAAACACTGTGGAAAAAGAAATTAAGAACCGGTTTGATTTTAAGGGTAATCATGTAGTTATTGACCTTAATAAAAAAGAGTTTAAACTAAATTTGGAAGCTGACAGTGAAATGAAAATGTCTCAAATTACAGATGTGCTGATTAGTAAAAGTATGAAGCAAGGACTTGCCGCTGAAATATATGATTTGAGTAAAGAACCGTATCAAAGTGGCAAAATTGTAAAAAAGGAAATTCCGGTACGGAATGGTATCAACCAGGTAGATGCCAAAAAAATAGTAAAACTGATTAAAGACGGAAATTTTAAAGTGCAGGCTGCCATCATGGACGATATAGTGAGAGTTACTTCCAAAAAAATTGATGATTTACAGGCAGTAATACAAGCCTCCAAAGGTTGGGATCTTGGCCTTGCTTTGCAGTTTGTTAATATGAAATAGGTAGTTCCAGGCATGTTAATACATCGATTCTCAAAGTGAGGAAATGAGTTTGGATTTTTCGTTTTGCAGGTATTTATTTATTCATTAACTTTGCACCTTTAAAAAATACATGGCAAAATCCATGTTAAAAACAAAAAATATGAAAAAAGACATACATCCATCAAATTACAGATTTGTAGTTTTTCGCGATATGAGTAACGGTACCATGTTTTTGAGCCGCTCAACTGCAGCTTCTAAAGAAACAGTACAATGGGAAGATGGTAAAGAATATCCTGTAATAAAATTGGAAATTTCAAATACTTCTCATCCTTTTTATACCGGTAAAAATATGCTGGTAGACACTGCGGGTCGTATTGATAAGTTCAAAAAACGTTACGCAAAAAAGCAATAATGATTTTTTAATTTTGATTTTTTTATCCCCCTTCATTGGGGGATTTTTATTTCATCATACGCATTTTAATATTAATAAGTAGCTTAGCGAATGAGAATTTTGCTCGATGATATTTCTTTTGGTAATTCTTTTTTCCCTTTTGGAGTTGTTCGTTCCATAGCGCATGTAAGAATAGGTGTCCTCACTATTTTTCAAAAATGGCAGTTTTATTTTCCGGGCAAAATATTCATTGCTTCTGAAAATTTAACTCACGATGCAGGGGACGATTTGACGATAACATTTCCCGCCAATTTTGTCCCTTCTTTTGAAATGATAAAAGAAATTTCTGTTGAAAAACAAAAGTCGGCTTATATGTCTGGTGGCAAAATATTGGAACATCCCTGGCAATTATTTGAATACAATGATTGGGCCATCAACCAAGATTTTAAAATGATTACAGCCGGGAGGGTTGCAGAAAATATCCCATCTTCCAACCAGGTTATTTGTCCTGAAAATATTTTTATTGAGCCTGGGGCAAAAGTTAATTTTTCAATTTTAAATGCGGAAAAAGGACCTATTTATATTGGTAAAAATGTGGAAATAATGGAAGGATGTTTACTTCGTGGCCCCATTTCAATTGGAGAAAACAGTGTTCTGAAAATGGGGTCCAAAATATATGGAGCTACTACTATTGGCCCATATTGCCTCGCTGGTGGCGAAATAAAAAATTCAATATTAATGGCCTATTCTAATAAAGCTCATGATGGATATCTGGGCGATTCGGTAATAGGAGAGTGGTGCAATTTGGGAGCGGGAGCCAGCAATTCTAACCTGAAAAATAATGCTTCAATTGTAAACGTGTGGAGTAAAGAAAAAAATACCTTTATCAATGCCGGAATAAAATGCGGGTTGTTGATGGGAGATTATAGTCGTAGTGCCATCAACACTTCTTTTAATACCGGAACCGTTGTAGGCATCTGTTGTAATGTTTTTGGAAATGCATTCCCCAAAAAATTCTTTGATAATTTTTCATGGGGAAATGAAAAGTATATTTTTGAAAAAGCGATTACTGATATCAATAATTGGAAAAAATTAAAAAACCAGGAAATAACCGAAAAAGAAATACAAATATTAAAAACCATCTATTAAAAAAATAAAAATTATGAGAAAACAAATTGCCGCAGCCAACTGGAAAATGAATTTGACACTTCAACAAGCCAATGAATTATTGGATGAAATCACCAATAAAAACATTTCGCTTTCACCAGATCAGCAGGTTGTTTTTGGAGTGCCTTTCCCTTATCTTCTTTTAGCCAGTGAAAAAGTAAAAAGCAATGCAGGATATTTTATTGCTGCGCAAAATTGTTATAACCAGGCTTCCGGAGCTTATACCGGCGAGGTAAGCGCTGTTATGCTGTCTTCTTGTGAAATTGGATTTGTAATTATTGGGCACAGTGAAAGACGGGAATACTTTTGGGAAGACAATGAAATGCTGGCTCAAAAAGTAGATATCTGTTTAAGCAATGGATTGAAACCTATTTTTTGTTGTGGCGAGCCATTAGAAATAAGGGAAGCTGAAACACAAAATGCTTATGTGGAAACCCAAATAAAAGAAAGCTTGTTTCACTTGGAATCATCAGCGCTTCATAATTTTGTAGTAGCCTACGAGCCAATATGGGCAATAGGTACAGGCAAAACTGCCAGTGCAGAACAGGCGCAGGAAATGCATGCACATATCAGGAGTGTTTTTGCCCAAAAATATGGGAATGATATTGCAGAAAGTATTTCAATATTATATGGTGGAAGCGTAAAGGCCAATAATGCAAACGAAATTTTTGGTAAGAAGGATGTAGATGGAGGCCTTGTTGGTGGAGCATCATTGAAAGCAGATGAATTTGCGGAAATTATAAAAGGCTTGAAATAAAAGGAAAAGAGAACAGAGGTTAAAAGTTGGAGAAGGATTTTTTTCAAGAGCTAGGTATGACACCTTTTTGAAAAGTTTTAAGGAGTGCTGATTTAAAATACCCCGGGAGAGTCTGGTTAAAGTACAAATCTCCCGGCCTTATTACTCATTGGCTAAAGATCCTTCTTATCCACTTTTTTTAATTTGGTATCGTCTACTCCATTTACCTGGTGGGTTGAAAAATTGGTGACATTTTTGAGAATGAATTGAGGAGCACCATCACCTTTTTGAGCATCAATATTGTAAAAACTGGCATCATGAACATCTTCCAATACAAAGGCAGGACGCTCGTCATGATTCATATAGCGCAGAACAACATCACTTACTCTCAAACCTTTTACATAACGAAAATACATTCCATAAGCAGGCATAGAGTGCCAGCGATATGGATCGGGGTACATATTGATATTTTGAGGAACCTCTTTATCAATGGCTTCTTTCGACGCTCCTCCCCTGTAGTAGATACGAATATTACTTAGTGTCAAATCTTCAATGTAATGACCGGGAATGCCCATAACCATTCCTGCGCCTACTTCAGGAAACTTGGGGCGTCCTCCCACATCGTAAATATTGATATTGCTTAAAGTGATGCGCCGGCAAATGCCGACCAGAGTACCTTCTGGGCCACGCATTCGTGCATTTAATCGGATAAAGAAAGGAACATCAGTTACATCGCGCATTGTAATATTATTGATTAACACATCTTCAATCGCCCCTCCATCTGCAGTCTCAATACATATCCCACGGGAATGCTCAAAAACACAATTGTAAACAGTTATATTCTTAAAGCCTCCGTTTGATTCTGTTCCCAACTTGAAACGGCCGGTAATACTGTGTTTTGCCCCGGGATCTTCGTCTTTAAATTCAGTTTTAAATGTTCCGTTCATTAATGAACCAGGATCATATCCATACACCTGGCAATTGGTTATCGTTACATTTTCGGTAGCACGTGCGTAACCTAGTCCGAAAGAGGATTTTAAACATAGTCCATCATCTGTAGGCGAGTTAATATTACAATTTGAAACACGAACATTTTTGCAACAATCAATATCAAAAGCATCCCGGTCGGCATCGGCACGAACATTATCAATGGTTAAATTATCGACGCCTGTAACCAGGATACAGAAGTGGCCACCATGAAGAATAGAGATATCCTTGATTGTTACGTTATAGCAATTTTTTAAGCCGATTGCTTTGTTGCCAGATCCTTTGATATCAGGCTTATCATATGTGTACAGTCCTTTGCCCCAGATCATTCCATTTCCTATGATGGCAATATCGTGAAGGCTATCACCATAAATGAGGCTGTTTTTCCAATAGCTGTGTCCAAAATCCTGAAACTTTTTATACCACGCATCTTCTTCCTCAGGCAGGTCATATCCTATCCCGTTCATTTCTTTATTTCCAATTAATATGGCACCTTGATCCAGATATAGAGTTATGTTACTTCTCAAATGAATAGTATAGGAAAGAAAATTACCTGCAGGGAAATAAACTGTTCCACCTCCATTCTTTGCTGCAGTCTCTATAGCAGTATTAATTGCCGTAGTATTATTGGTTTTCCCATCGCCTTTGGCTCCGTAATTGAGCACATTGTAATACACCTCTTTTGCATTAACAGATAAGGCCATTGTAAATGTCAACAATGCAAATAAAACCAGTTTTGTCTTATGCATTTTGGATTATGTTTTAATGATTACTTTTATCTATTTGTATGGCGGTTCAGTTCCTTTTGGTTCACCTTTAAAAGTCAATTCAATGACACATAAATAAGGATCGGGTGACGCCTCGGGTAAATCGTGAAGCCACACCCGGTCGCCTTTTTGCTCAATCCTTGCAAATTGTCCGGTAGATAATAAACGAGCCGATTTTACCTCGCTGCCACACCAGGCAATCGGTACTGTTGAGCCTGGCCAGCGCTGAATCAGAAGATATACTTTATCGCCAACTCTGGAAGTCATACCCAAATTTGGAGCAACTACTGGCGAAGGCCCGGCACCATAAATTGCTTTTCCATTGACGCGTATCCAATCCCCAATTTTTTTCAATGTTTCGGTTTGTTCTGTGGGTAAAGTTCCTTCTCCATCAGGACTAACATTCAGCAGGAAATTTCCATTTTTCGAAGCACATGAAGCGAGCAATCTTATAATTTCTGCAACTGGCTTGTAATTGCGGTCATTAGGTGCATATCCCCAGGTACGGTTCATAGTATAACATGATTCCCATGGTCTTGAATTGGCGATAACTTTATTCTCAGGAGTAGCAAAATCACCCGGCAAACCAGAACGATCGTTAATCAGGATATTGGGCTGAAGTTTCCGTGCCATTGCTAAAAGTTCTTTTGAGTGCCAGCTTTTTGGGCCATCGACCGTCAGTCCGTCAAACCATAAAATATCTACCTTGCCGTAATTGGTCAAAAGTTCACGAATCTGTTCCCTGGCCTGATCGGCAAGCAATTTCATTGTATGGGGATTTGTTGGCGCACCCTCAGGCAAAACTCCTGGGAAATGCCAATCCTTAAGAGAATAATAGAATCCCATTCGCATTCCGGCTTCGTGGCAAGCATCTGCAAATTCCTTTATCAAATCGCGTTTTGCTCCTGTTTTTGGGGCCGTGAAATCAGAGACTTTGCTGTCGAACAAACAAAATCCATCGTGATGCCTGGTAGTCAGAATTATGTATTTCATTCCGGCAGCTTTTGCTTTCGCCACCCAATCTTTAGGATTGTATTTTTGAGGATTAAACTGGTTAGCCAATAAAGCATATTCAGAAAAAGGAATGTGTTCCTGGTACATCAGCCATTCACCACGTCCGGGACTGGAGTACACCCCCCAATGAATAAACATACCAAATCTGGCATCCTGCCACCACTGTGTTTTGGAATTTTGCTGTTCGGGAGAAGCCGTTATTCCGGTATTTTGGGCAATTGAATAACTGGTGGTAGTCATTAGCAAAAGTGCTACTGTCAACAATCTAATTATTTGTTTCATATCAAAGTATTCGTTTTCTGAGAAATAGGTTTATTCCTGTTTTTCTAAAAAAATAAATATAGGGTTTTTCCCTATTATATAAGATGATATATCAAGAAGATTCAACAGTACTTAATAATCTTGAGCCGAGAGAATGAAGAGAACTAATGATGAATAATAATTCTTTGACAAGGGTGTAAGGATGTAAAGACTGGATAAAGTAATTTTATTCAGTTTAAAAATTAATTTTCATTCATGATCAGCATTTTAATTCCTAATCTGGTTAAATGTTGAAATATTTTATTTTGCCAGGCTCTTTATTAAATCATACTTGGTAACAATGTGATAATCTCCTAATTCATCTTTGCTGAGTACAGCGCCATTATGTTTTGAAATCAAATTACTCAATTTTTCTACAGGCATATCGAAAGGTACCACTGGGTATTCTTTTTCCATCACAGAAGCCACTTTTTGTTCTTTTATTTCAGGGTCCGATAATATTTTAATAAACAATCCACCCTCACTAAGTGAACCTATTATGTCGTCTCCATTCATTACAGGAATATTTTCGATATCATATTTGCACATTACATCAATGGCCTCTGCTACTGTTTGTTCTTGCTTAACTGTAACTAATTTTTGCTCACCCCGTCCTGCAACAAGGTCTTTAAAGGTTTTTACTTCCAGGAACCCCCTTTCCATCATCCATTGATCATTATAAATTTTGCCAACATACCGGCTTCCATGGTCGTGAAAAATACAAACTACTACATCCTCTTTTTTTAAGCTGCCTTTCAATTGCAGTAGTCCTTGTAAGCAACTGCCAGCACTATACCCACAAAATAATCCTTCTTCTTTTGCAATGCGCCTGGCCATTAATGCGCCATCTTTATCAGTTACTTTTACAAATTCATCAATATATTTCATATCATAATTTGCCGGAACAAAATCTTCTCCGATACCTTCACTGATGTAAGGATATACTTCTTTCTCATCAATCTCACCGGTGTCAAAATATTTTTTTAATAAAGATCCATAGCTATCAACTGCCCAAACTTTTATATTAGGATTTTTTTCTTTTAAATATTTTCCTGTACCCACAATGGTGCCCCCGGTTCCGGTTGCTACTACAAGATGAGTGATTTTGCCCTCTGTTTGTTCCCATATTTCCGGGCCCGTTTGTTCATAATGGGTCTGGCGATTAGCAAGATTATCATACTGATTTACATACCATGAATTAGGTACTTCTTCTGCAAGTCTTTTTGAAACGGAATAATAAGAACGGGGATCATCTGGCTCCACGTTGGTAGGGCACACAATTACTTCTGCGCCTACGGCTTTTAAAATATCAGCCTTTTCTTTGGATTGTTTATCAGTAGTGGTAAAAATACATTTGTAACCTTTTATACAGGCAGCAAGTGCCAGTCCCATTCCGGTGTTCCCGGATGTGCCTTCAATGATGGTTCCGCCAGGTTTTATTTTTCCTTCTTTTTCTGCGACCTCCAGCATTTTAAGTGCCATGCGGTCTTTTATTGAATTACCGGGATTAAAGTATTCCACTTTAGCCAAAACAGTGCAAGGCAAATTTTGGGTAATTTTGTTTAGTTTAATAAGAGGGGTATTGCCAATCGTTTCCAAAACACTGTTCTTCCACATAATTTTTTTTGTAAAAATAAAAAAAATAAGGGAGAGGCTTCCTGGCAATAATTATTTGCAATAAAGACAAACCGCCTTTTTTATTTAAAATAATTTTCTCAAGGCGTCATTAACTGCAAAGCTTTTTTTACCGTTTTATCGTAGGTGTTATTGACTTCATAATAGCCTTCTGTATTCCATATTTGTCGCGCTGTCAATACTTTTATTTGTTTGGAAAGAAGTGATTTTTCGGAAGGATTATTTAGGTTAAAACGAATGGAATCTTTTTGAGCATACATTTTCAGGTCATTCAGGGTGACGGCATCTGCTACATATTTTTGATCAAAATCGCCTGGGGATGTAAAGGATTTGAATTCTTTTTCATTGTGTAAATAATTCAAGTAGACGAATTGGCTGATAGTGCCCGACATTAATGCTCTCATTAATTCTTTGTTGTAAGCAGTAGTGTCATAAGGTACAAATACATCAGGAGTAATCCCCCCTCCATCATATAATACTTTACCCGATTTTGTAGTGAATTTTTTTTCATTTGTATGCTTAATGGAATCAGCAGAATTCATTTCACCACTTCTGAAGCGATTCATAAGATCATTGTTATAGGCTTCATTTCCGTTGCTGTATGATTTTTGAATACTCCTACCCAGGGGGGTATAATATCTTGCTACCGTCAACCGCAATCCGGAACCATCATTCAGTTGATATTGTTCCTGTACTAAACCTTTGCCGAAACTACGCCTTCCTATAATAGTGGCTCTATCCCAATCCTGTAAAGCGCCAATCAGCACTTCACTGGCAGAGGCAGTGCCTTCATTGGCAAGCACAATTAATTTTCCGGTTTCAAAAACACCCTCTTTATCGCACCGGTATTCTTTTTTTGGAGAATGTGCCCCTTCAGTATAAGTAATTAATTTATTGTCGCTCAAAAACTCATCCGCAATATTTGTTGCCTCCGTTAAAATACCACCACCATTATCTCTTAAGTCCAGTATCAAACTTTTCATTCCTTTTTTTTGAAGTTTATCCATTGCCTGCATAAACTCTCTATAAGTGGTTTCTGCAAATTTGTTCAAACGGATATAACCAACTGTATCAGTAATCATATAAGCGGCATCAAGACTATAAAGTGGAATAGGGCCTCTTGTTAGGGTTGCATTTATCTGTTTGCCATCTCTGAGTAAAGTAATAACGGCATTGCTACCTCCACTACCACGAAGTAATTTTTTTAATGTTTCAGCAGTAATATGCGTTCCTGCAATTAAAGAGTCACCTACTTTTATAAATTTGTCACCCACCTGTATTCCTGCTTTATCTGCTGGTCCTTTGGGCAATACGCTCAGTACATTGGTAGTGTCATCCATTATATTAAATTCAACCCCAATTCCAAAAAAAACGCCTTCAAGATCTTCATTTACTTCTTTTAATTCTTTTGCAGGTAAATAGATCGAATGAGGATCAAGAGTGGATAATAAGGACTGTATAGCAATGTCTCCAAGAGAATCTACATTTTCTTTGTCCACATATTTTCTATTGATCAGATCAAGCACTTCCTGAACAGGTTTTTGTTTTTCCATAAAAAAAACTCCCCTGTCGGGCATGTTTCCTTTAATTCTATACCCGATAAACATTCCTGCCACCATGCAGATACTTAGAATCACGGGAAGCCATATCTGTAATTTTTTCTTGCGCATATTATTCTTTGGTCTAATTTTATTTTTTTAAAGAAGTGCAAATTTCCATAATAAACACGATATAATGACGCCAACAGTAAAATTGATTGCCGATAGCGGCTCCACCAAAACCGAATGGTGCCTTTTAAAAAACAATAAACCTGTCATATTTACAACTCAGGGAATGAGTCCCTATTTTGTAAATAAAGACGGAATGGAAAAAATAATCAGGGAAGAAGTACTTCCTTTCCTGAAAAAAAATGTGGTAGAAGAAATTTATTTTTATGGGACAGGATGTAAAAACCCGGTAAACCTGAAAATGTTTAAAAATGTATTTAAACCTATTTTTCCGAAAGCATTTATAAAGATTGACCATGATCTTTCCGGTGCTGCAAAAGCACTGTGTGGAAATGAAAAAGGAATTGCCTGTATATTAGGAACCGGTTCTAATTCCTGCTATTATAATGGAAAACGAATAGTCAAGAATAGCCCCGGTTTAGGATTCATTTTAGGAGATGAAGGCAGCGGGGCTTATCTTGGTAAAAAAGTAATTCAGCATTTTTTATACGATATTTTTGACAATGACCTTCGATCAAGGTTTGATGCAAAATTTGTAACTACAGATGCTGAAATTCTTGATGCAATCTATAAACAACCGTTGCCCAACCGATATCTCGCATCCTTTGCTATTTTCCTGGCAGAAAACCGTGGTCATTATATGATAGAAAATATCATCGAAGATGGATTGAATGATTTTTTTTATACGCACATAATCCGCTACCGGGAAAGTTTTAAATTACCAGTTCATTTTACGGGTGGTATTGCATTTGGGTTTAAAGATGTTATAGAGCAACTCTCTATTGGGTATGAATTACAATTGGGCAACATTTTTAAAAGCCCTATGGAAGGATTGATAAAATATCATCAATCCATATAGGTTAAAAGTGCAAGAGGCAAACCTGTCAGAATAAAAGATAGTTTACTAAATATTCCGAGCCTTTAGCCTAATGTATTTGGAGACTCAAAAAAAAACTGAAATAAGCCTGGCTCATTTCAGTTTTAACGGGTAGTTGTAAAAAATTACTGTAATTTCTCTAATCCCTTTTTAATTCTTTTAAATCCTTCTTCGATTTTTTCCATGCTATTAGCAAAAGATATCCTAATATAATCCGGAGCTCCAAAAGCATTTCCGGCAACAGTAGAAACATGGGCTTCATTTAAAAGATACATGCTCAGGTCGCCCGCATTATTAATGATATGTTCTCCAGACTTTTTCCCAAAATAATATTTTACTTCGGGGAATACATAAAAAGCGCCATCAGGTTCTGCATATTTTAATTCAGGTAATTCTTCTAATAATTCCTTTACCCGCTGTTTACGTATTGTAAATTCTTTTACCATTTCATATGTTGGTTCCAGGGGAGCCTCTAATGCAGTAATAGCAGCACGTTGGGTAATAGAGCAGGTGCCACTCGTGATTTGTGCCTGTATTTTTTCACAAGCCTTAGCAATTTCTAAATTGGCTGCTATATACCCTAATCTCCATCCTGTCATTGCAAATCCTTTACTTAACCCATTTACAATAATAACTCGGTCTTTGATAGATGGAAATTGTGCTATGCTTTCGAGCTTGTCACCACTTTCATTGGTGAAATTAATATACTCATAGATTTCATCACTAATGATACAGATATCAGGATATTTTTCAAACACTTTTGCAAGTCCTTCTAATTCAGTTTTTGAATAAACCGATCCGGTGGGGTTACAAGGAGAAGAAAAAATAAAAAGTCTTGTTTTGTCGGTAATAGCTGCTTCAAGCTGCGCTGGCGTTATTTTAAACTTTGCTTCAGCAGTAGCATTAACAAAAACTACTGTGGCTCTTGCAATCCTGGCTATTTCTGAATAAGAAACCCAATACGGAGTAGGGATAATTATTTCATCTCCTTCATCAAGAATGCTCAACATGGTATTGGCAATACTTTGTTTGGCGCCGGTACTTACCACAATTTGTTGCGGAGTATATTCAAGGCCATTATCTCTTAATAATTTTTTGCAAATAGCTTCTCTTAAATCGGGATAGCCAGCCACAGGAGTGTAATGGCTCCAATTGTCGTCGATAGATTTTTTGGCAGCTTCTTTAATATGTTCGGGAGTATTAAAGTCTGGTTCACCGAGGCTAAGGTCTATTACATCAATTCCTTTTGCTCTTAATTCGCGACCAAGTTTGGCCATTTTGATGGTTTCTGGTTCGCTAAATCTTGATAATAGAGATGAGAGTTTCATTTATATTTTTTTTAAACTTTGCAAAAGTAAGTGATTGAGCCTTTTCAGAAAAAATAATGATTCGTTAAAGAGTTATTTGTTGGGATATAATGAAGGAAATGCAAGCCTATGCTGCATTTTGAGCAGAAATATTTTATGGGAATAATTCCCCTTTCTGTATTTTAATAAAAAAGAAAACAGTTTTGTAGGAAATGGCTTATAAATCCGTATTCAAACTGATTTATAGAAATGAAAGACATCTTCATTTAACCTGCGTTACTTAATTCCTCAAAAGCAGCTGTCAGAGGTCTTTCTATTCCATCACCTTTCCACTCGGGAGATCCTGGAATTTCGGTAGCTTTTAAAATCTCTTCTTTGGTTTTTCCTGCTTTCATTTCATCATTTGTGAATTTCAATACATTATTTAAATAATCATGAAAGGACAGGAGCATATCTTTTTTGCCTGTTACATCATAACCTGAACCGGAGTGCCCGCAAACAAAAAGAGTTTTATCATCATATTTTTTTATGGCTGAATCCAATACTTTTATCCAACTTTGAATATTGGCACCGGCGCTGCGGTCAACAAAAGGATGCCGGCGGTTAAAAACCAAATCGCCCACGTGGGCAATATTCGCATGATTAAAATGAATGATCACATCACCATTGGTATGTGCGGCACCAAAATAATTTATGGCTATTTTTTCTTTGCCGATATCCTCTTTCCAGGTTCCCCCAAATGTTTGATTAGGATATAATTGTTTGTCTTCCGATTTATTGGCAATAGCTACTCTTTTTTGGTTGGCCAATGAATTTTCATGTGCTAAAACACGGTTTAATAAATCTTTAAATGCTATATTACCAGCAGTGTGGTCACCATGATGGTGCGTATTAATCAATAAATGAAAAGGTTGTTCATTTTTTTTCTTAAGTTCATCAATGAGGTGTTGAGCGGTATCCGGAAATTGTGCGTCAATTACAGTAATACCTTCTTTTGAAAAGTGAAAGGCAATGGTGCCACCTCTTTCAGTAAATATGCCAATATTGTCTGTGAGCATGGTAATTTTCCATGGTTCATTAATCATTACTTTTACTATTTGCTCTTTACCTAAAGTTAAGGCTCCCAAAGTAAGTAGGGAGTTTTGCAAAAAAATACGACGATGCATATAATGGGTTTTAAAAATTCTGTTTCAAGTTACGAATAAAAATAATTCTCTTTGCAAACACAAATAAATGTAATAATGGATCAGTTAACATTGGGTATAGGTACGCGGCTTCAGCACATGCAATACGGGCCGGGGGTAATTGTGGGCATTCGTTTGGCTACATATCTTATTTCTTTTATAAATGAGGGAATTAAAGAAATTGATAAAACAGATGACAAGCTGGAAGAAATTATTCCGGAAAATGTTACCACAGAATTGGAGACTACCAGTGAAGTAGAAAAGTCGCTACTCAAAATTTTAAGGTTGTGGAGCGATGCATCTGAAATAGTTCCGTTGGGCGACCGTTGGAAAGGCGGAATGATGTTATTGCAACCGGCTGATAAAAACCAGAAAGCAAAAGAAATTCCTATCGATATTTTTTTTCATAAAATAGTAATGCTTCGTGACAGATTGAGAGTGATGGAACAACAAATTAATGCGCATAAAATTTTAAGCGATGAAGACAAAGTAAACCTGCAGCAATATATTACCCGTATTTATGGCACGCTCACTACCTTTAATGTGTTATTTAAAAACAAAGAAAATTGGTTTATAGGCGATAAGGGAAATGGGGAATGATGATTGATTTCGTCAATTTGAGATATATGGTGTTTTACCCCTGGCTTTTGTATGTTATTCAAGTTAGAAGTGCTGACAGATATAGTACAGGGTGAAGACCTTTGCAAGTCTTGGAATCAAAAGTGATTTTTTATATATTTGTTTATCCTTAAATTGATTAGACCATTTTTTAATTTTTAAGTCATGTTTATTGGACATTTTGGTATTGGCTTAGGTGCTAAAAAAGCCGCTCCAAAAATATCTCTAGGAACACTTTTTTTAGCTGCTCAATTTTTAGATTTACTCTGGCCAGTTTTTTTATTATTGGGTTGGGAGCGTGTTCAGATTCAACCGGGTATCACAAAAATGACTCCCCTCAATTTTTCCTATTACCCTTTTTCTCATAGTCTGCTGATGGCTTGTATTTGGGGAATTCTTATCGGGTTTATCTATTTTTTCTTTAGAAAAAATTCCAGGAGCGCTTTTATCCTCGGGCTTTGTGTAGTGTCTCATTGGGTACTTGATTTATTGGTTCACAGGCCCGATTTACCGTTATATCCCGGTGGAACAAAATTGGTGGGCTTGGGGCTTTGGAATTGTCCTGTTATTGAAGTAATCCTGGAAGGATCTATTTTTGTTTTGGGGTTAATATTATATTTACGAACTACTAAACCCAGTAACAAGAAAGGAATTTATGGCTTTTGGGCATTGATAGCTTTCCTTGTACTTATTTATGTAAGCAATCTGCTCGGCCCGGCCCCCACAAATATAAAAGCTATCGCTTGGGCTGGAGTTTCACAATGGTTATTGGTAATCTGGGCATATTGGGTTGATCTAAATCGAGAATTAAAGGGAAACGGGAATAAATAAACTGGATTCTCAACACTGCCGTGTAATTTAAATTGCCTTTTGTAAAATATCCCTGAATGCTGACTGATATATCGAAAAAAGGAAGTGATGACAAATTTAAAATGGTTTAACCTGGTACTAAGAGTGCTTATGGAAATAGGTATTGTAGTAGCCTTTGGTTATTATGGCTACCATGCGGGCGGACGCATTGGTTCAAAGATCTTATTAAGTATTGGCTTCCCATTAATTGGTTTTGGTTTTTGGGGCCTGGTAGATTTTCACCAGTTTGGTAAAATTTCTGAAATTCTGCGTCTTGCCCAGGAATTATTGATCAGTGGATTAGCATCAGTAGCTTTGTACATAACTGGTGCTCCTATAGCTGGATTGGCATTGGGCGGTATTTCTATTATTCATCATGCTTTAGTTTACTTGTTTGGAGATAAACTGCTGAAAAAATGAAGCCTAACTTTCCTTGTATTGCTTTGAGTGAATGGAATATTGAAAAATATTCTATACATGCTTAGGAGTTTTTCGTTAAATAAATTGAAGCATTATTTGCCGAATTATTTTTTTTCATTTAGTAGCTGTGAGTTTGGCTAATCTAATCTCCTGAGTATTTTTTGTTGATACCTCGAAGCCAATCAAGACTATAAAAAAGAATGAGTTCAACTATTGTATTATTTTTTTAATGAGTATAAATCAACGAGGAATCGTGAAAAATTTCCACTTCAAACCCCTATCTTTGCCAACTTCTAAAAATTAAGATATGAAATTGAAAGGTTTGGTATGGTTTTTTACCATTACGCTTATTCTGATCTCCGTTTACCAGCTTTCTTTTACATGGGTCGTTAACAACCATGAAAAGAAAATGAAACTAAAAGCTGAAAAAACTGTAGCGATGACCTACCCCGGGGTTATCGGTGAAAAGAAAGATGCGTTGGTGCAAAAAACTTTTCAATACTATTTGGATAGTACAAGAGATGAAAAGATTTATCCTGTTTTTGGAACTACTTACCAGAAATCAAAAGAAAATGAACTTAACCTGGGCCTTGATCTCCAGGGGGGCATGAGTGTTACCATGAATGTGAGTCTTGATGGGTTATTAAAATCATTGAGTAATAATCCAAAAGATCCTGCCTTAATAAAAGCATTAAACACCACTAATACTGAAAAGTTAACAAGCGACCTTGATTTTATTACCTTATTCGTACAGGTGTTTAAACAGCAAAATCCAGGTGTTAGTCTTGCTTCTGTATTTGCGGGGGCCGGTAAAACGATTAAATTAAATGATAATGACCAGACAGTTCAGAGCGAATTGCAGGCAATAGCCAAAACGGCTATTAATCAAACCTACAAAGTACTCCTGAAACGTATTGACCAATTTGGCGTGGCTTCACCTTCTATTAACCTTGACGCTACCAAGGGGATTATTAATGTAGAATTAGCAGGTGTACAAGATCCGGTAAGAGTAAGGAATCTTTTACAGGCTTCAGCTTATTTGCAATTCTGGGAAGTATATAATATCAGTGAAATTGGGAAAAATATCGATGATGCTGATAAGGCTCTTGCCGATTACTTAAGTGGTGTGTCAATGGACAATAAGAAAGCAAATGATACGACAAAAGCGACTCTTGATTCTGCAAAATTATTGGCTAATGAACATCCGCTTGCCAATGTAATCCATTTTATAGGTCCACAACAGGACAGGAATGGCAAACCTTCTTATTATCCGGCTATTGCCAGTGTAGAACTGAAAGATACCGCTTTGGCAAATAAGTACCTGGATATGGATGTTGTCAAAAACAATTTCCCTGCAAATATTAAATTTCTCTACGGTCTTGAACAGAAAAATGAAAAATCAGGGCAAAGATATTTTGAATTATATGCTATAAAAACTGTTCCCGGTACCGATAAAGCCAAACTGGAAGGTGAAGGCGTTGAAGATTCAAAGGCCGATTATGATGAAAGCGGGCGGCCTGCTATTAAAATGCAAATGACACCGGCCGGAAGTCGCACCTGGGCAAAACTGACTTCTGATAATGTAGGGCGGCCTATTGCTATTGTACTTGATGATATAGTATATAGTGCGCCTAATGTAAATGGACCTATTGAAGGTGGCAATTCTGAAATAAGTGGCAATTTTACAGTGGAAGAAGCGCAGGATTTGGCCAGCATTCTAAAAATTGGAAAAATTGATGCGCCAGCAAAAATTATACAGGAACAAATAGTAGGACCTACACTAGGAAAAGAATCAGTTCATGGTGGGGAAATGGCATTTATTATTTCGTTTTTGGCGATTTTTATTTTAATGTTGGTATATTATAACACTGCCGGTTGGATTGCTAATATTGCATTGGTATTTAACCTTCTTTTTACGATAGGTATTTTAAGCGCGTTGGGTGCTACGCTTACTGCGGCGGGTATTGCCGGCCTTGTACTGACGATAGGAATGGCAGTGGATACTAACGTAATTATTTTCGAAAGAATTAAAGAAGAACTTGCTCGTGGCAAAAGTCATCAGCAGGCTGTTAGCGATGGTTACAAAAGATCATATGCTCCTGTAATTGATGCCCACGTTACCGTATTCCTTACTGCGGCTATATTGTTTTATTTTGGGTTGGGCCCTGTATTGGGATTTGCTACTACTCAAATGCTGGGTATTACCCTTTCATTATTCTGCGGAATTTTAATCTCAAGACTGGTTACTGATATATGGATGACAAGAGAAAGGCATTTCAAATATTTTACCGGCTTTTCTAAAAAAATATTTCAACATGCGAGTTTTAAATTTATTGAATACAGGAAAGTAGCTTATGTGATTTCAATATTCGTTTTAATATTTGGAGTGGGCTCTTTCATTAACGGATTCAATAAAGGTGTTGAATTTAAAGGAGGCAGAAGCTATACCATACAATTTGATAAAGTAGTAAAATCTGATCAAATCCGGGATGAGTTAAAAGCTGCTTTGGATGGTGATAATGTGGTGCTTAAAACTGTTGGAGATGATAAACACCTGGATATAACCACTTCTTATCTGAAAGGTGTGGACAATGCGGATAGCGCAGTAGAATCCCGGCTGTACCAGGGGCTTAAAGCAGAATTGCCTGCTGGTCTCACTGTACAGCAGTTTGTAAAAAATAATATCCAGAGTTCGCAGGTGGTGCAGCCAATCATTTCCAAAGACCTTGAGGCCGGCGCTATTAAAGCGGTTATTTTCGCTATCCTGGCTATTATTCTTTATATTTTCCTTCGTTTCAGGGATTGGCGTTATTCCCTTGGAACCATTGTAGCCTTGCTCCATGATGTTTTTGTGGCGCTGGCAGTATTTTCTTTCTTTAAGAATATAGTTCCGTTCCCACTTGAAATTGATCAGCACTTTATTGCCGCTATTCTTACTGTTGTAGGTTTCTCGATGAATGATACGGTAATTGTATTTGACAGGATACGTGAAGACAGTCATGCTATGAAGGGAGCTTCCAAGGCTTCTATCATCAACCGGGCTATTAATGATACCTTAAGCCGTACGATTATGACATCAGCAACTGTATTTTTAACGTTGCTTGCCTTGTTTATATTTGGTGGTGAAGTAACCCGCGGATTTTCGTTTGCAATGTTGATAGGTGTAATCACAGGTACTTATTCATCTATATTTGTAGCAGCGCCTATTCTTATGGAATTTGCAAAAGACAAACCTTTGGGCATGGCACGTATTAAATCTAAAGAAGTCAAAAAAACTTCAAAAAGTAAATTGACTGAAACAAAATAATTTTTAAATAAGCACAAAAAAACCTGGTAGTTATTGAAGCTACCAGGTTTTTTTAGATCTGATGGTTCTTGTCTGTCCGGTCTTTGACTGAGTATTATAACCAGCAGGAGTGAATCCGGTACTAAACTCCAAAAGAACTGCCGCACCCACAAGTAGTGCTTGCATTAGGATTATTAAAAGTGAATCCCCGTGAGTTAAGACCACCTTCCCAATCAATTTCCATATTTAAAAGATATATACTTTGGGCAGGATTAATAATACATTGAATTCCTTCTATATCAAAAATTTCATCTTTTTCGGTTTTATTTTCAAATCCCAGCAGGTATGACATTCCGGAGCATCCGCCTCCTTTGACTCCTATCCGTAAAAATTTTTCCCCGTCAAAACCTTCTTCATTCATCAGTCGTTTTATTTCATTGATTGCAGAATGAGTTAATGTGACAGGTGCTTTAGTGATTGTTTCCATATTATTACTTTACTTTATTTCAAGAATTTAATTTCTGTTATTCTATATCTAATCTATATCTAAGTTCGCTAATTAAATTAATGAAAGTTCTATTACACAAATTTACAACCTTTACTAACGGAATGTTTATTTTTGCTATAAATTATATAAATGTCAACATTTGAAACCGTAATTATCATTCTTCTGCTTGTTTTAGTGTTAACAATGATCTGGTTGATAACAGAATTTTCTTCTATCAAAAAAAAAATAGGAGAGGGAACCTCATCAGATCCGGAAACAATTAAACTCAGGCTTCAAGCATATGAAAGGCTTACTATGTTATCCGAAAGAATTGCCCTGCAAAATATAATATCCCGAACCGGTAATTCAGGTCTAAGCTCACGGCAGATGCAAGCTTCGCTTATTGATGCTATAAAAGAGGAATACGAATACAATATCAGCCAGCAAATTTATGTTTCTCCCGAAATCTGGAAATCGGTCAATAATTTAAAAGAACAGAATATTTATGTGGTAAATCAACTTGCCTCTACACTTCCTGCGCAGGCAACAGGAATGGACCTGAATAAACAAATTGTTGATTTTTTGATTAATAATCCTAAAGCTTCTTTGCATAACATTGTATTGGATGCCATCAATTTTGAAGCTAAGAAAATTATGTGAGCGGCTGTTTTAATGTAAAGTACACTTCCTGAATAAATTGGGCTAATAATTTCATAAAAAAAGAAATTATCAACATCATACCATAAGAAAAACCGGGGGAAATTTTTGCACCAAGAAAACTAAAATACACATGAAAAAAATTCTTACCGATTCGGGGATAGAAATAAAAAAAGTATATACTTCTAAGGATATTTCTAAACCTATACCGGAAGAAATGCCTGGACAATATCCTTTTACCCGGGGTATAAAAGAAGATATGTACCGAGGCAAATTATGGACCATGCGTCAATATGCAGGATTTAGTACTGCTGAAGAGAGCAATCAACGCTACCATTATTTGATCTCTCAGGGAGTAAATGGATTGAGTGTTGCGTTTGATCTTCCCACCCAGATCGGCTACGACAGTGATCATGCTTTGGCTGAAGGTGAGGTGGGGAAAGTAGGAGTAGCTATTGATTCATTGGAAGATATGGAGGCGCTTTTTAAAGGGATTCAATTGAAAGATATTTCCACTTCTATGACTATCAATGCAACAGGGTTTATTTTGTTGGCATTTTATGTAGCCTTAGCCAAAAAACAAGGAGCAGACCTTACCCGGTTACAGGGTACTATTCAAAATGATATTTTAAAAGAATATGAGGCACGCGGCACTTACATCTATCCGCCACAACCTTCTATGTGTATCATTACTGATATTTTTGAGTGGTGCAGTAAAGAACTGCCCAGGTGGAATACCATTTCTATTTCGGGTTATCATATCCGTGAGGCAGGAAGTACAGCAGTACAGGAAATTGCCTTTACATTAAGTAATGGCAAAGCTTATGTTCAGGCAGCTTTAAAAAAAGGATTGGACATTAATATTTTTGGGAAACGTCTTTCCTTCTTTTTTAATTCGCATAATAACCTTTTTGAAGAAGTAGCTAAATTTCGTGCTGCGCGCAGAATGTGGGCCAAAATGATGAAAGAACTTGGTGCTACAGATGAAAAAGCAATGATGATGCGGTTTCATACCCAAACAGGGGGAAGTACACTCACCGCGCAGCAACCATTGAATAATATCACCAGGGTAACCTTACAAACACTTGCGGCAGTATTGGGTGGTACACAAAGTTTACACACTAATGGTTATGACGAAGCGCTCAACTTACCAACAGAGGAAGCTGCGGGGATTGCCTTAAAAACACAACAGATAGTAGCCTTTGAAAGTGGTGTCGCAGATACTGTCGATCCTTTGGCAGGCAGCTATTTCGTGGAGAAGCTTACAGATCAAGTAGAGGCGGCATCATGGGAATTGATCGAAAAAGTTGATAGCCTGGGTGGAAGCGTCAGTGCAATAGAACAGGGATTTATTCAAAATGAAATTGCCAATAGCGCGTATATCTATCAACGTAATATTGAGACGAATCATAAAATAATAGTAGGAGTCAATGCGTTTATTGCCGATAATGAAATAGTGCCTCCATCTTTTAAAATTGATGATAATATACGATTAGTTCAAATTGAAAAGTTAATGGCGCTCAGGGAAAAACGGGACAATAGCTGCGTGGAAAAATGTTTGAAAAATATTAAGGTGGGTGCAGCTAAAAATGAAAATCTGATGCCTTTAGTGATTGATGCAGTTGAAAATCTGTGTACACTCGGCGAAATATCGGATTCGCTGAGATCGGTTTTTGGGGAATACAAATAATCTGTAAGAAACTCTATGAAATATTTATTTCTTTTTATCTTCTTGATAGGAGTGCAAAAAATGTATGCACAAAAATATATTTTACTAGATAAGGAGATGGCAAAGCCTGCACAATATTCTAATTCCGTGACACTTAATAATGAGCATAATGGATTTTTTCCTGTTGAGAAAAAAAATATGAATCAATTTATAAAAGCTCTTCAGGAAATAGCGAAAAAATTGTCTACTCCGGGTCCGCTGGGACATGCTAAGCAATATGAAATAGGATGCATAAGTTTCAGGGGACTTACAGTTTCGCAGGCCAATGAAGATCGGTTTGATTATGTACTTACTTCTACCTGTGATGGGGTAAATATTTCTGTTCACCTTTGCGATTCAAAATCCAGCAATGCAGCCAATGCATTTTATATCACTACATGGATAAAATATATCAAAAGCTATTATAAATAAGATAGGCTTCTTACTTCCTATTGCTTGTTATAGCCCGGTATAAAACGAACGTGTCCTGTTAATTTTCAGATCACGCAGGATTGGAGATTTGGGGCTGATATTAATACTGAAGAACCGGTAATTTCCTATTGGAGACATAGTAATTCCCATTTGCCAGCAATGTAAATCCCTGGAAATGGAGAGAGAAAGTGGATTAAGTTGTCCCAATGAAACATTATAATATCCATTAACACCAATTTGCCATTTAGGTGTTAGATTTAGTGTGCCCCCAAAATTAATATTTTGGGAAAATGTCGATTTAAACCCTGAATTGAGTATGAATTGTTTTGAGAAAGATAATGAATAGGAAAAATTAACCGACCATGGGATATTAAAATCTGCAAATTCGTTGGGATTATTTTGTATATATCCCATTTCACTGTTATACTGGTCCTGGCTATACCCCGAATTTTGTACATAGTTAGATGGGCTCAATTCTGGTTTAGTAGAGCCGCTTTTTTTATCTCCACCCTTAAAACTGCTCGATAAAGAAACGCTTCCATTCATTAACCTTCCCAGAGAAATCGGCTTTTGTTTCCATATTAATTCATTAATTCTTCTTCCCTGGCTATTTACCTGGTATGGATCTAGATTGGCACTCGCAGTAAAGTTGACTTTATTAAATAAGTTAGTAGATGCCAATACAGTTAAGTTAGAGAATTTAAAAGAATCGACGAAGAAATTATAGTTTCCCCTTATACTCAAAGCATCCAAAATGGAAATTTTCTTAAGAGCATTTGCTCCGGTATCTTTTTTATTACGCACTTTCATGGAAATGTTATTTTCCAGGCCGAAATTGAATCCCCCAAATGTTCCTGATGAATAAGGCCCATATATGTTGTAACCACTTTCATAATGGGAAAATAAATTTTTATCTCCAGCAGTATCTACCTGGCTATAATAGTAATTGCTTTTATTAAAATCCGGTTGATAACTCACACCAAAAGTGGGTCTTATTTCATGCCGGATAGCCTGTATTTTGGCATCTTTGCTTTTCGCGGCAATCATCCCAAAAATTCTTGTGGATACATTTAATCCAAATGCCATTTGTCTTGCTGTATAAAACCCCTTTTGAATTTTTGTTCTTAAAGTATCATAGGTACTATCCCAGTAACGTGTTATTTTTTTTTGATACCAGGTTTCATCATAACTTACAAATGGTGATAACTGGAAAAAGCCTATTTGTGGTAATGATAAACTGATGGGAATAGAATGATGAGCACCCCATTGAAGCGTATCAGCTATTTGCTGAAAGATAGACTTGTTTTTTACGGTATCGTAAAAAGAAAACCGGTTCTGTGCAGTTCCATTATAGGCAATTCCTATATTTTCATACCATTTAGGGACTCCTGCAAATTCTTTTTTTCTAAATGGATAAACAGTACTCATGTTAAACCCTACACTGGGTAAACTTACATTGATAAGTTTTAAATTGGTATTTTGATCATGATTAGCTGTAAGCGTTAAATTAAAAGGTTTATCCTTCCATGTTTTCGAATAAGCGATGGATGAATTTAATTGATTGCTAAAATTTACATTCGGATTATTCGGAACAAATGAATTATAACTACTGCTTCCTGCATTTACACTTGCCATGAAAGTAACGCCAGGTCTTGATTTGGTGTCCTGAGAGTGGCTCCAGGTAATATGGTAACTTCTGTTATGAACAAAATCCGGATCGCCTTTAAAATTTGAATTAAAATTCTGGATATCAAATGCCAGGTTACCATTATAATGATACTTTTTTGAATACCGGGGATTTATATTTAATGACCACCCGCCATAAGAATAAATACTCGATCGCAAAATAATATCCCAATAATCATTTAATACCTTATAATATCCCAAACCATCAAGGCCGATTCCTCTTTGTTGATTGGTAGTAAAATTGGGAGCTAAAAGTCCTGAGTGTCTTCCCTGGTTTAATGGGAAAATTCCGAACGGCAAATATATGGGGATTGGAATACCTTCAATCTCCGGGTGCATTGGTCCTGTAATGGCGAGTTTATTAGTAATGAATTTTATTTTATTGCTGACAAAAGCAAAATGTGGTGTATCAAGATCACAGGTAGTAAACCTGCCTCTTAACGCATAGAAAACATCATTATCCATTTTCTTAATCACCTGGCCATATACATACATGTCGCCTTGCTTAGTATAGGTACTTTTCGTTAGTCCTTTTCCACTCTTCATATTAAAGCGAATAGAATCACTTTGAGAGGTAAAATCAGCCTGTTTGTATGTGGGTAGAGAAATGACTTTCCCCGTACTATCTCTTTTTATAGAAGCAATAATATCTCCTGAGGCCTGGTCAAATGAAATAACAGGAGCTGTTAAATCATTATCCTTATAATTAGTGGTTGCTTTTTTGCCGTATAAAGTTACTGATTTTGATGGCACATCAATCACCATCGAATCTTCTGCAGTATATTCTACTGATGCTTCAAGAGCATTTTTAGCAGATTTGAAAGAAATCGTATCTGCGGGGTTTTTAAAAGTAGTATCAATTAAAGTGGTATCAGTTTTAACAAGTGAATCCGGGTTGTTCAGAGTATTGGTGTCGCCTGGACTATAATTTTTGCCGGGTATAGTATCATTTAAAAAAATTCGCTTTTCTGCAACAGAAAAATGATTTTCCTTTGATGGAATTGAGGTGTCGGGATTATTGAATAAATCTCTCTGAAATGAAACAGAAAGCCTAGTTTTTGTTTTACTTTGCGCAGCCATCATAAACAGAATAGAAACAGCAATTAGCAGGGATATTGATTTTAAGTTAAATTTGTTTAGAATATGCATAGCAGTAAGCAACAAAAATAGAGATAATCCAATTAAGGTAATGTGAAGATTAGTAAAACTATAAATACGCGATTAAAAAAATATTCCTAAATGTTTGAATTTCATAAACCGACTCTTTTTTTATCTAATATAAAAGGGTTTTTTCTTATTATATCTTCTTTATTTTTAATTAATGTAAAGAGTTATTCCCAGGTTCCTAAAAAAATAAAAACTATTATTATAGATCCTGGTCATGGCGGTTCTGATAATGGTGCACGTGGTGAATATGAAGGAACACTTGGGTCTAGAGAAAAAAATATTACCCTTGCCATATCCATGAAACTGGTAGCTGATTTAAGAAAAGAATTGCCAGATATAAATATTATTCCCACGCGAACTACAGATGTTTATATGTCTGTTCATGAAAAAGCACAATTTGCCAATGAGCACCATGGCGATCTTTTTGTTTGTATTCATGCAGATGCTGTTCAATTAAAAACAGGTTCAAGAATTGTGGGCTATAAAAATGAGACTTACCATACTACAAAATATGTTGGTAAGGGGAAAAGCAGGAAAAAGGTGGTTACTAAACATACACGCAGGGTTCCCATTAGGCATTATTATAAAATTCCTACTTCGCGCAAAGGGACAAGCACTTTGATATTAGCCGCCCGTCAGTCTGATGACAAAATTAAAGCATTGGAAGATGGGGATCTGGGTTTTAATACTGACGACGACGATAGCACTGCCAATATTAATTATGAAAGCCCTGAATATAAGGCGAGTGCGCTTTTATATTCTCAGAATTATTTTAGAAAGAGTTATCAACTGGCTACGCTGGTGCAGGACCAAGTGGCCCAGGAGACGGGAAGACCTAACCTTGGTGTATGGCAGCGTCGGGTGGGGCTTTGGGTATTACATGCTACCCAAATGCCAGCCATATTGATAGAAACTGGTTTTGTAGCCAACTATGATGATGAACGTTATTTGAACAGCGAAAAAGGGCAGGATGAAATTGCTGAGGCCATTACGCAAGCAATTGTCAAATATAAAAAACAGGTAGAAACTCCTAAATCCATATCTGGGAATCCTGTAACCAGTGATTCAAAATAATATTTATTTGGATTCCTCTATTATTAGCTTTGTCAAAAGAAAATGAATTATATTGAGATGATCCATGCCAATAAACTTTTACTATTTTCGCAGAGTCGATTTTGGAAATGAGCTTTTTATGTTTTTTTTCTATTTAACAAAAAACCAATATGAAAATTACTAACGAAACAAAAATAGGGATATTAGCGGTTGTAGGCATTATTTTACTCATTCTTGGATTTAATTTTCTAAAAGGTAAAAATCTTTTTAAAAAAAATGAATATATCTACGCCGTTTACCAGGATGTGCAGGGACTCAAAAAATCAAATCCTGTTGTAATTAACGGACTTCAGGTAGGGAGAATTGAAAGCCTTGATGGTGGAAAAGATATGAAACGTATCTTGGTTACCGTTAGTCTTTTTAAAGATGTGAACATTCCTGCCAATTCGCTCGCTGTCATTAATCCCAATCTCCTCGGCAGCCCTACATTAGAGATACAATTAGGTGATACAACGAAGTATTTACAAAGTGGCGATACACTTGTTACCAGTCTTAGTGGTGGCGCTTTTGACCAGGCAATGAAATTAATTAACCCGGTTTTATATGAAGTACGCAATTCTGTAAAATCCTTGGATTCAGTTCTGCATATTATTACAAATGTTTTTGATCCTACAACAAAAAATAATTTAAAAGATATCATCGGCAATCTTAATACTACTTCAGCTTCCTTTGCAGTTTCTGCCGCATCTTTACAAACCATGATGAATGTCCAAAACGGGGCTATTGCAAAATCATTAGAAAACGTAAGTATATTCACGGCCAATTTAAACACTAACAATCAGAAGCTAAATGACATTCTGACTAATACTCAAAAAGCAACAGGGAAATTAGCAGCCATTGATATTGAAAAGACACTTGATACATTGAATATTGCTGTGAATAATTTTAAAGAAGGTTCTGCGAAGATAAATAGTAAAGATGGGTCCCTTGGTTTGCTTTTAAACGATAAAACTTTATACAATAATCTTGAAGCTACTTCTAATAAAATAAATATTCTTCTTGATGATATAAGAGTACATCCAAAAAGATATGTGAATTTTTCTGTGTTTGGCAAAAAGGATAAAGGAAATTACATTACTGCTCCCTTGAAAGATGATACCTTAAAAGTGGTTAACCAATAGGATGTTTAATACGATAAAATTTTTATGCCTGCTCTTTTTTTTTCAGGTAAGTTTTATTACATATGCCCAGGTGACACCACAACCTGCTCCTGCACCCGCTAAGGACACGGCAATAACACCTGTTAAAGATACAGCGATTTTACCGGCTAAAGATACAGTGAGAGAATTTGAAATTATTCGTGGCCCCAGCATGAGGGCTATTAAATTAGATTCAGTAACTACACTTCAAACCATTGCAGGTGGTGCTATCGTAAAACAGGGAACTACTATTTTTCATGGTGATAGCCTGGTAATTAACCCCACAACACACGTTGTAGAAGCTTTTGGGAATATCGAAATTAACCAGGCAGATTCCCTGCATACCTATGCGCAATACTTAAAATATATGGGGCAGGAAAAAGTAGCCCATCTGACAAAAAATGTAAAATTGACTGATAAAAAAGGTACTCTTTATACTCAGGATTTTGATTATAACCTCGAATCAGGAATTGGTAATTTTCATAATGGAGGAAAAGTAATTGAAGGGAAAAATGTGATTACCAGCATCGATGGTACTTATTATGCCGATACAAAAGATATTTATTTTAAAAAGAATGTAAAACTGGATGGTCCCAAAAATCATGTGAGGGCCGATTCACTTTTATATAATATGCAAACAAAGCAATCTACTTTTATCAGTGAAACAAATATTAAGAATGATGAGGTGGAAATTAACACAAAGGAGGGGACTTATGACCTTAATACCGGTAATGCCTTTTTTACCAGTCGTACCACAGTTAAAGATAGTAGCGGTCGCCGTTACACTGCCAATAAAATGGCGCTTGAAAACAATTCGGGTAATGCCCAACTCGAAGGTGATGCAGTGATTATTGATTCTGCTAATTCATTCATTGCTATTGGGAATCAAATTTTTATCAACAAAAAAAATAACTCTTTCCTGGCAACAAGGAAACCTGTACTAATTATCATACAAAAAAATGATAGTACTTATATTGCTGCGGATACTATTTATTCAGGATTTACCACTTTTGTAAAAAATGAAAATGTTACTCTGAAAAAAGATAGTGTGATCAATGTTAGCCTGCCAGAGAATGAAAAAATACATAATATCGGAAGGGGAGATTCACTGTATACGGACTTTTCAAAGCGACAGAAATCAGCAATGGATTCAATAAATGCAACTTTGCCGAAAGCTGATTCTTTAAAATCTCTATTACCTGCTATTAATCATCAGCCAACGGTTAACAATAATATCCAGCCGACAGGTGATAGTACTAATAATTTGCCTGGGGCAAAAAAAATGCACGAATTAATTAGAAAAGAAAGAGATACTTCCCCAAATAAATTACTTCAAAAAGAAAAGCTGTTTATTGATTCCGCAAAAACGAATCCTAATCAAAATGATTCACTTATCAAACCTGACAAAGCAAAAATGCCGATGGGGCCCAAAGAAGATATAACCGAAAAGCGGGAAAAAGATCGCGTTATGCCGGGAAATGAAATGGACTCATTGAGCGTTGATTCTTTGAAAAAGAAAGATGGAATAATGATTACGGATAGTTCTAAATCAATAAGTGCAGATTCAACAGCTAAAACAGATTCGGTAAGATATTTCCTGGCGTTTCATCATGTCAGAATATTCAATGATTCGCTTCAAAGTATTTCTGACAGTATGTTTCTTTCAACTAAGGATTCGGTAATCCGTTTGTATTATAGCCCGGTAATATGGAGCGGACATACTCAAATAACCGGAGACACGATTTATCTTTTTACAAAAAATAAAAAGCCTGAAAGATTATATGTTTTTAATACCGGTATGATTGTCAATAAAACAAAAGAGGGGTTTTATAACCAGATGGCGGGTAAAACCATCAATGGATATTTTGTGAATGGTAAAATCGATTACATGCGTGTGAAAGGTACACAGTCAGAAAGTATTTATTATATGCAGGATGACGACAGTGCTTACATAGGAATGAACCGGGCAACAGGAGATGTAATCGATATTTATTTTAAAAATGAAGAAATTAAAAAAGTAATTTTTATAAATAATATAAATGGGGATATGTATCCAATGAAAAAGATTCCCGGCGACAAAAGAGAACTAAAAAACTTTCAATGGCTTGATGAAAAAAGGCCCAAAAATAAACTGGAACTGTTTGAGTAAATCTTATTCGTCTTCTTCACTTTCGCTGATTTTTAAATCAGGAAAAATAGCTATTACCAAAAGAAGTACAGAACTTACTATCAGTAAATATAATCCATATTCTTTTTTAGGACAGATGGTTGAATAACATGTGGTGAACAAAACATAGGTTTTTATTAAATAACCAATGTTGACCGCAACGAAAAACAGCAATGTCCTTTTGGCCCATATTTTATCGAGGTAAATTAAAATAGCGGAACAAACAGCGATAAAAACAAAAACTTTCCCAGGCTTGCCATAAATATTCTCCTCAGAAAAAAAACCTGTAAAAGATTTATGAAGATCTGCATAATAGGCCCAGGGTAAAAAACAACTAATCAGCAGAACTGCACAGGCAAGAAATCCTGTTATCTTATAATATTTCATAATTTGGTAAAATCAATACTCTTAAAAATCTTCAAAGTTTGCAAGTATACTTCAATATTTTTGATTGCTTTACCTTTTATTGTCTAAAATTGAAAAAGTAAATGATGCTGATAGATTCTTTCTGGTTTTTTTGAGGAGGCTATTTTTTTACCACAATGGTTTTCCCTGGTAGTAATCCAGCACTTTTGATCGTAAAACAAAATCGTATTTGGCTGTTATTAAATTGGTATTGGTTCTGTCCAGGTTATTTTTTGCAATTAAATAATCAACTGATGTTATTGCGCCTGCATTAAACCGGATTTCAGCAGAACGAAAAGATTCGGCAAATGAATTTACCTGGTCAAGTAGAATTTTATATTTATTGGATGTATTGGTAAAATTTACATAAGCTCTTTCGATAGATTGTTGTAACAAAGTTTTTGTATTCTGCTCTACTAATTCAGTATTTTTCATATCTATTTTTGCAATTTTTATCCTGCTTCTTACTTGTGAAGCATTAAATAATGGAATCCTCAATCCAAGATTTATGGAGGTAAAAAGATTGTTATTTAATTGGTGTCCATAGTCGATTTTTTGAGTATTAAAATTATCCTGTTTCGTAATTACCGGAACCTGGTTGCCGTTTATTACTACATAATCAGAAGAAGGAACTTCTGAACTGTTTACAAAAAGTGATTGGGTTGCTGCGCTTGAATAATTGGTATTTATATTTCCACTCAAAGAAAGGGTAGGGTATAACTGCCCTTTATAATACCTGATAGTTTTTTCAGCACTTTCTGTCCGAAAATGGACTGCTTTTATTTGTGCAAACTGTTGTAAAGCTGTTTGATAAACCTGGTCGGGAGCTACATCATAATTCTTGTTAAATGCGTCATTGGGCAATCTCTCAATATCCATATTTTTATTATAAGGGATATTGAGCAATTGCGCCAAATTTAATTTGGCGGTTTCCAGTGCAGCTTCATTATCTGCTACGGCAATTTCATCATTGGCATATTGTCCTTTCAAATCATAATATTGTGATGGAGGTATTGCTCCTGACTGGTTTAAAATGTTGAGTCTTTCCACCTGTTTCTCAGTTACGATCTGCTGATCCCTTGAACTTTGCAATATGTCTTCAGCACTGAGAACATTAAGATAAGCAAGGATAATATTAATAGTAAGATTGTCTTTTGCCTGTTGCAATTACATTTTGGAAGCTTCATATCCCAACGAATTGCTTTTAATTAAATTATGAAGCGAAGATCCATTATACAATAAAAGACTGCTGGAAGCTCCATAAGATGCATAATCAACTTTTTTATTGATATAGCCATTAGTATAAGGGTCAATGCTTCTTCCCTGGTTAATGCCATGATCAAGAGATGCGTTAAGATTGGGCAACATTTGAGCTTTAGATTGGTTCCAGTAGATATCTGCTTTTTGCATTTGAAGATCAGATTGATTTACATTTAAATTATTGGCAATACCCATTTGTATGGCTTGCTTGAGGGTTAGTTTATTTTGAGCACTCGCATACAAACCTATTAATCCCAATAATAGAGTAACACAGATTGTTTTCATATTCTATTTTATTTTACTAATTTTTAAATTCTAAATTTCTAAGACTCTTTCTCAATTCTACCATCCAGCAAGTGAATGATTCTGCTACCATATTCAGCATTTTTTTCAGAATGAGTTACCTGTATAATTGTAACTCCTTCGCCATTCAATTCTTTAAAAATATTCATGATCTCTTCACCTTGTTTTGAATTCAGGTTTCCTGTAGGTTCATCTGCTAATATCAATTTGGGTTTCACAATTAAAGCCCTCGCGATACCCACTAATTGCTGTTGGCCACCGGAAAGCTGGTTGGGGAAGAGGTCTTTTTTGCCAACTATCTGGAAGCGATCCAGCATGTCGGCAACCATTCCTTTTCTTTCACCGGATTTTATATTCTGATAGATCAATGGGGTTTCAATGTTTTCATAAACAGTAAGTTCATCTATTAAGTGATATGCCTGGAATACAAACCCAATGTGACTTTTATAGATTTCTGACCTTTGTTTTTCTTTCATATGTAATACATCCTGGTCAAGGAAAATGTATTTACCTTCATTGGGCTCATCAAGCATTCCCATTACATTTAATAAGGTAGATTTGCCGGAGCCTGATGGCCCCATGATAGAGACAAATTCCCCCTGTTTAATATCCAGGTTAATGTCTTTTAAAATAAAAGTACGGTTACTTCCTGTGTTGAACCATTTGTAAATATTCTTTAATTGGAGCATGTTTAATAATTGAAAATTAATAGTTGAAAATTATTGTTTTTATATTTTAGTTATTCAGTTCTTAAACTTTTCGCAGGATTGGCCACTGCTGCTTTTATAGATTCATAGCTTACTGTTAGCAGTGCAATCAGCAAAGCAATGCTGCAGCCTAACAGGAAAACAAGCCAGCCAATCTGAATGCGATAAGCAAACCCTTTTAACCAGTTGTCAATAGCCCACCATGAAACAGGAACAGCAATAATCATCGCAATGGCTATTAAGCGTGTAAACTTGCCCGATAGCAAATAAACTATGCTGAAAACAGATGCTCCTAAAACCTTACGAATACCTATTTCTTTTGTGCGTTGCTCAGCCATAAACGCGGATAAACCATATAATCCCAGGCATGAAATAAAGATAGCAAGAATAGCAAAGAGGTTAAATATGTTTCCCATCTGGTGCTCACCTTTATATAAGTTATCAAGGTCTCTATCCAGGAAATTATAATTAAAAGGATATGCTGGATTCAAATCATGACTTATATTTCCCAGTGCATTTATGGTGGCTTCTGTTTTGCCAGGCTGGGTACGTAGCATCACATAGCCGCCATATTTATTTAATCGTAGCACTAAAGGATCTATTGCATATTGAAGCGGCTTAAAATTAAAATCTTTAACAACGCCAATAACCATTCCTTTTGTTCCGCCAAAAGAAATGTTTTTGCCGACCACACTTTTCAGATTCATCCCCATAAGATGCATAGCTGTTTCATTAATCACATAATTGGAAGAATCATTTTTAAAAGATGAGGAGAAACTTCGACCGGCCAACATTTTCATTTGGAATACTTTCATAAAATTTTCATCAACATCCATCGAAGGAACAACTACTTGCGATTTTGGATCCTTGCCTTCCCATTGCACATCTATGGTTCCTGTAGTAAGTTCGGTGGGAAGGTTTGATAAAATACTAAAATCTTGTGTATTGGGATTTTGTTGCAAAGCTGTTTTCAACGCCTGCTGTTGGTTCCAGATATCACCAGTCATGTGCATATACACCAGATTTGATTTATCAAAACCAAGATTTTTATTTTTTATAAAATTCAATTGCCTGTAAACAACAGCAGTCCCAACAAGTAATATGATGGTAACCATAAATTGAATAACGACTAAGCCATTTCTAAATAAATGATTACCGCTACCTGTTGTTAATTTCCCTTTTAAAACAGTTATTGGTTTGAAACCTGAAAGGAATAATGCAGGGTAAATACCTGAAAAAATACCCGTTAGTAAAGCAATACCAACCAGCATTAATAATAGTTTTTCATTCAATAAATTAAAAGAAAGATTCTTATCGGCAAGATGGTTAAATGCAGGAAGCAATAGCCAGACAATTCCAACAGCAATTACTAATGACAAGAAAGAAATAATTAATGACTCACCTAAAAACTGCGCCATTAGCTGGCCGCGGCCTGCTCCTACTACCTTACGCAATCCTACTTCTTTTGCTCTTCGCTGAGAGCGTGCCGTAGCAAGGTTCATGAAATTGATGCAAGCTACTATAAGAATAAAGATAGCTACTATAAAAAAAATATTTACATATTGAATATTGCCATTACCGGGCAAATCTATCTGCAAATCGGAATGTAAATGAATATCTGTTAAAGGTTGCAAATGAAAGTCAACCTTCATATTCGGACCGTGTGGTTTATAAATTGCCTTGATGTGTGCATTCAACTTTGAGATATTGGAAGCAGTAGCATCAAAGCTTTTATGAAGTTGTAAGTAGGTGTAATAATTAAAATTCCCCCATGTTTTATTTTTTAGGTCATTATCTGTTGATTCTATTGATGACATTGGTAAGATAAAGTCAAACTGTAAGTGAGAATTGGAAGGCGTATTCGCCAATACACCTGTTACGATCAAATTTTTACGGTTATTCTTTTTGATGATCTTGCCTATTGGGTCTTCATTCCCAAAATATTTCTTTGCCATGTCTTCGGTAATCAATATTCCATCTGGATTTTGTAAAGCTGTATTGCGGTTTCCTTTTAATAATTGAAAAGAAAACACCTGCAGGAAATTAGAATCAGCATAAAAAACACGTTTCTCTTCAAATTTGTTTGTGCCTTCTTCAAATAATTCCGTTGATGGTTTACTGATGCGTAAAGTAGACTTTATTTCAGGCATTTCATTTTGTAAGCCTTCAGCCATACCTGCAGGAGAGACTGCGGCCTTAAAGTCTCCGGCATTACAGGTAAGCCTGTATATTTCTTTTGCATTAGTATTAAACCTGTCGAAGCTTAATTCATTTTGTACCCACAATAAAATGAATATGCTACAAGCCATGCCAATAGCCAAACCTGATATATTCAATATTGAATAGGCTTTGTGCCTCATTATATTACGCCATGCAATCTTGAAATAATTTTTTATCATAATGTTTTTTTCATTCTGTCCTCAAACTTTTTACCGGGTTTGCAATTGCCGCTTTTATTGATTGAAAACTTACAGTTATTAGCGCAATAAAAGCCATGAAAAAAAAAGGTAATACAAAGTATATCCAATGTAGATTGATGCGGAAGGCATAACTCTCTAACCATTTTGATGTGGATAGCCAGGCAAGTGGTGTAGCAATTACAAAAGCTATCAATAATAAAAATGCAAATTCCCTGTAAAGCAATTTTAAAATACTGGTAATTGAAGCACCAAGTACTTTTCTGATGCCGATTTCTTTAGTACGTTGAAGGGTAGTAAAGGAAGCCAGGCCAAATAAACCCATACAGGCTACTAATATAGCAAGAGCTGTAAATAAACCAAATACCTGTCCGAAACGCTGATCGGCTTTATATTGGTCATTGAAATGATCGTCAAGGAAAAAATATTCGAAAGTGTTTCCCGGGAAGAACTTATTCCATTCAGCTTTTACCAGGCTGATAGTTTTATTTGCCTGGGCTGCATTTGTTTTTACTGATAAGTAACCCTTTACATCAGGAATTAACCGAAGAATCAATGGTTCGAATGCTTCATGTAAAGATTGCTGGTGAAAATTTTCTGTTACTCCTACGATTGTATATTGCCGCCCCCAGAAATCAATTCTTTTATTCAAAGCTTCATTGGGTTGATTAAATCCCAATTGTTCTATGGCCTTCCTGTTAAATATTACACTGCTGTCATCAGTGCCGAAATCTTTTGAAAATGCCCGTCCTGCAATTAGTTTTAAACCATACGTTCTCAAATAATCATAATCCACTCCAATAACGCGATATTGTTTTTGAGTGCTTTCATCAGACCCAACTAATTTGATACCGCCGGCATTCCACGCAACTGCTTCTCCGGGAATGCTTGTTGATATGGTTATGTTTTTTATAGAAGTGTTTTGACCCAATTCTTCTTTAAAGGCTGTCATCTTTGGTAAATAAGTAGAATCGATTCCGACGACTGGTGCTGATACCACTAATGTCTGATCTATATTAATACCCAATGATTGTTGGCGCATGTATTGTATTTGCCGGTAAACAGTGACGGTGCCTATCAATAAAAATAATGATGCTGCAAATTGAAATACAACCAGTGATTTTCTCAGTAAAGAACTTTGTTTGGTGCTACCCATATTCCCTTTTAGTACGTCAATAGGCTTAAAGCCTGATAATACAAAAGCGGGATATAAACCTGATAAGAATACTCCCGCAATAAATAATGCACCCAATGAAAACCAGAATTGATTTTGAGTAAATAATGAAAGAGAAATTTGTTGGCCGGAAAGCGCGTTGAAACCTGGTATCACAGCAATAACTATTACCAGGGAAAGCAGCAGTGCAATTCCATTTAGTAATGCAGATTCAGAAAGAAACTGGAATATAAGTTGCTTTCGTTGAGAACCAATTGCTTTTCGTACTCCTACTTCTCTTGCTCTTGTGATAGCGCGTGCAGTAGCAAGGTTGATATAGTTTACCCACGCAATTATTACTATAAAAAATGCGATGCCTAATAAAAGATATACAGTTTTGCCATCGCCATTTGGGCCGGGTTCCAGCATATAGTGCGAGTACAAATGAATATCTTTTAAAGGCTGCAAATGGTAAGTAACAGCAGAATTGAATTTTTTCATATCATCGCCAACAAATTTTTCAACAATTGGTGGAAATTTTTTTTCAACTGTTGCAGGGGCAGCATCTTTATGTAATAACACATAAGTAAGGCACCCATCCCACTCCCAGGCTGTTTCAGGGTTATTGTCAGGGCCTCTCATTTTTATAAATGTAGCATATGAAAGAAGTATATCAGGCTTAATCTGGGTATTAACCGGAGCATCTTTATATACTGCTGTAATTGTATAATTACTGTTGCGGTTTAATTCAAGTCTTTTACCCACAACATTTGTACTTCCAAATATTTTACGGGCAGTTGTTTCGGAAAGTGCTGCTGTAAAAGGTTCTTTTAATGCTGTGTTTTTATCACCTGAAAGTAAGGGGTAAGTAAATATTTTAAAGAAGGAGGCACTTGCAAAAAATACTTTATCTATTTTTAATGGATGGTCCTGAACCTCTGTAATAACACCTCTATTTTGAACAAGTTTTACATAATCTTCTATTTCGGGTATGGCATCTTTGAAAGAATTACCTACTGCAAAAGCGCCTGCAGCCCATTGTGTACTCAATTTGCCATTATCGTACCTGTCCTGTTGTATTCGATAAATCCTGTCCTTATTAGCCTGGAAATTCTCATAACTTAATTCGAATGAAACATATTGGAGAATGAGCAAACATGCAGCAATCCCAAGGGCCAATCCAAAAATATTAATACCTGAATAGGCTTTATGTCGCATGATGTTACGCCAGGCAATTTTGAAATAATTTTTTATCATGATATATGATTTAAACTACCAACTATTGTTAATTATATGGTTTCAATATTAATAACATACCTTATTCACTTCTTAAACTATTGATAGGGTTAACAATTCCTGCTTTTATTGCCTGGTAGCCAATTGTAAAAGCAGCAATGATAAATGATGAAAGAATAGCGATTACAAAAATATTGGCCCCAATATTAATTTGATAGGCGAAGCTTTGCAGCCAATTGTACATGATATAATAAGCAAGAGGCGCGGCTATTAAAAAAGCAATCGCAATTAATATTACAAACTCTTTAGAGAAAAGAAAAACAATATCAGCCAATGAAGCGCCTAACACTTTTCTGATACCAACTTCTTTGCCACGTTGTGCTGCCGCAAAGGTAATAAGTCCATATAAACCCATACTGCCGATAATGATAGCGATTAATGCGAAGAGCTTAAAGGCGGTATATTCTTTTTGTTCCTGGCTGTACCAGGCCGCAATATGATCGTCTAAAAATTCATAGCTAAATACATTTTGAGGAAAAAGAGAAGACCATGCTTTATCTATTCGGGCAATTGTTTGATTCATATTGGATGTTTGCAGCCGGGCGCTGACCATAAAAAATGCATTTTTGTTATATAGCAATACACAAGGCCGGATTTTCTTATGTTTTGATTCGCTTTGAAAATCTTTTACTACTCCGGTGATTGTGGCATTCCAACTCCCGTTTAACAGGATGTACTTACCAATAGCCTTTTGAGGATCCTGTATTCCTAATTTATGTATCATGGTCTCATTTACCACTACATTATGCACACTATCATTATCTGATGTTTCAGTACGCTGTACACTTTCTCCTGCAAGCATCTTCAAAGCAAACATTTTAGTGTAGTCCTCGTCGATAAATTTTAATTCGGTTACATCCTCCTTTTTAATACCTGATTCAGGAGAAGTAAAACTGGTAAAATTATTACTGATCACAGGGGCACCCGAAGAAAAACTTACCTGTTTTACGCCAGGATTATTTTGTAACTCATTTCGTAATACTTCTGTTTTGCTCTTGTCAGGAATCTTGAAAGAAATAACCGCTTCTTTATCAAATCCAAGATCACGGTTTTCGAAAAAATCAATTTGATAGGCAACTACCAGGGTGCCAATGATCATTACCTGGCAAATGGCAAACTGGATTACTACCAGACTTTTGCGTAAGGTTAACCCGCTGAAAGTTAAAGAAGGCTTGCTTTTTAATGATTCTATCGGCCTGAATGCAGATTGTACAAATGCCGGATATAGCCCTGCGAGGATAATTATAGAAATGGCTACCAATACGGTAACTAAGATTACTGAACTTTGTAATAATTGAGCAATGCTGATTTTTAAGGAAAGCCAGGTAGATAGTAAGGGTAAAAAGAATGCGGTTACCAATAATCCCAATATCATAGCAATTAATACCATAAAAGTAGTTTCGCCAAGAAACTGTTTGATTAACTGGGAGCGTGTTGATCCTAATACCTTTCTTACGCCTACTTCTTTTGCCCGTCGAATAGCCTGGGCGGTAGCCAGGTTTATGAAATTGATGCAGGCTATAATGATGATCAGGACAGCAATCGCTATCAATGCATAATAGGTTTCCCGAGATGTGGTATAGCTAATGGTATTGTTTAGATACCGTTGATCAAAATGTATATCGGTTAGCGGTTGTAAAGGTAATTTTGCATCTTTAGCTATATCCTTGCCCCAGTTTTTTTCTATGAAGCCATGCATCAAGCTTTGCATTTGCGAAATATGATAATTTTTGGGTGTTACTATATAAGCAAAACTCCCATCAGCAATTGCATAGAAGTTGGACATCATTCCTTTTACATCATTTTCAACAGTAGCAAATGAAACAATCATGTTAAAAGGTAAATGTGTATTGCCGAGAACATTCTTAATTACTCCCGTAATCTTGAGATTATATTTGTTCTCAAGTTTTATAAACTGGCCCATTGCTTCTTTATTACCAAAATATTTATGTGCAATGCTTTCAGTGAGAACAATTGAATTGGGGTCGGTTAAAGCGGTTTTTGGATTACCTTCCAGCCAATGTTGGTCGAATATTTCAGGAAAATATTTATCGGCATACATCATTCCTTTCTCTTCATATTTTTCATTGTGTATCTCTAACAAGGCTGATTTGCGGTACCACACCTGGGATACATCTTCCAACTCGGGAAAATCAGTTCGAAGTGCCGGTACTACTCCCATAGAAACAGATGGATTAAAGTCCAGTTGATTTAAGGTTACCCGGTAAGTGCGATCAGATTTTTTATAAAATTGATCATAACCAAGTTCATATTGCACCACTAAAAAAATAATAAGGCAAGAGGCAATACCTAATGCTAACCCAAGAATATTGATCAGGCTATAAGCCTTATGTTTTTTGATATAGCGCCATGCAGTTTTGAAATAATTTTTTATCATGAATGTCAGTTTGTTTTATGATCTGTAAAATCGTTATTCTGTTCTTAAACTTTTTACCGGGTTAATAAATGCTGATTTAATACTTTGGTAACTTACTGTCAGTAAAGCAATACAAATAGTTGCCAAGCCTGCTATCGCAAACATCCACCATTCGATATCTATTTTGTATGCGTAGTTTTGTAACCAATGGCTCATTATAATCCATGCAATCGGAAATGCAACAAGGAAAGCGATGGCTATGAGCTTCAAAAAATTACCCGAAAGCATTGTCACAATATTGGATGCAGAAGCTCCCAGTGCTTTTCGGATACCTATCTCTTTGGTACGTTGCGCTGCCGTAAATGTTGCCAATCCAAATAAGCCGAGACAGGAAATGAATATGGCAAGGAATGCAAAATAATCGGATAGCTTACTCACAATCTTTTCATTTTTATAAAGTTTAGCATATTCCTGGTCTGAGAACTGGTAGGTAAAAGGAAATTTGGGGTTCAATGATTTACAAATTTTGCCCAGGGTGGCAATGGCATCCTGGGTTTTTCCTGCTTTGGTACGAACAATGATAGTGCCCCATGACCAGTTTTCATCAAGGCGGATAATAAGTGGATCAATAGCTTCATGCATTGAATTGAAATGAAAATCCTTTATAACACCTATAATTTTGCCGGGGAGGTTTCCCCATATCACTGTTTGTCCAACAGGACTTTTATAACCAATCTTTTTTGCAGCGGTTTCATTTAATATAAAGCTGGCAGAGTCTGCATAGTCTTTTGAAAAATCACGACCATCCTGCAAATGTAATTTCATAGTTTTTACGAAATCATATCCTACTACGGCATCGGCAAAAGATACTACCAGGTTTGGATATTTACCCGGCCAACTGATACTTCCTGTGTGATGTTCAATAATAGTAGGTGAATTTCTCATTTTCGAGATGTTCAGGATACCGGGCATTTTTTCGGCTTCGTCTTTGAAAAGTGCGAAATTTTTTACCAGATTCCCTTCAATAGGAATATAGATGAGATTTTCGCGATCATAACCGAGATTTTTGGTTTGGATATAATTCATTTGGCGATAAATTACGATCATGCCTACAATAAGAATAATGGTAAGTGCAAATTGGAAAACCACCAGGCCCTGACGAAAAAAAGTGGCACTCCTACTGAATTTGAGGCTACCTTTTAAAACTCGCACAGGGCTAAGTGAAGAGAGAAACAGGGCAGGGTAGCTGCCTGCTACAAATCCTGTAACTACAAGAAGCCCGATTAAAGCCGCCCAAAAAACGGGTTGTGCAAAGGGAAGTGACAACTGTTTTCCTGTGAGGGTATTAAAAGCCGGTAAGAGCAACATTGTTAAAACGACAGCAATAATTATTGAGAAGAAAGTGAGTAACATAGCCTCACCAATAAACTGCCCGATTAATGAAGAGCGATTGGCTCCGATAACTTTACGAAGCCCCACCTCTTTAGCTCGTTTGGCTGATCGGGCAGTTGCCAGGTTCATGAAATTGATGCAGGCAATCAACAGGATGAAAATAGCAATAATGGTAAAAAGCCGCACATATTCTATGCGCCCGCCATCAACTTCTCCGTTCTTAAAAGAGGAGTGAAGATATTTTTCCGGATAGGGTTCTAGTCCCAGTTCAACCAGGGAACCTTTATCTTTTGTTTTATACCTGTAGATGAAATCTTTGATTTTTGCAGTAACCTTTACAGGATCAGCATCTGCACGTAGTTGTATAAAAGTTTCAGGGCTCACACTTCCCCAATTATGCACCCAGTTATTTTCTTTTACATAGTCTATCCAGCTTCTTAAAAAATCAAATTGCTGGGAAGAATTCGCCGGTAAATTTTCGAAGACGGCTGTTACCTGCAGGTCCTCTTTATTCTCATAACGTATGGTTTTGCCTATTGCCTTTTCCGGGCTTCCAAAAAAAGACTCTGCCATTCTGCGTGAAATGGCAATGCTTTCAGGAGCACTCAAAACTCCCTGTAATGTCCCTTGCAAAAGCGGGTAACTAAACATTTTTAAAAAATCATCACCCGCAAATCTCCCGTCCATTTTATTGATTTTATCACCAGCTTCAAACGTACTATATATTCCGGGAGGTGATGCATAATCAAGTGCACTCGCATATTTTACTTCAGGAATCACTCTTTTTAATTCCTCCGCCAGCAAGCCTTGTGTAAGATAACTAGCATCTACTTTTCCATCAAAATAACTTCGCTCATATACCTGGTAAAGTTCTTTGCCGTTGGTATGAAAACTATCTACACTACGCTCATCATTTACCCAAAGGAAGATCAGCAGGCTGCAAGCCATGCCCAATGCAAGCCCTAGAATATTGATAGCAGAAAATGCTTTATTTCGTACCAGGTTACGCCACGCAATTTTTAAATAATTTTTAATCATGATTATGTCCGGGTTTTAATACTTCATTACTAAATTTTCTATATCATTACTAAAAATTAATGCCACTTATTAAGTTACTTATTAGCAGTGTATTATGAAATGTCGAAAAATAAATTTGTACGGTTTTGATACACCTTGTGTTTCGGTTTCGATACAAAGTTTTAATCCGTAAAATATTCCGAACCTTCAAAAAATCATCTTGCTCTCAAACTTTTTACCGGGTTTATAATTTTTATAAAACTTTTGAAATACCTGCATTGATAAAATCCTAATGATTATTTTTGTTTTTAGTAAGTCTTCTGCATTATCAAATTCCTGGCCGGTACTTGTTTTTTGACTCGTAATTAAACCGCTGTTGTTTCCATTAAAAAATATTTTTTTAAAATAAGTTGGAAAGTATTTATAAATGTATATATATTTGCAGTGTACTACTTAACTAATACACTAATGATAGAAGTTCAAAACCTCTCTTTTGGTTATAAAAAAAGAAAGCTGCTTTATAAAAATTTGAACCTGAAACTTGAGACCGGAAGTATATATGGCCTGCTGGGCAAGAATGGCGCCGGTAAATCAACCCTGTTGAAGAACTTTATTGGTTTATTGTTTCCTAAAGGCGGAAATATTTCTGTGAATGGCTATACGCCTAAAAAAAGATGGCCTGCTTTTTTGGAGACCATTTATTTTATCCCCGAAGAAGTTTATGTACCCGCTTTAACCATTGAAGGTTATAAAAAGTTATTTGCACCTTTTTATCCTTTATTTAATGAAGAACAATTTCATAGCTATCTCGAACAGCTAGACGTACATGATAAAGGAAAATTGAACACATTGTCTTTCGGGCAGCAGAAAAAATTCATTATTGCTTTTGCGCTGGCCTGTAACACGAGGGTTTTATTGCTGGATGAACCCACTAACGGTCTTGATATCCCTTCTAAAATAAAATTCAGAAAATTAATAGCTTCCGTGTTTACGGATGATAAGATCATCTTTATTTCCACTCACCAGATACGTGACCTGGATAATTTGATAGACCGGGTAATTATTGTAGATAACGGTGAGTTGCTTTTAAACGCTTCCATACACGAAATATCCGGCAAGCTATGTTTTAAATCCGTAAAAGAACTACCGGAAACAGGCAAAGTATTGTATGCTGAAGATTCACTAAAGGGGCATACCATAGTAATTGAAAACACAGAAAAAGAAGACTCGAAAGTTAACCTGGAACATTTATTCAATTCTATTACAGAAAACCCGGAAATGGCCAAATCAATTTTTCAAAACTAATGCCCCCGCAATGAATAATACTTTCAATATAAAAAGGTTTGGCAGACTCTTGAAAAAGACATTGCTGGAAAGGCCCATGCACACGTTTGGATTTGCAGGATTGGTACTCGTAATCTCGCTGCTGCTCTATTTCATCATAAAAATATTTGCAGGCTACGGTATGGCGCAAAGAATTACCTTTTTTGTCGGGCTCATTGGCGGCAGCTTTTTCCTGGCTTCATTTGTCTTTGGATATTTTTCTTCTAATGCCAGCGGATCGTCCTTCCTTACACTTCCGGCATCCACATTTGAAAAATGGTTTTGTGGTATATTAATCGCCGGAATTCTATATCCGTTGCTATTTCTATTATTCTTCAAGGGCATAGATAGCAGCTTTGTTCTGCTCTATCACAATAGCCTTGACCGTGCCTCGCCTTTCTATAAAAAGGAATATGAATCGGTTTATCTTTTTGATCTCGACGGATTTATTGCAATGAATGTATATGCATTGTTCTTTATTTATGTGGGCGCAATGCTGGTTGGATCGCTCTACTTTAATAAAACGGCTGTTATAAAAGTGTCACTCACCTTAGCCATTCTTATCATATTTATTTTAGGATTAAACTGGCTTATGGCCTTTGGACTTTTTGGAAGTATAGAAGATGCCGCACCTTTTAATCACGTCGCAATTCGAATCGGAAAAGAAATCGGTTCACTTGAATTGCCCCCAGCCGCCGGAAAAATATTTAAGTATGCCATTATATACATTTACCCTGCCATAATATGGTTTCTTTCGTTTACCCGTTTACGTGAGAAAGAATTTTGAACAACATATATTTAAAAATGATCTTAAATGAATAATACTTTTGATGCAAAAAGATTCGGGAGGCTTCTAAAGAAAACCTTACTTGAAAGACCCATGCAGACGCTTGGGCTTACGGGATTATTGCTGGCCCTGTCCCTGATACTTTATTCTGTTATTAAAGCCTTTGGAGGATTTAACCCGGCGCAGAATATTACATTTATCTGGGGTCTTGCCGGGGGCGGATGTTTTTTAGCTTCTTTTGTATTCGGCTATTTTTCTTCGAATGCTATGGGTTCCTCTTTTCTTACATTGCCTGCATCCAATTTTGAAAAGTGGCTTTGCGGTGTGCTGATCGCGGGTGTTTTTTACCCGGTTATCTTCCTGTTATTTTTCAGGTTGGTAGATAGCAGCTTTGTCGCCATATATCATCACGGCTTAGATTCTGCTACACCTTTTTATAAGCAGTTGTATGAATCAGTTTATATTTTTGATTTGAATGGTTTTGTTGCATGGAAAGTGTACCCGATGTATGGATTTTTAGCCGGGTCTATGTTGGTGGGGGCACTGTATTTTAATAAAGTAGCTTTTATAAAAACGGCCATTGTTTTCAGCATGCTTTTTATGGTAGTGATTGGAATCAACTGGATAATGGCTACGCTGCTTTTTGGACATGTGAACAATGCAGGTCCTTTCAATAGCGTAACCATACCTGCAGGAAAAGAGGAAGGAACCATTGAATTACCTTCGGGCTTTGTAGGTATTATTAATAATAGTGTATGGTATGTGTTGCCACCTATATTATGGCTGTTAGCATTTACCCGTTTGCGTGAAAAAGAATTTTAAATTATATGAATGGAGTTTAAAGAGAATCCGGCGATTTATATCCAGATAGCAGAATACGTCTGCGAACAGATTTTATTAAAGAAATGGAAGCTGGGGGAAAAGATTATCAGTATAAGAGACCTTGCTGTGAAAATGGAAGTAAATCCCAACACGGTGCAAAGGGCTTATGATTTTTTACAGCAGCGGGATATTATCACCAATAAAAGAGGCGTGGGATATTTTATTGAAGACGATGCAATGGAGCGTATACTGAGTTTTCGCAGGGAACAATTTATAGAAAATGAGCTACCCGTTTTTATGCGAAACGTTTATCTTTTGAATATAGATTTTAAAGAAATTAAAATAATGTTTGACCAATTTGTTAAAGACAATTTTAAAAAATAAGTTATGAAATTTACTTCTAAGGTTTTGCTGACGTTGCTCGTTATTTTGATCGGCGGCCTTCTTTCTTCCAATATTATCATGAAAAATGAATACGATGCCATAGATAAAACTGACATCTACTGGAACTACGAAAAGATATTGCAGCAGCCATTCAAATACCTAAAGATAACCGGGGGAAACGGAACCCGGATTGCATTTGAGCAAAGCCAGCATTATTCCGTAAGAATATTGCAGGAATGGAAACGCTATCATGGCGGCGAGATAAAAGCGCACGTAACCAATGATACACTTTACATTAATTTTGATTTTGTACCTCCAACTCCCTATGACATATTTTATATAAAAAATAATACCACGATAAGAATTTTTTCTCCTGAACTTTTATCGTTTGATGGTTTTAATACCAATTTTGAAATGTATAAGTTAAAACAAAAAAGCATGAACGTGAACTTAACCGGCCGATCAAAATTTGAAATAGAAAGTATGTTTCGCTCGATGGATTCCATTACGGTTTTTCAAAGAGATTCTTCTGAAGTAGTTTTCGAAATGTCTCCTGATTATAAGCCATCGAACTCCGCAGAGAAGACCAAATCTGTTACTGTCACTATTGGGAGCGCACCTCCTGATATGTCGGATGCAAACCAAATAAAAAGTCCTGAGGCCATGTCTATTAAAACCGTGAAAGCAGATTTGCAGGGCTATTCATTACTGGATCTTGGTCATGCGCAGATAGATTCTTTACAATTGTCGATTGCGGACAGTTCTGCCATTATTATTTCTGGTGGAGCTTTGAAAAAATTTAAGTAGAAAGAGCATCGATCTTTTTTATCACTAACATCAGAAATTCTGCCCTTGCTGGTGTTTCCAAAAATGCTTTTAAATCGCATAAAGCCACTTTTCGGTTGTGTGTTTGTGCTGCCGGCTATATTGCCAAGCCGCTTTACTTGTTGCACAACTGTTAGCGGTTCGTTGTTCTTTTTTCGTCATTTACATATTCCAGAATGTCACCTGGCTGGCAGTCTAATGCTTTACAAATTGCCTCTAACGTGCTAAAGCGTATTGCTTTCGCCTTCCCTGTCTTTAAAATAGAAAGGTTAGATAATGTCAAATCAACTCTTTCAGAGAGCTCATTCAATGAAATTTTTCGCTTTGCCATCATCACGTCTAAGTTTACAATAATTGGCATAGCTTAAATTGTTAAGTCATTTTCAGATTTCATATCTATGGCATTTTGCAAGAGTTTTTCAAATACTGCCGCAGCAGTTGCAAATACGATAGAAAAAAAAGTAGTCAGGATACAAATGGCAAGGAAACCCGCAGGGTCGTCTTCTTTATTGTGAAATAGTCTTATGTATAGTCCCGCTAACACAATTAAAATACTTAGTACGATGGCACAATACTTTATACTCTTTAAAGTCTTAACAGCGATTGAAGAGAAAACTTTATTTTGTCCTATGTATCCAAGTAATTTGAATGTCTTGTACAGTGCAACAAAAAAAACGATCGATGCTGCGTATCCATACAAGATGAACGGGTCAAAGTAAATGCTGAACAAGTCTAAGTTTGCGGCTCTTCCCTCAGTTAAGGGAAACCAAAGCAAAATAGCAAGTACCACAATGCCGATAAGCACGATGACAGCCTGAAGAAATACTATTGAAATTCCTTTCATAATGATTTATGAATTTATTTTATGCTGCAAGCATAATAAATATTTATTGATAAAAAATAAATATTTATTTTTTTTTGAAAATACTGGGAGAGTAAACGTCTTTTGTCTTATCCTGAGTTGTCAGACAGTTAGGATTAGTTGGGTTGTCCGTTACAATGACCGCTATCGTTAAAGCATTGGCGATGTGGTGGCATTCTGTGTTCCGTCTGCCCGGTGACGCTGCTGATTAAAGATACAAAAGCTCATTGTTTATTCTGTAGCTGGGCATTATTCGTCTGCCGAAACCGAAGCTGAGTAGCGTACAAAAAGGCTGAGAAAATATTCGTCACCCCGCCATATTGCCAAGCAATGTTAGCTGTTGTTTTATTCCACTACGTCATTAAGAAAGTCCAATTCCTTTGGATATTTTTTAAAAGACTTTACCTTTTCTTTTCCTCTTAAGAAATATCTGTTGGCTACATTGATTGCATCAAGACTATCCCATTCCTTCTTTATTTCGTTTAATTCTTTATTCAATTCAGTGTCTCCCAATTGTGATGTAAGTAGAAGTTCAATTCTGTGTCTCAATTTTTCATAGTTGCTTCCTGTTTTTTTATGAGTCTCCGACCTTTCGTTAGGTCTCAGGAATGTAATTAAGCCTGTGAGAATAGCGGCTACAAACGAAGCAAATGGAACAAAAAACTCTTGCTTAAGGAAAAAGGGAAGTTTTTGAAAGGTCTCAGGTTCTACTTTATGAAATCTGTAAGAAAAGGCAACTAGAGTCATAATAACAAATGCAGAAATTCCTAGCCATCGTTCAGCCTTCACATAATAAATAGACTGGTAGCGATGAGCATATTCTAATTGATGAATCTTTCTCATCCAATCTAGGATCATTTTTTCTTTTTTATCGGTCATAGATTTACTCTTTCATCTATTTGAATAATTAATTCTTTTGAATAAATTGAATCCTTTCTATTTATTTCGGAGGATTCAATGTTACTTGGTCCAATAACACAAGAAGGTCCTTGAAAATTATTGTCAGAAGTGAAAGAAAATAAAGTTGCAGAAATTCCAAATTTGTCATTTGAATCTGACTTGTGAAATTCTCCTGCCCTGATGCTATAATTTCCTTCTTGCATGTAAATTTCGTGGCTTATTTGTTTCGCCTTTGCAAAGGTATTTGTTCTCTGAGCAGTTGAAGTATGCTGATTTATTTCATTGAGTGTGCCATTATATTCTATTCCAAAAAAAGAATTAACCTCATTTGTGTCTGACGCTTCAACAATATACCTGTCATTTATTATTTGCCCACACAAAACCCAACTGTCTGCTTGAAACAAATGACTGTGAACTGAAAAATTATCTCTTGTCTTTGTGTTAACATATTTATCTAAAGAGGCATCCCAAATATGGAGTCTAATAAATTCAAAGGCTTTTATGTCTGTGTCATATTTGAACAGAGGGATTGATAAAAAGCCTTGTGATCCTATAGATGATATTGTCGCTTCAACAGGAAGAATTTTAATTGACTCAGAAATTTTACTCCAAATGTCTTTCAAATTTAGTCTCGTATTTGTATCTCTTGCTTTCCGTAATTCATTTAGTGCATCAATTCTTAAAGCGACAGATTTGTGAAGAATGTCACCAGATTTAATTAACTCACCATTTTTAAAATCATTAACACTTGGAAGACCTTTTGACACAACTTTAGAGTAACATCGATTGATGGAGTGAAGCATCGTTTCAAAATCATGCGTCATCATTCGTTTCTTTTTAGAGCAAGGTTTTTTAAAATAACAGCTTACGTATGTATTTAGGCTAATATACGCTATGCGATTTTATAAAGCAATTTATCTTATCCCTTTTTTACCAGGCGTTTATGAAAAAAAGCGCGGCTTTCTATGAGTAACTCAAATACAACCCGGGTTTGTGTTTTTTCGGGGTTTTCATAGCAGGGTGGCCGGCATGAAACCTCGTACTCTCATTAACGCACGCCGCGCAAAGGTCATTTTATATACAACTAGTCTTCGTTTGCAACGGGCCAGAAGAGTGATGTGACTGATGTAATGGCATATAGTAAAAAAGCCATGGCATACTCTCTTATGCCATGGCTTATGTGTTTACACCTGGCTGAGCTTAATTATAACTTAGCGTTACTTTGATGACATTGTTTGTTGATGGATAAGTAAATCCATCATTTACTATATCAATCGGATTGCTTTCAGTAGTTCCTGTGTTAGGAGCAGACTGGCGCTGCACCTGGTTAGGTCCATATCCCGGTTCTTCATTCTTTTCAGTACCCACATCCCACAATGATATTTGCGAAGTGATATCACCGGTTACGGGTTTACCTTTTTGGAATAATGGAACACCTTTATCGCCCGGAGCGTAAAAAAGATCATTGGATTGTCCAAACATAGTGGCAAATGACAAGCGATCCATTTCATTGGCTGAGAAGGAAAATTGGTATTTCATCCCGGGGCCAATAGCACCGGGTTGGGCGGCTCCTTCAGGTATTGCGAAGACTCCACTACTTTTAACACCCAATTTTGTCATTAACGACATTCCCAGGTCGGTAGGGTTAGCATCTTCGGCAATTCTCTCCAGGCCTTGTCCAAAATCTTTTGCACCCTGTTTGAAAATAGGCATAGTACCATCTTTATGTACAGCCCATACTCCGGGAGATACAGGAAAGTTTAAACCAGTATTATCTGCAACATATTGCCCAAGTGGAGCGGTGTTGCCGTCTTCGGCGATGGCCTCCAGCCCATTACCACGATCTGGCTGACCTGATGTAAATAAAGGAGACGACCCCATGTGAATGACCCACACGCCCGGAGATAGGGGGGCTGCAAAATCTCCTTTACTCGTTTGCAGTGCCATATTAGTGGAAACATCTTCGATAGTAACCATAAAGTTGTAACCTGACATATATTTTATCATTACGTTAATTACGGTATTTACTGCGGGATAATTGAAATGATCTGTGGTTACCTTGCTGATATCCTGTACCACTCCGTTTTCGGTAATACCAGTGTTGGGGCCGGATTGATTGGTTACCGTATTGGGGCCTACTGCTGGCTCTTCATTTACCTCTGTTCCTGCATCGTAGAGATGTATTTGGTTAGTGACATCCTGTGAGGAGATGGGATCTCCATTATTATCATAAAGCACTATTCCATTATCATCTGGTGCAAAAAACAGGTCATTGGTTGCGGCAAGCATAACGGCAAAGGAAAGTTTTTGTCCTTTACCTGCTTTTACCATGAACTCATATTTTTTACCAGGAGTAAGTGGCCCTGGGCTGGCATCGCCCACGGGGGTATTAATGACTCCGGAGGATAAATACATTTCAGGTTGGGATACATTTTCGATCGTCAACGTAAACTGTTTGCCATGCGGCGGATAATGATCATGCTTCTTGCAGGATATAAAAATTAGCGGAATACCAAAAAATACCAGGAGTAATTTTTTCATGATGATAATTTTTTTAGATTATAAAATATTGCGTAGAAGGTGAATACCAGAATAACAATCGCAACTCACCAGGATGCTAGATATGTGAACATTAAGTCATCTCACATGGCACTACGCATTGATGCAATCGAATTTTTAATCAATGTAATTCAACTTCTATTTCTTAATACGGTAACTGAAGTCAAAAGGTTTCGTATTAGGCTATATTTTTTGTTACTTTTTGTATCAAGACAAAAAGGAAATGAAGATTAGCGCAATACTTGTAAAGCTTTGAGGTTAATATACCTGGCCTATCGATTAATGGTTTTTTGCATATATAAATGGATTGCTTGTCACTTTTTCTCTTGAAAGAAAAAGTAACCAAAAAGTTCAAGAACAACCCAATCGCTCCGCGTGTTTGTCCGGCCAACGCCACCGAAGGCTTCAATGAATTGTTGAATTCTAATAACCAATAGCAATCCTCTGAAGCACTTGTTATTGCAAACAAGAATTAGTTGTAGCACTCCTTATTCCATCAAAGGAGAATAATTTTAACTTTTAAAAAAATAATTCTATCCGGATATGGGCTCTTAATCAAAGAAGCATTATTCCGTTCTCAAACTCTTCACAGGATTGGCCATCGCTGCTTTTATGGTGTGTATGCTGAGCGTAATTATTGCAATGGCCAGCATGCTGAAGCCACTTAATAAAAATATCCACCAACTCATATTAGTCCTGTAGGTAAAATCCTGGAGCCATTCAAAACTCGCCCACCAGGCTATGGGGGCTGCTATTATAAATGCCACAATCACCAGTTTTGCGAAGTCTTTAGATAGAATAGAAATAATGTTACCAATAGTGGCACCCAGAATTTTTCTAATGCCTATTTCTTTTGTTCGGGTATTGATGGTGTATATCACTAAACCCAATAAACCCAGGCAACTGATGAGTACAGACAAACCTGTTGCCCAGGCGAGCAGGCTGGCAGTGTGCTGTTCTGTTTGATAAAAAGAGGCTACTGTATCATCTACAAATTGGTAGTCAAAATCTTTGCCCGGATAGATTTGCCGGTAGGCTTTTTGTATTTTACTGATCGCATTTTTCCAGGTGTTGGTGCCACCGGGATTGGGTTTTAATCTTACATGAAAAAAATCTCCGTTATTGCCTCCCAGTACTAATGGGGTGATTGGCGAATGCATAGATTGTTCATGAAAATCCTGCATTACCCCTACAATTGGTAACTGTTTTTGATTAGAGCTAAGTGTTTTACCTATTGCATCTTCTGGATTTTGAAAGCCAAGCAATTTTGCATAGGTATTGTTGATGAGAAATTCTTTAATACTATCACTGGCCATTACATTTCTGCCTGCTAATAATTTTATTTTATAAACGTGTATATAATCCGGGTCGCCCCATCTTATCTGAACTGGATCTTTAATTTCGGGTTTGGGCGTATAGGAGATATTAGTGAAAGCAGCGCCTGTAGCAACCGGGGGAAGAAACCCGGTGCTGGCTATTTCAACTTCCGGAAATGCGTTGATTTCATTTAATAATTGCTGCCTGTGTGTTGCAACTATTTCTTTATTACGACTACGTGGAATTTCGAAAGAGATAATACCATTAGTATTGAATCCAAGATCTGAATGCATTGAATAATTGATTTGTTTGCTAACCATCAGGGTGCCAATTATGAAGAATTGTGCTATCACAAATTGTGAAACAGTCAGTGTCTTGCGCACCCATGCATGCCTTGTTTCATTGCTGCTGATGAAGGATTGTGATTTTAAAATCTGCACGGGTTTATATCCTGATAATATTAATGCCGGGTATAGCCCTGATAAAAAACTGACCACAATTGCAAGCAGTGCCAGGAACAAAAAGATATAAGGTTGTTGTAATGGATGGAAGGCTAATCCCGGTGGAATGAAGTCGGCAAAGAGTTTTAATAATAAAGGCGTTAAGCAAAATGATATGATGCAGGCGATCACCGTTAATAAAAATGTTTCTCCTAAAAACTGGAACACCAACTGTTTTCTTGAGCTTCCCATGGTTTTCCGGATTCCGATTTCTTTTGCCCGTTGCGTTGCATTGGCGGTGGTCAAATTAATAAAGTTGATGCAGGCCAGCAATAGCAAAAATGCTGCTACGGCAAACAGGCTATACAAGGTTGGCTTATGCGCGATCCTTTGATCAAATCCTGCATATAAACTATTAAAATGAACATCGTTCAGAGGTTGCAAATGAAAACTCATAGTATTGGCAGCATCTTTATTGGCGTCTTTATTGTATTTGTTTAATAGTGTTTTCAATTGGGCTTCTGTATTAGATGCATCGGCACCTTTAGCAAGCTTTACATATAATTGCGAATAGGCCATCCAGTCGTTCCATACATTCATCATAAATTGATTCTGTAAATGTGTTTTAGCAATGGTGGCAAAAGATATAAACTCCACAGCTTTGAAAGAAGATGTTGACAAATCCATATCTTTTACGATGCCGGAAACGGTTGCTGTAATATCATCATTATAACTGATTTGTTTACCGATGATATCTTTTGTCTTTAATGAAGGAAAATATTGTTTTGCCCTGCTTTCAGTCAATACAACATGGAAGGGATTACTTAAGGAATTTGTTGCTGATCCACTGATCCATTGATAGGGCAAAAAAGAAAAATACTGTGAATTGGTAAATAGAATATCAGGTTGCTTATTGAAAATTACCGGTTGTGATGTGCCCGGTCTTGAGATGCTCACTCTCGCTGATGCATCGCCCTGGAACTGCATCATTGGAACTACGTTTTCTACTCCGGTTACTTCATTCTTTACAGCAGCGCTTAAGGGCGCAGGTACAGCCGCACTGTGTCCTTCATTACCATTGAATTTCATATTCATTACTACACGGTAAATACGGTTGCCATCAGTTTCAAATTGATCGTAGCTGAATTCATAATGCACAATAAGAAATATTACTAATGCGGCGCTAATACCAACAGACAGACCAAATATATTGATACCGGAAAAAGCTTTGTTGCGCCAGAAATTTCTAAGGGCAGTTTTGAAATAATTTTTTATCATGGCCTTTATTTTTAGAGTTAATGAAATTCAATTTTAATCCATCACTTATAATTATTAATTAATGTTACTCTGTTCTTAAATTTTTTACGGGATTGGCTATTGCTGCTTTTATTGCCTGGAAACTTATCGTTGCAAGTGCGATAATTATGGCAACAAGTCCGCCTGCAGCAAATAACCACCAACTGATGTTGATGCGATAAACATAATCCTGCAACCATTTATTCATGAAATACCATGCTAGAGGGGTGGCAATTAAAAATGCAATTGAAATAAGTATGATGAACTCTTTTGAAAACAAATAAACAATGCTGCCTGCAGTAGCCCCCAGTACTTTACGAATACCAATCTCTTTTATCCGCTGAACTGCCATGAATGAGGCTAAACCATACAACCCAAGACAGCTAAGGAATATCGCGATTGCTGCAAAAATTTTATACAAAGCTGCTATCTGATTTTCCTGTTTGTAAAAGCTGGCTATTTTATCATCTAAAAACCTGAATTCATATACATTATTTGGAAATGTTTGCTGCCATATTTTTTTGATGGATTGCATGGTTGACGCAATGTTTGTGGTCGCAAGTTTTATGGAAGCCTGGCGATACATGGTGCTGTTGGTTGTCATCAGCAATGGTGCCAGGTCATTGCGCAAAGACCTGTCATTAAAATCTTTTATTACGCCAACAACAGGACATTTTATTAAACCATTCATAATGCTTATTTCTTTGCCAATGATTTCCTTCGGCTTTTTAAGTCCTAAACTTTTCACGAATGATTCATTCACCAAAAATTCTTTTGTCCAACCAGAAGGCTGCAAATTTCTTCCGGCTACCAATTGTAATTTATAAGTTGGTAAATAGTCATTGTCCACGAATTTACTAATAGCCTGGAAATCTTCGTCTTTTGTTGCATGGTCAAATTTGAATTTGGTAAACATATTATTGTTATCTTCTATCGGGGAGTTAGAATTGAAACTTACTGCCTGCACACCTTTCGACAACAACTGCTGCTTTAAATAATCTGTGAGCTTTCCGCCAGTGCTGTCCGGACGATAAGGGACATTTACGATTGCCTCTTTATCGAAGCCAAGCGGCCGATTCATAAAATAGTTCATTTGCTGTACAATGATGAGTGTTCCAATGATCAGTGCCTGTGCAATGATGAATTGAAACACTACCAATCCCCGTCTTAGCGAAATCCCCTTCCTGGTATTTGCTGTGATCTTACTCTTTAAAGCATTCACAGGATTGAAATGCGATAAAACAATTGAAGGATAGAGACCGGCCAATACCGTTACAACGATTGTGACTGCCAAAAGAAATAAAATAATGGCAGGATTTTTCAACAGGTTGAATGAAAGTGAAAGTTCCAGGAGTTGATTTACATAAGGCAATGTAAGAATGGTAATAACCGTTGCAAGTATTACCGAGCTTGTAACTATCAAAAATGTTTCAATGATAAACTGGATTCGCAATTGGGATTTATTACTTCCCAAAACTTTTCTCACACCAACTTCCTTTGCGCGATTAACAGCTTGTGCAGTGGAGAGGGTGATAAAGTTTACGCAGGCAATTAAGAGTATGAATACGGCAATCAGCCACAATACATTTATCAGTTCGTGACTTATTGTTTTGCCGCTGTAATTTCCTGCTGCGGCATCGTAGTGTACAGCACTTAATGGTTCGATAATATAGCTATCCTTATTGTCGGCAGATTGTACCTTTCTTGCATATGCGCTTAATTGTTGATTGAAATTGTCCACAGAAATATTCGGCGGCAACAAAACATAACAACCAAAATCAGGTGCTGATTGATTCCCCCCGGGTTGTTGAAATCCGTATTGTGCATCACCGGTAAAATCTGTTCCGTAGGCAACCACTAATTTTAGCTGAAAGTCTGTATTTGCCGGTATGGTTGCGAGAATACCTGAAACTTTTAGCGCTGTTGCAGGGAATTGAAACAATCCTGCACCCATGCTATAATATCCTTTTATTTTAATGGTTTTACCTATTGCTGTTTTCCAGTCACCGAAATAAGTTTCTGCAATTTCTTTTGTAAGTAATACATTGTTCGGATCTTTTAATGATTCGTATGAACCTGCGAGCAGCGGAAAATTAAACATGTGAAAGAATGAAGGAGATGTATAAAACACACCGCTCTGCTCTTTAAAATTTTTTACCGGCGTTCCGTTATCATCGAGCACTTGCAGCTCATCATTGTGGCTTGCATACACCGGCGCTATTTGTTCTAATTGTGGAAAAGCGCTTTTCAATCCTTCAGGCATTTGAAAAGGAACATTTTTGGCGTAAGTAATATTTCCAGCATCGGCATGATGAGATTCAGTCAACACACGATAAATGCGATCTTTATTTGCATGAAAATTATCGAAGCTTGTTTGATATTGTATAATGATAAAGATCATCATGTAAACGGCAATGCCAACTGCCAGGCCGGCAATGTTGATAATTGTGTAACTTCTGTTACGGGTCAAACTTCTGAAAGCGGTTTTGAAATAATTTTTAAACATAACTTTTGATTTATGATGTTTGATTTGTTGATGTCTCATTTATCTTCATCTCAATCCTGTTAATCCTTTAATCCAGCCAAATCCCGATTCAGACTACTCTGTTCTCAAACTCTTCACCGGGTTTTCTATTGCTGCTTTTATTGACTGGAAACTCACGGTAAAAACCGCTACAGCTAATGCCAGTATTCCCGCCATTAAAAAATAGGAATACCCGATGGGAATGCGATACGGGAAATTATTCAGCCAATAATGCATTCCTATCCACGCGATAGGCGAAGCAATCAAAAAAGAGATGATTACCAAAACGATAAATTCTTTAGCTATTAATTTTACAATACTTGTAGCCGATGCACCCAATACTTTGCGGATTCCAATTTCCTTAGTTCTTTGAATGGTATTGAACGATGTTAAGCCCAGCAATCCCAAACAGGAAATCAAAATGGCCAGGCTGGCGAAACAAATAAATAATTTTTCAAAACGCTCTTCCGATTTATATTGTGCGTTAAAAGTTTGGTCTGAGAAAAAATAAATCATGGGTAATCCGGGAGCAATAGCAGCCCATTTCTTTTCAAGATTCTTTATGGTATTTTGAATATGATCCGATGAAATACTTAAGGTTAAAAATGTAAAAAATCCAGGTGAAACCTGCATGGTCAAAGGTTGTATTTCTTCATGCAGTGAATGAAAATGAAAATCTTTCACTACACCGATTATTAAGCCCGTGCCGCCTCGTTGCCAGTAATGCTTGCCTATGGCATCTTCAGGATTAGCAAAGCCGAGCTTTTTAACAGCAGATTCATTGATCACCATGCTTTCGCGTAAATCACTTCCAAAGTTTTTTGAGAAATCTCGGCCGGCTATTACTTTTAATCCGTATTGCTTTATGAAATTATAATCCACAAAATAAGCGTCGGACTGAAACTCTTGCTTCTCATTATTAATGCCTTCTATAGTTGTTGGAAATTTTTTATTAGGACGACCTGGTATCGCAGAAGAGATACTGGCATATTGAATTCCCGAAATTTTTGTCAATTCAGAACCAACCATTTCGTTGTGATCAATAATACGATTGTCATAATGAAAATCTATCACCAGGTTGTGTTCTTTTTTAAAACCCAGGTTATCATTTTTCATAAAATTTAATTGCTTGTAAACTATGATCGTTGCTACAATCAAAACAATAGAAATTGTGAATTGAGCTATCACAAGGCTTTTGCGCAGAAATAAGCCTTTGGGATTGTTTGCAAATTTTCCTTTCAATTTGGTTATTGGCTGAAAACCCGAAAGAAAAAAGGCAGGATAAATACCTGATAATATTCCTATGCCAATTGATATCAATAAAAAAACGCCAAGATATTTTATTTTTTCAAAAATACCTGTGCTGATGGTTTTACCCGTTAGCTCGTTGAACCACGGAAGTAGGAGTGAACATAAAAAGACAGCAATAACAAATGCAAGTAGAGAAAGAATTACTGCATCAGCCAGAAATTGAAAAGTCAATTGTTTTTTAGAAGCCCCCATAACTTTTCTCACGCCAATTTCTTTGGCTCTTTTTAATGAAAAAGCGGTTGTAAGATTGATGAAATTGAAACAGGCAATCAATAAAACAAATAAGGCTACCAGGGAGAATATATAAATATTTGTATAGCTTCCTACCGCTGTAGCACCGGCTTTATTTCCCCGTACTTTTCCATGCAAATACAATATGGTCAAGGGTTCCATTGATAAAGAATAATGAAGGTTGCCTTCCAAAGGATGCTCATTTGCAAATGAGGAAAGTTTTTTTTGCAATTCATCTGTATTTGCATTTTTATTCAACAAAACATAAGTGGAAAAACCAAAGCGGCTCCATTTTGTCATCCAGTTGGTACCAGGTTGAATGAGCGATGACATGGAAAGTAAAATATTCGTTCTGAAGTGAGAATTTTGTGGAATGTCTTTCATAATACCTGTTACCGTGGCCGGTATTTTTCCATCAAGTGTTAAAGTTTTGCCCAAACAATCTGTAGTACCAAAATATTTTTTTGCAGCGGTTTCGGAAAGCACCATTGTAAAAGGTGCATTAAAAACGGTAGCCAGATTTCCTTTTATCAATGGAAAAGAAAAAGCAGAAAAGATAGAAGAGTCTGCATACGCCAGGGTTTCCTCACCAAAATTATTTTCATCTTTTTGTACAATATAATAATCAAGGAAAATTCTTGTCGCTGTTTTTACTTCAGGGAAAGATGTTTGCAAGGCTTCGGCCATAGGCCCTGAAGTAGTTTCATAATTAATACCAGCAGCAGTTTTAACATCGGTACTTATCCGGTAAATACGATCTGCATTACTATTAAATTTATCATAGCTTAATTCAAAATTTACATATAACAACGCAAAATAAACTACACACATTGCAGTAGCCAATCCAATTAAATTGATAGCAGAAAATATTTTATGCTCCCTGAGATACCGGAATGATGTTTTTAAATAATGTTTAAACATGCTATTTCTCTGTATTGATATTTTTATTTACGTATTACGATTACTTTATTCTTTCCGAATTTTATTTTGCAGTAAATGAATATTTATTGTTCCTATTCACCACTAACCCGGACAGGCCACGTTGCAATTCTACTCACTCCTCAAACTATTCACCGGGTTTGCCATCGCTGCTTTTATTGCCTGGAAACTTACCGTTAGTAAGGCTATCAAAATAGCAACAACTCCTGCGATTAAAAATATCCACCAGCTTATGGTAATCCTGTATTGATAATTCTGCAACCACTTATTCATTATTAACCAAGCAAGCGGAAATGCTACGATGCAGGATATCAATACCAGTTTTAAGAAATCTTTTGAAAGCAAGGTTGCAATACCCGAAACACTTGCCCCCAACACTTTTCGTACACCAATTTCTTTTGTTCTTCTTTCCGCAGTATAAGCCGCAAGACCAAACAAACCTAAACATGAAATAAGAATTGCGAGGGCTGCAAATACTCGTGATAGTTTACTAATGAGCATTTCACTTAAAAAAATTTGGTTGAACTGGTCATCCACAAATTTGTATTCGAACGGGTACGCTGGGTTATCTTTCTTCATCACCGCTGCTATTTTTGTCAATGCATTTTCCAGGTGGCTTTCAGGTTTAATTTTTACATATAGTAAACTGGCTGCATCAGGTATATCATAAAAAATTACGGGAGCGGATTGGCCGTACATATCGCCATAGACATAATCCTTTACAACACCTGTAACTCTCAGATGAAAAGTGCCATTATTAAACGGGCGTTCCATTGTTTTACCTACAGCACTTCCCTTGCCCAATAATTTTTCCATTGATTGGGTAACAATAACGTTCATAAACTGGTTTGAATCTTTTGGCATGTGATTATCATCAAGTTCAACTGCATCAGTTGGCTGAAAATCTCTTCCTTCTATAATATGCATGCCGGTAGTTGACATAAATTCCTGGCTAACCAATCTTTGGGATATAACAAGAATGCTGTTGGGGTCTTTGCCTTGCCAGGAAATGTTGGTTGTATTATTTCCGCCGTCAATTGTTGTATGATCTGCTAACGCCGCATTCTTCACAAAGCCTGTGTTGATGAGGTCTTGTTTGATCGCCGGAAAAGTTTTTACGATGTCTCCCTGGGCATCTACCTGCATTAAATTGTTTTTGTTATAACCAAGATCTCTTGTTTTCACATGTTGTACCTGTTGATAAATAATAATAGTGCTAATGATAAGAATTATAGAAACGGCAAACTGTGTGACCACTAAACCCTTTCTTATAAAAACGGCGCTTCCTGTTTTTAATTTTATTCCTTTTAAAACAAATACCGGGTTAAAGGATGATAAATATAATGACGGATAACTTCCCGCAACAAGGCCACAGATGAGCGTAAGTAATAACAATGCACTGAAATGATATGGATTGGTTAATCCTAACGAAAGGTCTTTTTGCACCAGGGAATTAAATGCAGGCAACAGCAAAGACATTAGGGCAATTGCTACAACTGCAGAAAGCAACGCCATCAATATTGCTTCTCCAATGAACTGAACAACCAATCTTTTCTTTCCTGAACCCAATACTTTTCTTACGCCAATTTCTTTTGCTCGCTTCTCACTGCCTGCGGTAGCAAGATTCATAAAGTTGATACATGCAATGAATAAAATGATCCATGCAATAATACTGAACAGGCGCACATACAGTATCCTTCCACTGCCAGTCATTTTGCCGTTAGCAAAATCATCACGCAAATGCCAGTTGTTCATGCCAAATAAAAAGACATGCACAGTTGATTTATCATCTTCAATTTTCTGCGTAGTAAAATCATAAAAAGGATTTAATAATTGCCTGTTAATTGCTGCTGCATCTACGCCGGGTTTCAATTCAACATAAGTCGAGAGACCAAAATTAAACCAGGTTTGCGCTCTTGGATTCGCATCATACCAAACTTTAAAAGGCGCCAGCCATTCAAATTGCTCTGTTGAATTTTCAGGGAGGTCTTTTAAAACACCGCTCACCACATAATCCTGTTTGTTATCCATGCGAACTGTTTTTCCTATCACATCCTTTTCGTCACCAAAAAATTTCTTAGCAGTTTTTTGAGTAATCACAATTGAATGTAATTGTGAAAAAGCACTGCCCGCATTACCCTCTGCAAATGGCAATGTAAACATGCTGAAAAAAGAAGGCTCAACATATTTGCCTGAAGCATTTACAGCTTTATTGCCAATGGTAAATAAAAATGAAGTGCTGCCCTCTGTTGTACGACAGGTGTTGGCGATACCCGGTATGGAGGCCTGCATGGAGGGTGCCATCGGACCAGCGGTTGAAGAATGCGTGAAAACACCGTCATCAACTTTATCGTTTGTTTTAACAAGATAGATTTGGTCTTTCTTTACATTATTGCTATTAAAATTTACTTCGTCTTCTACCCATAAAAATATAAAGCCTGCACAGGCAATACCAATGGCTAATCCAAAGATGTTGAGGAAACTGTAGCCTTTGTTTTTAGAAAGATTACGGAAGATTGTTTTTAAAAATATTTTTAGCATGATCTTTATTATTTTGATGTTAAATGGTTTTTATACTTTGAATTTATATACTTACAGGTTATTCCGTTCTCAAACTCTTCACAGGATTTGTCAATGCTGCTTTTATTGCTGTGAATCCTACTGTCAGCCATGCGATAATTAGTGAACCTATAATAGTAGTTGCAAAAAACCACAAACCTATTGTGATGCGAAAAGTATATTGCTGCAGCCATTCATGCATAAAATACCAGGCTATTGGTGCCGCAATAAGAAACGCAATGGATATAAGAATGGTAAACTCCCTCACCAACATGATTACAATATTTTGAACTGGTGCCCCCAGAACTTTGCGTATGCTAATTTCTTTCCTGCGCTGTAACGCCATAAATGAGATCAGGCCATATAATCCGAGACAGGAAATAAAGATGGCAATGGCTGAAAAGATTTTATATAAAACAGCCAGTTGATTTTCCTGTTTATAAAAATCAGCAATAGTCTTATCAAGAAAGCTGTATTCAAATACATAATCGGGGAAATAGGTATTCCATACTTTTTGCATAGAAGCAATAGCATGTTTTGCCTGGCTAAGATTAATTTTAATATTGGCCAGGTGATAGGCTCGTTTCATAGTAGTGAGCACAACAGGCCCTATGGGATCGCGAAGTGAAGAAATATGAAAATCTTTGACCACTCCCACTATCGGAAAAGTATTTCCATTTATATTAACCAGCTTGCCAATGGCATCTTTTGGATCCTGAATATCTAATTTTTTCACTACCGTTTCATTCACTACAAATTCCCGCATGGTATCTGAAGGATAATATATTCTGCCAGCAACAAGCGGCAAATTGTACAACCGGAAGAATGAGGTGTCAGCAGGTTTTACACTTATGATCATATCGGGATTGTTCGTTTGATTGCTTGGCAAACGCAGATCGGTTGCCCATCCACCGTTTGTTGTAGATGGCGTAAATGTGCTGAAGCTTACATTTTCAATGCCGGGAATTTTGAATAATTCATTTTTTAAAAAATCAACTTTTGTACGGCTCAGGCTATCTCCCGGGAAACCTGCATTGATGATGGCCGTTTTATCAAAACCCATATCTGCGTTGCGGAAATAATTCATTTGGGAAGCTACTATTAACGTTCCGATGATAAGTGCCTGGGCTATTACAAATTGAAAAACAACTAATCCGCGGCGCAACGAAATACCTGTTTTATTACTGGCATTAATCCTGCTTTTTAAAACGTTGACCACTTTAAATCCTGATAAAACCAGTGCAGGATAAGATCCTGAAAGAAAGGTAACCACCAGGAATGCGCAAAGAGTAATTATTAAAAACTTTGCATTGTATAAAAGACTTGCTGAAAGATTAATGTCAAGAAGATCATTCACAAAAGAAAGGCAAACAAAAACAACGATTACAGAACAGATCAATGCAACTAAAACAGTAATACCCGTTTCGCCCAAAAACTGAATAATTAATTGCTTTCGGATACTGCCCAATACTTTTCTTATACCCACCTCACGGGCACGGCTAATTGCCTGTGCGGTCGTAAGATTAATAAAGTTGACACAGGCAATCACCAGCAGGAACAACGCAATCAAACTTAACGCCAGTATCAGGTCTTTTCCAAATGTTCGGCCATTAAAATTACCATACCGTTCATCGTAATGTATTTCATTTAAGGGTTGTAGCGACAAGTCATAATTAGGATTTACCGGCTTTATATATTCATCAACAAATTGCGCGAGCAATGTATTGAATTTAGCACGTGGATAATTATTGTCAAGCTCTACGAAGCAATAATTGTCATCATCAATATTGCTCCAGTTATTCATATTCGTATTGACGGTAAGTGTTGCATAAGATACTACTACGCCAAGCGGGAAGTCAGTATTGGAAGGAGGGTTGTTAAGGATGCCGGTTACTTTAATCGTCAGACCAAGCATGTTAAGTGTTTTACCTATTGCTGATTTCCAGTCACCAAAAAATTTTTCGGCAACGTTCTTTGTGAGCAATGCAGTATTGGGGTCATTAATTGCATTGGTTATATCACCTGCTGCTAAACTAAAGTTGAACATTTGAAAGAACTGTGGCTCAGCTAAGAACACATTCGGTTCCTTAAATTTCTTTACAACTGATCCGTCTGTTGAAGTAATGTCTATCTGTACATTTCCGGCACCTGATATAGCAGCGGCGTTTTTTAACTGGGGAAAATCATTACGTAATGTAGGAGTTACCGGGTAGGGGACGCCGGTCCTGTATTCCCGGTTTACAGGATTTTTTCCAATACGTACCACACGATAAATATGATCCTTATTCGCATGAAAATTATCGAAGCTTTGCTCATATTGGATGACAAGGAATATTAAAAGAAAAGCTGCGAAGCCAACTATCAATCCGGTAATATTGATGAACGAATTGCTCTTGTGTTTTAAAAGATTTCTGAATGCCGTTTTGAAATAATTTTTAAACATAGATTTTTATTTATTATATGTGCGTGATAAGTTTTGTTATTCCACATTTATCATTTTTATTCTGATCTCAAACTCTTCACAGGATTCGCAAATGCAGCTTTGATTGCCTGGAAGCTTACCGTTATTAATGCGATCAGGATAGTTGCTATCCCTGCAATCACAAACACCCACCAGCTTATATGAATCCTGTATGCAAAACTTTGCAGCCATTTATTCATTGTCCACCATGCAATTGGAAATGCAATGACAGATGCAATCAATACCAACTTTGCAAAATTCTTTGACAGCATGGCAACAATTCCGCTTACACTTGCTCCCAACACTTTGCGAACACCAATTTCTTTAGTGCGTTGTTCTGCTGCATAAGTAACCAATCCAAACAGGCCAAGGCATGCTATAAAAATGGCGAACAGGGCAAACGTTATGAAAAGTTTTCCTGTTCGTTGTTCTGCTTTATAAGCATTATTGAAATCAGCATCCATAAACGTATAATTAAATGGCTGGCCCGGAGCCATTATTTTCCAGTCGTCTTTAATTTTATTAATTGTGGAAGGAATGTTTTTAGTATTGATGCGTAGGGCAATGCTGGATGGGTTATTCCCCAGTTGCATTATAAGTGGGGCTACTTTATTATGCATCGAACTATAATTGAAATCTTTTACAACGCCTATTATATGAAAAGCTAATGGTTTATTATTTGCATCCTGGTTATATATGGTTGCTTTCAGTGGGTCTTTGAAACCAACAAGCTTTAGAGCTGCTTCATTTAGAATCAGCCCTGTAGAATCTGACAGATATTTCTGCGAAAAATTTCTGCCATTGACCATTTTCATTCCAAGAGTAGGAATATAATTTTCATCAACCCGGAAACTGGTCATAATAATTGCTTTTGAAGCGTTCAGAGTTGCATCAAGAAACCATCCATTCTGATTGAAACCGTCTGCTTCTGAGGTTGGGAGGTCCCCAGAAATAGTTGCGTTTTCTAGCTCTGGTATTTTTAATACATCTTCTCTGAATGATTTTGCCTGTTTCCCAAGCCAATTTGTATTGTGAAGTACTAATACTTGTTCTCGGTTATAGCCAATCTTGCGGTTTTGGATATAATCAAGTTGTTTATAAATAACGATAGTGCCAATAATTAATATGATGGAAATGCTAAACTGGAATACTACCAAACTACCACCTAGCCAACTGTTTTTAAAGCCTTTTGCAATATTTCCTTTTAATACCTTAATCGGTTGAAAAGAGGATAAATAGAATGCAGGATAACTACCCGCGATGCATCCTACAATAAACATCAATCCTATCATTACGGGAAAAAGCCAGGTAGAAAATAAGGTGCTTACCTGCATTTCTTTACCGGATAGCTGGTTGAAAAGCGGAAGTAGCAAAGCCGATAAAGCAATTGCGGCTAATAATGAAAAGAAACTTAATAAAACAGATTCAGTTAAGAATTGTGTTATGAGATGAGAGCGGGTTGAACCTGCTACTTTCCTGATGCCTACTTCTTTTGCCCGGTTGGCGGAACGTGCCGTTGAAAGGTTCATAAAATTAACACAGGCGATCAGTAAAATAAAAAAAGCAATCAACGAAAAAATATACACATAGCTGACGTTGCCGTTCGATTCAAATTCGTAAGATTTATTGGAATGTAGATGAATATTGGTAAGCGGCATTAAATGATAACGAAAATAATTTCCATGACTTTCCATGTCCTCAGGAGACGTGTGCAATTCTGTTTGCAATTGTGCGTAGAGATATTTCCGGATGGTTTCATTAAGCCGGGTTTGCATAAAAGCTCTCGTTACACCTGGCTTTACTAAAATATAGGAATGAGCGTTGTTGCTAAGCCACTCATCAGCATTACCGCGATAACTATCTGCTAAAGGCCTTATGAAACTGAAATGGAAATGAGATCGTTCAGGAAAGTCTTTTATTACCCCGGTAACCTTGCAATTGGTAGTATTATTGACATACAATGTTTTCCCCAAGACATCCGTGCTGTTGAAATACTTTTTGGCGGTTGTTTCATCAATTATAATTGAATTAGGATCCTTTAATGCAGTAGAAGGGGTACCCGCTGTCATTTGAACGGTGAATACTTTAAAAAAAGTAGAGTCGGCAAATACTGCGCGATGATCCTGGATGTTCTGGTCGCCTTTCTTTATAGATATGGCTCCTTCATTAATAAGCCTGACCATTGCTTCTACCTGTGGATAATCTTTTAAAAGTGTTGGTGCAAGAGGTTCGGGAACCGTAGCGGCAGTTAACTTCGTTCCATTAAAATAAAGATCGGCATCAATACGGTAAATACGTTCTGCGTTTACATTATACTTATCATAGCTTAATTCATCCTTTACATACAAAACAATTAACAGGCAAACGGCAAGGCCACTTGCAAGGCCAATAATATTAAGGGCAGAGAACGCTTTGTTTTTCCAGATATTCCGGAAGGCAATTTTTAAATAATTTTTGAACATAATTTTTTTTGATTATTCTTATATGTATTAGTTATTGCCTCATAACTAATACTAAAATCAATTAAACACTACATCAATTTTTCCGCCACCGGCATCTATCACTACCGGTATTCCTCCGCCATTTACGGTTCCGTTTATTTCCTCTTTGGAGGTCTTTCCATTAAAGTTTTCAAGGTTTTGTGTTGAAATTTTCATGGCATTCAGTTTTAAATCCATACTGGTATTTTTAGGAATGGTAAGACTGACCTTCCCTGCTGAATTATGAATGGTAACATATTTTCCCGGATTTTGAATAGATACATCAATATTTCCTCCACTGGTAGATGCTTTCAGGTTGCAGCTCAGTTTTTGCAATGAAACATTTCCGCCGGAAGTGCTTGCTGATAATTCGCCATCAATAACTTCGCCTTCAATATTTCCGCCGTTGGTAGAGGCGTTTATATTTCCTTTCAGGTTGCTTAGTTTGATAGAGCCGCCTGAAGTAGAAATATGAATATGGCCTTTAGCGTTTTTTGCCAGGATATTGCCTCCGCTTGTACTAAGATCAAGTCCATCTTTACAATTGCGTACATAAATATTGCCACCCGAAGTTTTGCCTTTTATAGTTCCGCTTAGTTCTTCAAGACTAAGGTTGCCGCCGCTGGTTTTAAAGTCCTGGTTGCCTGAAATGCCTTTAAGAGCAATGTTGCCACCGCTTGTTTCTAATTTTGTAGATACTTTTTGATCTACAAAAATCTTAAATGAAAATCTTAATGCATGCTTCCAATTGGTGATTTCGTGCTTTGGCTTAGCCGTTACTGTTAGATTTCCATTATTTACAGAAATGTCAAGATCATAATCTTCTACAATTTTGGTTTTGATTTCATCGTCTGAAAGAGAGTTGAGTGAATTGCCATTTTGTGTAACGAAAACTTCCACCTTCGATTCGGACGGGCTGACTGCTGTAACACTTATGTTGCCGCCACTGGTTTTGGAAACAACACTATTGATTGTTGCTCCCGAAAAGGATTGGGTCAAATACGGCTTTTTTTCAAATTTATTTTGCGCATTTACTATCATAAAAGTAGCCGTAAACAGCAATAGAATTAAATACTTTTTCATTTATATTATATTTTAATGGTTTTAAAATTATTTTTGATTATAAGTTCTCTTTTTTTTATTCTTTCCTAATTAGCATAGAAAATTTTTTTGTTTTAAATTAATGTCATTCACTTCTTAAACTATCCACCGGATTGGCAATCGCCGCCTTTATTGCCTGGAAACTAATCGTTAGTAGAGCAATTAATAGTGCGGTGAAGCCGGCGACTGCAAAAATCCACCACGAAATATTAATGCGATAAGCGAAACTTTCTAACCATTTGTTCATTCCCCACCATGCGATAGGAAACGCAATGATGGACGCAATCAGCACGAGCTTTAAAAATTCTTTTGAAAGCATTTGCGCTACCTGGCTTACACTGGCGCCTAATACTTTTCTTATGCCAATCTCTTTAGTACGTTGTTCAGACGTATAGGTTACTAATCCAAATAAACCAAGGCATGCAACGAAAATGGTAAGTACAGAAAAAATATTAAGTATGCTTCCGGTCTTTTGTTCTGCTGCATACGTCTTATTGAAAAGGTCATCCAAAAAACTATAACTGAATGCTTCTCCCGTATTGTAGCTATCCCAATCCTTTTTCATCGTAGCCAATAGTCCGGAAACGTCAGTTGTTTTGATTCGAAATATCAGTCCCCCCTCCGATGCAAGGCTCATGTACAAAGGACTTATCGCTTGATGTAATGACTTAAAGTTGAAATTCTTCACTACACCAATCACGTGAAAGGGAATGTTATTACCCCTATCACTATTTTGCCTGATCACAGTTTTTCCAATGGCACTTTCATCGTTCCAGCCGAATGCGCTTGCAGCAGTTTGGTTTAAAATAATTGCAGTAGAATCGGTTGCAAAATCCCTGGAAAAATTTCTGCCGCTGATGATTTTCATACCCATTGTTGGGATGTATTGTTCATCTATATGAAAATCCACTCCATCTACAATCAAATGATCATTACCCTGCGGGTAGGCCAGGGCGTTATTATAATTGGTTGGGCCAACAGGTTTATAATATGACATGGTTGCATTCACTATCCTTGGATCCTGCAACATCTGATGTTCGAACGCTTTCTCATTATTGCCCAATGCATAAGAATCCGGAATTGTTATAAGCTGATCTTTGTTGAAACCAAGATCTTTGTTCTGCATAAACTTCATTTGCTTGTAGACTACAATAGTTCCGATGATCAATGCAACGGAAATAAAGAATTGAAACACCACGAGTCCGCTTCTTAGGCCAAAACTGTTATGGCTCGTGGTAAGCCTTCCTTTTAATACAACGATTGGTTTAAATGCGGATAAATAAAATGCAGGATAGATGCCAGCAATGATACCGACGATCAAACCCATTCCCACAAAGGAAAGAATTGGTTTAACATCGAAACTGAGATGCTTGCCGGAGATTGCATTGAATGTAGGAAGAGCGAGTTTCACCATTACAAATGCAATGAGTAATGCAAATAATGTTATCAATACCGATTCAGATAAAAATTGCCTGATGAGTTGAAACCTTCCGGAACCGGCAACTTTTCTTATCCCCACTTCCTTCGCTCTTTTAGAAGAGCCTGCCGTTGAAAGATTGATAAAATTGATGCAGGCAACGACCAGCATAAAAAGAGCAACACAGGCAAATATGTAAACATAGGTCGCATTTCCTCCCGCTTCAAATTCATTAGATGTATCTGAATAAAGATGAATAGCAGTTAACGGTTGCAATGCAAAGCCTAGGCTGTTCCCTTTTGTTATAAATTGTTCCAGTGTTAAGCCCATTGCCTTTTCTATCTGGGGCCCCATATACTTTTTAACCATTGCAGGAAGACCCGCTTCGATTGTCTTCAGATCAGTGCCTGGTCTCAAAAGTAGATACGTATGAAAACCTCCTCCCATCCATGAATCAGAATTGGCATCGGGCCTTCCTATCATGGAAGCAAAGATGCCAAAATGGAAATGAGAATTTGCGGGAACATCTTTAATGACACCGGTCACCTTATAAGGATGGGTAACATTTGTTAATTGAATGGTTTTACCCATTGCATTGTCGTTCCCAAAATATTTTTTGGCAGTGGTTTGTGTAATTACTACCGTGTTGGGTTGGGCCAGGGCAGTTTTTGCATCGCCTTTGATCATTGGCAGCGTAAAAATGTTGAAGAAGTTGGGATCTACATAAGCAAACCGGTCGTCCTTAAACTCTTTGTCTCTATATACGACCTGTGGAGTACCATCATCCAAAATTCTTGTTGCATCCTGCACTTGCGGAAAATCTCTTTTCATTGTTGCCGCCACCGGCGCCATCGAAACACTTTCATTTATTTTTCCACCACTAATATTGGCCTGGAAAATAACTCTGGCAATATTACCTGCATTCTTATTGAATTTGTCATAGCTCAATTCATCCTGCACATATAGCATAATGATAAAGCAGGTTGCAATTCCAATTGACAAGCCAAGAATGTTGATAAAGGAAAAAAGTTTATTCTTTCGAATATTTCTCCAAGCTGTTTTTAAATAATTTTTAAACATAATATTAATTTAGAATTATGAGTTATTGGCTGGTAGCTAATAACTATTCTCATTCACTTCTCAAACTCTCCACGGGGTTACTCTTTGCAATTTTAAAAGTCTGTGGCACAATTGCCAGCAGGCCAAGTACCAGTAAAATAAATGATCCGAATAATAAGGTCCAGACAGTCAATTTATCCCGGACAACCATAAAATTCAACCAATAATTATTTAATAAAAAAGCGAGTGGAGCTGCTATTATAATGGCAAGACCCAGCATCATTAAAAATTCTTTGGAAAGCATAAAATTCAAATTCCATTCACTGGCGCCAAGAACTTTCCTGATGCCTATCTCTTTGGTGCGGCGTTCCGTAGTGTAAATTGCCATTCCTAACAACCCCAGGCACGCTATCGTCACTGCCAAAAAAGCGAGAAAGCTTATGACAGAAACCAAATCAAAGATGCCTTTATTCGTATTGGCTAAAGCCTGATTGTAGAATTCATATTGCATGGGGTGAACCGGATCAATAGATTTCCATTTATTGGTGAGTTTCTTCATCACCGAAGAAATGTCTCCTGCTTCAAGTTTTACGGAAGCATATCGCAAAGCAGCAGGGTTTTTGTGCAGCACTAACGGCCCCGTGGTTCTGCCTTGGAACAATAAAAAAAAGGTAAAATCTTTTATTACACCCGCTACCCGCACATTTTTTCCACGAAGCATATAGTTTTGGCCAACAATATCACGCGGTTGTGGGAAACCAAATTGCTTTGCAGCCGCTTCATTTACCAAAATAGTTCCTGATGTGGTATCATTACCCTTTGAAATGTTACTTCCATACAAAAGAGGAATCTCCATCACATTTATGAAATCCGGATCAACAGAAAGGTCAATGGCATTAAGCGATGTGTCTTTGCCTGGTACCTGCAACGAAAGCCCATCATTACGGCCAGTGGAAGGAAGATAGGCGCAGCCAGATACTTCTTTCACGCCCGGTACATTTTTGAAAGCGTTTTTTACTAACTGAAAATCGCTGCCTTGCAAATTTATATTGACGACGTTTTTAGGATTGAATCCATAATCAAATTGCATGTAATACTTAAACTGGTTATAGATAACTATTGAAGTGATAATAAATATGAGCGAAATCGCAAACTGGCTTACAGTCAGTACTCTGCGCAGACCCCATTTTCCTAGATGTGGGCTGCCTGATTTTTTTATCATTACAAGCGGGAGGGCTTTCGAAAATTTTAAAGCGGGATAAATGCCGGAAATAAAACTTATCAACAAGCTAAATATCACAAAAGCTAAGTACACATAAACATTGAAATGTAAATCAAATTTCAAATACTTATTGATCCACAAGTGTAAAAAAGCATTTTTAAGAAAAAGTAAAAAGCAATTAGCGAGCAATAAAGAAAGGAATACTGTGAGCATTGTCTCGCACAAAAACTGTATGATCAGATCTTTCCTGTAAGCACCTATTACTTTACGCAAACCGATTTCACCCGATCTGGTAACACTCCGGGCAACAGACAGGCTTGTATAATTTAAGCAGGAAGTTAGCAATATTACCAAGACAAGACCTCCAAGAATATAATAAACAAACAGCGGGAGTGTGTTAGTAGGTGAGTTATTGACAACGGGGCCGGGATTAATTTTTGTTAGCGGCTGGAAGGTTAATTTTGATTTTTTTATTTGTGAATTTTTACTGTCTTTAAAATGCTGCTGCGTAATTTGATTGAGCGCTTGTTTAAGATTTTTTTCATGGGCGGTCTTTCTTAAAAGAACATAAGCAAAAGTCCCGCCATCATTGCTCCAATCGTCGGAAAGATTTTCAATCTTTTTTTGAGCATACAATTGGTTAAGCGTAGACGCTGACATAATGCCGTCAAATTGCAAGTGCGATTTATAACCATGATCGGCAAATACGCCTGTTACTGTAAACAAACCCCAATCAACGGGTTTTGTGCCTTCGTCGGTCCATTCATTCAGGCTCCGGTCAGAAAAATTAATGGTTTTACCGACTGCATCCTGCTTGCCAAATAATTGCTCGGCTGTCTTGTGTGAAATCACTATCGACCCGGGCTTCTCTAATGCAGTCGCTGCATTACCGGCTTCAAGATCATAGCTAAAAACTTTAAAAAACGAGGGAGTTGAAAAATATCCCTTTATTTCAGCATATTTCAGGTTATAAACGGCATCGCCTCCAAAACCTCTTCTCAGGAATACAGCATCTTCAACAGATGGAAAATCCGATTTTAATGTATTTGCTACAGGAAATGGTATCGTAGCTCTTAACCTGGTTTGATTTAAAGGCGTAGTCGCAATCCTGTAAATTCTGTCTCTGTTTTTTTGGAATTTATCATAAGATAGCTGGTCAGAGAGCATTAAGATCATCAGCATACAAACAGACATGGCAACCGCCAGGCCGAATATATTGATAAAAGATAATGCCTTATACTTAGTAAGATTTCGCCATGCGGTTTTAAAATAATTTTTTATCATAATTTAAATTTTAAGTCCGTACTTGTGCCTTCATTTTTAAAATATTATCCCTTATTACTCGCTTCTCAAACTATCCACCGGATTAGCTACCGCTGCTTTTATCGCCTGAAAACTTATAGTTATTAATGCAATGATAATCGCAGTAACTCCTGCGGCTAAAAATATCCACCAACTAATGTGAATCCGGTAGGCAAAATTTTGCAACCATTTGTTCATCGCCCACCAGGCAACAGGTATTGCGATAAGCATAGATAATAACACAAGCTGTAATAATCCACTGGTCAGGGTGGCAACCAGGCTTTGTACACTCGCACCCAGCACTTTTCGTATCCCGATTTCTTTTACACGCTGCTTCGTGCTAAAAATTATAAGGCCAAACAATCCGAGGCATGCTATGCAAATGGCAAGTATGGTGAATGCAAGCAGTACTTCTCCCTGCTTTTCTTCTGTAACATATTGGGCAGCAAAATTCTTGTCCAGAAAATGATATTCAAAGGGAGACTCTTGGTCAAATTTTCTGAAAGTTTGTTGCAGGAATTGCAGCGTTTGCGGAATATTATGAGCGCTTACACGCACATACATATTGTCTCTTTCATTTGCAGATTTTGGCATTTGCAGGATCATTGGATCTATCTTATGTTGCAGAGAGTAGATATGAAAATTCCTGGCAACGCCAATAATAGTTGAATAAATTACTTTACCCGTGGAATTGTCAAGGCCGGTTTGAATGCGTTTATTCACACCGTTTGTCCATCCCTGTTTTTTTAAAAATGCTTCATTTACGATTACTTTGTCGCTGTCTGCAGTCGCATTAAAGTTGCGTCCTTCCATCATTTTTATCTGCATAGCAGGAATGAAATTTTCATCTATAGTCAGGGCATAGGCTAAATTGCTATGCGGATCCAGGACCCCGTTTTTTTCAATACTGTAATCCATCATGCCGATATCATTATTGCCAATCGGATTACCGGCTGAGGCTACAGCTTCTACCTGGGGATTTTGCAATAAAACAGAACGAAATGCAGCAACCTGTTTTCTCAATGGCCTGGAATCAAGGTGAAATGTAAGTACCTGCTTTTTATTAAAACCAAGATTTTTCTGCGATACAAAATGAAGCTGGCTGTAAATAATTATTGAAGCAGTAATCATAACTATTGTAACTGTAAACTGGAAAACAATCAGCGATTTACGAAACAATATTTGCGTACCGTGTTCGCCCACCTGGTTTTTTAAAGCAGCAATGATTTTAAATCGGGATAAAAATAGAGCAGAATACAATCCGCCAATAAGGCTGCCAAGGATTGAAAAAATGAGCAAACAGGCAACACTGGTTACCCCTCCAAAATACCAGGGCGATAAATGCTTGCGGGTAAGATCATTGAATAAAGGCATTATCAACGTAACAAGAAAGATACTTAAAATGGTTGCAATAAGAATAACTACTAACGATTCTGTAAGAAACAAAGAAACAAGATGCCTGCGGGTGGATCCGATGATCTTCCTTACTGCAACTTCACGCAGACGTACTGCAGCTCTGGCAGTGTTAATATTTGTATAATTGATAAAAGCAATAACCAGGATAAGTAAACCTACAAGGGAGAGCATGTATAAATAATTGATATTAAGGTTTTCTCCCAATTCATAACTTAGGTGAGAATATAAATGGATAGAAGTCAGCGGTTGCAATTCTATGGAGTAAGCAATATCCAAGCCGTTGGACGTAAAATGTTTTTTTATAAAAGCAGGCATCTTTGCACGAAGGTTTTTTACATCCGCATTTTTCTTAAGAAGCACGTATGTGTAGGTGTTGAAATTTCCCCAATTGCCGGTATAACTGGCAGGCATGGCCCGCAGGGCATGGAAAGCAAAATGAGAATTTTCCGGTACATCCTGCATAACACCGGTAACCAGGTTAGGCGAATTATTATCAAAATATATTGTTTTATTTATGGCGTCTGAGGGGTTTGCAAATAGCTTATCGGATAGCGATTTAGTAATCACAACAGAGCCTGGTTTTGCCAGCGGATTTGCCGGATTCCCTGCCAGGAAATGATAAGTAAACAGCTTAAAAAAAGTTGAGTCTGTAAAATAAACCGCATCTTCTTTAAAATGTTTTTCATTATAGCTCAGGATGCCGCCGCCTTCGGGATTAATACGGACAGTTTGTTCTACTTCCGGAAATTCATCTTTCATGGCTTTGGCTGTGAGGGCAGAAGTTCCCGTAACATCAAATTTATCTGCCTCCCAGTTTCCATGAGATGCAAGGCGATAAATACGGTCGGCATTTTCATGATACCTGTCATAGCTGAGTTCCTGCCCGATAAAAAGTGCGATAAACCAAAATGCAGCAAGACTAAGCGCAAGGCCTGCAATATTTATGAAAGAAAATGATTTATTCTTAACTAAGTTTCGCAATGCGATTTTGAAGTAATTTTTTATCATTGTCTGAACTAAGATTTATTTGATTAAATGATTTTAGGATAAATTCCCTATTCCGTTCTCAAACTCTTTACCGGGTTTGCTAACGCTGCTTTTATTGCCTGGAAGCTTACGGTAAGTAACGTTATAACCAATGCGCCAAAACCTGATGCAACTAATATCCATACTGGTATAGATGTCCGGTAATCGTATTGCTGCAGCCAATTATTCAAATAATACCATGCTATCGGTATGGCAATAAAGCATGAAATAATAACCAGCAACGCAAACTCTTTCGAAAGCATTTTCCATAAATTAAATACTGACGCGCCTAACACTTTGCGAACACCAATTTCTTTCTTACGCTGCTCTGCCACAAACGATGCAAGACCAAATAAACCAAGGCATGAAATAAAGATGGCAAGAATGGTGAATAATGTGGCAAGATCGCCGATCCTTTCCTCGGCATCAAATTTCCTTGCATAATCTTCATCAATAAATGTATAATTAAAAGGCAGGCCGGGATTGTATTTTTTGAACGCTGCTTCTATTTTTGCCAACGCATCTTTTACCGGCACACCCTTCTTTATAGCAACGGTTACACTACCTATCCAGATATGGCTTGTCAAATAAATCATCGGCGTTATTGGACTATATGGAGATTCCTGGACGATGTCCTTTACTACGCCAATTACACGATAATTTTTGCCATCGTACTGTATATTCTGCCCTACAATATCTTTCTTCATGCCTATTTGTTTCACCGCTGATTCGTTC
>JAUZOE010000012.1 GCA_030706605.1 Bacteroidota bacterium
CTTTTCCTCCTGCACCAATTGTAGCAATGTACAAGGTATCACTTGGGGCAACAAGGCCTTTACCAAGAACGTGCCTGGGCACGATGTAAAAAGCTGCAAGTGCAGCAGCACTGTTTTTGACGAAAGCCCTTCTTGAAGGGTCCGCACTTCCTTTTTGTTCTTTCATTTTATTATTGAATTAATTGTTGGCTGGTTCTTAATACAAGCCTGGTGAATATAGAATCGTATATTGAAGATAATCAGTTTTAGTTGAATTTTAAAAAAATATTTGGAGGATTTTTCACCTGCACACATAAGCTAATAAACCCAATTTCTTCAATTTAATACAAGTATCGCCAACACACAAACCCAGGCTACCAAAAATGCGCTAACGTTACTTTTTTTAATTGGGATAAGATGGAACATACCCGCGCCAACAACGGAATTTCAAATTTTAATAGTTGTTTTTTTCTGAAATCAATAAGACTGTTTACATAGTTCCCTCCCAGCCTATAACAAGTGTGAGGCTTAGCCATTGACCTGCCTAATTTTGCTAATAAATATTAACTGTAACTTAATCAAACTAATCCTTTAATCCCATAAATAATTCCTGCATTCACATTCATAAGCTAATATAAGCATCTCTTCAATATAGCACAAATATAGCTAATACTCACAGCCAGGCTACCAAAATGCGCCACCGGTGCCTGTTGTAGCGGCAGGGCTTACATAGTACCCTGCTTAACTTGCTATAAACTATTTGTGTAACCCAGACGCATAAGCGAATTTCAAATAACAGGAAAGCCCGGCTTTGATATGCACAAATCCCTTCGGCATCGGGGTTCCCGGCAACTGATTTTTATATAGAAGGAATGTAATCGGGAAACCCCGCTGAGACACTAAGGGTTACTACGAATTTCATAGTGTCGAATAATTGCTTACATCCACGGATTGGCTATGGTTGGGCAATTTATAATTTTCTGCTGGAACTTCAGACCAGTAAATGAACAAAAAGTTGAAATTACTTATTCTGTTGCTCAATAGTATTTTTAGCCCGGACTGCTGCCCAATAGCGAACAAGAAGCTGATAATTTTACCGTCTGCCCTGCTATCGCCAATGCGATGTAATATGCCGTTTATTTACTGGTTATAGAGCTTTATTTTTTTTGTTAACGCTTCCTCAAATCGCAAATCTTCGGGTGAAACAAATTCAAGTGTTCTTACTTTATTATCAATAAGAAATATCTGTATAAGAGGAATGCTATCTCTAAATCTAATACTTTGTTTAATAGCCTTTATTTTATAAATAGGAATTTCATTTTTAGTGGAAAACTTATATGTTCTAAAGTATCCTCCCTTTATTGTCCACCCAATAAAAGCGATAAAACAAAATATAGAAAATAACAAATCAAATTTATCGTGTGATTTTTCAAAATGTCTATAATTTGTAAACCCCTGCAGTAAAAAAAAGACTAACCAACCTATTGTAGCAAATAGATTAAGTCTCCAACGTTTGTGTATATCGTCACTGGATATTGAAATTTTTTTTTCATCAACTTCAACGGTTCCCTTTGTCAAATTAAAAGTATCCATAAGCATGGTTATAAAATGTTTAAATATAATACTAACTTCTGGTGGTAATAAAGATTGTTCAACTATGTTTACAAATGGCAGCTTACACAATCTTATACGAAACATATCAGCTTTCCAAGGAAAATCTTACCAATACTTAACTGTTGCGTTTTTTGTATTGTTGTTGCACCAATACAAATTTTGACATATGCTTTTTTACTTTCTGCATATGCTTTTTTGCCTTGACATTCCTTTATTAATTTCAGAAAAGAAGACGATCTTTTCTGAAATTAAGAGGCCCCTTTGAACAGCCCCGAATAGGCTATTATCTGTATGCGCAGCGAAAATGACAAGTCCAGGTTGCTACAAATTAATTTCTGACAGAAGAAAACTTCAAACCATCATTGTTAGTTCCCAATACAAAATGTTGCCAGGCCTATAGAAATTTATTTTATAATTAATAATCTGAATAAGGAGTACTATGCATTAAAATACTATCAATATGAGAAACCGAAACTTTGTTTTCATTAAAGGGATCTGTAGAAATTTCTTTCCATTTAGGATCGCTGCCAAAAACTTTCCATTGTGCATTCCTGTCTTCTACGCTTTTAAAAACGGGCATGTACATCAGGTTGGGCATGCGGCTGCCGGAGACTACTTCACCGTAAAAAACAGGATTGAAATGAAGCCTGTTAAAAATTTTAATTTCATCTTTATTAAACATAGCCATTTTCTTTCCGGCCAGGTGCCAAGTGGGGCTTTCATAACTTCTTAATTCAAAAACACGATCGGGATTTTGAGATCCCGGCAATAATAAATGATCCTGCGCAGAGAATGCGTCCAGCAAAATAGATTCTATTCTTTCAAAAGGGGCTTTATCGGAAGGCGCTTCTATAAAACTTTTGGCAGAAGCCAAGTAGGCGGCATCTTTAGCAAGTCTTCCGTCTAATTTTTTCCATTCATCTGTGGACTTAAAAGGAATTAACACATAAATCAATTTCACAGCAGCAGTATCATTTGCTATGGGTTTAAAAACTCCGATATTTTTAATACCTAACCGATGTAGTGCAGGCAGGTAAGCACTTTCAAGATATTGATCTACCTGGCTTACCTGGTCATTATTTTTGAGATGATATACTTTAAATTGATAAAAATCGTGAGGAGATTTTGCTCCATAAGCTAAAGAAGATATTGTAAACATCATTACAATTAAGAAAAGGGCATTCGTGATTTTATTCATTTTATTTTTTTTAAATTTGATTTGTTAGAATTAAAATATAAAACAAGGTCCTTTTTCAAATATAGGTAATGCTCTTAGAAATACTGTCGAATGAAGAACCGGGACATCCACCCTTCCCAATAAAAAATATTCCATACCAGCAGTGCACTTGTATTTAAAAAATTCTTTAAAATTGATATAGAAAAATCTCACACTTATAATCTAAACAATCGAGATTTGGATATCCTTATACCGATCTGCCAAAGATAAATCATTCTCTATTTTCATTCTCAGAATATATTGCAGAATCAATTCCCAAACTTTTAAAAGATTTTTATTCTTTTGAAGAAATTTCAATGAGATATAAAGAAATAATATTAGGGATTACATGTTAATGATAACATGCTATATAAATATGCTAAAAAATCATAAATATGATAGTTGCATGTTTTCTAAATTGTAGCGTAATTTAGAGCCAGCCTCTTACAACGAAGATTGCAAAAGTTAAAAACAGCAGCATAACTCAATAATTCTAAAATGAAAGTAACACTTGAAAAAAATCCATCATGGCGCTGGGGAACACTTCTTATTGTTGCCCTTTCATTATCGATTGGTTGGGGCATACGTGGAAATTTCGGGCACGAAGATGGCGCTGCCTTTGCCGGTTGTTTAGCCGCAATTACTGTAGCCCTGATGTCAGGCAGAGAGGATTGGCGTAACCGTGTTGCCTATTTTGCATTTTTTGGCGCACTGGGTTGGGGACTGGGTGGAACACAGTCTTATATGCAGGTAATTGCCTATGCTCAAAGCGGGGAAGCTCTTTCGCAATGGTATGGATATTTTTGTCTTTTTATAATGGGGTTTTTATGGGCAGGAATGGGAAGCATAGGGACTGCTTTCCCTGCCGTAGCGCCAATGGAAAGAATAGTCCGAATTTTCAAACCATTACTTTTTATTTTCGCCGCATGGTTATTACTTGATATTATTGAAGATCCCATATCAAACTGGTTGGAACCTAATGTTGGATTTGATACCACATGGTACAGGCATGAAAATCCGCTATACTGGTTCGATTCTAATTATCTTTCTGCCTTTTTTGCGCTCTTCGGATTAGGCATTTATGATTTACAGGAACGACATGGTGAAAAAAACAGGCTTTTGCTTCCGGTATTTGCTGTAGCAGGTTCGCTCGTTGGTTTCGGAACCCAATTCATATTACGACTTGCTTGTGGGGAAGATCGTTTGGCATCAGCAGTTACTTATCTCCAGGGCGATCCAACGTATATTAATCCCACAACCGGGCAACAAGCTTATGCAGCATCTGACCTGTTAAATAACTGGCCCCAGTTTTTTGGTGACTATCCACAGCATATTGGCTGGCTGATTGGCCTGGTAGCTGGTATCACTATTTATTTTCTTATTTACGGAAAATTCAGAAACGGAGCTTCCTTATTTGCCTATATGGCGGGCGGGTTTCTTATTTTATTCCTTGCTTTTCCTGTTTTGGGAAGTAATTTATTTACCCGCTATGGGGGTTTGCGTATGACTCCGCCCAGATCGGACAACTGGGCAGGAATGCTTGGAATCTTTATAGGAGCCAGCGTCTGGCTTTGGCGAAATGACCTGCGCCCTGTTGCCTGGGCTTCTGTAATCGGGGGTACTATTGGAGGACTGGGGTTTGCGGGTGCAGAGTGGCTTAAAACCATTATGATTTCTTTTGGTAATTCAAAAATTCTTGCATGGAAGGGCATCCTGCCTGGTACAGACAAATACAATTCAATCACTTCTGCCTGGTCAAACTGGCAAAGTCAAAACTGGCATAGTTTTTTTGAACAGAGCTATGGATTTATAAACGGCATTGCAATAGCTGTGGCATTAGGCCTGCTGGCATCAAGAATAAAAATGCATAAAAAAGATGAACTGGCTGGCCAGGTAAATGATTTTAAATATGCCAGGTGGACAAAAGTCTTCGCTACCCTTTTTGTAATTTTTGGCATCACCTATTTCAATGTAGTAGAAAATGTGGATACCTGGAGCCAGGAATTGAATCATAATAATATCTGGCAAACACTTATTACTTTGCCTGGAGGAGCTACAAAAACAGTAGCCACACAATGGGATTTCCCATATATAGGAAGACTACCGGGAATCGATTTTTTGCACATGTCACCTACGGGATGGTTCAATTTATCCTGGTTTTTGCTGGTAGCGGCCTCTCTGATTATTGTTCGCAGGCATATGCGTCAATCACTTTCTATAATTCCAAAAACATCATTGAGCAAAGGGCAATTGATATTTATTATTTTTCTCTGGATAATGATTGTTGCCAATTTTGAGCGTGCGCTGCCAGGATTTAATTATTCACGTTTGCTTACTGAATGGGTAATTTATGTAAATGCTGTAATCACCACAGTCCTTGTTTTGATATTGCCTGTAGAAAAAGAAGATATAATAATCAGCGAGCCGGAAAGTTATAAAAAGCACTATCAAAAAAGTTGGATTCTATTAATTGCTGCTATCTTTATTTCAAGTCTATTTTTCACCGTAACCAATAGATTAGTTTATCATTATCCTCCTTCTCATGAACTGGATTTGTTGAAATCTAATGCTGATCATACCCGTTTTGGAACGGAGGCAGACTGGCGCTCAAAACCAAATCTGAAAAACTCTAAAGGCAAATAAGTAAATAAGGTAGCCTTTAGCTAAATCATAAACTGAATAATTATTTTTGTTGCCCGGTTTTTTGTTCCGGTGGCTTAATATTATTTGGTGATTATTTTTATCAAAAATGGATTCATATTACATTAAGCAGGACCACCTCCTTTAGCAAAGAATGAGAAGTTTACAGTATAACCTACATGTCCAAAACCAAATGGTTTAATTTCATAAATCAACCGAGGGAAAGATATACGATAACAATATTTTTAGCAGCTTAGGGTTTTTTAGAAAAGAAATCAGACATTGCATCACTTTTAATACTTTCATTCATCAATTACCTATTCAGCTTGCCAACCGCATAATGTGATAAAATCTCTTCTTATTGTTATTGCATTATTTAGTTGGCATTTGTCAGGGGGGCAACCAATCATACCCCGGTTTGAAAACATAGGAGTTAATGAAGGGTTACCTCATAGTTCAGTTTACAGCATTTTACAGGATAAAATGGGCTTTATGTGGTTTGGAACTGCAGATGGTTTATGCAGGTACGATGGCAGCGAATTACAAATTTTTAAGTACCGAGCTAATAATAAGCAGGAACTGGTAAACAATTTTGTAAAGGGCAAAATGCTGGAAGATAAGAAAGGAAATATCTGGTACAGCAACCGGAGTGGCATTTATAAATGGGATGTTGTAAAAGAAGTCGTAATCAGGGTTAGATCTTTTGGCATGGAAGAGTTTAATAACTCAGACTTTCAATCTGTTTACCTGGATGATAAGGATGTCATGTGGATATTCAGTTTTACAAAAGGGCTTGTTGCCTACAATATTTCTAATGGCAAATCAAGGCAATATCCTTTGCCCTACAAGATTGATTATTCCAAAGTATTGCTTACGTCTTCAACGGTTGATGATGCCGGTAATATCTGGATTAAAATAGGCCCGGAAACGGATGGCTATATTCTTTTTAATAACCAGTCTCACACCTATTCAGTTCAACTTGCAGACAACCCGCCACACGCTATTTTTTTTGATAAAGGAAGACGGATACTGGCTTATGAGGATAAGTTGATATACTCCGGCAAAGGAAACGGCACTGATATTACAATTCCCAAAATTATAAACGGAGAAAAAATTTCATTTTATTCTTTTGATGGCGTCAGCGATGATTATGGGCGGTTGTGGATGACGGCAAGAGGCAATGGTTTATTTTATTATGATGAAAACAAAAAAATCTTCAAAAAATTTCACCATGATAATTCTAAAATAAAATCACTTCCGTTTGATCTCACCACCTGCCTGTTCATTGACCGCAATCAAAATTTATGGATTGGCATTGATGGTGGTGGCGTTGCAAGGCTTGATCTTAAGCAACCCAGGTTTAATTTGTTCCCTTTATCTGAAGGAGATTTTCCTATCCTGGCAGATTATTTTACCAAATGTTTTTATGAAGATGAAAAAGGAAGGATATGGTTTGGATCGCAAACAAATGGCTTAAATATTTTTGATCCCAATGAACAGACATTAATAAACTATCATCACGAAACCAAAACTCCGAATAGTTTGCCCGGAAATATGGTTGGATGCATCATAAAAGACAAAGAGAATAATATTTGGGTTGGTAGTAGTGGTGGCATTTCTTTATTCAATGAAAAGAAAAAATCTTTTGAAACCATTCCTATAAAAAACCTTCCTTTTCTTTATCCACTGCTAAATAACCTTGTGTATAAAATCGTGCAATTAAGAAACGGAGACCTTCTTGCAGCAACGATAGTGGGTATAATAAAAATTAAGAAAGACGAAAATGGCAGGTTTAAAGGAAATTATTTTATTAATAACCCGTCCCTCTGCTCTGTAACCACGGATGTTGTGGAGATGCCTGGAGATATGATATATGCAACATTGCCGGGTCTTGGATTATATCAATACAAAAAGGATGGAGCGGGTTATAGAATGATCAATTCGTTTTTAACAGGTCTTGATCTGCGAAGTGTAAGGAAAGATGAAAAGATTAAAGGTTATTTATGGATTGGCAGTGGAAAAGGCCTCGTCCATTTTAATACGAGGAACAATACTTACAAGGTTTGGGATGAAAATGATGGGATGGCAAACAGTTACGTGTATGGGGCACTTGAAGATTCCGCAGGTAACTTATGGATAAGCACCAATAAAGGATTGAGTTTCTTTAACCGGAACAATAATCATTTTGATAATTATTCCTATCAGGATGGATTGCAAAGTAACGAGTTTAATACACAGGCTATTTACAAAAGTAATACCGGTAATTTTTATTTCGGAGGTATAAAAGGATTTAATTGGTTCAGTTCCGGATATGTGAACAAAGAGATAATACAACCGGCAGCGGCGATCACGCGGATTGAAATAAATGATCATCTTTATGAAAAAGATTCATCCTACATTTTACACAACACACTTAGGGTTCCGTATAATAAAAACGATTTTAGCTTTAAATTTGCTGCACTGGATTTTACAAGGCCAGAGTCAAATAAAGTTCAGTATATGCTGGAGGGATGGGATGCAGCCTGGATCACTACCCTTATTAAATCTGTACGTTATCCTAATCTTCCACCGGGAGATTATACTCTACGGCTTAAGGTTTCCAATGCAGCGGGTATTTGGAGCGAGGAAAAAACGTTGGGCATTTTCATACAGGCTCCTTTTTGGCAGCGCACCTGGTTTCTTATTCTTATGACCTTGCTTATCCTGACAATTATTATTCTCTCTACCTATAGCATTTCCCAGCAAAAGGCCAAAAGAAAACTTCGGTTATTGGAAAAACAAGTTGCTGTAGATGCTGAGCGTGACCGTATCAGCGCGGATATGCATGATGAAATTGGCAGCGGTATTACTCATATTGCATTACTAAGTGAACTAATTCAAGCCCAACAAAAGGGAGAAACAGCATTCAAAAAAGATATAAATACCATTGCTGTTTCAGCACGCAGGCTTGTACAAAGCATGAGCGAAATTATCTGGGCGTTAAACCCGCAGAATGATACGATGGAAAACCTGTTGGCTTATACCCGGGAACAGTCGCAATTGTATTTTGAATCCATGTCAGTGGAATTTAGTATTGATTTTCCTGATATTATTCCCAAAATAAATCTTAGTAATGCGCAACGCAGAAATTTATATTTGGTAACAAGAGAAGCATTGAACAATGCAATGAAACATTCGGAGGCAACAGTTATTAAACTAACTCTTGATATTAACGGTAAAGAATATTGCTTTAAGGTACAGGATAATGGAAAAGGAATAAGCGCAAAATGGGATAAGCGGGGAAATAACGGGCTTTTGAATATGAAAAAACGTATGGAAGATATCAACGGTACAATTGAGTGGCCTGTATGTGAAAAAGGTACTTTGGTAAGATATTGTCTTACTGTATAAAAGCCGCTACTACTTATTTCACACATTGGATGCCGGAAGATGAATTATCTTTAATACATGACTCTTATTACTATTATAGAAGATGATGAGAAGATCAGGAATTACCTGGGGGCGTTAATTGCAGGCTCAGGCGAATATGATCTGCAGGCAAGTTTTCCTACGGCAGAGGAAGCTATCTCTTATTTTGAAAATGGATTAGGAGATCATATTGAATTAGTACTCACCGATATTCAATTACCGGGCAAATCGGGCATTGATTTTATAGCATGGCTGAAACCGCTTCGCCCCGATATTCAATTTATGATTTTAAGCGCTTACAACGATTCTGATAAAGTTTTTAAAGCATTAAAAGCAGGCGCTACAGGTTATATTTTAAAAAATACAGAGGCTGCTAAACTAATTGAAGCACTTCGCGACCTACGCAAAGGCGGTAGCCCAATGAGTAATGAAATTGCTCGTAAAGTAGTTAATGTTTTTCAGGAGGAGATTGTTTATAAAGATGCTAAAGAAAATTTGTCCGACCGCGAACGCGAAGTGTTGCAATGGCTTTCCAAAGGGTTTAGTTACAAAGAAATTGCAGCAAAATTATTTATATCTATAGAAACGGTCCGCACACATATCCGCAACATTTACGAGAAACTTCATGCAGGCAATAAAATGGACGCCCTGAGAAAAGCGGGGTTACGATGAACAATTCTTCAGGTTTTATGAAAACCATACTGCTCCTATTTTAATTTAGTACTACTTTTTTCACATTTTCAAGCCCAATATCCCGGTATATGTTTGCAAAAATTTAAAATATGAAAAGGAAATTATTGATATTATCGCTGGCTTTATTGGGTTTATATGTAAAAGCAGATGCACAAACTGTTGTACAATATTTAAGTGGGGATTTTAAGAGTGATGGAGAATTTGGTAAATGGACAGAATGGGTAACGGGTAAATATGGAAACGGAATAAAAGTAGAATACCGTGCAATGTTGTCTGAATCAAAAAAAGGTTGCACGGTAACTGTTGAAACAAAGAATATTTCTGAAAATAAAATTAATTTACTTGTTGTTAGTGGTTATGATATACCAAAAGTTACTTCTCAAATGACTGACTTCAAAAAAATTACGGTTAAGCCCGACGAAACGGAAAGCGTTTCTTTTGTATCAAGTTACTGCGGAGGTAAAAACAACGATTATAGTACATGCTACAGTTGCGGACATGAGTACAAAATCTATTTAAAGTAGGCCTTTCATTAAAGCTGAATTACGGTTTTCTCATCCTTGGTTGTTGTCATCACCATCCGGTTTTCGTACTTAAATTTCATGGTAGGTGAGGACGGCAATCATAGATAAAGTACCAGATTTTATTATGCTTGAAAACCGCATATGAAATTTTTCTCTCTTAGTTTTTTTCTTTTTAATACAGCCTTTCCAGTGATTTCATGACATGTTAGCTTTCCTCAATCAAATAAATAAAGATCACTTTAAAAGGATCATTTCTTATTTTTTTCAATTCTTTTTTGTCCTTTACTAAAACCCTCTGTTTACTGAAAGCAATAGATAAGTAAAGAAAATTTACGCCTAAAAAGAAAGTAGGTGGGCCGCCGGTCATACTACTTTTTTCACATTTAAAATGGGACATGCCCGCAGTATATTGTGCTTTAAAATTTTATTATGAAAAAATTTATGCTTCTCGCTTTTGTAACGGTTTCTTTACATGCCTTTTCACAAACGGGTATCAATGTTGGTGAAAGTTGTTCACCGAGCTATTTCAAATATAGTGATGCTGTCAACAATTATTCTGTATGCGTACCCAAAAATTACACGTTAAAACATTTCGATACCGGTGTTAGTTTTACTGATACTTCTAATGCACAACATGAAATACTTATTCAATCGGTTACCAATGCAAAGAATACATCACTGCAAGACTGGGTCAATAATACGCAACGTGCCCTTAGTAATGGAACATCAACACCAACGTTTACTCTGTCGGACTTTATAGTAAGCACTTATAACGGCGCCAGGATAAAAGGGCAGCAGTTAAAAGCGAACTATAAAGAGGGAGAGGTTCAAACCAATATCATTCTTTTACCGTTGGAAAAAGATTTCAGTAAAATTTTAATGATCATTTATGTAGAGAGCCCCAATTCCACAGCAATTTCAGATGTTGTTTTTACAGCAAAGATGCTATTAATGATTGTTAGCTTACAACTTATTAGCTAAACTTTTCTGCTTCGATACTGATGTATTAGTTGAGACAATCTTCACTTTTCAAAATAGAGCCGATCGGAATTATGGTCGTATCAGTTAAGATTTTTGTGTTTCATATTCCTTACTTATTAAAATTAAAAAAATGAAAAAGTTTCCTTTTCTTGTAGCAATTATTGCGGCCACATTTTTTTCCAACACTGCCAGGGCCCAGGTAGCAAATTTCACTGACCAGCTAAAGTTGATAGTAGCGCTTGGCGAAGGCGATCAATATAAAAGTATCCAGGGAAAATTGGTAAGTACTGGTAATAATGGTTCATTGACGTATACTTTTCCGCTGCCACTGGAAGGTTTTGAGACCAGTATGATGGAAAATAAAAATAGCAGATTCGTTGTGGCTGTGAATAGCAACCAGGAAGTAGCGAAAGGTAATATACTGATGTTAATGGATGAGACAATGAGAACGATTGCCAATATGCCGGGTTATGTTAACAGTGATTTTAAAGCTGCCAATCCAAAAGGCCTGGATACTTTTGAGGCTGTAACTGAATTGTCAAAAGAAAATTCTAAAGTTAAAATCCGTATCTACAAATTAAAAAGCAACGGAGAATATTTCATATTTATTCTGCCTTTTTAAATAAAAAAAGTCCAGTCAGTAAAAAAGGGGAACTCATTTTTATTTCACATAAAAGAAATTTTAAAATATAAATTTTTTGATAGCCTGTGATAAGGGTGAAATATGTTTTAAGCAATAATAAATAATTAAGCTATGAATATATGCATAAACAAAAGTTATTACTTTTTAATAATGCTTGCTATATTGTTACCTGGCATCAATCTATATGCACAAGACAATCTTTTTAATTCCTCAGGCAATTTAAAATCACCAAAAGATTATTGGGCCGGGAGAAAGGAAGCAATGGAGAACAATAGAAACAATTATTCTCCGTCTGACCGGAGACAAACTGAATCCTCTTCTTCATTAGGCTCCGGAGGCCCGGCAATTCATACCCCGAAGAGCAATGTATTTAAAGCAGACAATGGAAAAATTGGTTATGCAGATTGGCAGGGCAAGGTTTTGATCCCCGCAATTTATGATGAGATGGGTGAATATTCCGAACAAAAGGAAGGCAGCAACCAGGTGTGGGTTAAATTGAACGGAAAGTATGGATTACTGGAATATTACCAGGACAAACCCGTGGTACCTATAAAGTATGATGAGATGAAAAAGATTAGTATACTTTATGTATGGGTAAAATTAAACGGTAAGGTTGGCGTATTATCATTACGAGGTGGCAAAACATCTACTTCCCGTGTAGCCATACCCGTTAAATACGATGATATGTGGCTGCTGGGAGAGAATCTGAATCTTTGGGTACGGATGGGTAACAAATACGGAGTCGTAGATATCTTTAATGACAAAATACTTCCTGTGGAATACCAGGATTTAATTGATTATTCGGCGAGATTAATCATGGTGAAAAAAGACAATAAATGGGGATTAATAAATAACAGGGGAGAAGTGGTACTTCCGGTTTCCTTCGATAAAATAACCCTGCCTGTTTACAACGTTTCATGGGTTCTGCAGAATGGTAAATGGGGCCTGATCAGTGATGAGGGCAAAGTACTGGCTACTCCGCAATACGATAAATTGTACAGGCATAAGGAAGGCAATACCTGGCTGGAAAACAGGGCAATTGTATCAAAGCAAGGGAAACTAATTTTTATCAATACAAGAGGTGAAGAAGATTTGAGTAAGCCTGTTAGCTTGCCTGCAGGCATGCGTGAGGAAACGACAGACAAAGAAGTAACTGCAAATGTTCAGGAGCAAAATACTCCGGTCAAAACTAAAAGCAATACAACTTCAGAACCAATAGAAAATTTTAACCAGGGTGCGATAAATGAATTTGAGCCAAAGGATGAACAGGGATTTTTTACCAGGGGCGGAACCAGGTTTGATAAAAAAGATTACCGTGGAGCTATCAGTGATTATAATAAAGCAATTGAATTAACCCCAAATGACGAAACAATATTCTCGGCGCGGGGACATGCAAAGGATGAACTGGAAGATTATGAAGGAGCCATTAAGGACTATGACAAAGCCATTGAACTTAAACCGGGGTTTGCAATATACTATGTTAACAGAGGGCTTTCGAAATTAAAAGCTAACGATAAAAATAATGCCTGCATAGACCTGAATAAAGCGCTTGAGCTGGGTTATAATGACCCCACAGGAGCCATAAATAGAATTTGTAATAAAGACAAAACAGGTGAACCGGCTAACAATAAAAAGCTTTCGGAAACCTATTTTGAAAAAGGCAATGCGAAAAATAAACAAAAAGATTATGCCGGAGCCATCCTGGAATATTCTAAGGCAATAGAACTTAGCGCGGAATACTCAAATTATTTTTATAACCGCGGAACTGCAAAGCTGAACTTAGAAGATAATACAGGTGCTATAGAAGATCTTAACAGGGCTATTGAACTGGATCCGAAAGATAAAAGCGCCTTTATCAACAGGGCAATGGCGAACACTAATATAGAAAACTATACAGGAGCCATCAGTGATTTTACCAAAGTTGTTGAATTGGATCCAAAATATGTATCCGGATATTATGAACTTGGAAATTTGAAAAGAAAATTTAAAGACTTTGCCGGGGCCATTGAAGAATATGATAAAGTTGTAGCCATAGTTCCCGATGATGCAAATACCTATTTATTCCGAGGGATTGCAAAGGCCAAAACGAAGGATTATAAAGGAGCTATTCGCGACCTGACTAAAGCGCTTGAACTTAACCCGGAGTTAGACGAGGCCTATTACAATCGTGGACTTGTAAACTTAATGGATGATAATAGACCGGCAGCCTGCTCAGATCTGAAAAAGGCGAAGGGACTAGGCTATAGCCAGGTTTCCTCTCTAATAAATGAATATTGCAAATAATTGCAAGGGCATCTAAGCGCCAATCAACTATATTTTTCAATTTATTTTTCGACTATAAAATTAATGACAAGCAGAATTATCGGGCAGCCATGGTATACCTGTTTGCACACCTACTACTTTTTTCGCATTTTTTAACCCACAATCCAGGCATATCTTTTCAAAAATATAAAAATGAAAAAAAGCTATTATCCTACCCGTTATAATTTGATGCGTTTTTGCCTCACCTTACTTTTTTTTACCGCCTGTGAATTTTCAACTTTTGCCCAAACGGCCTCAGAAATAATGAGCAAGCATATTAAGGCAATAGGTGGAAAGGCTAAGCTGGATGCCATCAGTTCTTTTACTTACGAAATGGGTCCCAAAATTATATATTACAAAAAGCCCGGCATGTGGAGGATAGATAACCTGGATTCAGGAAAAATTAAAGAAACCACCATTTATCATGGTGAAATGGGCTGGAATATCTTTGACAACACAAATGTTCAGCCTTCTTATACAAGCTTGTCACTAAGCGGCCAGGCTGATAATATTTTCCTGGTAAGTTATTTAGCATACACAAATGCTTCGGATTATAAGATTGAATATAGTGGCCTCGAAAAAGGAGGTGACAATCTTGTACTGGAAGTTACCCCGCTTGTTAATAATTCAATTGGCGCTTCGTATACCTACTATATCAATCCCAAAACATACCTTATTACCAAGTCAACTATAAACTTTGAAGGGCCAAGCGTTGTGTATTACTTCAAGAACTATAAAACATTTAGCGGCATTCAGGTTCCTTTAACCATCACTGTGGAGAACGAAGACAGGGGCACGAGCACCGAATTAGTAAGAACTAAAGTGAAAATAAATATACCGCTCAATAATAAATTGTTTGCCGATCCTACACTAAAAAAATAAATCAAAGAATACTCAAAAAGTATGGGAAGTATAATACCAATCCTTTTGTCACCCCCACATTCAGAATTGCTGGCCTCACTCAAAAAATAAAAACAATCACATGAAAAAATTATCTCTTCTTGGGTTCTTATTAATTTCTTCAATCGTTTCTGTTTCGCAAAATTTAGTTCCTTTTAAAAACGGAAATGAATTGTATGGTTACAAGGATAAATCGGGTAACATTGTCATTCAGCCGGAATATAAAGAGGCAAACAAATTCTATAAGAATGTGGCCTGGGTAACAACTAAAGACGACAAAGACGTACTTATAAATGAATCCAATAAAGCCCTTACGCCTCTATATGACAGAGCTTATGGCGAAGGATTTGACAGTACGAACGATCTGGCGGCAGTTTCTTTAAATGACAAATACGGATTTGTTGACCTAAAAGGAAAAGTGGTTATCCCGTTAATTTATCAAAAGGTTACTGACTTTGAAAAAGGGCTTGCCAATGCCATTATAAATCATAAGGCTGGTCTTATTAATACATCCGGCAAAGTGGTAATACCAATAAAATATGATGATCAATTCCTTATCGAATTTGATTCAAAGGGATACGCTCCTGCAGCCCTCAATAATAAGTGGGGCTACCTGGATGTAACCGGCAAAACGATCATTCCTTTTATATACGATGATGCGTACCCGTTTGTTGGAGACTATGCTATGGTAGGTAAAGGAAAAGGAAAGTATGGAATGATAGATTGTAAGAATAAAATTTCAGTTCCTCTTATTTACAGCGATTTTGGCGTTGCTGGTGAAGATCTTTACATAGCAAGTTTAGATAAGGTTAAGTATGGATTTATTGATCATTCCGGCAAGGTGATTATTCCATTTGTATATAACAGTGTAGGAAGATTTGAAAATGGAAAGTCACTTGTTAAAAAAGGCAATGAAGAATTTTATATTGACAAAACGGGTAGCCGGGTAGATAAATGACTTTCCCAACTTGACAACTTAAATAGTTCTAGGATGCTGCCAGCCTAACCCTTTATTTCCCAGCAAAATATTTTGAAATAGGCATCCATCCCAAGCCGCGTTCTCTCCCTATGGGCTTAAACCAAAGTACAGATCCAATAGAGGAAGATTTTTTTATGCGATGATTAATTGTAAAGCCTGTTTCCAAAATTAACGCCGATTCTTAACATGAAGCCATTTACTGTTACATTTTTGCCATTATAAATACTGGTAATTCCTTGCTGGTAAGATAAGTCAAAGTTTAGTTTATGCGTACAAAAAGTAAATCCACCCACTACTCCAACGTAGGTGTTTTTAAGATTGGCATCTTTAATCGGATCGCCGGTATAATTAAAAGATTTGAATAGATAAGAAATCTGTGGTCCAAAGTAAATAAACGTTCCTGTGGATGTTTTTTGTCCGCCCGGATTATAAGTTCCTGAAGTACTTCTTTCCGTGACAGTAAATGAACCATCCGAATTTTCAACGCCATTGTAGGTTGTTGTTCCGGGTGTGCGACTCGCTCTTGTTACACCCTGATGGTAACCTAGGCAATATTCAAACAGGACAGGAACGTTAGCATAATTAAGGCCAAATGATTCGCCACCTCCGTCGCTGCTATTATCTGCTCTGAAAAACTGCCAATCTAATTTTGTTTTAATTCCAAAGCTAGGTGCTGTAGATCCCCATTTGCTATCTGCTCTCTTTCTGAGTTGCAAAAATTCAGCATAGAATCCAGCCGCTACAGCATATTTGGCGCTAACATTATTGGATTGAACAAGTGGATTGTCTGTGGGTTTTAGAGGTGTTACACCTACAAGGCCAAACATACCATCAGTGCCAACTTCAAACCCAAAATTAGTTGCCCATTTTTTTTGTGAAAATGAAATTTGGGTAAGGGCGAGTAAAAGAACAAAACAAAAATACTTTTTCATTTTAATTGATTTAGATATTTAATTCTCAAACTATTTGTTCTGATTATTTAAATAATCAGAACAAATCTATCTAGCGTAACGTAAAACGCATATTAATATTTCGTCCCCCCTGTTTTAAATATTTTAGTCAATAATGATTCTGATTGGGTAGCGCTTGGAAAATGACTTTAGTGTCCCGGCGGGATTTACACAGTGTAATATCCAAATTATTATATAAAATCTATGCAGCCCGAAATTTAAATGAACTTCTTATAAAAGCAAAGTCAAGCCTCTAATTTGTGTAAATCCTTTTTAATAAGTTAAAATGCAAAAAGCCCTAGGATTGCCAGCACTTGATTCTGATTAATATTCGAAAAAACAACATCGGCAAAGCAGATGAATTAGCTATGTTTTTTGAACAAAGTAAATGCATGCGTATAGACAATAAATACCATTGATAACTGTTTTATGCCCTGGATAATTATAGAATTAATTTTAAATACTATACAAAAAAATTAGATTTGGAAATAACTTTTACATATCATTTTCAAATTGCTTTACACGAAAAAAAATTCCCCCTTCCTTTTTTGCTTTTTTGTTTTCTCCTGTTTTGTTTTCTTAAATTATATATGGAATAAAAGGCATTACCGCTAACGGTATAAAAGATATCAGCAAAAACTTAAAGGCAGCAATTGCTATGATAAATCGAGTCCAATTCCCTTAAATTACAAAGCCCCTCTAAACCAGAGATCAATGGTCCGGCAACCATAGGCGAGAATCTAAATGCAAAAAGAGTTTCCAAATCATGTAGTTTGGTTTATGCAGCCACAAAGGGTTAGTCGTCAATTTAAAAAGGACAACAAAGAAAAAAATCTTTGTTGCCCTTTTTGCTTTTGGGGGATGAGAAACAGTAAATCAACAAATAATCAAGATTCTTCTTTAGCATTGTTAAACAAATGATGAAGAGCATTATAAAAATATGATTTCCATCATACGCTCAAGTGCCAAAAATCAGTTTTTATTCTGACTATAAATTCTAATTTGTCAACGATTATTAATCACCATTTGATACGAAATTATGTTAGATATTACCAAACCCATTGATCTCACACTTCATGCTGAAGGCACGGGCCCCAATAGATTGCGCCAGCCTGTATATGTTGATTTTATGCCACCTTGTAACAGTGCCTGCCCGGCAGGAGAAAACATACAGGCATGGATGGATCATGCTCAAAGTAGTAATTATTTTGAAGCATTTCAAACGTTGGTTGCAGACAATCCCTTTCCTGCTGTGATGGGCCGTGTATGTGTGAAACCTTGCGAAACCGGGTGTAACCGAACTCATATTGATACTACTGTAAATATTCATGCAGTTGAAAGATATATCGGCGATGTAGCGATTAAAGAGAACTGGCAGGTGCAATACAATACAAAAGCCACTGGGAAGAAAGTTCTCGTAATTGGCGCAGGCCCCGGTGGCTTATCCGCTGCTTATCACTTGGCCAGGATGGGACATGCTGTTGAAATATTTGATGAAGGTAACAACCCGGGCGGATTATTGGCGACCGGCGTTCCCGATTATCGCTTGCCAAAAGATATTTTAGAGGCTGAAATTGATCGTATTGTAAAAATGGGTGTAAACATCCGGCTCAATTATAAAGTGAAGGACGTATTGAAAGAAAAAGAGGCTGGGAACTTTGATGCGGTTTTTCTCTCAATCGGGGCTGAATTGATAAAGCACGAAGAATTTGAGAAAGATGGTTCAGTTTACCTGGCTGATGCTTTTTCTTTTTTCAAAGAGATGAAATCAGATCCTTCGCCTTATGAAGGAAAAAAAGTAGTGGTATATGGAGGTGGAAAGTTGGCTTTATACCTATCGAGAATTATAAAAAGATTTGGTTCGGAGGTAACTGTTTATTTTGCCGGAGACAAAAAAATGATGCCGGCCTATGATTACGAAACAGAAGATGCGCTTGCCGAAGGAGTTCATGTAAATCTTTTAAAACGTATCGCTAAAGTTGAAGATAAAAAGATCACTCTTGAAACCATGAAAGTGGAAAAAGGAAAAGCAATTGGCACCAATGAATTTGAAACTATAGATGCAGATGTATTGATTATTGCCAACCGGCAGGAATCAGACTCGGGTTTCCTACGTACTGTTCCAGGAATCATTATCAATGATGATGGTACTGTAAAAATTGATCCGCAAAGAATGACCGGGCATGAAGGAATTTTTGCCGGTGGAGATATGTTACCTGGGGAAAACAGGAGTTCCACCATAGCCATTGGGCATGGTAAAAAAGCAGCCCGATATATTGATGGCTATTTACAACAACAACCTTATATAAAACCGGATAAGCATCTTACCGCCAGCTACAAAAAGTTGCACATGTGGTATAAAACAGAGGCACCCAAAAAAGAGCAGGATAAACTCGCTCCTTCGTTAGCAGTACAAAGTTTTGATGAAGTGATAGCTGGTTTATCCGAAGAGAAAGCAAGGTTTGAAGCTCAGCGTTGCCTTAGTTGTGGAAATTGTTTTGAATGTGACGGATGCTTTGGCGCTTGCCCTGAGGATGCAATTATAAAATTAGGTAAGGGGAACCGATATAAATTTAATTATGATACCTGCACCGGGTGTGCGGTATGTTATGAGCAATGCCCCTGCCATGCAATAGAAATGATTCCTGAACCTGTTAATTCAACAATAGATGTCAAATAATAAAAAAATAATCTCTACAATAGACGGGAACGAAGCTGCCGCTTATGTTGCTTATCGTACGAATGAAGTTTGTGCCATCTACCCGATAACACCCTCATCCACTATGGCTGAACTGGCTGATGAATGGGCTTCCAAAGGAATAAAAAATATCTGGGGTTCTATACCAGATGTGATGGAAATGCAAAGTGAAGGTGGCGCTGCCGGCACCGTTCATGGAGCTCTTCAAACCGGATCATTAACAACCACTTTCACTGCATCACAGGGCTTAATGCTGATGTTGCCGAACATGTATAAAATTGCCGGTGAACTTACAGCAACAGTTTTTCATGTGGCGGCCCGTTCCCTGGCCGCACAAGCGCTTTCTATTTTTGGTGATCACCAGGATGTGATGGCTGCACGAACAACAGGATTTGCATTGCTAAGTTCTGCCAGTGTTCAGGAAGCGCATGATTTTGCTTTGATAGCCCAGGCAGCAACTTTGAAATCAAGAATTCCCATTGTTCATTTTTTTGATGGTTTCCGCACTTCTCATGAAGTGAATAAACTGGAACTTCTTACTGATGAACAAATAAAATCTATGATTCCTGATGAACTGGTAATTGCTCATCGGAAAAGAGGCTTAAATCCCGAGCATCCTTTTGTTAGGGGAACCGCTCAAAATCCGGATGTTTATTTCCAGGCAAGAGAAACAGTCAATTCTTTCTATAACAATATGCCTGCAATTGTTGAAGAAGTAATGAATGATTTTGCAAAAATGACGGGTAGAAAATATGATCTTTTTGAATACACCGGAGCCGAAGATGCAGAGCGTGTAATTATTATCATGGGCTCTGGAGGTGAAACTGTTTCCGAAACAGTAAAGGCGGTTAATGCTGCAGGCGAAAAGACCGGTGTGATACAAATTCGTTTGTACAGACCCTTCTCTATGGATCATTTACTGAAATCATTACCAGCTACAATAAAATCAATTGCGATTCTTGATCGCTCAAAAGAATCCGGGGCTTCAGGGGAACCGATTTACCAGGATGTTTTGGCTTCATTGGTAGACGCCATTCAACAGGGAAAATTGGAAAAACTTCCTAAGTTAATCGGAGGACGTTATGGCCTTTCTTCCAAAGAGTTTACCCCTGCAATGGTAAAGGCTGTTTTTGATGAACTAAAAAAAGGCAAACCAAAAAATAATTTTACCATCGGCATCAATGATGATGTAACCTTCACCAGTCTTGATTATGATCCATCTTTTACTTTAGATGAGTCAGAATGGAGACAGGGATTGTTTTTCGGATTAGGTGCAGATGGCACTGTGGGTGCCAATAAAAATACCATAAAGATCATCGGAGAAAATACGGATCTTTTTGCACAAGGTTATTTTGTTTACGACTCTAAAAAATCCGGCGCACGAACCGTTTCTCATTTAAGATTCGGACCAAAACCAATCAGGGCACCTTACTTAATTTCAAAGGCTGATTTTATTGGCTGCCATCAATTTAATTTTACTGAAAAAGTAGAAATGCTGGTATTCGCAAACGAAGGCGCTACTTTTTTGTTGAACAGTCCCTATAGCAAGGATGAAGTGTGGAGTAAGTTATCGGGGCAGGTGCAACAAAGCATTATCGAAAAGGAATTGAAATTCTTTGTAATCGATGCTACTACTGTTGCAAGAGATACAGGAATGAATGGCCGCATCAACACAATTATGCAGACATGCTATTTTGCCTTGTCTGGCGTGTTGCCAAGAGAAGATGCCATTAAACAAATTAAAAAAGCCATCGAAAAAACTTACTTTAAAAAAGGACAAAAAGTAATTGAGCAAAACTTTAAAGCGGTGGATGCCACCCTTGCAAATATGTATGAAGTATCCTATCCGTCAACTGTTTCCTCTGCAAATCATGATTTACTTACCGTATCCAATAAAGCTCCGGATTTTGTAAAAAATGTCACTGCTGTAATGATGGCTGATCATGGCGACCAATTACCAGTGAGCATGATGCCAATAGATGGAACTTTTCCAAGCGGAACCACTCAATGGGAAAAAAGAAATGTTTCTGACCTTGTGGCTTCATGGGATCCTGACCTGTGTATCCAATGCGGAAACTGCGCATATGTTTGCCCACATAGTGTTATACGGGCCAAGTTTTACCATAAAGACAATTTAGAAAAAGCACCTGAGGGATTTAAACATGCACCGATAAACGCAAGAGGTTTTCCTGAAACTCAGTATACATTGCAGGTTTACCTTGAAGATTGCACAGGATGTAATTTATGCGTAGAGGTTTGCCCGGTTATCGAAACCGGCAATCGTTTACATAAGGCAATTAATTTAGTAGAAAAAGAACCAATTATTGAAACAGAAAAACAAAATATTGAATTTTTTGAAAATATTACCTGGAACGATCGTTCTAAAATTGATTTTTCTACAGTGCATGGTGCACAATTTTTGGAGCCATTATTTGAGTTTTCCGGTGCCTGCGCTGGTTGTGGCGAAACCCCTTATTTAAAATTATTATCCCAGTTATTTGGTGAAAGGCTGCTGGTGGCTAATGCTACAGGCTGTTCCTCTATTTATGGTGGCAATCTTCCTACTACACCATGGACTATTAATAAAGAAGGTCGGGGACCCGCATGGTCAAACTCATTATTTGAAGATAATGCGGAGTTCGGATTGGGAATGAGAATTACTGCGGATAATCAATTCGTAATTGCGAAGCAATATTTAATGGAATTAAAAGAGGAACTTGGTGAAACTTTTGTAAAAGAAATCCTGGACGCTGAACAGGTTCTTGAATCTGAACTGGTAGCCCAGCAACTAAGAGTACAACTACTGAAAGAGAAGTTGAAAGAAATAACTTCTCCATCTGCAGCATTCCTGTTATCTGTTTGCGATCAATTTGTACGGCGCAGTGTATGGTTGGTAGGTGGTGATGGTTGGGCCTATGATATTGGGTATGGCGGCCTTGATCATGCATTAGCAAGCGGAAAAAATATAAATGTACTTGTTCTTGATACAGAAGTTTATTCAAATACCGGTGGACAGTCTTCTAAAGCAACTCCTACAGCTGCCACTGCAAAATTTGCAGCAAGTGGTAAAAAGGGAGGTAAAAAAGATTTAGCCATGCAGGCAATTTCTTATGGAAATGTGTACGTAGCAAGAGTGGCATTTGGCGCTAATCCGCAGCAAACATTATTGGCTATGCGTGAAGCAGAAGCCTATGACGGACCATCCCTCATTCTTGCTTACAGCCACTGTATTGCTCATGGTTATGATTTGAAAAATGGATTGAATCAACAAAATAAAGCAGTAGCATGTGGCCACTGGCCTTTGATTAGGTACAATCCAATTTTGAGAAATAAAAATCAAAACCCATTTGTATTGGATTCTCCAAGGCCTACGATTAAATTAAAAGATTACGCGTATAATGAATTGCGATACAAAGTTTTGACCATGACTCATCCTGATGAAGCGGATAAATTGATGAAACATGCACAGGAATTGGTAAACCTAAAATGGAAGAGCTATGAAGAGCTTGCAACGAAAAAAGCAAGTGATTTTGTCCCGGTGTCAAATAACTAAAACTAAATAATATGAAAATAGATTCAACGTATATGGGGTTGAAGTTGAAGTCCCCTATTGTAGTTTCAGCCTGCACATTATCTGAAAAAATAGATAACATCTTAAAAATGGAAGATAGTGGCGCCGGAGCGGTCGTGCTATTTTCATTATTTGAAGAACAGATAAAAAAAGAAGAAGCAAGCTTTAAAGGGGTTATGTGGCAAACCACCAATTCTTTTGCCGAGGCCCTTGACTATTTTCCCAATGCCGAGGACTTTAATATGGGCACAGATTTATATTTAGAAAATATTCGCAAAGCCAAAGAACGGGTTAAAATTCCCATAATAGCCAGCCTGAATGGAATTACCAACGAAGGTTGGATATACTATTCAAAATTAATGGAACAAGCCGGAGCTGATGGAATAGAAGTTAATATATTCTTCATCCCCGGAGATATTGGCATGTCTTCTGCAGAAGTGGAACATCGCTATCTGAACATTATTGATAACATAAAGCAAACAGTCAAAATTCCGGTCGCGGTAAAACTGAATCCATATTTCAGTGCAATGGGAAACATGTCTTTTAGAATGAAAAAAGCCGGTGCTGATGCCCTGGTTTTATTTAACCGGTTTTATCAGCCGGATTTTGACATTAACGAACTTACCATTAAAACTGATTTGCATTTTAGTGAATCCGATGAAATAAAATTGCCTTTATTATGGATTGCTTTATTATACGACAAATTAAATTTGTCATTGGCTGCAACTACCGGCGTACAAAGTGCAATAGAAGTTATCAAATATATCCTGGCTGGTGCAGATGTGGTAATGACTGCATCTTCTTTATATAAAAACGGTATTACCTACCTGAAAACTTTAAATACAGAGCTGGAAGATTGGATGTATAGAATGGGATTTGAAGACCTTGAATCTTTTAGGGGAAATATGAGTCAAAAGAATATAGCCGATCCTACCGGCTATGAAAGAAGCAATTATATAAAGATTCTTGAAGGAGTTAAGTATTAAGTTGCTAAAAACAGTAAAATTATTCTAAAATAAAAGTTTGGGAATTTATAATTGAAAGCTATTCCGTTAAAAAGAATGATACTTGAATACTTATTCCTGTATCGTGGATACCCTATTTTAGCAAAAGTCATAACATGTTGGTGACAATACTTTTATATCAGATATCCCAAACTACCTGGTGCGTTTGCTTTATGATCCCCATAACAAACACACTTTGCACATGCCCCACATTTTCAATTTCACTCAATTTATTTACATGAAAGTCATAATAGGTGTTCATATCTTCACAAACCACCTTCAACATAAAGTCAAATTCTCCTGAGATACTGAAACATTCTATCACTTCATTTAAATCGTTCATAGTTTTTATAAATTTTACGCCTGCATTTTTACCGTGTTGTTTTAAAGAAACATAACAGATTACCATCAGCCCTTTTTTAACTTTTGAGTGATTTACCAAAGTAGCATATTGTTTTATGATGCCTGATTCTTCCATCCTCTTGATACGCTCATGAACGGGGGTGGTGCTGAGGTGAATTTTTCCAGCAATTTCTTTTACCGTAATCCTCGCATTTTGCTGAAGCAATTTTAAAATAGCCAGGTCTTTTTTATCAGGCATATAATCAATAGTAGTTAATTCTTCTTTTGACATTATTTTTTTCATACAATATTTATCTTTTATTCTTTTAAATAGTCGATTTTTACAAAAATATTCTAAAGTTATCAATATCATTAGTATTTTATCCTAATATTTGTACATTTGGCATCTAAAAAAATAAACCATTCATTATATGTCAGCACTTACAAAAAATACAATTGATTTTAGTCTTAAGAACAAGGTAAAAGACATGAGCCTTGCTTCATGGGGCCGCAAAGAAATAAAATTAGCCGAGGCAGAAATGCCGGGCTTAATGTCGCTCAGAGAAGAATTCGGAAAAGAAAAACCTTTGAAAGGAGCACGCATAGCAGGCTGCCTTCATATGACGATTCAAACCGCTGTACTCATTGAAACTTTAATTGAACTGGGAGCTGAAGTAAAATGGAGTTCATGCAATATTTTCTCTACACAGGACCAGGCCGCAGCAGCTATTGCCGCAGAAGGCATTGGTGTTTTTGCATGGAAAGGGCAAACACAGGAAGAAAGCGATTGGTGCATTGAACAGACATTATTTTTTGGAAGTGAAGACCGCCCTTTAAATATGATCCTGGATGATGGTGGTGATTTGACCAACATGGTTTTTGATAAATATCCTGAATTGATTCAACATGTAAAAGGATTATCAGAAGAAACAACAACAGGTGTTCATAGATTATATGAAAGAATGGAAAAAGGTACCTTACCTATTCCTGCAATCAATATCAACGATTCAGTAACCAAATCAAAATTTGATAATAAATATGGTTGCAAAGAAAGTTTGGTAGATGCCATCAGAAGAGCAACTGATATAATGATGGCCGGCAAGGTGGCTGTAGTGGGTGGCTATGGTGATGTAGGAAAAGGTTCAGCAGCAAGTTTGCGCGGTGCAGGCGCCAGGGTTATTGTTACCGAAATTGATCCTATATGTGCTTTGCAGGCAGCTATGGACGGTTATGAAGTGAAAAAAATGATTGATGCTGTGAAAGAAGCAGACATTATTGTAACTGCTTCCGGTTGTCGTGATTTGATAAGAAAAGAACATTTTCTGGCGATGAAAGACAAAGCCATCGTATGTAATATTGGGCATTTCGATATTGAAATTGACATTGCCTGGCTGAATACCAATTATGGACAGACGAAAGATACTATTAAACCACAGGTTGATAAATACACTCTTGATGGAAAAGATATCATTGTTTTAGCAGAAGGTCGATTAGTAAATTTAGGTTGTGCAACAGGCCATCCCAGTTTTGTAATGAGCAATTCATTTACCAACCAGGTGCTTGCGCAATTAGAAATTTGGTTGCATGCTGATAAATACGAAAACAAAGTATATGTGCTTCCAAAACATTTAGATGAAAAGGTAGCCCGCCTGCATTTAAACAAAATTGGTGTAGTGCTTGAAGAATTAACAACAGAACAAAGTACTTATTTGAATATTCCAAAAGAAGGGCCCTATAAGCCCGAGATGTATAGATATTAATCCTTTGGCTATTGCCAACAAAAAACCCACTTTGAAAAAGGTGGGTTTTTTGTTTTACATTCTGATAATGATTTTTATAAATTTGTGCGTATATTCAATCAGTATGCAACAGAATAAACCAAAACTTGACATCATCAATATGCTACTGGAAGACTGTATCATGGCATACCCGATTTCTTCTTTTGTGATCAGCATTTATAAACAATATCAACAGCGTGGATGGCTAAGCAAAAAGCAGTTACAGGGTTTATATGGCAAGGCTTCTAAAATCAATGGCGTTTTACCTGGAAGGCTTGCCGCACTGGAATCTATCATAAAAAAAATGCCAACAAGAGAAAAATCTGAATTACCTGAAATAAAACCGATGTTTGAAAAGGATGAAGTGACTGGAAAAATAATTGAAGAAATTTTATCAAAATATCCCCAACATAAAAGAGTATTATTTTTAAAAGCAAAGTATGATAATAATGAGACTCTTTCTTCTTCAGATATTTCAGAGCTTAAGAAATTTAAACAAGTACTGAAATAGTATTTTCAGCATCATTTAGCAAATAAAATTACCGGGCTATTTTTTCACAGAAAATAAAATAGTTTACTAATAACTTTAAATCCTCTTTAGAGGAAGAGATTAGCCCCATTTTTCTTTAATGATTTTAGTCTTACGTATTTATTTTTTGACATATTTTCTAAGTACGTATATACCCTATCACACTGATGGTAATATTTCTCTGGTAAAAACGTTATTCTAATAGACGAGCCTACTATTTTAATTGCCTTTAACAAATATTTTATATTGGCATATTAAATTAATGAAGAAGCGGTCAGTCTTATTAATATAAATTAAAAATTGTCAATCATGAAAGCAAGTATACAACAGGAAATTTTATTGATTACAGGAACCACTTTTTCTTCAAGACAGCGTTGGCAACAATCTGATGCGGAAAATCCAATTAATTTACCTGAAACAGAACAATTAGAGCAAGCCTGCTGGAACGGATTGCTAAATCAAATGCTTCCGGAAATTGCTTTCCAATTTTTAGGAAATAAAAAATTATATCTCTGGAGGGTTAAGGAAAATAAATCAAGTTTAGAAATTGAACTGGGTGAATATCCTCATGAACTGGATAAATATTTCTCCATCGCTCCCAACTCATTTTTGTCTACTCAAATAATGAACTAGGGTATCTAAAACGAAATAGTTCCTGATTTTAAAAGAAACGGGTTGTTAACCCTCTTTAAAAATCACCCTTGTTATTATCCTTGTTTTTTCTAAATAATGAAAAATCTGAATTGCCGAATTTATAGCTAAAAGTAATCCTGAAACTTCTTACCCAACGTCTGCTATAAGCCTCCTGGTAAAACGAGGGGGTATCATAAATTACCCCATACCGTTGTGTATTAAAGATATCATTCACACTGAAGGTTATCGTACCCCGGTTATTTTTAAACAGGTCTTTTTGTATGGCAAAATCTGAACTAAATCTTTCTAATCTTCTTCCTTGCGGAATAACCCTTGGGGAATGATAATCTGCCGTTAACTGAAAGCTAAGATTGTTAAATACATTAGATTTATCTTCAGATTTAATTTTATAATTCGCAGTAATTTTTGAGCTAAAATCAAATCCTTCATTACTTAGATCCAATGAATTCTGGTTAGCATTCACCTTCCTATATCCGATATTCACATTTGGAGTAATATCGAAATTATCTCCAAATTTTTGCTGTAAAGTCAGTTCCAATCCTGCCCTGTTGGTACTTTTTGAATTGATAAAAGTATTCAATATCGCATTAGGGTCTACACCGGCATTTTGAAGTTGATCATACTGGGCAGTGGTAATTGTATCACTATACCTGGTAATGTCCCCGGTGGTATTTCTGTAATAAATGCTTGCCAGAAAATTACTATTATTCTTAAAATTTTTACTGTAATTAAATTCAAAAGAATTACTGTATTCAGGTTTTAACTGTGGATTACCTTGTTGAATATTTAGCGGATCATTTATGTCAATAAATGGATTTAATTCCCAGAAGTTAGGTCTTCTGATTCTCCGGGAATAATTTAATTGTATTTCATCTCTTTCATTTAATTTTTTAGAAAGATATAAGCTTGGAAATAGTGCATCCCAGATATTTTTTATTTCAGAAGGATATTCATAACCGAATTTCTTTGCACTATCGATCAATGTTCCGCTAAATTTTGAATATTCAGCACGCAAGCCAGCCTGGTAACCGATACTTTTTAATTTACCTGTATAAGTAATATACCCAGCCTGCACCATTTCTGTGTATTTATAATTGTTACTCAATGGCAATTTAGTTTCTGCACCATTATTAATAGCATAAGAATTGAAATAACTTGAATAATTATTGACATAGCTACGCAAACCTGCTTCTATTTTTTTATCCTCACCCAAAGGATTTACAAAATCAATTTTAGCTGTTACCTGGTTATTATTATTGGCCCCATCATTCTTTACGAGACTTGGATCGCCAATAACAGTATGGTCAGGGTTATAAAAAGTATTTTTAATCTCATCATTATCGTTTACACCCCCATAATTCACTTTCATACTGGCATCTATTGTTTTTCCTTCTTTAGGAAATTTATGAGTATAAAGTAAGGACGAGCTGTTTCTTTTAAACTGAAAATGACTATTTGAGTTTCTAAGTCCTGATTGAGTTAACTGGTTGCTATTATCATAATATTCCTGGTCCTGGGTTTGAATATTCGAAAAACGACCATTAACATATCCTTGAGATAAAGTGAATGTGTTTCTGTTATCCAAAAAGAAATCCACACCACCTCTTATCGCAAAAAATTGACGTGCATGGTTGTTTAGAGAATTTTGATTGAAATAATTGTCAACTATTCCATTACTTTTATTTTGCCTGAAACTTTTTCCCTGTGCATCATTGTCGGAATAGTTATAATGACTGGAAACGAAAAAATTGAATTTACCCTGGCGCAAATTCAGATTCACGTTTCCTGAATACCTTTCAGGAGTACCAACTGTAGCAGAGACAAGACCATTTAACCCATAACGCTTGTTTTTCTTCAAAATAATATTAATAATTCCTCCGGTAGTTGAGGCATCATATTTTGCCGATGGATTTGTAATGATTTCAATCCGGTCAATGTCATCTGAAGAAATCTGGTCAAGTGTAAGAATCGTGGGTCGTCCATCAATAAAAATAGTTGGGCTTGAATTTCTTAATTGTACATTTCCATCCACATCTACCGATACAGATGGGATGTTTTTCATCACATCTATTGCTGTTCCACCTTTTGAGGTAATACTTTTATCTACATCAAAAATCTTTTTATCAATTCCCATTCTTAAGGCAGGCCTATCCGCAACTATTGTGATTGTCGCCAATCTTTCATTTTTCCGGGTCAAGATGATATTACCAAGATCTTTTTTAAAGAAAGGAGCATTTCCTCCAGTTTTTTGGTTTACAAAAGGAAAATTTTTATCATAATTGCCATAGCCTACTGCTGTAATTACCAAATGCAGATTCTTATATGCTGGAACATTTTCAAAATAAAAATCTCCATTAGGCTTTGTTAGCATTACAGCAATTAATGAATCTTTTTCTTTATGAGTGTTCTCATCTTGTAACCGTGCATATAATTGTGTGGAAGCAGCTACCACGCCTTTGTTAGTTTGAATATCCAACACCTTTCCATAAACAGAATTACCACTTTGTATTTCGCTTATCTCTGCATTTTCTGTTGGCAGGGGCTCCTTATCAACCTGAGCGGTAACGTTTAAGGCAAAAAATATTGTTGTAATAAGTAAAGTTATATATCTCATGAAAATGTAAATATTTGAATGCATTAAATATTTTATATTGTTATAATTTATTGATAATTAATGATATTAATTATGTATTACAAATTTACAAAGAGAGGATAGGAATGCCATACCATTGATAACATCATAACTAATACGTCCATACATTTTAACATACTCTTTAAAAGCAGTTGAAATTCAATTTTAATTGGAAAAGTTTAATAGAAATGAAGAGGGAACATGTTTAATGTTTCCATTATATTATAAAATAGATAAGATAAAAAAAGACCGGCAATAAAGCCGGTCTTATAAGGTGAAAATTTATTGAAAAGAAAATTATTTACCTACCACACTATATTGTACTACTCCTCCATCCCCTACAATTTCCTTTAGATAAGTATTATCAGGTGTTGCATACATTTTTTCACCATTTATAGTGACAATTTTAGAACCTTCGGGTAACTGATTTACAATATCGCCAACTTGTAAAGAAGCCAACGGGGCAGAATCAACTCCCTGAACGGCACCATTATCTCCTTCAGCAGTATTATTTATTTCACCGTTTTTACCTACAACGGTATATACATCATTGCCTTTTGAGTCTCTGTCTTCTTTATAATAAGTACCATTAAGCTCATACAACTTTTCTCCATTTACAACTACAGATTTAGCCCCTTTTGGTAAAGAAGAAACGCTGGCTCCCATTGGAGCATCGACTACCTCATAACTATCATCATCATATTGCCTGTAATAAATGCCATTGTAATAGTAAAAAGGATCAGGGCCAATGTAAAATCTGGAGTAACCATAAGGGAGAAATCCTACACGTATTCCAAATGGTGGAAATAAAGGTTGGTAATAACCTCCATAATAACCATAAAAATATCCATCATTATAATAATAAGGATTCCCGCCAAAATAGATAGAGATACTGCTCCGGGGAATTACGTTATAACGTGGACCATACATAAAAACTGTCCTGCGACCATATACAGTTCTATAATTAGAATACCGATAATCGTCATTTCTATAGTTATCACGCGAATATCTGCTGTCATTGTCTCTTGATACTGAATTCGGTCTTCTGTAACTTTGACTGGACACTATATTCCTTTGCTGAGTACTTGGTCTTATATTGCCAGTATTACTTTGTGGAGCAGGTCTTGAGAAAACTGAACTTCCCTGGGGAGTCCTTCTTTCAAAATTTCTTTGAGGAGTAGTTGGCCTTGTATTACCAGGGTTACTTTGAGGAGCAGGTCTTGAGAAAACTGAACTTCCCTGTGAGGTTCTCCTTTCGAAATTCCTCTGAGGAGCAGGTCTTGTGAAAGATGAATTTTCTCTATTTCCTGATCCGACATTGTTACGGCTTCTCTGGGCCTCTGCACCATTAATAATTCCCGTCATCAAACAGGTAACGAAAAATATTTTAAATAATTTTTTCATGATTTAATTTTTGAAGAGGTGATTTCCATACCAAATTTAATTTATTTATGTTTCTTATGAAGAATTTGCTTGTTAAATAAAATATTTTTCACTGGGATATTTTATTAATTGTTATGACGACTAATAAGATGGAAAGTTTAAAATAAAAGTTGGATTCACAAAAAAATTAAGGTCACTTCAAATTTGATCATATTCCTATATGGAAAACCCCGGCCTTTTCATATACATAATTTTTGAATTCCGATATTTACATCGTACTTCGCTAATCAAACTTCATACATCCCGAACGCATGAAATATTATATTATAGCCGGTGAAGCCTCCGGAGATTTACACGGAAGTAATCTTATTAAAGAAATAAAAAAACTGGATGCAGGAGCTGTCATCCGTGGTTGGGGTGGCGATAAGATGGAAACTGCTGGTGCCACGTTGGCAAAACATTATAGGGATTTGGCGTTTATGGGTTTTGCAGAGGTAGTTAAAAACCTTCCCGCTATTATGAAAAATTTTACGTTCTGCAAAGAGGATATTAAACGCTTTCAACCTGATGCAGTGGTGCTTATAAATTATTCCACTTTTAATCTAAAAATGGCCAAATGGACGCATACTCAAGAATACAAAAACATCTTTTATATATCCCCGCAGGTATGGGCATGGAAAGAAAGCAGGGTTAACACCATTAAGAAGTATATTGACAAAATGATTGTAATACTTCCTTTTGAAAAACAATTTTTCAAAGACCGGGATTATGATGTTGAGTATGTAGGACATCCGTTAGTAGATGTTATTGAAAGTTTCAAGAAAGAACATTCAACTATTAAACAATCATCTAATATTATTGCATTGCTGCCCGGAAGCCGCAGACAGGAAATAAAAAGCCAGCTTCCCGTAATGCTTGAAGCCTCTAAAAATTTTCCAAACTACAATATTATTTTAGCGAAAGCTCCTTCTGTTGATGACGCATTTTATGAACCATTTCTTTCTGGTTATAAAAATGTGGAAGTAATAGCAAACGACACCTATTCTTTACTTATGGAGGCAACTGCCGCGTTAGTTACTTCAGGGACAGCTACTTTGGAAACTGCCTTGTTTGGAGTGCCGGAAATTGTTTGTTATAAAGCAGGCAGAGTATCATATGAAATTGCCCTTCGCCTGGTAAAGTTGAAATATATATGCCTTGTAAATTTAATTATGGATAAAGAAGTAGTAAAAGAATTAATACAGGATCAACTTACTCCCGAGAGAATTACTATTGAGTTGAAGAGTATTTTATTTGACCATGAGATAAGAACAAAACTTAAAAAGGAATTCCTGGAATTAAAAGAATTGCTTTCTGAAGGTGGCAATGCTTCATATAATGCAGCAAAAATTATTTATAATTTCATTAAAATAAAGTAATAAGATGCCATCTAACCTCTTATCATTCTAAAAATAATAATAAGCATGGCTAATAAAAAAAGTAAAATAGACAATCTGTTAATGAAATGCATATAGCCAATCCATTTAGAACGAGGAGCATCGGGATCTTTTTTCAAAATCCATAGATACTCACCAATTTGTCGCCAAACACCCATAAAAAATATTTTAAATTTAATTGATTACGAATCCAATCTAAGAAGTTCTTTTGCAATTTACAAACCAATCCATAAACGATTGTCAGGTATATTTCAAAATAAAATGATTTTATTTTCAGCAATTATAATTGAATGTGATTTTCCATTCTGAAAAAGCAGAAACATTTATCAGAAATTTTTATGAACTTTATGAATCATACCTTAGTATCTGTAAATGCATTTTGGATCAGGCATATGAAAAAAGCAGAAAAAAAACATCCCTTAGCTATTCGATGGTTGCATTGGATCAATTTTCCGATACTGGCAGTAATGGTTTGGAGTGGATTGCTAATTTATTGGGCCAATGATATTTATAGAATGGGCTGGGGAGATAAAACGATTCTCAGGTTTTTTCCTGATTCATTTTATAAAGCCCTCAACATCCCTTTCAGGCTTGCAGAAGGCATGAGCCTGCATTTTGTCTTTATGTGGATATTTGCCATCAATGGATTTATTTATGTATTATTTTTGATATTTTCCGGTGAGTGGCGATTGATTTTTCCCAATAGTAAATCTTTAAAGGAATCATTATTGGTAGTGTTACATGATTTGCACTTGCGCAAATCAGCGCCTCCACAAAAGAAATATAATGCTGCGCAAAGAATAGCTTATACACTGGTCATTTTTATGGGTCTGGGTTCTGTGCTTACGGGTATTTCCATTTATAAGCCAGTTCAGTTTCGCAGTTTAACTTCACTCTTTGGAGGCTATGAATGGGCCAGGATAGAACACTTTACCCTTACCCTGTTGTTTTCATTATTCTTTCTTGTTCATATATTACAAGTCATCTTTGCTGGTTGGAATAATTTCCAAAGTATGGTCACGGGGCTTTTTATTTTACCTTCCGAAGAAGAAATTTTAATTCCTTCTTCTGTTGCTACACAAATGGATGTGAATAAAAATGAACCTATAAATGAAGTTCAAATCTCTGAAAATAATTCTTTGAACATTGATGAAATAATTCCTAAAAAAAATAATTCGGTAACAGATGATCCTGATAAAAAAATAAATCCAGATGAATGATAAGGAAGTAATACTAATTTCTTCAAAAAAATTCAGAAAAAGAAGCGTTATAGCCTTCATACTATTTGTTATTTTCCTGGCAGGGACTGTATTTGCCTGGAAATGGATACATAAGCAACCCGATATGGCCGGTGTACCTCAGCCACTCAGAAAAGTCTTAAACACCAATGAAAACATCTTCTCAAATTTCTTAACAGATAAACACCTGGCTGAAACCTATCCGCGTTCCGCTGCTGCAAAACGTGTAAGGGTAAATGGAGACATAGGTCTGAAAAGCACTTTAGATACTATGGCCTGGAAATTAAAATTAGTGCGAAGCCCCGGAGACACTTTATTAATTGGCCTTGCCGACATCAAAGCACTTCCAAAAACAGAACTGGTTTTTAATTTCAAATGCATAGAAGGCTGGAGCCAGATTACGGATTGGGCAGGAGTAAGATTCAGTGATTTTGTAAAAAAATACCACCTTAACCAGGAAACACACATGAATTATGCAGGTCTGTCAACTCCAGACGATAAGTATTATGTAGGTATTGATATGGCCAGCATGATGCATCCACAGACGCTATTATGCTATGAAATGAATGGCAAACCTCTTCCTTTAAACCAAGGCTACCCTTTGCGCTTAATCATACCCGTAAAATACGGGATTAAACATATAAAAAGAATAGGCACTATTTATTTTAGCAATATTCGTCCGCCTGATTATTGGTATGAAAGAGGATATGATTATTACTCGGGATTATAAGCAATAAACTGTTACTTAAACATGAACATTACGTTAGTTTCTCTTTTTAAACGAACTTTGACCATCATTTTAAAAATTTACCGGTATGGATAAAGTCCTTTTAAGGGAACAGGAAAAATTTCAGGCGGTGATTCAAAATGCATCACTTGGTATATTGGTAATTAATAGTTTTGGCAATATTGTGCTGGCTAATCATTTTCTTCTTAACCTTTTTGGATACAGTAATGAAGACGATATGATAGGTAAAAAACTTGAAATACTTATTCCGAAACGATATCATCATAAGCATATATCAGACAGGGAACAATTTAAAAATCATCCATCTTCAAGACCGATGGGAATTGGTAGAGACCTTTTTGGAGTCAAAAAAGACGGAACCGAGATACCTGTGGAAATAAGCCTTAGCAGTTATACCAATGACCAGGGTATTTTTTCTATTGCTTTCATAAGTGACATAACTGCGAGAATTGAAATACAGAACAAACTAAAAGAGCAAAGCCTTCAACTAGCTTCTATAAATAACGAAATGGAAAGGCTCAATGAGGAATTAGAGAAAAAAGTGGAAGCCCGCACTGCAAGATTGCAGGAAACCTTGCAAAAACTGGAAGCATCAAAAGAGGAGCTTTCAATAGCTTTAAGCAAAGAAAAAGACCTGGGCGACCTTAAAAGCGCTTTTGTTTCCATGGCATCTCATGAATTCAGAACCCCATTAAGTACCATACTATCTTCTACCTCTTTATTGGCAAAATATAAATTAACGGATGAGCAGCCAAAAAGAGACAAGCATGTTCAACGAATAAAATCTTCAGTAATCAATCTAAATAATATTTTAAATGAATTTCTATCGCTGGGGAAAATAGAAGACGGAAAAATAATAGCTCACGAAACTGTTTTTGATATACAAGAACTCATTTCTTCCCAGGTAACTGAAATGGCTGAAATACTTAAACCAGGCCAAAAAGTAACCTATAATCATGTAGGAAAGAGAGAGGTAACACTTGATGAAGTTCTGTTTAAAAACATCCTGATCAACCTGCTTTCTAATGCTGCAAAATTTTCTGACGAAGGCAAGCCTATTCTAATTTCGACAATAAATAATAACACTAAATTACTATTTTCGATAAAAGATGAAGGGATAGGTATTTCAGAAAAGGACCAGGAACATCTGTGCGAGATATTTTTCAGAGCTACAAACGCCGTTAATATATCCGGAACTGGTCTCGGATTACATATCGTAGCTAAATATGTAGAAATGATGAATGGGAAAATAGAAATAAAAAGCGAACTTGAAAAAGGAACTGTAATAAATTTAATCTTTGCACAATGACAAAAATATTATTGATAGAAGACAATCCTGAGATCAGGGATAATACTTGCGAAATTCTTGAACTCGCCAATTATCAAATAGCAACAGCTACCAATGGGAAAGAGGGCTATGAGATTGCCATAAAAGAAAATCCGGATCTTATCATTTGCGATATAATGATGCCTGTCCTGGATGGTTATGGCCTCTTACATCTCATAAATAAAAATGATAATTTAAAAAGCGTACCATTTATTTTTCTTACGGCAAAAACAGAACGTGGCGATTTTAGAAAAGGAATGGAAATGGGCGCAGATGATTATATCACTAAACCCTTTACAGATATAGAATTACTCAATGCAATAGAAAGCAGGCTTCAAAAAGTCAAATTCCAGCAGGAACGCATCAATACCGCACAAACCCTCAACGATTTTTTCAATGAAATAAAAAATAATGATGCACTTGAAAAACTAACTAACTCAACCGTTATTAACCATTATAAAAAGAAACAAATTGTATATTCAGAGGGAAATAATCCACGCAGTTTGTACTACTTAAATTCCGGGAAAATAAGATCTTACAAAATAAATGAGATTGGCAAAGAGCTAACCATTGGCCTATTTAATGCAGGTGATTTCTTTGGGTATAATGCGCTTATAGAAAATACTACTTATAAAGAAACTACTGAAACTTTAGAGGAATGCGATATCAGTATCATCGGTAGAGAAGACTTTGAAATATTGATCAATAATAACAAAGAAGTAGCGCATAAATTTATAAAGCTGCTTGCACAAAATGTGACTGAAAAAGAAGAACAACTTATTAATTTAGCATATAACTCTTTACGAAAAAGAGTAGCAGATACTATCACCACTCTATTAAAAAAATATAAAAAAGATAGCACTGACTTTATAATATACATTTCCAGGGATGATCTTGCACACATTGCAGGAACAACAACCGAATCCTTAATACGAACACTAAGTGATTTTAAAAATGAAAAATTAATTGAAGCAGAAGCGGGATATGTAAAAGTATTAAATGAGAAAAAACTTCTCGATATGCTGAATTAATGATTAAATACTTTGCAGCATTCTTTCATTAAATTCTTTTGAAAAAGTTAGAAAATCCTTTTCAAAAAGTAAAATCTTTCTCCGAAAATTAGCATGTTGGTTAATTATTATTTCTGATTGTTTTCCGTCATTATTTGGGGCATGAAATTTTTCTGAGAACTGGATCAGTTCTCTTATGAGGTTGTTCAGTATCTCATCTTTTAATATCAATTGATTTTGATAATATTCTGCCAGTTGCAAAAATATAGTTTCTCCATTTTGATCTACCATTTCACTTAACCGATATTTTAATAATGTATTTTCCTGCTTGAAAAATTCCAAACTTCTTTGCCATGCTTTATGCTCCTGGCCAAATTGATTATTTTTTTCAATTTCTATCATGTGCATTTTTACTACCAGTTTTTACCACCAGCCGATTAAACTTTATTCTTTTTTAAGAAAAATGGAAGATGATACAAAATTGAATTATTAGAATTCCATTTAAAATGAGAAATCGCAGATAAAAAGATGATATTAATCATAAAGATATTTGAACAGACAACCTTGGATCAGGTTTTGTATCATATAAATAAATATTTTTTTAGATATTTTCAATTATAAACTTATTAAATTATTTAATCATGAAAAGGGTAGAAAACAAAGTGGCTATAGTAACTGGAGGGGCTTTAGGACTTGGCCGAGAAACCTGTATTTTATTAGCAAAAGAAGGAGCTAAAGTGGCGATTACGGATATTCTTGATAAGGATGGGGTTGAACTTGTAGAAGAAATTACTCAATCAGGAGGTAAGGCAAAATACTGGCACCTTGATGTTGCCGATGAAAAACAAGTTGAACAGGTTTATGCAGATGTTGTAAAAGAATTTGGCAAACTGGATGCGTCTATCAATAATGCAGGCATTGCAGGTGTAAATAAGCCGACGCATGAATTAACTGAAAAGGAATGGGATGCAGTTATGAATATTAATTTAAAAGGCGTTTTCTTTTGCACCAAATATGCAGTTCAGCATATGCTCAAAAACGGAAGTGGAAGTATAGTTAACCTTTCATCAATTTATGGAATGGTAGGTGCCGGTGATGTGCCCCATTATCATGCAACTAAAGGGGCAGTAAGATTAATGGCAAAAAATGATGCCGTCACTTATGCTAAAAATAAAATTAGGGTAAACTCCGTACACCCCGGATTCATTCTAACACCAATGGTAGAAAATTTTGGTAAAAATACGCCAGGATTTATGGATTTACTCAATAGCCTGCACCCGCTCGGACATATTGGAGAACCTATAGATATTGCTTATGGAATTCTCTACCTGGTTTCAGATGAGTCAAAATTTGTAACAGGAAGTGAATTGGTTATTGACGGTGGATATACTAGCAAATAGTACCTGTAGGAAAATAGTAAAATCAACCATAGTTAATATATGAACCGGCCTTTTACTACTATCAAAACTATACTTAATACTATTTTTTGTCTTCTACAGAATCAATTCCTAATTGACCCAATATTTTTTCAAGAGGGCAAAATCTGGTAAAAGAGGATTGCAATAAATTAACTCCAACAAATACAGCTAACCAAAGCCAATAAATGTTTACATAAAAAGCCAACATGGCACTTATTAATACCAAGCTGCCCGCAACGGCTCTTATAATTTTTTCTTTCATAATGAAAAGTTTAAATAAATTAATTAATAAGTTGATTTTTCAACCGGGAGAATAAATGCTCTTATTGGGAATTGAGAATCTTCAACTGTATTATATTCTTTGATCAGTTCAATAGCATGATCCGCATTGGCATCTTCTGTAAAACTGAACAGGAAGATAGAATCAAAATGATCAGTACCCGCGCCAAACCATTCATCTATCAGGTTAGGGGCACTATTTTCCTTAAACCCAATTGTATCGGACACACTGAATACAGATATCCCGGCCTGCTCAAATATTTTTGCAACATTCTTCTGATACTCCTTCAGGCTTGTTACTACTAATAGTTTCATATTATTTTTTTTAAGAGTTAGCAATATTTATTTTCTTGATGCTTTTTTTGCGTTTCATTTTATAATATAATAGTGGCACTACAAGCAGGGTTAAGAAAGTAGAGGTAATAGTCCCTCCCATTAGTGAAATAGCAAGTCCCTGGAAAATAGGATCGAATAAAATAACCACTGCACCTAATACCACTGCGCCCGCAGTAAGTAATATCGGCGTAGTACGCACTGCACCTGCTTCCAAAATGGCTTGCTTTAATGGAATGCCATCTCTCAACCGAATATCAATAAAGTCAATAAGTAATAGAGAATTTCTAACCATCACTCCTGCCAATGCTATAAAACCAATCATGGAAGTTGCACTGAAATAGGCGCCCATCATCCAATGTCCTATTAATATTCCAATAAGTGAGAGAGGTATAGCGGCTAGCATTACAATTGGCACTGTAAAGTTTTGAAACCAGGCCACTATCAGCATATACATAATAATAATTGCTATTAAAAATGCAATGCCCAGATCCCGGAATACTTCGTAAGTAATCTGCCATTCACCATCCCACTTTAAAGTAAAGTTCTCCTCTGACTCTGGTTGTTTGGTATAATCTTCAGATAAAGTATAACCTTTGGGAAGTTGTATTTTCTTCAAACTATCCGACACTTTGCTCATGGCATAAAATGGACTTTCCAGTTTGCCGGCCATATCTGCTAATATATAAACGACTTCCTTTTGATTTTTCCGGAAAATACTTTTCTCTTTTTCGCCTTTGGTTACCTGTACCAAATCGCCTATCGGAACTGCATTTCCCTGCTGTCCTATTATTTTCAGATTAAGCAAACCTGCAATATTCGGCTTATCAGAATCGGCTAACTGCAATTCAATATTTTCCTGGCTAAAAGATGCAGGAGTATGCAATACGCCTACATCTTTCCCGGATAGCGCATCATTCATAGTTGCCACTACCTGTGATGGCGCAATACCATATCGCATGGCTTTTTCTTTATCTACTTCAAAATGATATTGCTGCTGATTGGCTTCTACCATCCAGTCTACATCTACCACATCGCTTGTGGAGGCAATTATCTTTTTTATCTTATTGGCCAATGCTATTTGCTGATCATAATCCGGTCCATAAACTTCTGCAACAATAGTTGATAACACCGGAGGGCCGGGTGGTATTTCTACCAATTTTACATTCGCATGGTATCTTTTGGCAATTTCCTGAATTGCAGGTCTCATGTTTTTTACTATATCATGACTTTGTATGTTACGATCTTCTTTGTTTACAAGATTCACCTGTATATCCGCCACATTATCGCCCCGGCGCATATCATAATGCCTTACCAAACCATTAAAACTGATAGGGCCAGCTGTACCAACATAAGCCTGATAATTGGTTACCAAATCCTGCGTTCCAATATAAGCAGCAAGGTCTTTTGTTACTGCCGCTGTGTTTTCTAAAGTGGTTCCTTCAGGCATATCTATTATCACCTGGAACTCATTCTTATTATCGAAGGGCAACATTTTTACTGCAACAGATTTGGTATAAAATAACATTAAAGATCCAAGTAACATTACTACTACACTTATCATAAAAACCCACCTCTTCCAACGCTTTTCTAACATTGGGTTAATGAATGCTTTGTATATTTTATAAATACGTGTTTGTTCCAAGACAACAGGCTTTTTTTCTTCACCTTTCTTTTCTTTTTCTCTCAGGAAGATAAACCCAAGGTATGGAGTTAAGGTTAAAGCTACTACCAAAGACAACAACATGGCAATAGATGCTCCAATAGGCATTGGGCTCATATAAGGCCCCATCATACCAGTTACAAAAGCCATAGGCAACACGGCTGCTATAACCGTAAATGTGGCAAGAATAGTCGGGTTGCCCACTTCATTGATGGCATAAATTGCGGCCTGAAGAGGTGGTAGCCGTTTCATCTTAAAATGCCTGTGCATATTCTCTGCTATAATAATGGAATCATCTACCACGATACCCGTTATAAACACTAAAGCAAAAAGGGTAATCCTGTTGAGGGTATAGTCCATTAAGTAATAGGTGAATAATGTAAGGGCGAAAGTTACCGGTACTGATAAAAAAACCACCAATCCTCCTCTCCAGCCCATGGCAAGCATTACAAATAGCGTAACTACTACGATTGAAATAAATAAATGGAGTAATAATTCAGATACTTTGGCTGATGCTGTTTCACCATAATTGCGGGTCGTACTTAAGTGTACTTCGTTAGGAATCAAATCTTTTTTTACCAATGCAACTTTTTCTAAAATCTGCTCAGACAAATGCATGGCATCGGAGCCTTTCTTTTTTGCAATTGATAAAGTAACCGCAGGAAAATCTGATCCTGCAATCTTCATTTTTGCAGTATCTGATTTACCATATCCAAAAAACACATATTGGCTCGGTGTTTCAGGGGATTCTTTTACCTGGGCAATTTGTTTCAGGTAAACCGGTTGTTGTTGGTTAACTCCCACTACCAGGTTAGCTACATCATCTACAGTTGTTAGGAAGCTACCAGTTTCTATGGCTAAAACTGAATTGTCATTAATTAAATTTCCATCAGTAAGTTGAGCATTACTTCCTTGTATTTGTTTGCTGATTGATAAAAAATCTAAATGGTTCTCAGCCATTTTATCTTTATCTAAAACAACTTTAACTTCTTTGCTCCTGCCGCCTAAAATTTTAATATCCGCTACATTGGTTATTTTCTTTATTTCATTAGTTAAGGCCTCGCCCATCTGGCGCAATTGATGGTCATCGTATTTATCGCTCCAAAGAGTTAATCCCAATACCGGCACATCATCTATCGCTCTTGACTTAATCAATGGCATCGTAATACCCTGGGGCATTTTGTCCATATTTTTCATGATTTCATTGTACAATTTCACCAAAGAGGTTTCCTGATTTTCTCCAACATAAAATTGCACCGTCAACATCGCTTTTCCCTGCATGGTGGTAGAATAAACATATTCCACACCTTTTACATTGGAAATTATCTTTTCCATCGGAGCTACCAATTTTGTTTCTACTTCTTTTGGCTCTGCCCCCGGGTATCCAAACATAATATCCACAATCGGCACCGAAATTTGCGGTTCTTCTTCCCTGGGTATCAGCATGGTGCTGTAACCTCCAATCAGTAAAAAAGCAATCATTAACAGTATCGTTAATTTCGATTTGATGAAGGCTTTTGCTATATTACCCGACAATCCTTTTTCCATATTTCGTTTTTTAAAAAATTCTCTTTTGATATCTTTTTACCGATATTTTATTCATGGTAAATACCCGGCAAATCATTGATAACCGGAATGATTTTAAGTTTATTTTTTTATACTTACAGGCGCACCATTGTACAATTTTCCATCTGCGTTTAAAATAAATTGTTCATTTTTATCAAGGCCGGAAATTACTTCTACATCATTACCATAAACCTTCCCCAGCCTTACCCATCTTAATAAAGCGGTGTTAGTAGTGCTTATGGTATATAAGCCTTTCAACTGATCTTTATTTATAATAGCAGATTGAGGCACTAATATGATGTCATTGTCTTTACCGGTGGCAGAATCCGATTTACCCTGAATAAAAACATTTACATACATGCCCGCATAGATATTTTTCTTTTCATTATCAGGCACAGAAATTTTTACGATATATTGTCCTCCGGAAAATTGAGAAGAAGGGTTGATCTGTGTAACCAATCCATTAAATTCCCTACCGGTAGATTTGATATTTAGCTTAGCTTTCTCATTTAATTTTATTTTAGTGATTTCAGTTTCCGGTATTGCTGCACTCACCTGGTAACTGCCACTTTTTTCCATAACTAATAATGGCATTCCCGGGGAAGCTAACGTTCCTGTTTCAACCAGCTTTTGAATAATAGTACCTGAGAAAGGCGCTATTAATGTAGTATAATTCATCATGGCGGTTACTTCGTTGCGCATCTGTTTAGCCGCTTCTACCCTGGCTTTGGCCGAATTATATTGGAGCGTAACATTGTCCAGTTCTTTAGCAGAGGCACTTTGTTGTTTATATAAGGTTGTGTACCTTTCAAAATCTTTCTGGGCGCTTTTTAAGTTGGCTTCGGCTTCTGCAATCATAGCATCGGCCTGGGCACGTTTGGCGCTCATATCCTGGCTATTAATGATAGCTAAAACCTGGCCGGCATTTACGTGGTCACCCACTTTTACATTCAGTTTCATAATGTCTCCCATCACTCTTGTGCTGATGTTGGCAGTTTCCACTGCTTCTACCTGGCCACTGGCATTAATGCCATCCTTTGCTGAGCCTAAAGAGCTGGCCACTGTAACCACAACAGGTGCGACATTATTTTCTGTTGGTTTCTTTTCTTCAGAAGAACAGGAAATCATCATTGACAATCCAATTCCGAGTAAGCTAAATAATGCGATGCTTTTAGAAAATTTCATAATAGTGTTTATTGAAAGTTGATTACTTAATGGTTAAAAATTGCAAGTATGCTTCTGTAATATTTGCACCATAAACTGCTTGCTGGTACATTAATTTTTGCTTTGATAATTGAGTTTCTGCAGTTAGTACATCTGTTGTATTTACCAATCCCTGTTGGTATCGGTTTTGAAGAATACGCAAAGCTTCATCGGCCAGATCTACAGCCAGTTTACGCTGTTTAATTTTAAATTGGGCATCGGCTAATTGCCTCACCGTTTTTTGCAATTCCAAATTGCCTTCGTCTTTTTGTTTCGAAAGTTCTTCTACCATTTTATTTCGTTCCAATATTTGGGTCGAAATTTTATTTTTAGTTTGGTTCCCTTTAAATATATCCCAGGTTAATTGCAGGCCAGCGAGATAGGCATTAGCGCCGAAACCCAATACTTTGCTGTCATTTAACTGGTAACTGGCAAATGCATTTAACCTGGGCAGGTAACTCATTCTGCTGCTCTTAATCATCAGGTCATAAGATTTTATTCCGACTTCCATAGCCTTAAAATCCGCCCGGTTTCCGGGCAAACTATCCAGTGAAACTGTATTTGAAAATGTGAAGGAATTTTCCTCTGTTTGATAAACTGTACCTGCCGGTACATTCATTAATAAGCTTAAATAATCTGAAGCATCTTTAATATTGCTTTCCGCATCGGCAATATTGCTTTCCACAGATTTTACCTCTACTTCCACATTTAAAACATCCGACTTTTGTAACAAGCCCTGGTTGTAACGGTCGTTAGTAAACTTATAAATGGCATTTACTGTTCGCAATCCATCTTCCAAAACTTTTTTTGCTTCATAAGCCAATTGTAATTGCATATAAGCCTGCTGCACCTGGTAGGTGATGAATTCTTTGGTACGCTGTGTTTTAAATTGATATAATTCTGATTGCTTTAAAGCGCTTTTACGCTGGTACAGTTTGTCCATATTGAATATGGGTTGTTGCAAATCCATCCTGGTCATAAAATCGGAAGTACCCGAAGGGTGATTTAATAATTGGGGATCAAAATCATTTTGAGAAATTTTTCGTTCCTGGAGTTTTGCACCAAATGCATTTAATGGATTATTGGTCACCATTCCGGTATAAGAAAGCGAAACCTGTGGAAGGAAGACGGCTTCCGTTTGTTTATAATTGGCCAATGCAATCTTTTCATCCATCTGGGATAATGAAACATTTTTATTATTCTCTGCGGCTGTACGAATGGCTTCATCCAGTTTTAATTCTTTTATACTTGATTGTGCCTGCGCAAAAGATCCTATGGATATAAGAATTATTATAGCAAAGAATTTCAATAAAGTATGTTCGCTTAATTTAACTATCATATGTTTTTTTAAAAGAATTGACATAGAATTATAGGGAAGCACTGCTGCTTCAGTTTTTTTTTGTACCATACCGTTTTAGGTTAATTACTGTGTTGATTAATTATTTCTTCTAACTGATTTGCCCGAACCACACCAGATTGCCTCCAAACAATCTTACCATTATTAAAAAGTATCAATGTAGGAACACCCTGAATTTTATATGCTCCGGCAGCATTTGGGTTTTTGTCAACATCAATTTTAAGGATAGTTACTTTATCTCCTAATTTTTTTTTCAATTCTTCCAAAATGGGTTTCATCATTTTGCAAGGACCACACCATTCGGCAGAAAAATCCACCAACACCTGCCTTCCCGAATCTATTATTTCTGAAAATGTTGCCATATGATTTTTTTTAGGTTTCTGATTTTTATTTTACTTCTTCAAATTTTATATCCTGAACTTCGTCAGAAGAAGTTTTTGATGAAGGAACAGAGCAACCACGTGCGCCACAACAACCCGTATTAGTAACCGCCTGGAAGAGCAGGAATGCCGCGAAAAAACCAGACAGGGAATCATGATTTTTTATTGCCTGAAAGGCAATAAAAAGACCTAATCCCAACCTCAACCAACGCATAAAATGCCAATTGGTGAATAATGTTTTTGTGAGTGTTTCCATTTTTTTACCTGATTTTATTTTGTAAGCTCATCCATCCGCCACCATTATGAACTTCATTAAACCCTCGCGATTTTAAAATACTTTTTGCCGAGGCACTACGCATTCCGGAAGCACAACAAACTACAATGCATTTATCCTTTTTTATTTTAGATAAATTATTTTGCAAATTATCTAATGGAATATTTATTGAGCCTTTTATATGCCCGCTCTGGAATTCACCTTTTGTTCTTACATCTATAATAATTGCGCCCTGTCCTATTAATTCATTAAAGTTTACTTTAGGTCCGATGCCGAATAAATTTTTTAAAGCCTGTATCATTTGTTTCTTATTTTTTATGCGGTTTGACAATTACAATTTACTTCTATCCAGCTACCACCATTATCACACTCAACACCTTTGCTTTTGAGAAACTGGGTGGCTTGCCCGCTGCGGTTGCCACTAGCGCAACAAATAATAATGGGTTGCAGCATTTGTTTAATTTCATTGAGCCGTTGTGGAATTTCCTGTAAAGGAATATTGATACTTCCCGCTACATTTCCTCCTATAAATTCACCAGGAGTTCTTACGTCTAAAATTGTTCTTTGGTTCATTGATCTGAATTTTTATTTTTTTCAATATTGTTTTTTTCTTTTTTAAAAAGGCTGAATAATAATCCTCCCATCATAGCTCCATATAAAGTACTGTTTATTGGCTTTGAAGTAATGGGGCAGGTACCACTTGAACATCCTACAAAATGATAATAGAAATAGCCTCCAATGGCGCCAGCCAGCACTCCTATTAAGGCAAGTTTATTTTTGTTGAAAAAGTTCATGGTTGAAAAGTTTTTACATCCTCGCTTAAGTCATATACCTGCGTAGTGCCGTTAAGTTTGGATTTGATAATACTGCTACCTGCAGCGCTTCTGTAGCCACCTTCGCAATGCACCACGATTGGTTTTCCCAAAGGAATTTCATTAATCCGTTCCCTTAATTCATATAATGGTATATGTATTGCGTTGGCAAATAATTTTTTTGATTTTACTTCTGTATGATTACGAATGTCAATGACCGTAAAAGCATCTTCATTCTTTCTTAATTTTTCGACATCAAATATTTCCATTTCTGCATTTCCGAAATCAGCTACAAAAGCCAAAACAATTTGTTTTTCATAACCAATTTTTGCAATCCGTCCTATCAATTCGTTTAATTCCATTTCATTCTCCGCGATCAAATAAAATGGTTCTCCGGGATTTACAATGCTTCCCAACCAAGTTTCAAAACTGTTGTCGTTCATCAGGTTGATGGCGTTTTTTAGATGCGATTTTTTAAATTGCTGCTGAGGACGGCTATCAATAGCAATGATTGAAGGATCAAGGGAATTGGTATCCTCTTCTTTAGTAACACGCACTCCCTTTTTTACCTTTGCAATACTTTCTGCATAATTAGATGCTCCTTTTTTATTAACACCCACTTCGAAAGGAAAATATTTTGGAATAAAAGGTTGATCTGCCAATAGTTCTTTTACAAAATCATCCTCACTCATCTGCTGCAAACTCCAGTTACTTAATTTCTCTGCACGGATGGAGCTGGTACTTTGTTTGCTCAACCCTTTGCCACACAGACTACCTGCTCCGTGCGCAGGATATACCAATGTGTCATCAGCTAAAACCATTAATTTATTGCGTAATGAATGATACATCTGTTTTGCCAATTCTGCCCTGGCGGCTGTAATGGCCCCTGCCTCTTCCCTTAAATCGGGCCTTCCACAATCACCAATGAAAAGGGTATCACCGGTAAACACTGCATGCTCTTTCCCATTTTCATCAATTGCAACAATACTAATGCTATCAGGTGAATGTCCGGGAGTATCCAATGCTTTTAAGGTAATGCTACCTAAAACAATTGCGTCATCATCGTCAAAAGTTTCGTGAATATATTCAGCACCCAATAACTTACTTACATAAATAGTTGCCCCTGTTGTGTTGTGAATTTCCAGGTGGCTACTCACAAAATCAGCATGAGGATGCGTTTCAATTACAGTAGTAATTTTTGCATTGTGTTCTTTAGCAAAATCATAATAAGGCTGAGGATTTCTTGCAGGATCTATAACCGCGACCTCTCCCTTGCTTATGATCGCATAAGAATAGTGTGCTAAATTTTTATCTTCAAACTGTTTGATTTCCATAACTCATTTATTATTTTAAAGCACAAAAATACTATGAGGAAAAAAGTTGTCCAGCTACTTTTGTTACAGTGCTGAAACTATATTTAATGTTTATCAAAAAACAGCATTTTTGCCGCAATAACAATCAACATGATTGCAAATAATTTCTTTAATAAATCCTGTGGTATATGTGTGGCGAACTTTGCACCAAAGTAACCACCTACAAAAAAGAATATGGACATAATTAATGCGGCTTTAATTTCCACATACCCATCCTGGTAATATTGATAGGCTGCCAATGCTCCCACTGGTAACACCATCATCATTAATGCGGTTCCCTGCGCGGTTTGCTGGGAATACCCTAAAAACATTACCAAAGCCGGTATCATAATGATAGCACCCCCAAGCCCGAGCAAACCACCCAATAAACCAGCCGCCAAACCGATAAGTGCAATTATAATAAAGTGATGTATTTCCATTTTATGATTTTTATTTTGATTGGGTTACAGAAATATAAAATTGCAGTTGAGGCTTTGATAAGAAACTGTATTCTATACCGGCAGTTATCCTCAATTAATTTCTTTGTATGTTTTAAAGGACAATAAGGTTAGAGATTATTGATAACTTTATTTAGCTTTTCCCTTACCTGGGTAGCTAAGATGCCTAGTGAATTTTTATTTACCGACATCATAGAGGCAACCGGATCTACAGCGCTTACTTCTACTTTACCATCAGCGTGTTCCTGCACAATTATATTGCAGGGAAGCATTGTGCCAATTTTATCTTCGGACTGTAATGCCTCGTAGGCAAAAGTGGGATTACAAGCTCCAAGGATGGTGTATTTCTCTAAATCAACATTGAGTTTCTTTTTTAGAGTTTCTTTTATATCAATTTGGGTAAGTACGCCAAACCCCTCTTTTTTTAGCTCTTCAGTAACTTTATTGATCGCCGTTTCAAAACCGTAATCAACTTTTTTAGAAATATAATAGCTCATTTTATTTGTTTTTTGCTTTATCAATTGTTTCAAACAAAATTCAAACTATTATAATTACTGCACAGTCACTAAAGTTACACAAGGGTTATTTTATTCCGGCCCAACCTTACCAGGCCATTATCTTCCATTTGTTTTAGCAGGCGGGAAACAACTACCCTCGCAGTTCCTAATTCATTAGCCAGCTGCTCATGTGTCACATATAGTGTATGGCTATTTGTAAGTTCAGATTTCTTCTTTATGAAATTCAGAAGCCTTTCATCCATTTTTTTAAAGGCAACTGCATTTACTACTTCCAGCAACTCTTCAAAGCGTTTGTGATATAAACGGAAAATATAATCAAGCCATTCAGGAAATTCTTTAATAAGAGAACTCACTTTATCTATAGGAATAAATAAAATCTCTGTTTCTTCTTCAGCAATCGCCTTTACTTTGCTGGTATCGTGATGCATCCCCCCAAGGAAAGACATGATGCAACTCTCTCCTGCTTTAATATAATACAGCAAAATTTCCCGACCTTCTTCATCTGTTCGCAATACTCTTATACTTCCACGGATTACTATAGGAATAGCCCTGATATAAGCATTCTCATTTAATATAGGATCTCCTTCGGCAAAGGTTTTAACATTGCCATACTGTACTAATTTTTCTTTTACTTCGGGAGAGGTATTGAACTCAACTATATTGTCTAATTGTTCCATCTGGTTTTAAGCTTTATTTTTGTAAAATATCATCCATATTTATACCACATTTTCATTATACAGTATACGCACTGAAAGTAAGAATATTCATTCCCAAACAATTTACACCATCCGAGCTGATTTCTATTTTTACATCTGCAATTTCCGAGGTAAAAAAATTCTTTTAAAGAAAGATGAAAATATTCAGGTCAGCATTTTTATTAACTGATCTTTTTGCTTCAAAGCAGTATTATATCCGATCTCAAAAATTTTATCTGCATGTTTTACGTCAAACATACCAAAAGAATCTAAAGCCGGCTCAAAGAAAAGGTCACAGTGTTTTGCCCTGGAGTAAACTGAATTGGCAATAGACATATGAAAACATCTTTCTGTTATAGCCAATTTTGACAATTTCATTGTGGAACCAGGCTTCACCTCAATTTTATTTACATGCATTCCAATAATGGTATCGCAAAGACCGGTTAACGGTTCAACCGGTAAGTTATTAAGCAAGCCGCCATCTACCATCAACCTGTTTTCATGTATCACTGGACTAAATAATACAGGAACAGATGCAGATGCAATTATCCATTTTATCAATTCTCCAGAAGAAAAGGAAATTAATTTATTATCAGTAAAATCAGTTACACTAATAAAGAAGGAAATTTGTAAAGATTCAAACGAATCCTCAACAATCTGTTCCGTTAATAGTTTCTTAATAGGTTCCATAGAAAACAATCCTTCCTTCCTCCATAATAAATTAGAAAAAGAAAAAAAAGAATTCTTTTTTGAGAGTTCAAGAATTTCATCAGGTTTTTTGCCTGATGCATACAATGCACCCAATATAGCGCCTATACTTACGGCCGAAATAGCAAACGGTTTTATATTTAATTCATCCAGCACTTTTAATAATCCGAGATGAGCAAAACCCCTTGTGCCTCCTCCACTTAATACTAAACCGACTTTTTTCATTTTTCAAATAGTAACTGAAATTAAATTTAGGTCAATATTTTCATTTATAATTTAAGCCTCTGGCTTTCACAGAATCTATTACTGAAATTTATAAATATTCTTTTGTTCTGCGTTTATAGTATTTATAAGATTCTACCCAAATAACGGATATAAAACCAACAACCATTGAAATCAACAATTGACTGATATTGGGTTGCTGAAATTTAAAAAAATGAATTAATCCTGGTACATATAGCATTAAAGCAAGAAGTAAAATAGTAACTATTACAATTCCAATTAAAAAATTATTCTTATACCGCAGTGTGGTAAGTATTGAATAATAAAATGAACGGTTAATCAATGAAAGAAAAATATTAGCCATAAGTAAAGTGGCAAAAACCATAGTCCTGGTGAGTTCCTCATTATAACCTTTTGACACTGCGTATTGATAAATACTCAATGTACCAGCGGTGATCATTATCCCTTGCCAAATACTGATGTTCAACTCTTTCCAGGAAAGAAATGTATTGGAAAAGGGACGCGGCTTTTGCTGCATCAGGTTGGCTTCCATTGGTTCATTTTCATAAATAATAGAACAGGTAGGTCCCATAATCAGCTCCAGGAAAATAACATGTACCGGAGTGAAAATTGCCGGATAAATCCATCCTAAAACCAATGGAATAAACACAGTAAGGATTATAGGAATATGAATGGAAATAATATATTGGATGGCTTTCTTAAGATTACTATAAATTCTTCTCCCCATGGCTATGGCAATTACCATTTTTTCAAGGTCATCATCATCCAATATCAACGAAGAGGCACTTTTGGCCATATCCGAGCCCTTCTTACCCATTGCTATCCCAATGTGTGCCGCCTTTAAGGCTGGACCGTCATTTACGCCATCACCAGTCATGGCTACTATTTGTTGTTGTTGTTTTAAAGCATTTATAATTTTCAATTTTGCTTCGGGAAACATTCGAGTAAAAATATTGATCTGCATAACCTGTAACTCCAGATTCTTTTCAGAAATATTAATTAATTCCTGTCCATCCAAAGCTTTATCAGCACATTTGAAACCAATTTGTCTAGCGATAGTTTCTGTGGTTGCTTTATTATCCCCGGTAACAATTTTTATATTGATACCCGCATCATAAAATTGATTAAACACGCTTGTAATATTCTTTTTTGGTGGATCGTAAAATGATACCAATCCAATAAATTGAAAATCAAAATCATCCTGTTCTTTAGGAAAATTATTTCCTTCATAATTAGCAGAAGCAACTCCTAAAACTCTGTATCCCTCTAACGCCAGCGAGGTTATTTGTTGATCAATTTTTTTCTTTTCTTCCTCATTTAAACCACAACAGTAAAAAAACCTTTCAGGGGCGCCCTTTGCAGCAATGATCCTTTTACCATATTTACTTTCAAAAATATGAGTCATCATGGGTGGCTTCCCTCCCAACGGATATTCATGAATCATTTTATAATCAGAACGAACATCAGTATCAGTTATTTTCTTATACGCATCATGTAATGCTACTTCCATAGGATCAAATGGCAAAGGCTCACTTGCCCACATTGCAATATTTATTAATTCTTCAACGGCTTCTCTTCCTTCACTAGCATTATTAAATAATTGCCCGGTTTTATGAACATATAATTTAGAAAGTTCCATTTTGTTTTCAGTGATAGTTCCCGTTTTGTCAACACAAATAACTGTCGCACTGCCTAAGGTTTCTACTGTTTTGGTTTGCTTTACTATAATCCCCAACTTCATTAACCGCCAGGCGCCCAATGCCATAAATGTGGTAAAGGCAACGGGTATTTCTTCCGGCAAAACAGACATTGCCAATGTAAGCGCTTTCAATAAACTGTTGACAAAGTTTTTCGATTCAAAAAAATTAAACGCCCATACAATTAAAAAAACGATAAAGCCAATAATGGCCATTTTCTTTACAAAATTTCTTATCTGTAGCTGAAGTGGAGTTTTTTCTTCTTCAATATTTTTTAATGATGCACCTATTTTGCCAAGTTCCGTTGCTTCTCCCACTTTTTCTACCTTGGCTATAGCCATACCACTGCTTACTAAAGTGCCACTGAAAATTTTATTGTCTTCGTTTATCAACTTTGTTACAGGAAAAGATTCCCCGGTAAGGATAGATTCGTTTACTGTAAAATCATTTGAATAAATGATGGCAGCATCTGCCGTAATTAAACTTCCCTCTTCTACAATGATGAAATCATTTACGACTACATCTGTACTGTTGATTTCAACAATATTTCCATTTCTTACTACTTTGGTATGAGGTTGTGAAAGCGCTTTTAAAGCCGCCAAAGCATTCCTGCTTCGGGAATCCTGATACAATGAAATGGCCGAAACCAAAACAATTGCAGACAACATGAATATAGCTTCCCCTATACTGCCAGAAATAATATAAAGAATTCCCGCTGCCAATAATAAAATCAACATTGGCTCTTTTAGTGTATCAATTAATGCCGATAGGAAACCGCTTTTTGTTTGATGCTTCAATTCATTGTTGCCATATTCCTTCCTGGAGATAATTACTTCTTCATCAGTTAGACCTTTTATATTAATAGGAAGTTCTGCCATAAGAATATATTATAAATCCTTATCAAATATACCTCAAAGCATATTAATGATCAGGAACTGAAATCATACAAAATAATGATTAGCATCAATAACTATAATTTTATTGTACCAATTTAATAAGATTTATGGTATTATTGCAGAGTAAAATTTAAATATTTAGCATTTATGAAAAAAATGATTTTGATTGTTTCTTTAGCTTTATTTTTTACTGCATGCGGGAATTCGGGCAATACTGATAGCAATAATTCCACAGAGCCTGCAACTACTAAAGATTCAGCTGAAAGTGGAAATTCCTCCTATGACCCTAACTTGGGTGAAGGAAAATTTCATGATGTTCAATTAAGTGATAAACTTGATACCACTATGGCGAATAAAGGTGAAAAGATTGCTCAGGTAAAATGTATCGCATGCCACAAAATGACAGATGAAAAATTGATAGGACCAGGCTGGGCTGGCGTTACTTCCCGCTTCAAACCTGAATGGATTATGAATTTTTTAACCAATACGGATGTTATGGCCAATAAAGATCCCAAAATCCAGGCTTTTATTAATAGCGGGATGATACGTATGCCAAATCCAAACCTGAGCGATGATGAAGCACGTGATATACTCGAGTTTATGCGAAAAAATGACGGCCTAAAATAGTATTTTGTTCTTAACTCGCATTCATAACCAATATTTTTACACTATTCATTAATTCAATTTCAGAGAAGCTATTTTCTGAAATTTTAATTAATACCTTACGATATTAATTTATAATTGAAAGATTAAGTTTAAATCAGTAATTAATATACCAATTTTTAATAATTCAAAAATAGGAATTTATTATTTCTTATTTAATTATCTCTTTGATATTGTATTGCCTTTTATTTTACAATAATATTTTTCCTAATAACTTTAGTTTAAGTTTCCTTCATCTGTTTCCTTAAAAACTGATATATTAAAACGGAATTTTTCCAATACTTTTTAATAATGGCTACGCTGAAAATGCAGCTAATGTTTTAACATATTTAAGAGATAAAATACAATAACTTAGTTTTGTGCAAATCTGAACTATTCTCTAAAAGGCCTGACGCTGTTAAAATTAATAATAATGCCACCAGACTTATAATTATTTGCCGACACTCAAAATTGATTTTACTATGAAAAAAATCCTGTTCATTTTTTTGTTGATGGCTAATACCTGTTTCGGGCAGGAATGGGTCGGCGAGATCATGGTGGGAGTATCCGGGTATAGCGGAGATCTGACTCAGCAAAGAATTTCTTTCTACACAATGAGACCTGCTGTCCATCTCAATATAAAATATAATACGGGAAATTTTATTAATTTCCGTGCCGGTATTGGATTTGGCACCGTTGCTGGTAATGATAAATATAATACTGCTAAAGGTTTAAAAGACAGAAACCTGAATTTTAAAACCAATATACTGGAAGCAAATGCTGGTGTAGAAATCCCTCTTATTGACCCGGGACTTTATTATGCTTATCCTTATATTTTTGCCTGTGTAGGCGTTTTTCATTTTAATCCTTATACTTTCGACAGTAATCACGTAAAAACTTTTTTACAGCCCCTGAGCACAGAAGGTGAAGGTTTGACCCAATATCCTGGCAGAAAAAAATATTCACTTACACAAATTTGCTTCCCTGTAGGTTTCGGATGGAAGTTCATAATTAATGATAAATTGGAAATTTGTTATGAACTTGGCTATCGCTTTCTCTTCACAGATTACCTGGATGATGTTAGTAAAAACTATGTCAACTTAGATGTTCTGAGCCAGGCAAAAGGCCCCAAAGCCGTAGAAATGTCGTATCGGAAAAATGCTCCCTTCCAGGAAGAAGGTCTTCCAAGAGGAAATCCCACTGTAAATGATTCTTATTTTTTTACCGGCATAAAAATAGGACTGGTACTGGGCCAATCCAAATACCCGTATTAATCTTTCTGAATCCTATCTTTAGTTTAAAAAAACAATCTCAATTGATCAACTTCCGAGGAGTAATTAATTATTAAAACTGAAACCAAAAATACAATCCACTCTATTTGAAAAGGTTTTAGTTTTGCGATTTCCATTAAAGCACGCATCACATGAATCAAAGGCTGAACGAATTATATGACCAATTAGAAGGCGAACTTTATACAGATGACACCATGAAAGTTCTGTATGCCACTGATGCCTCAGCTTACAGAGAAATACCTCTTGCAGTTGCGATACCAAAATCTGTTACTGACCTGAAAAAATTAATTGCATTTGCCAATACCAATCATACTTCATTAATTCCAAGAACGGCAGGTACCTCGCTTGCGGGGCAGGTAGTTGGCAATGGTATTATCGTGGACGTTTCTAAAAATTTTACTCAAATCATTGAACTAAACCAGGAAGAACATTGGGTGCGGGTACAACCGGGCGTTATCCGGGATGAATTGAATTTCTTTTTAAAACCTCACGGATTATTTTTTGGTCCAGAAACCTCTACGGCCAATCGTGCTATGATTGGAGGAATGGTAGGAAACAATTCTTGCGGTTCCAATTCTATTGTTTACAGAAGCACAAGGGAACACCTATTAGAAGTGAGTGCACTCTTAAGCGATGGAAGTGAAACCACCTTCAAAGCACTTGACATAGACGAATTTCATCAAAAATGCGAAGGCGATAACCTGGAAGCCAATATTTATAAAACCGTAAGAAGTCTCCTGAGCAATTATGAAAACCAGGTAGAAATAAGAGAGCAATATCCAAAGAAAACTGTAGAAAGAAGAAATACGGGTTATGCCGTTGATGTTTTATTAGAATCGGCCCCGTTCACTGCAGGGGGAGAAGATTTTAACTTTTGTAAACTGATAGCAGGCTCTGAGGGAACCCTGGCTTTTATAACAGAAATAAAATTAAACTTAGTTCCATTACCTCCTAAGGAAACCGGTTTGCTATGTATTCATTTTAATTCAATTGAGGAATCATTAAGAGCCAATCTGATTGCCTTGAAACATGGACCCAGCGCATGTGAACTGATAGATCATTATATCCTCGAATGTACCAAAGACAATATTGAACAAAATAAAAACCGTTTTTTTGTAAAAGGTGATCCGGGAGCCATCCTGGTGATTGAATTCAAAGCAAATAACCGACAGGATATTACTATAAAAGCCGCTGAATGCGAAGCTAACATGCGTGAAGCCGGATTGGGATATTATTTTCCTTTACTGTTTGGTGATGATACCAAAAAAATATGGACACTCCGAAAGGCCGGACTCGGTTTATTAGGGAATTTACCAGGCGATGAAAAAGCAGTGCCGGTAATTGAAGATACTGCAGTAGATGTAAACGACCTTCCCAACTACATATCTGATTTTAATAAAATATTGACAAAGTATGACCTGCATGCAGTTCATTACGCACATGCAGGTTCGGGAGAGATACACCTTCGCCCGATCATTAATTTAAAAACAACCGAGGGCAATCATCTCTTCAGAATCATTGCGGAAGAAATAGCGACACTGGTAAAAAAATATAAAGGTTCTCTAAGCGGTGAGCATGGTGACGGAAGATTGCGGGGCGAGTTTATAAAACAAATGGTGGGTGAAAAGAATTATGAATTATTAAAAACTATTAAGCGCACTTGGGATCCGGGCAATATTTTTAATCCCAATAAAATCGTGGATACACCGCCAATGAATACCATGTTGCGCTATACACCAGGGCAAAAGACTCCTGAGTTTAAAACTATATTCCGGTACCATAACCAGGATGTTTTGCAACATGCCGAGCAATGCAATGGTTCGGGTGATTGCCGCAAGACTCATTTGTCAGGCGGCACGATGTGTCCTTCATTTATGGCTACCAAAAATGAAAAAGACACCACAAGGGCCAGGGCTAATATTTTACGTGAATTTTTAACTAATTCACAAAAGATGAATCGCTTCGACCATAAAGAAATTTATGAGGTAATGGATTTGTGTCTAAGTTGTAAAGGTTGCAAATCAGAATGCCCTTCCAATGTGGATGTAGCTAAATTAAAAGCCGAGTTTCTTCAACAATATTATGATGCTAATGGAGTGCCTTTCCGTTCCAAACTGATTGCCAATTTTAATAAGGCAGCAAAGTTGGGCGCTTTGGCTCCGGGCATTTATAATTTTATAGTAACAACACCTGCTATTAGTAATATAATAAAACGTATTTCAGGTTTTGCCATTCAGCGATCCATGCCTGTTTTATATAAAATAAGTTTGGAAAAATGGTTCAGGAAAAGATCACAAAAAGTAGCAGTGAGCAATAATGAGCAGTCAACTAAAAAAGTATATTTATTTTGCGATGAATTTACCAATTTCAATGATACTGAAATTGGAATCAAAGCAATTTCCCTGTTAGAAAAATTAGGCTATGAAGTAATCATACCGTCACATGAAGAAAGTGGGAGAGCATGGTTGTCGAAAGGATTGTTGAGAGATGCAAAAAAAATAGCGAACAAAAATATTGCATTATTAAGTAAAATAGTCAATGAACAAACGCCCCTGGTTGGCATAGAGCCCAGCGCTATTCTTACTTTCAGGGATGAATACATTGATTTAGCCGATGAAGAAAATTTCAAGGATTCAAAAGAATTGTCTAAAAATGTTTTTTTTATAGATGAATTTATTGCCAGGGAAATTGACAATGGAAATATTGACAAAGAATTATTTACGAAAGAAAAGCGATTCATCAAACTCCATGGACATTGCCAGCAAAAGGCCTTGTCTTCGCTTTCGTCTTCGGTGAAAATTTTATCATTGCCCGAAAATTATACAGTAGAAACCATTCCTTCAGGTTGTTGTGGTATGGCTGGTTCCTTTGGTTACGAAAAAGAGCATTATGAATTGTCTATGAAGATTGGCGAGCTTGTTTTATTGCCCACGGTTCGTAGCCAGGCCGATGATGTGATTATTGCGGCACCTGGTACCAGCTGCCGCCACCAGATAAAAGATGGCACCGGTAGAAAAGCATTGCATCCAATTGAAATTTTGTATAATGCTTTAGTGACTAACAAATAATCAAGTGGCTTTAGCTATTTGATTCAGAGACTGCCTATATCAACAATAAACCTATTTTTGTAGGTAATAATAATTGATATCCCAAATGTGCATCAAAATAAGTACTCTTAAATATTCGTTTGTATTTTGCCTGTCAATTGTCTTTTCGGGCAATACCTTTTCGCAAACTATTAAGAAACCTGCAAAAGATTTTGCTTCCAAACACACTAAAACGAAAGTGCTTACTTCCGGCAATCCTATTTTTCCAGGCTGGTATGCTGATCCGGAAGCGAGAATTTTTAATCATGAGTATTGGGTTTATCCTACTTTTTCTGCACCCTATGATGAGCAGGTTTTTCTTGATGCCTTTTCATCGCCTGATCTCATTCATTGGAAAAAACATTCACACATAGTAGATACTTCATCTGTCAAATGGTCCAGGAGAGCAATATGGGCACCATCCATAGTAGAGAAAGAGGGGAAATTTTACTTGTTCTTTGGGGCAAACGACATTCAAAACAATCAGCAAAAAGGGGGCATAGGTATTGCCGTTGCGAATGACCCTGCGGGTCCTTTTAAAGATTACCTGGGCAAACCATTGGTAGATCAATTCCATAATGGCGCCCAACCAATCGACCAGTTTGTTTTCAGGGATAAGGATGGACAATATTATTTAATTTATGGCGGGTGGCGACATTGCAATATTGCCCGCTTGAACCAGGACTTTACGGGGTTTCTACCTTTTTCGGATGGCACCATTTTTAAAGAAATTACACCAAAAGGTTATGTAGAAGGCTCCTTCATGATCCTGAGAAATCATAAATATTATTTCATGTGGTCTGAAGGCGGTTGGACAGGACCTGATTATTCAGTGGCGTATGCCATGTCCGATTCGCCCTTCGGTCCATTTACAAGAATCGGGAAGATTTTACAACAGGATTCTACCGTTGCTACCGGCGCAGGACATCATTCGGTGATCCACATTCCCGGTACCGATAAATGGTATATCGTATATCACCGGCGGCCATTGGGTGAAACCGATGGCAACCACAGGGTTACCTGCATTGATGAAATGCATTTTGATAAAAACGGTTTTATTGAACCAGTCAAAATTACTTTTGCCGGTGTAAAAAAAGAGCTTTTACCATGAAATCAAGGCGGTAATAAGAAAGCCAAATGATTGAATTAATTTTTTAAAATCCGGTTACTTTTTTGCCACGAAACCAGGACTTATAGCTTATTTCCTTCCCCTGGAAAAACAAGAGAAGGTTTAAATGTTTTCGCTTCTTCAAAATCCATGCTGGCATAAGATATAACGATAATGATATCTCCTTCTGTGCCTTTCCTCGCAGCCGGTCCGTTTAAACAAACCACTCCACTTCCCCTCTTTCCTTTGATAAGATAAGTTTCAAGACGCTCTCCATTATTTACATTGACAATGGTTATTTTTTCATTTTCGATCATGTTAGCGGCATCCATCAGATCTTCATCCAGGGTTAGACTTCCTGCATAATTCAGGTTGGCTTCAGTAACTACCACTCTGTGAACCTTTGATTTAAGTATTTCTATTTGCATTTTGCAAAATTAGTAATTAACAAGTTTATATCTCTGTACAGTTTTTGAGTATAAGATATAATCTAAATATAAAATAATATAATAAATAATAATTTACGGATCAACGTAAATTTTAGAAATGAAAGCACTATGAATTTCAGTTCTTTATCCACTTTACCTTTTCCTTAACAGGCTCTCTTTTCGATAAAGAAGTTGCAGGGGTGGCTATATAGCCCAAATAAAAGAATCCAAGTAACCTGTCACCAGGGCCCAAATCAAAATAAGCTTTTGCTTCTTCAAAATAAGTAATCCCTCCTGTAGATAAATAACCGCCCAGGCCATAGGCTGTAGCTGACAAATATATATTTTCAATAGCACAGGCAGTAGCGATTATTTCCTCTGATTCCGGCAATTTATTCTCCTCATTTCTTTTCATGCCTATCGCTATTACATGCGATGACATTAATGGATATTCCACAAGGTTTTTAATTTTAGCTTCTTTAAATTTCTCTCCCGCATACCTCGTGTAAATTTCTGATTGCAATGTTGAGAATCGCTGTAAACCTTCGCCCGCAAATACAGTAAAGCGCCAGGGTTCTGTATGTTTATGATTGGGAGCCCGGTTGGCATTATCCAGTATTTGCCATATAATTTCATCCGGAACTGCTTTGCCTGGGATAAATTGATAAGGAAAAACGCTGCGTCTGCTTTGTACAATTGAATTAAATTGATCTACATTAAAATTCGATTCCATTCTTATTTATTTTTTGCAGCGCAAAAGTACAAAGGAGGTGTGGCATTAGGTTGATCAATTTTTTATTTTAAGAATACAAAAATACCTACCACTAAAAAGCTAAAGAAAATTTTGAACTATCCATAAAAAATTATTTGTTCAATAAAAAGTAATATCGTAATATTGCGATTTAAAAGAAACTGCAATGGGCGCTACAAAATCAGAAGAATTTACTTTAAAAGACAATCGAATCGCAAAATATGCCAAAGCTCTTTCGCACCCGGCACGGATTGCCATTCTTAAAATATTAATTCAAAAACAGGCATGCATCTGTGGCGATATTGTAGAAATGTTACCTCTCTCACAAAGTACAGTATCGCAGCATTTGAGAGAACTAAAAGAAGCAGGATTGATAAAAGGAGATATTGAAGGTGCTAAAGTTTGTTACTGCATCGATGAAAAAGAATGGAAAGAAGCAAAAGTAAGATTAGACCAGCTTTTTGAATCTTTCAAAGCAAGCAGTCAATGCTGCTGATCTTCATCATAAACAGATCGAAATATTACGATAAAACTAAAATATAAAACAATGGAAACTCAAAATGAAAATGATTTAAAAGAAATAGTGAAGCAAAGATACGCTGAGATTGCGCAGCAGGATAAAGAAACCAACCAGTCTTCCTGCTGTGGAGCGGGAGGTTGCAGCACGGAAGTATACAATATTATGTCGGAAGATTATAATCATTTAGAGGGATATAATGCCGATGCTGATTTAGGATTAGGTTGTGGATTGCCCACCCAATTTGCCAAAATTAAAAAGGGCGATGTGGTTATTGATTTAGGTAGCGGCGCCGGCAATGATGCTTTTGTGGCAAGGCACGAAACCGGAGAGGCCGGTAAAGTAATTGGGATAGATTTTACCCCGGCTATGATAGAAAAAGCGCGAAAGAATGCTGAATTAAGAGGTTTTCATAATGTAGAATTTCGCCAGGGGGATATTGAAAAAATGCCGGTTACTTCTTCTGTTGCTGATGTAATTGTGAGCAATTGTGTACTGAACCTTGTCCCTAATAAGGATGGAGTTTTTAAAGAAATTTCCAGAGTTCTGAAACCCGGCGGGCATTTTAGTATTTCTGATATTGTATTGACGGGCCAATTACCCCTCAATATAAAAAAAGCAGCTGAAATGTTATCAGGCTGTGTATCAGGCGCGATTCAGAAACAAGTGTACCTGGAATTGATCAAAAGCAATGGCTTTACCAATATCATTGTTCAAAAGGAAAAAGTAATCATTATACCGGATGATATTTTAAAAAATTATTTATCCGAAAATGAAATTGAATCATTTAAAAATTCCGGCCCAAGCATATTCAGTATAACAGTTTATGCAGAAAAACCTTTAGTAGAGAAAGATACTTGCAGTGAACCCGGCTGTTGCAACTAAAAATCACTTTACTAAATTGTATGTCAGTAAATAATTGTGCCCCTGCAATGGGAAGAAAGAAATTGGGCTTCTTAGACAGGTATTTAACTCTATGGATATTTTTAGCGATGCTGATTGGGGTTGCTATAGGTTATTTCTTTCCATCGTCTTCTTCATTTATTAATTCATTTTCATCGGGCACTATCAATATTCCATTGGCCATCGGCCTCATCCTGATGATGTATCCGCCATTTGCAAAAGTGAAATATAACAGGATGAAGGAAGTTTTTAAAAACACAAAAGTCCTGGGTCTTTCATTATTGCTTAACTGGATCATTGGGCCGGTACTGATGTTTATTCTTGCTATTATTTTTTTGCATGGCTATCCTGAATATATGACAGGACTAATTCTCATTGGCCTTGCCCGATGCATTGCCATGGTAATTGTATGGAATGAATTGGCTGAAGGGAATCGTGAATATGCTGCCGGACTGGTTGCGCTAAACAGTATCTTCCAGGTGTTATTATATAGCGTATATGCCTACTTGTTTATAACCATACTTCCACCGTTATTTGGCATCTCAGGATCAGTAGTCAATATCACTATTGGCCAGATTGCAAAAAGTGTCGCCATCTATTTAGGGATCCCATTTGCAGCAGGTATCATAAGCCGGTATTCTTTAATAAAACTAAAAGGTGAAGATTGGTATCAAAGCCAATTTGTTCCGTTCATTTCTCCGATAACCCTGGTAGCATTGCTTTTCACAATTATACTCATGTTTAGCTTAAAAGGTGAACTGATCGTCCAGATACCTTTGGATGTAATACGAATTGCGATACCATTAGTCATTTATTTTATAATCATGTTTTTTGTCAGCTTCCTTATTGGCAAAAAATTGGGCGCCGATTATTCTACCAATACCTCTATTGCATTTACTGCATCAGGCAACAATTTTGAATTGGCAATTGCAGTAGCCATCGGGGTATTTGGAATTAATTCAGGTGAGGCATTTGCTGGAGTTATCGGACCTTTGGTAGAAGTGCCGGCATTAATCTCTTTAGTGAATGTAGCATTTTGGTTAAGAAGAAAATATTATGCCAACGCTACAAAAAGTATTTAATAACTACTAAGATAAAAAACGATTCAAATGAAAATTGCTCTTTTTAGTGACATACACGCCAACCTCCCTGCCCTGGAAGCTTGTTTTGAAAGTATTGAAGAACAAAAGCCGGATGCCATTTATTGCCTGGGAGACCTGGTAGGTTATAACATTTGGCCGAATGAAGTGATTAATGCTATCAGGCAAAGAGGTATCCCCACCATTGCCGGAAATTATGATTTCGGCATTGGCAGAATGAGCAATGAATGCGGCTGCGCTTACAAAACAGAGCCAGAAAAAGACATGGGGAATATTTCCATTTCGTTTACTAACTCTATAGTGAAAGACGAAGAAAGAAATTACCTGAGAACTCTGCCTGCGCACATTCAGGTAGAATACCAACTGAATAATGATTCTTTTTTTTTATTAATGGTTCATGGCAGCCCGCGAAAAATCAATGAATACCTCTTTGAAGACAGGGACGAAAAAAGTATGATGCGGATCATGGAAACTTCCCGTGCCGATGTGATGCTTTTTGGCCATACACACAAGCCCTATCACCGTATATTTGAATATCTAAAAGAAGAGAAAGTTTGCTACCGCCATGCCATCAATATTGGCTCGGTAGGTAAACCCAAAGATGGAAATCCGCAGGGTTGTTATGCAATACTTACCATCAGTGATGACAGTAGTATTTTAGATAAAGATTCTATACAGGTAGATTTTATCAGGGTTGATTATGATGTGGAAAAAGCAGCTAAAGCCATAGAAGAATGTGAATTGCCCAATGAATATGCTAATATGTTGAGAAGAGGGTTTTAAAAGAAAACATGAATTAAAAAATCAGGAGATGCATCTTCCAGTAAATTAGAAGTATCAATTCTCAGAAATAGAAATCTTAAATTTGCTGATTCACTAATTCAACTGGCACTTTATGTTTGAACTGTTATCAAAAAGTATTAAAGAACGCGTTTCAATTACTGAAGAGGAATTAGAATTTTGTAAAACACTTTTTCTGCCCAAAAAATTGCGAAAAAGACAGTATTTATTACAGGAAGGCGATGTTTGTAAATACACTTCATTTGTTGAAAAAGGGATGTTGCGGACCTATACAATAGATGAAAAAGGAAATGAACCTATTCTCCAGTTTTCATCTGAGGGCTGGTGGATTGCAGATATATACAGTTTTCTTACGGATGAACCTTCACATTATAATATCGAAGCATTGGAAGATTGTGAACTCCTCCAGATTTCCAAACCATCTTGGGAAATTTTACTTGAGAAAATCCCTGTATTTGAACGCTATTTTCGGATTTTGACTCAAAATAATTTAATTGCTACTCAAAGAAGACTGATGGGCTCTATGAGCGAAACAGCTGAAGAGAAATATCTTAAACTTATTGATAATTTCCCCGGCTGCATCCAGAGAGTTCCCCAACATATGATTGCCTCCTATCTTGGTATTACCCGCGAAACATTAAGTCGTTTACGCAGTCAGCTTGCCTCAAAAAAATAAGACAGGTTTCTTAGGCTCTTTTCTAAAATTAACTCGGTTGCCATCAGCGCTAAACAGTTAGCGCTATTACTTTTCCATAGAATTCCACAACCGTTATTTGCATTCTATTGATCATATATGTGACATAGATCAATGTAATTTATTATCATACCTCATTGGTGAAGGCATAAGGACTAGCGTAGCTTTGTGTAACAAAAAAGGAAAATATGGCAGTAAAGAAATCAATAGCAATTGTTGTTGCAACAGAAAAAACCGGAGTTCAAATCTCCAAACAATTTGCAAAAAATGATTGTCACTTACTTTTAGTTTCCAACAATGAAAAGGAGCTTGAACAATTATTAAATAGAATAAACAGCAATCAACCAAAAGCAGAGATAGATACAATTAGCTGTGTAAAAGATGGCTGCTGGGAAGCAGATATTATCATTCTTATTACAGCTACCAAAGATGAGAAAGAAATTGTTGATACAATAAAGGAAGTAGCTACTCAAAAAATAGTTGTTCAGATACTGAGCCAACCACACGATAGCATTTCCCTTCAGCAGTTGTTGCCCTATTCAAAAGTGGTTGTGATTGCCGATATTTCGCAATCGCCATCTATCATGATTACAGGTAATGATAACGAAGCCAATGAAGAAATTTCAATGATTTTTCAGGAGGCAGGATATCAATCCATTATTTGCAACAGCTTTTTAAAACAAAAACAGTAATCAACCAATTAATAAAATAATAAAAACAATTATGAACAAAATCATTACAACAAATTCAAAAAACTGGCCCGCATTGATTGCGCGTGTAGCTTTGGGAATTACCATATTTCCTCATGGCGCCCAAAAACTGCTGGGATGGTTTGGCGGCTATGGCTTTTCGGGAACTATGGGTTATTTAACTACCCAGGTTCATTTGCCATATGTAATAGCATTACTTGTAATACTCATCGAATTTTTCGGGTCACTATTCCTGATTTTTGGTTTTCTGACTCGTGTGGCGGCCGTCGGAATTATAGGTCAGTTCATAGGTGTTGTACTCGTGGCACAAGGCGGAAATGGTTTCTTCATGAACTGGAACCAGGTGGCTGGAAAAAGCGAAGGATTGGAGTATTTTATTTTGCTTTTTGGATTAGCCATTATCTCTTTGATATTGGGCGGGGGCAAAGCAAGTATTGATGCTGCACTCGCAAAAAAATAAATTATTTAAAAAGAGTTCATTACAAATGAACAGCGCACATAAACATAAATTTTAAAACTATAAAATCAAAAAACATGTCATTAACTAAATGGTCTTTAGACCCCGCTCACAGCGAAATTACTTTTAAAGTAAAACACCTTATGATTTCTACTGTAACAGGAAGTTTCAAAAAATTTAACCTTGAAGCAGCAACCCAGACGGATGATTTTAATACCGCCAAAAAAATTGAATTCACAGCAGATATCAACTCAATTGATACCAATAATGAACAACGTGATGCGCATTTAAAATCCGCAGATTTCTTTAATGTAGAAAAATTTCCTGAATTGAAATTTTCAGGCACAAAATATGAGGTAAATGGTGACGAAGGAAAACTTCAAGGTGACTTAACTATTGCTGGTATTACAAAACCCATAACGCTCAATGTAGAATTTGGGGGAATAGTAGTAGATCCTTACGGACAAATAAAGTCAGGTTTCACCGTTACCGGTAAAATAAGCCGGAAAGAATTTGGATTAACCTGGAGTGCAGTAACCGAAGCTGGAAATGTTGTCGCAGGTGATGAAATAAAAATAAACGCTGAAATACAATTAGTGAAAGTAGTGAAGGAAGTAGTAAAAGAAGAAGAAGAATTGGCAGAGCAGGCTTAATAAAATACAATAATGTAAGGCCATAATTATTATATTCATGGTCTTGCATTATTACTCATAAGAAATAATATAAAAATGGCAAACAGAATTTTAGGATTACACCACATCACGGCGATAGCCGGAAATGCAAAAAGAAACTTTGAATTTTATACAAATGTTTTGGGTTTAAGGATGGTAAAAAAGACCGTTAACTTTGATGATCCCGGCACTTACCATTTTTATTTTGGAGATGAAACTGGCACGCCGGGTAGTATTCTCACATTCTTTCCCTGGGAAGGAATAGGACAAGGCCACACTGGTACAGGCATGGCCACCGGAATTGGCTACTCAGTACCAAAAGATAGTCTTGCATTCTGGTCAGACCGTTTTACAAAATTCAATGTAAAGCAGGATGAAATAGCAGAAAGATTTGGAGAACAATTCCTGCACTTCAAGGATCCGGATGGTTTAGATATTGACCTGGTTGTGCCCACAAATGAAGACAAAAGACAACCATGGAAAACCTATGAAGTAAAAGCATCTGTTGCAACTAAGGGATTTCATAATATCACATTAACATTGAAAAACGTAACGCCCACCGCTACCATTTTAACTGATATTTTAGGATACCACTTATTGAAACAGGAAGGCAACCGATATCGTTTTGTGACTGATGCTATAGAGAATGCTTCTGTAGTTGATATCATAGAAGCGCCCGGTTTATCCCCGGGATACAATGCAGCAGGAACCAATCACCATGTGGCATTCAGGGTAAAGAATGATACCATATTGATGGATTACCGTGAAAAAATTGTGAGCAAAGGATTGGGCATTACTCCTAAAATAGACCGTGACTATTTTTTCTCGTTATACTTCAGGGAACCCGGTGGAGTATTGTTTGAGCTGGCAACAGACAACCCCGGATTTGCCAAAGATGAACCGGTAAATGAATTAGGAACACATTTAAAATTGCCTAAGCAATATGAACCTTCAAGGGCTGAAATTGAAAAGGTATTGCCGCAACTGAACTAAACAATTTAAAAAATAAGACAAAACCCTGAAATGGAAACAGTCGATTTAATATTCATGGGGTTGATTGTTTTTAACTTTATTAAAAAAAGTAAAAAAGGAGAGTAATCATGGCAAACCTTTCAACATTCAATAAGTTTACTGATGGTTTAAAAGAACAAGAGCAATTAATGCCCGTTTTGTTTATTGGACATGGTTCACCTATGAATGGAATTGAGGATAATGAATTCAGCCAACGCTGGACACAAATGGCAAAAGAAATTCCAACGCCCGCAGCAGTATTGGTAATATCTGCTCATTGGTTCTCTAAAGGAACTCATATAACAGCAATGGATTTCCCCAAAACCATACATGATTTTGGAGGGTTTCCCCAGGCATTATTTGATGTACAATATCCTGTACCCGGCAATCCTGCATTAGCAATCGAAACTGCTTCACTCATCCATTCAGCCAATGTAACATTAGACCATGATTGGGGTTTAGACCATGGCACCTGGACGATTGTAAGGCATATGTACCCTGAGGCAAAAATTCCTGTGTTACAATTAAGTATTGATTACACCAAAGCGCCGCAATATCATTTTGACCTCGCTAAAGAATTGTATACTTTAAGAAAAAAAGGGGTATTAATTATCGGAAGTGGGAATATGGTCCATAACCTGGGAATGGTTTTATGGGATAAAATAAATGAGCCGGGTTTTGGTTATGACTGGGCCTTAAAGATGAATCAAACTTTCAAGCAATTAATTACAAACGGGGATTATAAACCCCTGATCAATTATGAAAGCCTGGGCACAGAAAGCAAGCTGGCCATTCCTACGCCGGAACATTATTTACCATTGCTATATTCTTTAGGTGTAAAAGGAAGTAATGACATCATTTCTTTTTTTAATGATAAAGCAATGGCTGGGTCACTTACCATGACATCTGTGAAGATTGGTTAAACTAAAATGACTCATTTATAAAAACGATTAAAATAATTAAATAAAAATGTACAATCTCAAAATAATTTCTTCCACAGTGCGCCCCGGCCGAAAAGGCCCTGTTATTGCAGCATGGATTATGGAACTGGCAAAACAAAACGGTAATTTTAATGTAGAATTATTAGACCTTGGTGAAATTAATTTACCAATGATGAATGAACCTAATCATCCTATATTAAAAAAGTACCAGCATGAACATACGAAATGGTGGAGCGCTAAAATAGAGGAGGCTGATGTATTTATTTTTGTAACTGCAGAATATGATTATAATTACCCGGCCCCGTTAAGAAACGCCCTGGAATACCTGTCGCAGGAGTGGGGCTACAAAGCCGCCGGGATAGTAAGCTATGGTGGCGTATCTGCAGGCACAAGAGCGGCCAATGCATTAAAAGCTGATTTGTCAACTTTAAGAATAGTGCCGATTCCTGAAGCAGTCAATTTCTCGTTTTTTCAAAAAAACATAAATGACCAAAATGAACTGGAAGTAAATGAAACTTCTGTCAAATCTGCACAAAACATTTTGAAACAATTACTACGCTGGACAAAGGGGCTGAAGACAATAAAAGAAGACAGGGACTAATCAACAAATATATTATATTTTAAAAACAGGTATAATGAGAACCATAAAAAAGATAGAACAGGCCATCAATACACCTGTTGCCGATTTAATCACTTACCGGGCGTTACCTACTAACACAATAGAAAATATCGACCCGTTTATATTTTTAAATCATCACGGGTACCAGGTGTATCGTCCTAATAATAATGGACTTCCTTTTGGTCCGCATCCGCATCGTGGTTTTGAAACAGTAACTTTTATTCTCAAAGGCGATGTGGCGCATAAGGACAATAGTGGTGCTGAAAGTGTAATTGAAGCCGGTGGCATACAATGGATGACGACGGGTAAAGGTTTAATACACTCGGAAGTATCTTCAGCAAATTTTATGAAAAATGGCGGGGAACTGGAACTTTTACAACTTTGGGTAAACCTGCCTGCTAAGTATAAAATGGTGGAACCAAAATATATGGGTTTACAAAAAGAAGCCATTCCCAAAATCGAATTGGATAAGCTAACGATTGATGCCATTTCAGGAAGCTGGGAAGGCACCAAGGGAGCATTTTCTCCCCTGGTAGATATTCAACTCGCAACATTGCATTTTAAAAAAGATGGCACCTATAAAACTACTATACCCACTGAAAGAAATATTTTCTTTTACGTGGTGAAAGGAAAAGTAAAAGTGAATGATGAAGAGGCTTCCATGCACCAGTTAGTAGAGTTCAATAATGATGATGATGATGGTATTAAAATAGTAGCTTTAGAAGACAGTATTATTATATTGGGACATGCGGTGCCGTTTAATGAACCCATAATGGCATATGGCCCGTTTGTAATGAATACCGAAGAAGAAATAAAACAGGCATACGAAGATTATCGCAATGGCAATTTTGGAGTTTGGCATGAATAAGTTATTATTCAGGCAGATAATTTTATAACAGAAGATGGATATCATGAATGAAGTAAAACTAAGCTTATATGAAAATGGCAACGGGCATTTTTTTATTATGGACGGTGAAGAGCGAATAGCGGAAATGGAAATCAGCATAACAGGAAATGATTTAACAGTGTATCATACAGAGGTTTTGCCAAAAGGCGAAGGCAAAGGATTAGCCAAATTATTATTAGCCGCAATGGCAGAATATACACGAAAAAATAAATTTAAAGTAATTGCTCTTTGCCCGTTCGTATTGGCGCAGTTCAATCGCCATCCTGAAATATATACCGATATTTGGAAAAGATAAAACAGTACCATTTTGAACCAGTTAATTACAGGCATACACCATGTAACAGCAATCGCGGGTAGTGCACAAAAAAATATTGATTTCTATTCGGGAATATTAGGATTACGATTAGTAAAAAAGACCGTCAACTTTGATGCGCCCGAAGTCTATCATTTTTATTACGGTGACGAATCAGGGAACCCGGGCAGCATACTTACTTTCTTCCCTTATGAAGGATTAGTAAATGGAAGACATGGCAAAGGCATGCTGAATACTACTACATTTTCAGTGAATCTTTCCTCAATGGATTATTGGTCAGAGCGATTTAAAAAATTGGGAATAGCATTTAAAAAACCTGTTGAACGGTTCGGGGAAGAAACGGTAATTTATTTTGAAGATACGGATGGCCTTGGCCTCGAATTCGTTTTTAATGACAGGGATCAAAGACCCGGATATTCTAACGGCATTATTCCTGTTGAGCACTCCATTAAAGGCTTTTACAATGTGGAAATTTGGGAAGAAGGTTATGAGCGCACAGCCGGTTTGCTCACAGAACAATTAGATCACCGGTTAATCGGGGAAAAAGGAAATCGTTTCCGGTTCGCGGCAACCAATACGCCGGGGAATTATGTAGATATTATTTGTTCGCCCGATAGTATGAAAGGGCTTGCCGGAAGTGGCACGGTTCATCATATTGCTTTTGCTACACCCAACAGGGAAACACAATTAGAAATGCGGTTAAGGATTGTAAAAAGAATGTTGAATCCTACGCCGGTTTTAGACAGGAATTATTTTACGTCTATTTATTTCCGTGAACCGGGTGGCGTTCTTTTTGAAGTAGCCACATCAGGCCCCGGGTTTGCCATAGATGAACCTAAGGAGCATTTAGGCGAGGCATTACAACTGCCGAAACAATTTGAATCACAAAGAACAGAATTAGAAAAAATTTTAACTCCAATCAATTTCAATCCAGGTGAGTACCAATAATATACATCCAAAAAATATCGTAACTGCCGGCAGCAATATAGCAGATGCCCGCAAAGTATTAATAATGCTTCATGGCCGCGGAGCCAATGCTGAAGATATTCTTTCACTGGCGCAGCACCTTGATGTAAAAGATTTTGCATTGATGGCGCCGCAGGCAAACAATAACACCTGGTATCCTTATTCCTTTATGGCACCTCCTTCGCAGAATGAACCCTGGTTGTCATCGGCATTGTCATTGCTGAAAGAAATGGTGAATGATATAATAGCAGCAGGTATCAGCAAAGAAAATATTTACTTCCTCGGTTTTTCACAGGGAGCTTGCTTAACGCTTGAATTCGCTGCACGAAATGCGGCAAAGTATGGAGGCATCATTGCTTTTACCGGCGGATTAATTGGCGACAGGATTTACCCCGAAAACTATAAAGGAGATTTTGGAAGCACACCCGTTTTTATCGGCAGTAGCAATCCTGATCCGCATGTGCCTGTGGAAAGGGTGTATGCCACCACCAATATTTTAAATGATATGAATGCAGTGGTTACCGAAAAGATTTATGAAAACATGGGACACACCATTAACCAGGATGAAATTGACTGGGCCAATAAGCTGGTGTTTACACCCCGGTAAGCTGTTTAGGAAGCTACCCCATCATGAGGAGATAGCTTCATTCATGAAGATTGCTTCGTCGTGCCTCCTCGTAATGACGTGCACTCAATGGGGTCTGGATTTTTATCTCCCTGCAATGATGAAAGTTTGAGGGTGTTGAAGTCTTTACCATTATGCAAAGACGAGTGCCTTAAGTGATTACAGAATCTCCGTCATCGGAAGATAATATCCCTCCTTGCGTCATTGCGAGGAGGCACGACGAAGCAATCTCTTGTGTAAGAAAAGTAATTTTATATAAATAATCAATATGAAATACGGCGGGTGTGTGTATGTCATCACTAATGAATACAATACCGTTTTATACACAACATAAAATTATTTGTAGTAAATTTAAAAGAATGATATGGCACATGCAGTAAAAAAAATAGTGATAGTTGGCGGAGGTTTTGCAGGGATCAACTTTGTAAAACAATTAGGAAAAGACAACCGTTTCCAGGTAACGCTGGTAGATAAAAATAATTATCATTTCTTTCCGCCATTGCTCTACCAGGTGGCCTCTGCATTTATAGAACCCTCTAATATCAGCTATCCTTTTCGCAGGATGTTTGAAGGCAAAAGCAACCTGCATTATCATTATGGCTCACTGCTAAAAGTGAATCCCGGTAATAACACAATCGAAACAGACACCGGTATTCTTGAATACGATTTTTTAGTTCTGGCCATTGGCACCGAAACCAATTACTTCGGAATGGAAAACGTGAGACAGCATTCCCGGCCCATGAAAACCATTGACGATGCCATTAACCTGCGCAACCATCTTCTCCTGAATATGGAAAAAGCTTCACTCATCAATGACCGTGCAGAAAAAGAAAGCCTGCTGAATATCGTAATTGCCGGCGGCGGCCCGTCGGGCGTGGAGATAGCCGGTATGCTTGCAGAAATGAGACAAAATATAGCCACCATAGAATATCCCGAAATAAAAGGAATACTCTCTCATATTCATTTGATAGACGCCTCACCTCACCTGCTCGGGCCCATGAGTAGCAAGGCGCAGAAAGCAGCTTTTAAGGTATTAAATCAACTGGGCGTAAAAGTTAAGCTCAATACTGCCGTAAAAGACTATAAAGACGGAAAGGTACTACTGGCCGATGGAGAGATGATTGCTACGAAATCGCTCATCTGGACTTCGGGCGTTATCGCACGCGAAGTGCCGGGATTGCCACCGGATGTAACAGGAAGGGGTAGAAGAATTTTAGTAGATGAATTCAATAAAGTAAAAGACACTCAAAATATTTTTGCCATAGGCGATATTTGTTTACAGGTTACCGATAACAATTATCCCGGCGGGCATCCCCAATTGGCCCAGGTAGCCATACAGCAGGGTTCTTTATTGGCCCAAAACTTCAGGAGGCAGGCCTCCGGCAAGCCATTAAAACCCTTTAGTTATAATGATAAAGGAAGCATGGCTATTATTTCAAAATACGAAGCAGTGGCCGACCTGCCCAAGGTATCCTTTACTGGTTTTTTTGCATGGCTCATCTGGCTTTTTGTGCATATCATCCCGCTTGTAGGATTTAGAAACAAAGTAAAATTGGCCTTCAGTTGGTTTTGGTCGTTTATTACCAATAACCCTACATTGCGCCTCATCATCCGCCCCGGCAAACAAGAAAATTAACAGAGACAACAGTAAGATAAAAAGGAATACGGCTACCTTCCAACCTCTTAAAAATTGTAGTTCCTTTTTTCAATTCCATCCAGTACCTTTAATTTCTTATATCGGTGAATGGTCAAGAATTATAGTTTATAAAAAAGGAAAATATTTGAATCCAAATATAGATTCATAATATAAAAAGGAAAAAATGCCAATAAAACGAAATGCCAATATCGTTAAGCTTTCAAGAGATCATCACGCCAGTCTCTTGTTTTGCTGGAAATTAAGACAAGGCATTAAGCGCCATGCCTCCATTGAAAAGATGAGGAAGTATGTTCAGTATTTTTTGAACCAACATTTTACACCTCATTTCAAAGAAGAAGAAGAAATTCTGTTTGCCCCTTTAAAAGACAAACAGGTAGAGAAAGCATTTGACGATCATATTGAAATCAAGAAAGTAGCCAATGACATCATCTTTCCTCATTCGGAACTACAGCTTAACAATTTTTCGGCATTGGCCGATATGGTAGATGAGCATGTGCGCTATGAAGAAAGAATATTATTTCCGCACCTGGAAAAAGAATTAACCGAAACACAATTGCAAAACATTGGCCTCCGTATTTCCGGCGAGCCATTGAAAGATAATTTTGAAGATGCCTTCTGGGAAAAGCCCAAATCTTTATAAGCGTTTCCCTTTTATAAAATTTACGTACCCCTTACCTGCCCATGATCCCGCATAAAAAAGACATCCGCTTTACCCTGTCTGGCTATGGCGAAGAAATAGCAATAGAAACCTTCGAAGGCGAATTCAGGAACCTGATGACATTGATCAATGAAAAAATGTATGTACCCGATTTTGGAGAATGCAAAGGAATAGGCCGGTGCGGCACCTGCCTGTTAGAAACTAAAGGATTAGGCGGTTTATCAGCCGAAATGGAAAGAAATGAAAAGGCCACTTTAGACAAATTCGCTGTAAAAATGCCCGGCCTTCGTTTGTCGTGTCAGTTGATGATCAATGCTGATTTAAATAACACCTCCATAAAAATAGTGGAAGAAAGAGAAGATGTAAGATGACGGTCACTGCCGGGTCTATTATATTAAAAGGAAATTCTTCCATAGCCTCGTCTCAATTTTATAGCTTATGTGCTATAGTTGTAGACGACCATTTTTGAGATAGCGAAATTCCTCTGCTGGCAAGGGTATGTCCCATCTTATCCCGATTAAAAAAAAGTAATGTTAGCGCATTTTGGTAGCTTGGCTTTGTGTGTCGGCTATACTAGTGCTATATTGAAGAGATATTTATATTAGCTCATGAGTTCCCCCATGCTGTCCCCTTATACCCGAATTAAAAAGAGTTCCTTCCTTTAAAAAAAATCCAATTTGGAGTTAATTTACAAAGTTGTCCATCCGCCATCAATTAGTAGTGTAGCGCCGGTAATAAGAGAGGCGGCGGGAGATGCAAGGAATAGCACTGCATTGGCAACGTCTTTTGGTTCGCCTATTTTACCCAAAACTATTTTGGAAAGCACCCGTTTTTTTGACTCTTCGTTTGCAAGGTATTCTTCTGTGCCGGGTGTATAGATAAAAGTGGGGGCCACCGCATTTACGGTAATATTGTATTTGCCCCATTCTGCTGCTAAACATTTTGTAAGATGCGCAATGCCGGCTTTGGTCATGCAATACACTGATTCGCCGGGCAGAGCAACGAAACCAGCTTGTGAACTGAGATTTATAATTCTTCCATAGCGTTGCCGTATCATCATTTTTCCGGCTGCCTGGCTTACAAAAAAAGTTCCTTTCAGGTTTACGTTCAGCGTGTAATCAAAATCTTTCTCCGTTACATTTTCAGCAAGGTTCTCCGGGGCGACTCCGGCATTGTTTACTACTATATCAACTCTTTGATAATGCTCTTTTATTTTTTCGAAGGCAGCATGTATTTCATCCATTTTACTTACATCCATCTGCAGCGGTAATACTTTTCTTCCCATTGCTTCTATTTCCTTTATCATGCCATTATCTGCATCAATATCTCTTAGTCCAAGCGCTATATCTGCGCCTGCTTCAGCTAGAGCCAGGGCGCACGCCCTTCCAATTCCTCTTGCTGCTCCGGTAACCAGTGCAACTTTTCCGTCAACGTTTACATCATCTGAGTTTTTCATTTGTATACAGTTTAATGTCTTAATGCCTGCGCGTGCTAAAAGAAAGATAAAGGATAAGGACTGAATACATAGCAGGTGCATGCAGGCCTGTCACTCTTAACTTACCCGCCATCTTCCCGGCTGCACCAGACATTCACAATTGAAACCGTATAGAGGTTGGTCAGTGGACCATATCTTTAGATTTGCTTTCTGATTAGAAAATTTCCCCCTTATATGGCGCATTTTGGTAGCCTCGCTATGCTTGTTAGCTATTCTGTGCTATTTTGGAAAGATTGGTTTTATCAGGCATGATTTATATGCAGTGACACAAGCAGGCAGGGCTAAGGCAAAGCCTCAGGCCCGCGCCATGGAAGGAGGCCGGACCTGGCGTATTCTACAAACAACTTCTGAAGGTCGGATTTATTGTATCACTATCTTTTGTATAGTACTATTTGCCTTTATTAAATAAATACCTTTTGCATACCGGCTAACATCAATATTTTTTATACCTGCATTTACCTGCTGCTTCCAAAGCAATTTACCATTGGCATTGTATAGCGCAAGGCCTGTGGCCAAATTTACCTGCACCGTTAATATTCCATTGGTTACAGGGTTGGCCATCATAATTGTAAATGGTTCATCGGTTGCCGAAAACCTGAGAGATCTTATTTCGCTATAGCTGTATTTGTTATCCCTGTCTGTTTGCATAATCCGGTAATAATTGATGCCTGTTATAGGGCTCTTATCCACATAACTATAAAGGCTGGCACTACTGCTGTTGCCTGCCGCTGGTTGTATATCAATGTCTGTCCAACCGATACCATCGTTGCTGTGTTGGAGGGTAAAGTTCTTTGTGTTTTGCTCCTGCACCGTGGCCCATTGCAGTAATACAGTTTGATTTTGTTTGATAGCCGTAAATGAAAGCCAAGCCAATGGTAAAGGTGCTGCCAGGTCAGCCAGGGTAAGTTCGTTAAGGGTAACACTGCTCAGCCCAGTAGTCAATACAAAATTATTGGTAGCGTCTCGGGTCGTTGCAGCATACGCTCCCCAATTGGTTCTATTGTAAATGTTAAGAGTAAGCGCATTTTCGGCAATACCATTTAGCTCGGCTCCGTCGGTATAATTTATTTGTACCGAACCACTATATGGATTGCTGTTACTACTGAATTGATACACCCGTGATATATAAGTATTGATAGGTGTATGAATAGCCGTAGCAGATTTACTCAGCGTTGTGTTAGTCAGTGTAAAAGTGGCTGAAGGGGTAAGGGTAAGGCCATCCGCGCTAAAATTAGTGCCTGCAAGGATAGTCATATCGGTACCGGCGGAAACTTTTAAAATTTGGGACTGTGCTGTGCCAATAAATACCAGGGCAGAAAAAATAAATAGAAGTTTTTTTATCATAAACGAATTTGTTGTTGTTTTTATATAAACATACCTGTGAGTAGATAAACCCTGCAAAATATTTATTTGAATAATCACTAAACTCCATGTCAATAAAGCATTACAGCCATCTCTAACAACAACCTGGGAGGAAGGTGTATCCTTATGACAGTTATTCTATCTTTCCTGAAATTTGAGGGGCAAGATAATTAAAAACTCTGAATTGGCATCCCCTGATCAACCTACTCAATTGAATGCCTCAGCAAAAATGAACGGTCGATTTGGTAAAGTCAATTGTCTATTTAAAGTAAAATATTTTAGTACGTAAATTTAAATCATCTGAGATTCCCTGGCACCCTCCTCAATGAAACATAGGATACGCTATTCAATTTTTATTGTTGATTACAAGAATAGGTACACGAGGTAAAAAAGTTTTGATGCCTGCCTGGACAAAGGTGAGCCTACTTCAAAAGGTATTTTGTATTATTGCAAATAAAATATTTTTATGATTACTTTTTTACAACGGATTCTTTTACTTTTCATTGTTTCTTTTTGCTGCATCAGTAGCATTCATGCACAGGTTAAAATAGGCAGTAACCCTACAATTGTTAATGCTAATTCTTTACTGGAACTTGAAAGTACAGGCAAAGGAGTATTACTGCCAAGGTCCTCTTCGGCCCAGATAATTGCTATGACCTCTGTACCGACAGGGATGATATTATTCAATACAACAGATTCTGCCTTATATTTAAAAAGAGATACCGGTTGGGTAGTGATTCCTGTATCAATGCAGGGGGTAAATGCAACGTTGCAACCAACTACTACACCTTCTTATGCTGATTTTTATGCATTGATGCCGGGTGATAATGCCGCCCCTGTTGCAGTAGGAGGATCAGTAGAATTCCCCCAGGATGGGCCGGCGTCAGGTACAATAAGCCGGAGTTCCTCCACTACCTTTAATTTACAGGACATAGGTACCTACCAGGTAATGTTTCAGGTAAGTGTATCTGAAGCAGGACAATTAGTGGTAGCGCTCAATGGAACTGAATTAGCTTACACTGTTGTAGGACGTGCAACAGGAACCAGCCAAATAGTCGGAATGTGTATTATAACTACCACTTCTGCTAATTCAGTATTAGATATCAGAAATCCTGCCTCGGGCTTCGCAGCTTTAACCATTACACCGTTGGCCGGTGGTGTAGATCCTGTATCAGCGCATCTTATTATTACCAAACTTCAATAATAACTCAGCCTTCTGTTGGCCTTTAGGTTTGTAGCCCGGCTTTGTGTGTTGACCATACTTGTGCCATATCGAAAAGAGGTTTTATTAGGCTTGAGTTATTAGGCAGTGGCACAACCACGCCTGGTATAAAGCTATTCCTCATACTCGTATCATTGCATAATGGAAGGGAAGATAGCGCTACTTTCGGTTGAAAGTAACCTAAGGATTGCCGGAGAAAATAAGACCTATTACATAAATATAATTATATTTATGTAGGGGTTATATTACCGTCTATATAAACTATCTATTATTATGGCAAATAAAAAAATTTCTTTCCTTGCCACACCCAAACTAGCCATCATTTTTCTTTTGTTTGCCTGCATCGCAGAAAGGACTTTTTCACAGCAACCCCTCCGCGTGGTTGTAGCAGGTTTAACGCACGATCATGTGCATGGAATATTAAGCCAGTACCATAAAGGCCTGGTTGATATAGTAGGTATTGCTGAACCTAATAAAGAATTACAACAGAAATATGGCAAAATGTATCGCCTGCCTGATTCACTATTTTATGACGACCTTAAGAAACTCGTGGTAAAAAAAAGGCCGGATGCCGTTTTGGGTTATAATGCTGTCGGTAAGCATTTAGATATCGTGCAGGTGTGTGCACCTTTAGGTATATCGGTGATGGTAGAAAAACCTTTGGCAGCAAACTTATCTCAGGCCAAACAAATGGAAGCTTTGGCCAATAAATATCACATTAGAGTATTAACCAATTATGAAACCACATGGTATTCTTCATACCAGGATGTGTACAACACAGTAACAAGGGACAGTATTGGCGTCATCAAAAAAATAGTAGTGCACGACGGGCATCAGGGGCCAATAGAAATTGGGACCAGCAAAGAGTTTTTAAGCTGGCTGACTGACCCGGTTTTAAACGGAGCAGGTGCGCTCAATGATTTTGGTTGTTATGGTGCCGACCTGATGACATGGTTTATGCAAGGCCAAAGGCCCATTGCAGTCACGGCCATTACGAGGCATTATAAGCCCAGGGAATACCCGAAAGTGGATGATGATGCCACGATAATTTTAGAATATCCCAATTCAACAGGACAGATTGAAGCCTCCTGGAACTGGCCATTTTCCATAAAAGATTTGGAAATATTTGGTGAGACAGGATATCTGCATGCACTTGATGGTAAGAACATTGTGAGCCGGATGAGAGAAAATATTAAAGGGACTAAAGTGACCGATCCATTAATGGCTCCTTTTAATGGCCCCATTAATTACTTAACGGCAGTCCTTCGGCATACAATCTCCGGAATAAATGATCAATCCTCCCTTGAATATAATATGGTAGTAATGGAAATTCTTGACGCTGCCAAAAGATCAGCCGCTATGGGTAAAAGAATAGTTTTATAAGCAGCAACAAATTTGGGTACATTTTGCTTGAGATGCCTTTCCCCCGATTGTCCTGAGAGTGATCAAAGAATTAGAGGCCACTGTCCTTTTTGCAAAAAAGGACAGCGTTACTTTCGTTTGAAAGCAACCTAAGGATAGCAAGGATAAATTAAAGAATCACCAAAATATAAAATAAAATAAGCGCAAAAGCCAGGATAGCAGCCAATGAAATCAATACGTCAAAAATTTCTTTTAAGGTTTTCATAGATTGGATGTTTGAGGTTAAAGCGGCAAACAAAATAGAAATTTTTTATAAAAGCTCATAATAAAAATGGCATAATTTTCTGAAATTAAACTGCGGATACAATTCCCGGGAAAACGTCATGATTTTTTACTTGCCAGGACATTATTTTTCCGGAAGTCTACTATAGAAATTACCACAGAAAGTTCACGACTCAGTAAAAGAATAACTACCATGTTGTGCTATGAATGTTTTAAATAATTCAGCCTTCAGGTAAGTGTTACTTCTATTTCGCAAGCCCGTATCAATTGGGTTTCTCCATTCCATTTGTTGAATTATTAAGAAAAACGCGCTAGCCGGGTAAGGGCTAAGTCTTATACCTGCTCCATGGGAGGACGGCGCTACCCGACTTACGATTTATTAGATTGGAAACGCATAACAACCTGCACCGACCAAAAAGAAACCTCTGTTCACAAGAATAATTTTCTGTTTAACCCGTTATATTTATATAATCCAATTTTCAAACGGCATTTAAAAAGAAAAGCCATGAGACGTTTGCAGCCCGACCAGAAAAACCCTACCTCCCTTATTAGTTATGTACCAGACTCATTAAAAACCAGGGCTCAGTTAGATTATATCACCCAGGTTTCAAATTCCCTCAGGAGTAACCGGGAGGAATATCTTAAAAGATTATCTAATTGGGAACTTAAAGATATCGAACAAGCTATCTGGAACTATTCGCGGGAAATTGAAAATTTAAGAATACACAAAGAATTTTCTATGGTAAAAATCTTTAAAGAAGAAATATCTATTTACAAAACAGCAAAACAAAGAATGCTAAAAAAAGTATTCCTGGGTAAAATAAAAGAAAATAAATACTTCCAATGGTGGGCGCAAGTTATTTCCCCTTCATCAAGGCTTGGGTCCGAGCCGAGTCCCTGAGTTGTCCTTAGAGTGTTTGAATAAGGAAATACTCGTACCCTGTTACTTCGTATAGTGTTTAAATAATTAGGGAGCGCTGCACCTTTTTCAAAGAAGGGCAGCGCTCTTTCGGCTATGCGAATACTAAGTCTGGCAGGGACTTACTGCGTTCCTGCCGCCTTCTTTATATCAAAGCTTATATCATTTCCTTGTACAGAGATGCTAAGTGTAATCGTATCTCCTTTTATTTTGCCGGTCACATGTGTCATTGCACCTTGTATGGGCACATCAAATGCAAGCGTATCTGCACCAACAATGCCATTACTAATATCAGACACTGAGCCATCAGGATGGGTATCTTTGCCGGTGAGGCTATTGCCCTGCACCTTAAAATCGTACGCAACATCATACTGGTCCATCACTTTACCGGTCCAGTGGCCCGTAATATCCTGTGCACAGGCAACAGATAGGGTTACCACCGCAAAGAATGCAAGAAGAACTATTTTCTTTTTCATATAATAGACATTTAGGTTTTAGTAAATTGATAAAAAAACTGCTGATACAACAGATGATAAAATTAAGATTGTCTTTTTGAAATTACCTGCCGTTCTTCATATTTTTCTTTGCACATAGTAAAATACCATGCTATCCTTAGTTTTCTAACTAAGAATATTTCTGAAAGAAGATATGTAAAAGGAGTTGCATAGTGTATCACTCCTCCTACCCGGCGGGCGTCCCCACCCGACATTCCTAAATTAATATCTTAGATAATATCGCCCTTGCCTGGTATTGGTGCTGATGCCTTTGCCACCCGTGCAATCATCAACCTTTAGATTTTCATTCAGGAATTGAGCGCCCAAAAATTGATAAAAATCATTTACCAGCTTGATCTTAATCATCCTTATTTAAGAAATAATTGATTACTTATGTAATACCTAAATAATCATTCATGAAAGCAGATATGAGCAATGCAAAGTATGTTTACTTCTTCGGCGGCAACAAAGCCGATGGTAATGAATCCATGAAAAACCTTCTTGGTGGCAAAGGCGCTAATCTTGCAGAAATGGCGGGACATTCGAAACTGCGTTTGCCGGTTCCTCCCGGTTTTACAGTAACCACTGAAGTGTGTACTTATTATTATGAACATAAAAAAACGTATCCCAAAACATTAAAGACAAGGCTGGAGAAAGCCCTGGCTAAAATGGAAAAGCTTACGGGTAAAAAATTTGGCGATGAAAAAAATCCATTATTGGTTTCTATACGTTCAGGTGCAAGACGTTCTATGCCGGGTATGATGGAAACTGTATTAAACGTAGGACTGAATGACAAAACGATCAAAGGAATTATTGCCCAAAGTGGCGATGAACGATTTGCCTATGATGCTTACAGAAGGTTAATTATGATGTATGCCGATGTGGTAATGGAAAAGGGCGATGGTGCGGAAGTGAAAAATGGCAAAGGAATCCGGAAATTGCTGGATGAGAAACTGGAACAAATCAAACACAAACAAGGATACATCAGTGATACAGAACTTACGGTACCTGAATTGAAGGAACTCGTAAAAGATTATAAGAATACTGTAAAAAGTGTTTTAGGAACTGATTTCCCGGAAGATCCCCTGCAACAGCTCTGGGGAGCCATTGGCGCTGTCTTTAGCAGTTGGAACGGGAAGCGGGCCGTTGAATACCGGTGCATTGAAAAGATACCGGATGAATGGGGAACGGCTGTAAATGTGCAGGCGATGGTATTTGGCAACATGGGTAATGATAGCTGCACGGGTGTAGCTTTCACAAGAAATCCAGGTACTGGTGAAAATAAATTTTATGGCGAATACCTTGTGAATGCACAGGGCGAAGATGTGGTAGCTGGCACCAGGACCCCGGCTCCCGTTAATGAATATTCGAAAAATGCACAGAGCAAACAGTTCAATACACTGGAAAAATTAATGCCCTCACTTTATAAAGAATTATTCAGCTATCAAAAAAGGTTGGAAAAACATTATAAGGATATGCAGGATATAGAGTTCACGATAGAGAGAGGAAAACTATATATGCTCCAATGCCGCGTTGGAAAACGAAATGGCATTGCTGCAGTACGCATGGCCACAGAGATGTACCAGGAAAAAATGATTGATGCAAAAACGGCTATACAACGCGTAGCTCCGAATCAATTGATAGAATTATTGCTTCCCATGCTTGATCCAAAGGTGGAACAACTGACCAAATCAATTGCCAAAGGCTTGCCTGCAGGACCGGGCGGGGCAATGGGACGTGTGGTATTCACTTCTGATGATGCGGTGGAATGGGCATCTAAAGGCGAAAAGGTGATTTTAGTAAGAGAAGAAACTTCGCCTGAAGATGTGGATGGCATGCATAAATCACAAGCCATCTTAACCACCAAAGGTGGTATGACCTCACATGCTGCCCTGGTAGCAAGGGGGTGGGGCAAATGTTGCATTGTAGGCTGTGGCGATATAGAAATTCACCAGGATACCAAAACATTTCATTCAAAAAACGGGGTGGTTATTAAAGAGGGGGATTGGATTAGCTTAAATGGTACTAAAGGCCTGGCCTACGAAGGCATACTACCATTAACGGCAATTAACCTGGATAAAAACCAATCTTATAAAGACCTGATGAAATTGGTTGATAAAATAAAAGTAATGGGAGTAAGAGCTAATGCCGATACCCCGGCTGATGCGGCACAAGGATTAAAATTTGGCGCCGAAGGAATTGGGTTGTTCCGTACTGAGCATATGTTTTATGGAGAAGGAAGTGAGCAACCTTTATTTCTTTTACGAAAAATGATTGTAAGCAAAACAGAAGAAGAACGGCGTTCAGCCCTGGAAGAGTTATATGTTTTTGTAAAGAAAGACATAAAAAACACATTAAAAATTATGAGCGGACACCCGGTAACGATCAGGCTACTCGACCCCCCTTTACATGAATTTGTTCCGCATGATTCAGAAAAGTTGCACCAGTTAGCCAAAGAATTAGGCATCAGTATGAGCCTGTTAAAAAGGAGAGTCCTGGCTCTACATGAGAATAACCCAATGCTTGGCCATCGCGGGGTACGCCTTGGCGTTAGTTACCCTGAAATAACTGAGATGCAGGTACGGGCCATCTTCGAAGCGACTGCTGAATTGATTAAGTCCGGCAAGGATGCTTTCCCTGAGATAATGATACCCGTTACCTGTACCGTTAACGAATTGATACATCAAAAGAAAATTGTTGACAAGGTATATAAGGACGTCTGTAAAAAAATGAAAATGAAAAAAATACCCTATCTCTATGGCACTATGATAGAAACACCGCGGGCTGCATTAAAAGCTGCAGAAATGGCCACAGTTGCAGATTTCTTTAGCTTTGGCACCAATGATCTTACTCAAATGAGCTTTGGATTCAGCAGGGACGATATTGGAGGATTCCTTCCTGTTTATCTGGATCAGAAATTATTAAAAGATGATCCCTTCCAGACCATTGACCAGGACGGAGTAGGCGAGTTGATAAAATTCGGGACGGAAAGGGGGCGGCAAATAAAGCCAAAATTAAAAGTTGGCATCTGCGGAGAACATGGAGGCGATGCGGAGAGCGTAAAATTCTGCCACCGCATCGGGATGAACTATGTAAGCTGTTCTCCATTCAGGGTGCCTATTGCAAGGCTCGCTGCAGCCCAGGCTTCTATAGAGAGGCTGGAAAAATGAAATTGAGAGCGGAAACTGCTACGAAGGCTGAATTTTACTAATGTCCACTTTATTCACTAATTGCCCTTATTATTTTCATTGATATGAATTTATTGGCCCGGGAATTGAACCTATTTATTTAAGATTCAGTTGCAGCGGATATTTCATTTTATGATAATTGAATTGTGTATTATTGTTGGCATTTAATAATCTACTTCAATGAGCAAACCCGAAACTGTATTATATTCTCAAAAACTTTTCTACCAGCTTGCAGTGATTTTACTTATAGGTGTTTTCATTTACCTTGGTCACGGGGTGTTGGTGCCTATTTACTTTTCTATACTTTTAGCTATTTTATTATTACCTGTCACAAACCTGCTCGAAAAATTATATTTTCCCAAAATACTGGCAAATTTTATTGCTGTCATACTGGCCTTGTCTTTCATTGGAGGTGTGGTATATTTTCTTTCCTCACAAATGGCAGCGTTTTTCAAAGATATATCTTCTATCAGGGCACACCTGGCCCAACATATGTCTGATTTACAAAACTGGGCAGTACAAAAACTTCACATCAGCACAGAACAACAAAAAGTTATTATTGATACTGCCAGGGAAAATGTAAGACAATCCAGCGGCCAATACCTTGGGCAAACTTTCCTTAGTGTATCAGAAATGGTGATGCTTATTGTGCTGGTAGCCATCTATTCCTTTCTCCTGCTTTGTTACAGGCATTTAATCAAAAGATTTTTGTTTGCGGTTTTTAAAAGCGAACACAAAGAAAGGCTTGAGCAGGTAATGCTCGAATCAAAACAGATTATTCAAAAGTATATGACAGGGCTTCTAATGGAAATGGCTATCGTCGCCACCTGCAATTCAGTTGTATTATTATTGATAGGCGTAAAGTATGCCATTTTCCTGGGAGTATTTGCGGCTGTGCTCAATATCATTCCTTATATAGGGTTGGTTACCGGCTTATTGTTTACTGTGTTGGTAACATTAGGTAATTACTCAGGCATTAATGAAATTATCTGGATTATTATTGGTTTGGAAGTCATCCATTTCCTGGATGCTAATTTTTTAATGACAAAGATCGTTGGCTCCAAGGTAAAAATAAATGCTCTGATGACTATTGTTGGCGTTGTAATAGGAGGAACTTTGATTGGTCTGCCGGGAATATTTTTGGCATTACCCACCATTGCAATTTTAAATGTAATATTTTCCCAAATTGATACACTTAAACCATGGTCCATTTTACTCAGTGATGACCGGGAAAATATCACTCAAAAAAGAATATTAAAACATATAGCAAAATTTAGCAGCAAAAAAAAGTAATTCGATTTTACAAGGAATTATAAACCCTGCTTACCTGCAGGGTTTATAATGTTTAATTGAAATTTCCTAATCCCGGTCATGTCTGCCAGGTCTTATTTCAATACGGAGAAAATCTCTATGATGTCCGTAATAATAATTTTCCATCCTTTCATGGTTATCATATTGAGGATAATAGTTTTCATATCTCCATCTTTCATCTCTGTCCCTGTATCCCCTGTCATCTCTATCCCGGTACTCCCTGTCCCTGTATTCCCGTTGATCATCATGCCTGTAACCATTTTCACCCTGGCGGTTATCACGTTGATAGTTTTTGTTGTATTGATTGCCGTAGCGATCTCCCCTGTCATGTTGGGCAAATGCAGTGGTTAAAAACCCTGCAAAGAATAATAACGTAATCATCTTTTTCATAATTGTAATTTTTAGAGTGGTTATTTAATACACATCTGACCAAGCTTTTATAAATAAGATTACCAACGAAACGTTAATACAGAATTGCTACAGAATTGAGACTGGAAGAAGGTTTGGAACGATTTTATAAAGTGAGATATTGCTGTAAATTATCCACCGCTCTCCTCAGTTTGCAATTCAGCCTTTGTGGGTGTTCTCTTTCTTTTGCAAGCTGGTCGTTTTAATATGTTGACGCATTTCACAGGAAAAAACGATGGGCCTATAAAATAAAATATGTGAATCATGTAACTTATTAAGAGGATTGTGTAACAGGTAAACGGCTTAAAACAACCACCTTCACCTAAAATAATTTAGTCAAAATAAAAATTGAGTATCATGAACAGGCGAATAGTTTCAATGCAAACAAATCAAAATACCGGGCAGGGGGATGGCCAGATGCTGAATATGGAATTATATATAGCAAAGTTGGGGGAAATGGATACCCCGGAGATTCCTGAAATAATAGAAGATACCCCCCTGTCATTTATTGCAGCATTGGCCCATGAAGTGCGCAACCCCCTTACCTGTATCAATTTTTGCACAGAACTGCTGAAGTCCGATACCAGCGAGAAAAAGAAAGTCATTTATATTGATATTATAAACCGAAGTACTTCAAAAATTGACAATTTGATTTACAACCTGGTTACCTACAAGGAAGCAGACGGTGGGCAAACAAAAAACATTCATTACATGAGGTTATTAATGAAGCAATTGAAATTGCCGAAGACCGGCTCATGCTCAAAAATATCAGGCTCACCAGGAAGTTTGCTCCGGATAACTACCAGGTATTATTAAACAAGCCGAAAATAAAGATTGCATTGACCAATATTATTATTAATGCTATAGATGCAATGAGTTCAAAAAACGGGGAACTTACCCTTATCACAAAACCGGAGGGTGATCAATATGTTCTACAGATTGAAGACAACGGATGCGGCATCAGCAAAAGCAACCTGCAAAATATATTTAAGGAATCTTTTTCTCAAAGGGCAGGTGGCCTGGGTATTGGCCTGTCGGCTACGCTTAACATTCTTAAATCGAACAATGTAAAGATAGAAGTAGAATCATCTGAAGGAATAGGCACACGATTTGTGCTTTCATTTGAAAAATATAAAGGCAACTCGCTTAAGAAGCTAAAACTTTAAAAATTATTAATTAAAATAATCATACAATGAAAAATAGTATACTTTATTCAACACTTATAGCAACCTCCATCTTTTTCGGATTTATTGTTGCCCGCATTATTGATCAATTAGATTCGCCTAAAACGCCCAACGAGTAAAGTAAAGAACTATGACAGCACTTAAACTCCTGGTTGGCTTTGCCGCTGTCATTATTGGCATAGGCTTGTCACTATTATTATTCGTCTTTCTTTCTGAGAGAACATCCGTTAATGTGTATGCATTGGCCGGAGCAGTCGCTTTGACTATATCCTGTTTCATTTTGGGCTTCGTCATTGCCCGTAAAAATTCTTTTTGAAGCTTTTTGGAAACTTCAAAAAAGAATTTCGATTTAATTGAAGGTGTGTTTTGCCTGTATTAATAAAAATTCCATCTTCCGGATATATTGCAGCCAAGGGTTTTATGATTCCTATACCAGGCATACTCCTTGTTGGCCGTCATGTCCTGACTTTAATGTAGCCCGGAGAAAAGACATGGACGGGAAAGAATAGAATATTTCAGGATTAAAGTTCTTCCTGAAATATTGCAGAAGTAAAATTAATTGTGAATATTAAGATCTACCCCTACAGCTGCCCTATCATGACCCCGGCGATGATTACGATGGCGTTCATTACGATGATGATCACCATCGTGATTATAACGGGGTTCCGCACACCCTGAAAAAGCCAATAATATTACTAAAGCGATAATAATTGAACTGAATCTATTCTTATTCATAGTCTTAATTTTTATTATTTTGCGATAAGGTTTTTGGTAAATTATCACCCTATAAAAGTCTGCCTGTTTTTGATGATAAGTGTTACACAACTCTTGAAATATGTTGCATAATTCACACTCCTGGCTGGTTGCTTTGTCCTGCCTCTCTTTATAGCCGGGGAAGCGTAAAAGCGGGGCAAACCATATATAAAAGAAACAGCCGGGTTGCTTATAGCCCGGCTGTTTCTTTTATATATAATAGCAGTAAAGTAAAGAGTCTGTTTAACCAGGTGTGGAACCGGTTTAATCCATATCCTTACCTGATCAGAGTAACAAAATAAGCAAAAGAATAATGATGATGATGGCGCCAACTGAAAGATAAACGCCGCCATTGGATTTTTTGACTTCACGCTTCATGGTATGTAGTTCTTTCCGCAAAGCCTTCTTTTCTGAAGAAGACATGTTAGTCTTATCCATGTTTTTAATTTCATTTAGCCTTAAGACTAAAGCATTCGTATTTGCTGATGCAGGTGTTGTTGTGTTTACCAAACCTGCAGGTTCAGGACTACCGGCAATTGAAGCCAGTGGAAGGAATGTTAACGACAAGCATGCTGTCATTAAAACGAGAGCGATTTTTTTCATTTTATTTTATTTTAGATTGATTTGTTTCCCTGAATAACCCTTAGAAGTATCGCAATTATTGCAATAACCAGGAGGATGTGAATAATACCCCCGACATGAAATCCTACGAATCCGATTGCCCAGAGTATGATAAGAATTACTGCGACGATATAAAGTAAATTTCCCATGATGTGTATTTTAAATTTTTGAACAAGTTTTATTTTATTGGTTTGGTATCTTTTATTTTAGTAATCAAGGTTCTTTATCACAATTCAGCAATAATTTTCAAAATATCTTCTTTTGTTTTTCCTAACTTAACCTGTAGCCTCCCTAACATCTCATCCTGCCTGCCTTTAACCAGCAACAAATCATTTTCACCGAGTGAGTCAAATTTTTTCTTTAGTTTTTTCTTAGTGTCGGTCCAGTTTCCTTTTAATTCTATTAGGGATTTCATGTTTTTATATTTGAATTATTCACTTTAATAGCAGCACAAAGATGGCTGCTATTAAAGTGATAAGTGTTACACAATCCTTACAATAAGTTATATCATTCACACATTAAGACACTCTTCAACTATAGAGCAACTTTTAAACCTTACCCCTTCTTGCTCGTGGTAACGATCACAATACCCCCAACCAATAATACGGCTCCAATAATAGGTGACCATTGAACAGGATGATTTATTTTTTGGTTTATTTGAATCGGCCCAATGTCAACTACTTTCTTAGTAGTTACATAATTAAAACCTGTGTAAGCTAACATCAGGATGCCTATTACCATAAGGACTATTCCTGTTATTTTTGAATTCATAATCTTTGTTTTTTAATGTTATTCTGTTAATGGAAATATTTTTCGATTGATAATAAAATTGCTTCCTACAACTCTAAATTATAATGAACTTTCGGGCGATAAATTTTTAACTGCTTAATTCCCCATATTAAATTTCACAATCAATAAAGCTCCTTTCAAATGGAGCTTTATTGATTGTGATTATTGCATTACTTATGAGAGAAAAGATGCTGTTTCTGATTCCCTGAAAGAAATAATTTATTTACTATCCTTTTTTATTTCTTTTTCTTCTTTAATCTGGTGTTTTGCAGTGGTAACGGGATGTTTTACACCATGGGCTTCCAGGTGCTCACCTTTTTTATGGATACTTCTACGATGACGCCCCACTTCCTTATTTTCTTTAACAGCTGATTTTAATCTTAAATGAGCCAGGTCTTTTCTTGTTTCCTGTTTATCTTCTTTTTTATCTTTAATGCTACTTTTAAGATCCTTCTTATCATTTTTAATATCTTTTGATTGGGCAAATGCTCCGGTGCATAGTACCAGGCCTGTTATAATAAGAAATGTAATTTTTTTCATTTTATTTTATTGAGATTGTAACGGAATTGTTACTCTGTAAAGTTGAATCACTTTATTGTGGTAAGTGTTACACAAATATGGAAATAAGTTGCATCATTCACACCTTTGTTATAAACTGGAAAGCACCTTCTTTTTAAGGAAAGTGCCTTCTTGAATTAAGCTATGTGTTATAATTTTAATCCCTCATTTTTTTATGGGACTATGAATGCAAAAAAATAATAGCTACCGCTTTCGTAGACCTGTTCAATGATCCTGCTTTTTTTCATGGCCTTTATTCCCATGGTTATCATTATTCCCGCGTTGATTATTATGATTATCCCCGTTATCATTATGATTACCCTGGTTAGCGTTTCCATTTTGATGATGGTTATTATCTTCTCTCCATTTGTTGTGTTCCGGATGATCTTTGTTTACAAAATACCTGGAGTCATGACTATTGCGGATGGCTTCCTGGCTATGGTCTCCTTTATATCGTGCATATTTTGTTCTGTAGGTTTGAGCATGACGATAAGGCCTTGAATCATTAACCACTACTTTGTAGCCGGTATATAAATCAAAATTGCGATAGCGGTAAGGCAAAGATGCAGAGAATATCCATCGACCTTGCTGCAGGTATATATATTGCCTCCTGGGAATATTATAGAATACATCTATATCGGGCATATAATAATAGTCGGCATAATCGTAACCAACTGGTCCCCATACAGGCTGAACTCCAAGATTGATATTTAAGCCTACTCTAACCTGGGAAGTGGCTGTTTGATACATAAAACTAACCAGCAATATTGCAGCAAAAAGGATTGTCTTTTTCATTTTATATTTTTAAAATCAATAAAATTGAATCTTTCGCATTCACATTTGTGCGGGCGCTTCGTTCAACTAGTAACAGAATTGCTACCATGCAAAGGTGGATCTCTTAATTGAGCTAAGTGTTACAGGATTATTAGAATAAGTTACATGATTCACATAAAAGAAGAAGAATACTTCGTTTAAATGAAGTATAATTAGCAAGCAATCATTTTGTATTTGTAATCAATTACTGATGCACATATCATCTTGACATTAAAAGAAGATCACATCCGATCCATATACCAACTCAATTCCTTCTCAATTTTTTTGTAACTAAAGATATCTGAGATGATCTTTTGTAACCGGATAAAAGAAGTTTCACTTTTTACTACGTAATCAAAAGCTTTGTGATGCATACAGTTTATTGCTACGTCAATTTTATCCTGGGATGACAACATTACAACCGGGATATCCGGGTGTAATGTTTTTATTTTATCTAATGTTTCTATCCCATTCATCGCATTTTTTTCAATGCCGTCAAGATGGTAGTCTAATATGATAACATCAGGTTTGTGAAATAAATTTTCTATGCAAAGTTCACCGGTTGCATATGTTTCAATGGCAAAATCAGCATGTTGTAGAAATTCAATCTCTAATGATTTTAGAAACAAGGCATCATCATCTACCAGGAAAAGTTTTATTTTATTTTCTTTGTTCATAGGTTTTTGTTTTTAATCGCATTTAACTCTTCCTGCAATTCTATACAGGCCTGCCCACAAACGTTTTCAAGTTGCAAAACCATCTCATGTATTGCTTCTGATTGCAGTTGGGTACCTGCATATTCCTGCACTTTTTTTGCCATAATTTCAAAATCCGCACTAATACCCACTATTGAAAATGAGGGAATCATTTTATGTGCCGCCGCATATAACGATTTCCAATCTTTACTTAACAAGCTTTGTTTCATTGCCGCAATTAAATGAGGGGTTTGATCCAGGTAAATAGAAATCATTTCTATCATCAATAATGGATTGGATTTAGTACGTTGTATCAAATAAGCCAGGTTAGTACATTTCAGCTTCTTAATTTCAATATATTTATTCTCTTCGGCCCCGCCGCCGGTGATTGCAGGTTGTTTTGCAAACTCAGTGATCTTTTTATACAATAATCTTTCGTCTATAGGCTTCGCAATGTAATCGTTCATGCCCACGGCTTTGCATTTTGCCAAATCAACAGTGGTGACATCGGCAGTTAATGCGATGATAGGAATTTTTAAATCCATTTTGTTGCGTATGTAATCTGTAGCTTCAAACCCATTCATCTCAGGCATTTGCAGGTCCATCAAAATAATATCAAAAGAATTGCCCTGAAGTTTTTCTATGGCTATTTTTCCATTTTCAGCAATATCATGTTCAAATCCAAAATCATCTAAAAGTGTCTTCATCAGTAATTGATTGAGTGCAATATCCTCCACCACTAAAACTTTAATGTTTTTAATTTCATGATCCAATTCCTGCAAATCCAATTCTGCCACAGCTTCTGCATCTGTTTTTTGAAAAGTCAAACTGAAACTAAAAGTAGAGCCTTCATTAATTTTACTGATCACTTGTACAGTACCTCCTTGTGGTTCCACTAATTGTTTTACAATAGAAAGGCCTAAGCCTGTTCCGCCATATAGCCTTGAAGTACCGCTGGATGCCTGTTGAAAATTGTCAAATATCTTTTCTATCTTATTCTCAGGTATCCCAATTCCCGTATCCATAACCGAAAATTGTATAGTCACACTCTTTTCATCTTCTTGCAGTAACTGAATACTCACTGTAATTTTCCCTTTTGCCGTAAACTTTACGGCGTTGCTAACCAGGTTTAAAATAACCTGGTGCAACCGTACCGGGTCGCCAAGCAGGACCCTTGGGATATTATTATCATATTCTTTAACCAGCTTTAAATTTTTTTCCTGGATTTTGGGCTCAAACAAATGAAGCATGGCGGATATAGAGGATTCCATTTTGAAAGGCACCTGCTCAAAGGTCATTTTTCCGGCATCTACTTTTGCCAGATCGAGTATGTCATTAATAAGAACGATTAATGAATCGCCACTCAATTTTATTGCTTGCAAATATTCTTTTTGTTTTGCCGATACATTTGTTTTTAGCAACACTTTTGTAAACCCGATAATCGCATTCATCGGTGTGCGGATTTCATGACTCATGTTGGATAAAAATTGCTGTTTTGCTTTTACGGCATCTTCAGCAATAAGGGTGGCGCTTTCGGCTTTTATTTTGGCTTCTTCAGCAATTCCGGTGGCCAATTCTGCAAAAACGATTGCTTCTGTCAAAGCAGTGGCAATTCTTTTTTGTTCCGTTACGTCTCTTGCAACAATTACAGCCCCCATTACAATGCCTTTTTCATCTTTATAAATTGATCCATTACAGAATACATCAGTCAATATGCCATCTATAATAGTTAACGAATAATCTGTAATAAATCCATTGTGAAAGATTAATTGATAGGCCTTTTTCGCTTTTTTCTTTTCAGTAAAATAATTTACAAAGTCAGTTCCTATAATCTTTTCTCTCACCTTATCAGTGGCATTAATGGTGGCCTCGTTGACATCAATTATCTTTCCTGCAGAATTTATAGCAAATAATGGGTCCCTGCTTGCTTCTATAATACTTCGGGTATATTGAGACGCAAGTTTCAGATAACTTCCGGATGCCTTAAGTTCCCTATTCGCGACTTCCCTTTTTTCTTTCTCTTTGTTTTGAAAATCAAGTTCCTTGTTGGCAATGAGCAACTCGTCAGCCCGTTTTCCTTTTTCATCATTTTGAAAGGCAAGTTCTTTGTTAGCAATCCTTAACTCAGCCTCCCGTTTTTCCTTTTCATCATTTTGGAAAAGAAGTTCTTTATTAGCGATAATTAACTCAGCAGCCCTTTTTTCTTTTTCATCATTTTGGAAAAGAAGTTCTTTATTAGCAATAATTAACTCAGCGGCCCTTTTTTCTTTTTCATCATTTTGAAAGGCAAGTTCTTTGTTAGCAATCCTTAACTCAGCAGCACGTTTTTCCTTTTCATCATTCTGGAAAAGCAGTTCTTTATTAGCGATAATTAACTCAGCAGCACGTTTTTCCTTTTCATTATTTTGAAAAGCGAGTTCGTTGTTGGCAATGATCAACTCATCTGCTCTTTTTCCTTTCTCGTTATTTTGAAAGGCAAGTTCCTTATTGGCTATCCTTAAGTCTTTGGCCCACTGTTGTTCGGTAACGTCACGGGCTGCAGCAAAAACTCCCAAAACATTTCCTTTATCATCTTTATAGACGGAAGCATTATAGGACACATCAGTTAAATTCCCGTTTTTATGTTTTATCGTCAGGGGGTAATCTGCTACAAAACCTTTTTCAAAAACCTGCATGTAACCTTTCTGTGCTTTTTGCGGGTCTGTAAAATAATTTGAGAAATCAGTGCCAATTAACTGCTTTCGGGATATACCGGTTACTTTAATCGATGCCTTGTTCACGTCTGTTATCTTTCCATTTATATTGATGGTTACCAGGGGGTCCAAGCTAGCTTCAATTAAACTGCGCGTGTATTGTGAATCCTGCGGATTGGTATTTTCCATTTAATATTTTTTATAAAATCTTTTTAAATTTGATTTGTTTTAATTCCTCTCTTCTGAATTTCCGATGTCTTCCAATGGTCTTCTTCTTTTATCCTTCAATTGTTTAAAATGAGAAGGAGAAAGTCCTGTCACTTTTTTAAACTGATTGGATAAATGTGCCACACTGCTGTAATTCATCTTCCAGGCTATTTCCGAAATGTTCAGTTCATCATAAATAATCAGTTCTTTTATTCGTTCTACCTTATGTGATATCATGAATTGTTCAATAGTGGTTCCCTGCACCTCTGAAAATAAATTAGCGAGGTAAGTATAATCGTGATTTAATTTTTCGCTTAAGTAATCGGATAGGTTTACTTTGATCATTTCATCCGAATGATGAATCATTTCAACAATTACATTTTTTATTTTTTCAATTAAAATGGCTCTTTTATCGTCCATCAGTTCCAGTCCTGATTCGAATAAAGAAGTTTTTAGTTCAGCTCTCTGTTCAGCAGTAATGTTTTCCATAATCTCTACTTCGCCTAAATCCACTACTATGAAATGCAGTCCTAGTTTTTTTAACTCTTCTTTTACCATCATTTTGCATCGCAAACTGACCATATATTTGATAAAAAGTTTCATATTGATTGTAATTAAAATCTTAACCTTAATTGACGAAAGCCTGGATCGAAATAAAAATCCAGGATGGTTCAATTTTTATTTTTCAAATGAGGAAAAGCATCAATTGTCTCTTAATTTCTCTTAATTACCACGAGGCAAGATATCCTGTTGAATGTCGGTAGGTTGTCCCTGTTGTTACTTTATTTTGTTATGATTCTCCTCCAGGGTTTTTATGCAGAAGCTATGAATTTAGGGTGTATTTGAAATATTCAACCATTCTACATTTAGTAAGTTACGACATAAAGATGATCTGGCGCAAATATTTAAATATAGCGGAACCCGCAGAGGGCTTATTTCCATGGAGGCTTCGATTTTTATCGCAAGCTAATACACTGCCTCAATAATGATTTGACCACAAGGCGACAAAGTACACTAAGAAAAAAATAGATCAATTTCAGGAATCATGCCATCCAGTAAAGAATCTCGGTGGGGTGGGCCGGATAAAAGCACGAATTGCGAAGCAATAATGAACACCAATAAAAAAATAAATATTACGTGAATAACTGATTGGGTTGTCCTTGAACTTTTTGGTTACTTTTTCTTTCAAGAGAAAAAGTGACAAACAATTGATCCAGGTATTTTAATCTCAAAACTCTATCCGTACCAAGTCAATCTTTATTTCCTTTTTGTCTTGATATAAAAAGGAACAAAAAAATCAAGGCCTCATGAAAAAAGCTATCATTCTCTAAAACAATGGCAGGTCACACATGAGTATCGGCAACTTATCTCCAAATAAATTTCACAACAATCAAAAAATAAACCATCAGAGACAATGGAAATACTATTTTTAAAAAAGAAATACTTTTGAAAAAAAATGAAAATCATCCTGTAAATCTATTGCAGGATTTGTCTATTAACGTGTAAACTTTTATTTATAAATTTAGTTCAGTTAGCTGGGGCGGACGAATATCTATGACCCCACTTTGGCAAGCCCTGAACGTTATGTGAAATGCAATCACCACTCCTCTTAAACTCTAAAGAAAGTAAAAATGGACATGTTTTAGGTTTTATCTTTACTGTTGTCGACGTTCGTTTTTATAATAATTCCAATCTTATTTATCGGAGTTCTTTTTTTTTGCTGAAAAAGAAGATAAATAAAAAGCTTGCAATAATTGTGACACTAATTTTGACAAGTATATTTTCGTATTACCTGTTTACAGACTTTTATCCAAGAGACTCATTTTAAAAAGATAATCTGAAAGAAAATACTGACTTGACTACCGAAATCTGCTAGGCTGATCGCAAACTTAGGAAGTAATTCAATCTATAATTTTCGCGGTTACAACATTTCTTATATGTATCAATTTGACGATGCGGATTATGACAAATTATATTTAGAATTGCTTAAAGAAGGGTTCAAAAAAAGTGACAAGTATTTAGAGACAATAAAAAATGAAAAAATGCTTTCACTAACATCTGATTTGAGGAGAGAAAAAGCATTGATTAAAAATTATGGGTTTAAAAGCTTTGAAGTTATTTTTTTAAATAGCAACAAAACGATCTTATTTAATTTCAATAATTGGTGACAACGCACTACGCACAAAAAGGGGTTTAGCCCCGGTTAGTCTTCTTCTTTCTCCCAATTTTAAGGTATTGCAAAAACTAAAAAGAGGTCGCCGATGTTGTGTGTTTTGTGCAGGTGGCTTTGCAGCCCGGCAAAGCCAACATCAGTTTGAACCCAAACCGCACAATTATCCTAAATCATCCAATGGGTAAGAAACCCAAACTCATCCTTTCCGCTTTCACAAAACTTTGCCGATGAATCTAAAAGAGAGTAATAGTTTATACCAATGCTAAATCCAATACCTGTTGCATTGTTTTTACATAATTTATTTTCAGCCCTTTTATATAATTGGGATTGATATCTTTTACGTCCCTCTCATTCTGTACACTCATAATGATTTCACGGATCCCTGATCTTTTTGCCGCTAACACTTTTTCTTTAATGCCTCCAACCGGAAGTACCTGGCCTCGTAAGGTAATTTCACCCGTCATAGCCAGGTAAGGCTTTACTCTTCTGCCGGTAAATGCAGATGCCAAAGCTGTCATCATAGTAATGCCGGCACTTGGGCCATCTTTAGGCACGGCGCCTTCCGGCACATGTATGTGTACATTTTTCTTGATAAAAACATTTGGGTCAATGCCATACTTTTTTGCATTCGATTGCAGGTAACTTAAGGCTGTGGAAGCACTTTCTTTCATTACGTTTCCGAGGTTGCCGGTTAGTTTTAAATCACCTTTGCCATTATCGCTGGTGGTAGATTCAATAAAAAGAATGTCACCACCAACGTATGTCCAGGCTAATCCTACAGCCACTCCCGGCATATATGCGGTTTTGTACATTTCATTATTGTACTTAGATTTTCCCAGGATTGTTTCAACATCTTTGAGGCTTACAGTAGGTTTTAATTTCCCTTTTTCGGCATACTGCCTGGCAAGTTTGCGCATTACGCTTGCTAACTGCCTGTCTAATTCGCGAACACCGCTTTCCCTAGTAAAGTCTGTAATAATTTTTTCTATAACAGCATCACTCATTTTAAAAGAAACGTCTTTTAAGCCATGAATTTCTTTTTGCTTGGGCAGTAAATGTCTTTTGGCAATCTCTATTTTTTCTTCAATTGCATAACCGCTCAGATCAATGATCTCAAGGCGATCGCGTAATGCTGGCTGAATATTTTGTAAATTATTTGCGGTGGCAATAAAAAGCACTTTGCTCAGATCGTATTCATGTTCTAAATAATTATCATAAAAATTATTGTTTTGCTCAGGATCTAAAACTTCTAATAAAGCAGATGAAGGATCGCCACGAAAATCGGTACCCACTTTATCAATCTCATCCAGTATCATTACCGGGTTCGATGATTTTACTTTCCTGATAGATTGCAAAATTCTTCCGGGCATAGCTCCGATGTAAGTTTTGCGGTGTCCGCGTATTTCACTTTCATCATGAAGTCCGCCAAGGCTTACTCTCACATATTTCCTGTTTATGGCGTTGGCAATACTTTTCCCGAGTGAAGTTTTTCCAATTCCCGGAGGCCCTACAAAACAAAGTATCGGGCTTTTCATATCGCCTTTTAATTTGAGTACAGCAAGGTATTCAAGTATTCTTTGTTTGATTTTTTCCATGCCATAGTGGTCATGGTCCAGAATTTTTTTGGCTTTTTTAAAATCATACTGATCTTTCGTGTATTCATCCCATGGTAAATCCAGCATGAGATCAAGGTGGTTATAGACCAGGGAATAATCAGGCGTGGAAGGATGCATCCTTTCTAATTTTTCCACTCCTTTATTAAACATTTCTTTTGCACCTGCAGGCCATTTCTTGGTTTCTGCTCTCTTCTGCATTTCTTTTACTTCAGCTACGTTATCGCCACCTAACTCTTCTTTTATGGCTTTAAGTTGTTGCTGTAGGAAATAATCTTTTTGCTGCTTGTCAAGCTCTGCACGGGTTTTATTAGTGACCTTGTTTTTTAATTCGGCATATTGTAATTCTGTCTGCAATAAATTGAGTAATACTTCTGCCCGGGCTTTAATACTTTGAATTTCCAGTAATTTTTGTTTTTCGCCAATATTGCTGTTTAGGTTGCTACTTACAAAATGTATTAAAAATGCCGGATTTTCAATATTCTTTAAAATGATGGTAGCCTCTGAAGGCATATTGGGCGAGAGTTGTATGATCTGACCTGCGAGTTCTTTAATTGAGGAAACCATCGCATTAAAATCATGATCATCTTTCAATTCGTCATCTATCAGAACGGTTATTTTTGCTTTAAAATAAGGATCATCAGAAGTAATCTCATCAATTTTAAATCTTTTTTTGCCCTGGATAATTACGGTAGTTCCACCATCTGGCATCTTGATGAGCTTGATTATTTTTGCAATGGTGCCAATTTCTACTAAATCACTTATAATTGGTTCTTCTACCAAACTGTCTTTTTGTGATACTACTCCTATCAATTTGTCAGCCTTATAAGCATCATTTACTGCTTTTATGCTCTTATCCCTGCCAACGGTTATCGGGATTACAACACCAGGAAACAAAACAGTATTTCTCAAAGGAAGTAGTGGTAATTCAGCAGGAATCACTTGTTCGTCATTTGCATCATCATTTTCATGCAGGGGAATTATGGGCATAAATTCCATTTCATCTTCAGGTCCGCCCAGGAAATAATTTTTATTCATATATTTTTTTCACTTGTCAATCTGTCAATACTTTCATTAAAGAAACGAAGTTTTGATAGGAAACGTATATTGTTCAAGATTAATGCCATGTTAAGAAAGGCAGACATAATAATTCGATATATCTGTTCAATAACCAGGATTCAGTTTTCGGATTTTTCAATTCATTTGTATTACTTCTTCCTGAAGAATTCATTAGGGAACGATTCCGTAACTATTTTCAATAAAAGAATATGGCCTGCCTATTTTTGAGAAAATAAGAGCACATCATTATTAAACAGTTGTTAAATCAGGTTTTTTATCTTTTAATGAAGATTTCCGGATAATTAATTTTGTATCCAGAATCTTTGTTTCAAATTCGGTTATGGATCTTTTGCTTTCAATCATTTGAATCAGCATTTCTGTAGCAGTTTGTCCTATTTCGAAGGCGGGTTGTTGCACTACCGTCATTGGGGGATCAAATAGTTCTCCTACTCTGGTATTCGTAAATCCTGCAAATCCGGTTGCTTTTTTGAGTTGTAATTTTTTTAATTCAGATAAGCAAAAAGTGGTTATACGGTCACTCGCAGTAAAAATGGCATCAGGTTTTATTTCCCCGTTAAATAATTCCTTGATTGCTATTTCCACTTCGTCAACAATCATCCCGCCATGATTGCAATACTTGACCAGGGCTTCATTAAAAGGAATATTATGTTTATCAAGCGCTTCTTTATATCCCTGCAATCTTTCTTTGGTAATAGATAGATATGGAGAACTGGTGATGTGAGCAATTTTTTTGAATTCCTGTAAAATTAAATGCTCTGTGGCATGCAGTGCGCCCAGGTAATTATTGGCAGTCACTTTATGAGTGTCGATTTCATCGGTAATCCTGTCGAAGAAAACGATTGGCAAACCTTTTTCATACAAGTCTTTTAATAAAGTGAGGTCTACCGTTCCGCTTGATAAAGAAATTAATAAACCATCCACTGAACGGGAAGCATGATGCATTACATTTACTTTCTCTCTTTCCTCTGATTCGTGGCTTTGTGTTATGATTACATGGTAGCCACGATTGTAAGCAATCGATTCAATTCCGTTGATTGCCTGTGAAAAAAAATTATTGGCAATTTCACTTACTACCACACCAATCGCGCGGCTTCTTCTTTCTTTTAAACTTAGTGCAACAGGATTAGGCCGGTAATTTATTTTTTCTGCGTATTCAAGAACGATCTTTTTTGTTTCTTCACTGATCTCATGACTTCCTCTTAACGCACGTGAAACGGTAGAGGTTGAAAAGTTCAACGCTTTGGCAATATCTTTTATGGTAACAGTATCAAATCTCATACAGGAAATAAGATGACTTATCTAATTAATTCAAGTTGCTAGTTATTAAGTCAGTTTATTAAAAGTAAATGCTACTATAAACATTAATAGTTTCAGCAAAAATCCTTTAAATGTAACTGCATGTATTTTTCTTAAAAACAAATTTTTTATTTCACTAAAGC